>NZ_PZJR01000001.1:0-172734 GCF_003206035.1 Salinicola sp. CPA57
CGTAGCTCGTAGCTAGAGACCTTGCTTCAAACTCGCTTCGATGAACTGATCCAGATCGCCGTCGAGCACCTTGTCGCAATTGCTGCTCTGCACGCCGGTGCGCAAATCCTTGATCCGCTGATCGTCGAGCACGTAGGAGCGGATCTGACTGCCCCAGCCGATATCCGCCTTGCTGTCCTCGGCCTGCTGCTTGGCCTCGTTACGCTTCTGCATCTCGTGCTCCCACAGCCTCGCCTTCAACTGCTTCATGGCGAAGTCGCGGTTGGCATGCTGGCTACGCTGGCTCTGGCACGCCACTACGATGCCCGTCGGCTCGTGGGTGATACGCACGGCCGAATCGGTGGTGTTGACGTGCTGACCGCCAGCGCCGGAGGAGCGATAGGTATCGGTTCGCAGATCGGCCGGATTGATCTCCACCTCGAACTTGTCGTCCACCTCGGGGGAAAGAAACACGGACGCGAATGAGGTGTGGCGACGGCCGCCAGAGTCGAACGGGCTCTTGCGCACCAGACGGTGGACACCGGTTTCGGTCCTGAGCCAGCCGAAGGCGTATTCGCCCTGCACGTGAATCGTGGCGGACTTGATACCGGCGACTTCGCCTGCCGAGACTTCGGTCAATTCTGCCTTGAAGCCGTGATGCTCGGCCCAGCGCAGATACATGCGCAGCAGCATGTTGGCCCAGTCCTGAGCCTCGGTGCCGCCGGAGCCGGCCTGGATATCGAGATAGGCGTTATTCTCGTCCATCTCGCCGGCGAACATGCGCCGGAATTCCAGCTTGTCGAGCTGCCCCTCGAGATACGCAAGCTCCTTGCGCACTTCGTCGATGGTGGCGTCGTCCTCTTCCATCACCGCCAGCTCGAGCAGCTCGCGGTTGTCGGTGAGGCCGCTGTCGAGCGTATCGATCGTCTCGACCACCGCCTCGAGGGAGGCACGCTCCTTGCCCAGTTTCTGGGCATAGTCCGGATCGCTCCAGACATCCGGGTTTTCCAGCTCGCGGGAGACTTCTTCTAGCCGGTCTTTCTTCTCGGCATAGTCAAAGATACCCCCTCAGGACGTCTGTCCGTTCGGACAGGTCCTTGATGAGGTTGTTGATCGGGTTGATCTCTTGCATGGGGTTCCTGCCAACGTAGCCACGGGCGCTCCCCCGAGCCGACAAAAGCGTGAGCCGGAAACCGAATCGAGAGAACGCCCCAAAAGGGCGCTCATTGTAGCCAAATGGCGCCATAGCGTCATCCCGNNCGGGATGACGCTATGCGCTAAGGTTGGAAAAATCGCGCGTCATCGATACGCGTTCGACTCAACAATCATTCGAGGGATAGCGCTTCCATGATACCGACCCGACTTGCCACCGCTATCGGTTTTGCCGCCAGCTTGACCGCCCTGCCGCTTCAGGCCGCCACGCTACAGGTGGGCATCTCCGGCGATCCCGCCTCGCTGAGCCCGGCCAAGATCACCGGCGGCGTGTGGGAAGAGGATGTCCTGCGGGATATCTTCGAAGGCCCGATCGCCATCGATGCCGACGGCCAGATCATCCCCGGTGCCGCCGAAAGCTGGGATATTTCCGCTGACGGCAAGATCTACACCTTTCACCTTCGCGACGATCTCGAATGGTCCGATGGCGAACCGTTGACCGCCGATGATTTCGTCTACGCCTATCGTCATCAGGTCGATCCCGAGACGGCTTCCAACTACGCGCATCGCCTTTATCCAGTGGTCAACGCTCAGGCGATCAACGCCGGTGACAAGCCGTTCGATTCACTGGGTGTCGAGTCCCTGGACGACGGCAGGACGCTCAGGATCACCTTGAACGCCCCTACCGTCTATTTCCTCAAGACGCTGGTGCTGCCGTTCGCCTACCCGATCCCGAAGCACGTCGTCGACGAGTTCGGCGATGACTGGAGCGATCCGTCGCATATCGCGGTCAACGGGGCGTTCAAGCCAGTGAAATGGGTCTCCAACACCGAGCTGGAAACGGTCAAGAACCCGAACTTCCATGATGCCGACAACGTCAGCCTGGACGGCGTCGACTACTATCCGCTGGAGGACAAGAACGCCGGCATCCAGCGCTTCCGCGCCGGCGAGCTCGATATCCTGCGCGACTACCCGGCGGCGCAGTATCCACGGCTGTCGGAAAACCTGCCGGACGCCACCCACCTGTTCCCGTCACTGGGCACCTACTACTACGTGTTCAACCTTCGCGACGGCTCCCCGGTCGCCGACAAGCGCGTCCGCGAGGCGCTGAGCCTGGCGATTCGTCGCGACGTGATCGCCAAGCAGCTGCTGAAAGGCGGTGTCGAGCCGGCGACCTCTCTCGTTCCCCCGGGTACCAGCGACTACGAGGCCCAGTCCCAGCCGGGCCTCGACGACGACATGGACAGCCGACTGGCCAAGGCCAGGTCGCTGATGCAGGAAGCCGGCTACGGCCCGGACAAGCCGCTCGAACTGACGCTGCGCTTCAACAGCGGCGACGAGCATCGCCAGATCGCGGTGGCCGTGGCAGCCATGTGGAAACCGCTGGGAGTCGACGTCGAACTCAGAAATACCGAAGCCAACGTCCATTACGCCGATCTGATGGAGGGCGATTTCCAGGTCGCCCGCGCCGCCTGGATCTCCAGCTACGATGATCCTCAGAATTTCCTGCAGCTGCTGTCGGCGGAGACCAACAATTACGGCGGCTACCAGGATGCCGATTACAATCGGCTGATCAGCCAGTCGGACGCCGAGCAGGACCCGGCCAAACGCAGCAAGCTGATGGCCCAGGCCGAAGCGCTGGCCCTGGCCGACTATCCGCTGACCCCGATCTATACCTATAGCTCGCGCAACCTCGTCGATCCCGAAGTCGAAGGCTGGAAAGACAACGCGCTGGATATGCACGCCTCGCGCTGGGTCGATCTGCCAGAGTGAATAGACCAACGTCTAACGGGGATCGAATGCAAGGCAAAGGTGGCGTATCCGCCGCCTTTGCGGTCCTCTATGCGTGAAATGAAACAGGCCATCGAGCATTTGAATTAGACGGCTCATGAGGTTCGCGCGAAGGTACTGCATCGAATCTACGGGCCATACCGGCCATAGGTCGGGAACGCATTCGGATCGGCTCCTTCTCGGCGCTGCCCCGTAAAGATTTCCACCAAGAATGTTTCACAACGAAATGTTTCACAACAACAAGCCGGAGTGCTCCATCCATGTCGAAGACGTCCCTCCCCCGCACGCTGTTTCCGCTCAGTGCTTTGGCGCTGGCCACCTCGCTGATGGCATCGCCGGCGTTGGCCGAGACACTCAACATCGGCGTCATGGGCGAGCTCGCCTCCTTCGATACCTCGCAGGTTTCCGGCGGCGTGTGGGAATCCCAGGTGTTGATGGACGTCTACGAAGGGCTGTTCAAGAAGTCGCCGGATGGCGAGCTGCTGCCGGGCATGGCGACAGACTGGGAGGTCTCCGACGATGGCAAGACCTACACCTTCCAACTGCGTGAAGGCGCCAAATGGTCCGACGGCGAGCCGGTCACAGCCGAGGACTTCGTGTTCGGCTGGCAGCATCTGCTGGCGCCGGAGAACGCCTCCAAGTACGCCTACATGCTCTATCCGATCGTCAACGCGGAAGCGATCAACACCGGCGACAAGGCCGCGGACACGCTGGGAGCGGAATCTCTCGATGGCGGCAGGACGCTCAAGGTCACGCTCAACCACGCCACGCCCTATTTCCCGCAACTGCTGACCCACTACACCTCCTACCCGGTACCCAAGCACCTGGTCGACGAGTACGGCAAGGATTGGGTAAAGCTCGACCACATCGCCACCAACGGGGCGTTCAAGCCGGTGGACTGGGTCTCGCAGTCGAAGATCAGCGTCGAGAAGAGCTCGACCTACTACGATGCCGACGATGTCTCCCTGGACGGCGTCAACTACTTCACCACGGAAGATCGCAACGCCGGCATCTCGCGCTTCCGCGCCGGCGAGCTGGACGTGCTGCGAGAATATCCCTCCAGCCGTTACCAGTGGCTGACCGAGAACCTCCCCGACGCCACCCACATGAGCCCATATCTTGGCTCCTACTACTACGTGCTCAACAACCGCGAGGGCAGCCCCACCGCCGACAAGCGCGTGCGCGAAGCGCTCAACCTGGCGGTCCGTCGCAACGTGCTCTCCGAGCAGATCATGGCCGGCAGCTTCAAGGCCTCGACTGCCATGGTCCCGCCGGGCACCAGCCACTACGACGTCCAGCAGATGGATCTCGGCAGTGACGACATGAACGCGCGCATGGCCAAGGCGAAGGAACTGTTGAAGGAAGCCGGATACGGGCCGGATCACCCGCTGGATCTACGCCTGCGTTACAACACCAGTGACGAGCACAAGAAGATCGCCATCGCCGTTGCCGCCATGTGGAAGCCGCTGGGCGTCAACGTGCAGATGATCAACTCCGAAGCGACCGTCCACTACCAGACCATTCAGCAGGGCGATTTCGACGTCGCCCGGGCCGGCTGGATCGCCGACTACGACGATGCCGAGAACTTCCTCACCCTGCTGCACACCGGTGTCGGCAACAACTACGGCGCCTACTCCAACCCCGAGTACGACAAGCTGATGGACCAGGCGGCTCAGACCCTGGATCTGGATGCCCGCGAGAAGCTGCTCGAGAAAGCGGAGAACGTGGCCCTGAACGACTATGCGTTCATTCCCATGCTGACCTACGTCACCCGCAATCTGGTGAACCCGAAGCTCGAAGGCTGGGCAGACAACGTCGAGGACGATCATCCGTCCCGCTGGGTTCACTTCACGGAGTAATCGCGTGAATGACGCTCAGCGAGGCTTGACGTGAGTTGCGTAGGTGTTGCCGTCGCCGGATTGTGGACATCCCCCGAAGCGCCGAGAGCCATCGACTCCCCGGCGCTGGCCGACCCGGTGCTGCTGGAGCAGTGGCTGGCCGATCTGGACGACGACACCCGCCTTGCCCTGTGCCAGGAGAAGCGGCTCGCCACGCAGGTCCTGCTGGACACGCCGGTCGAGGTGCTCGAACGCCAGCGGGACAGCCAGGGCAACGACTGGAATCGGGTGGTGGTCCCGAGCCAGCGGTCCTCGCTGGACGAGCGCGGCTACCCCGGCTGGATTCCGGCGACGCAGCTCGTCGAGGCAGAGGGCTGCCCGGCCGATGCCGAGTCGGTGGTGGTGATGGCTCCCATCGCCTGGCTCCAGGGTCTACCCCAGGGACGCTCGCTGAAACTGAGTTTTCTGACTCGGCTGAAACTGGCCGAACCGGGAGACAACGCCAAGACCCGCGAAGGGTCGCGAGTGTGGGTGAAGACCTCGCTGGGACGCGGTTGGCTGCCACGCGACAGCGTCCAGTTACCGGGCGACGCTTTCCCGGCTACCGCGGCCACCCTGGAAATGCTGGGTCGACGATTCGATGGACTGCGTTATCTGTGGGCCGGCAACTCGAGCTTCGGCTACGACTGTTCAGGGCTGGTTCATAGCCTGTTCGCCGCCATCGACATCGCGCTGCCTCGCGACGCCCACGATCAGGTCAAGACGGGTCAGCCGGTCGAGCTCGACGAGCGGCGCTCCGGCGATCTGCTGTTTTTCGAGAAGCCCAACGACCAGGGCCGGCGGGTCGTCGATCATGTCGCGCTATACCTCGGCGAGGATCGCATGCTGCACTCGCCCACCAACAATGCGCGTATCGAATGCCGTCGACTTTCGGGTAGTCGCTATGAAACGGAGCTCTGCGCCGTGCGTCGCTATCTCGACCCGGGCGGTCAGGAAACGGTGATTCCCGCAGGAACTGTTCCAGCGGGAACATGAAGACTTAAGATCGAGACGGGGTCGCCAAAACCGGCGAAGGCGCCAGCAGCCCCGGCAATAACAAACGCTCAACAACGGATGGACTCGATCATGCGTACACAGCCCAGATACGGCTCACATCGAAGAACCGCCAGGCTCGTCCTTCCCCTGCTCGCGGCCGTGAGCCTTGCGACATCCCTGTCCGTCGACACCGCCCGGGCCGCCACGCTGAATATCGGCATCCAGGGCGAACCGGCATCACTGGATACCGCCCGGATCGGCGGTACCACCTGGGAGAACGACGTCCTCGGCGACCTGTTCGAGGGCCTGGTGACGTTGAATCCGGGCGGCGAGTACATCCCCGGCGCAGCCAGCAGCTGGGACATCAGCGACAATGGCACCGTCTACACCTTCAAGCTCCGCGACGACGCCAACTGGTCGGACGGCGAACCCGTGGTTGCCAAGGACTTCGTGCTCGCCTTCCAGCGTCTGTTCGATCCGGCCAACGGCGCCGTCTACGCCAGCCTGTTCTATCCCATTCGCGGCGCCGAAGCGCACACCAAGGGCGAGCAGGACGCCCCAGAACTCGGCGTCGAAGCCATCGACGCCAAGACGCTGAAGATCACCCTGAACCAGCCAACGCCCTACTTCCCGACGCTGCTGGCGCACATCGCCGCGTCTCCGGTGCCCTCGCATCTGGTCAAGCAGTATGGCGACGACTGGACCCAGATGGACCATATCGCCACCAACGGTGCCTTCACCCCGACAAGCTGGACCTCTCACGATCACATCGCGGCGCGCAAGAACGCCGAGTTCCATGCCGTCGACGACGTCGCCCTCGACGGCGTCGACTACTATCCGGTCGAGGATCGCAGCGCCGGCCTGCAGCGCTTCCGCGCCGGCGGCCTCGACATCGTCCGCGACTTCTCGCCGGATCGATATCAGTGGCTGCAGGAGAACCTGCCCGACGCCGTGCATCTCGCCCCGCAGCTGGCCAACTACTACTTCGCCCTCAACCAGCGCGACGGCCACCCGACCGCCGACAAGCGTGTCAGGAAAGCGCTCAACCTGGCGATTCGCCGGGACGTCATCGCCGACAAGATCATGGGCGGCGTCGTCTCCCCGGCCAGCGGCTTCGTGCCCGATGGCGTCGGCCATTACGATGCCCAGACCATGCCCGGCCTCGATCAGGCGATGGACGACCGAGTCACCGAGGCCAAGGGCCTGCTCGATGAGGCCGGCTACGATGCCGACCACCCGCTCGAATTGACCCTGCGCTACTCCACCACCGAGGCCAACAAGCGAATCGCCGTGGCGCTGGCCGCGATGTGGCAGCCGCTGGGCGTCGAGACGCAGCTGATCAATGCCGAAGGCGCCGTGCACTACGCCGAGCTCGCCGCAGGCAACTTCGACGTCGGACGCGGCAGCTGGGTCGCCGACTTCGACGACGCCAGCAACTTCCTCGGCATTCTGCAGAGCGACTCGCCCAAGAATTACGGTGGCTACAAGGGCCAGCCCTTCGACGAGCTGATGACCAAGGCCAGTCGCGAAACCGACCTGGCGGCCCGACAGCAACTGCTGCAGCAGGCCGAACAGCAGGCGCTGTCCGACTACGCGGTGGCACCGATCTACGTCGACGTCTCGCGCAATCTGGTCAATCCCAAGCTGGAGGGATGGGAGGACAACGCGCTCAACCGGCATCTGTCGCGCTGGTTTTCACTTCAGTGAACCAGAGCAGGATGTCGTGACCGGACCGGTGCCGAATCCCGGTGAGAGACAAACACAATGACAATGACAAAAGCCGCCAGCAGCGAGTGGCGGGATAAGGGAAAACAGGTATGACGATCAAGCAGTTCATCGCCGGTCTAGGCTGTGCCCTCATGGTTTTGACACCAGCGGTGGCCGTGGCAGACATTCAGGGATCGAAACAGATACTCAGGCGGGCCAACGGGGCCGAGCCTTCGTCACTGGATCCTCAACTGACGACGGGGACGTGGGAATCGACCATCGTCTCGGATCTGTTCGAAGGCTTGCTGGCACGCAACGCGGCAGGCGAGTCGATTCTCGGCGTCGCCGAATCCTGGGATGTCTCCGACGACGGGCTGCACTACACCTTTCACCTGCGTGACGACGCAAAGTGGTCGGACGGAACGCCGCTGACCGCCGAGGATTTCGTCTATGCCTGGCGTCGAATCCTCAGCCCGGAACTCGCCGCCCCCTACGCCTACATGCTCTATCCGATCCTCAACGCCCGTGCCTATAACCAGGGCGAACAGCCAGCCGATGCGCTGGGCGTCGAGGCCAGCGACGGCCACACGCTGAGCGTCACACTGGCCCGCCCCGCGGGCTATTTCCTGGAGATGCTGAGCCACGCATCGACCTACCCGGTTCCACGCACCGCCATCGAGCGGTACGGCAGCGACTGGACCAAGCCCGGCCACATGGTTTCCAACGGCGCGTTCGAACTAACCGAGTGGGTCTCCCACGACCACATCGCCGCAGTGAAGAACCCCGACTTCCATGACGCCGCCAATGTCGCGCTCGACGAGGTCCGGTTTCTGCCCATCGACGACGGTCGCGCCGCCCTCAATCGCTTTCGCGCCGGCGAGGTCGACATGACCAGCAGTGTGCCGACCGATCGCATCGAGTGGGCTCGCGAGAATCTGCCCGAAGCGCTGCATGAAACGCCGACGCTGGCGACGTTCTATTTCGCGTTCAACCAGCGCCCGGGCAGCGTTCTTGATGATCCCCGTATTCGCGAGGCGCTCAACCTTGCCGTTCGTCGTGACATCATCACGACGCAAATCACCAAACTCAATCAGCCCCTCGCCTACAGCCTGGTGCCCACCGCAATCAGCCATTATGACGGCCCCGAGTTCGACTTTGCCCGGGAGCCGATGGCTGAGCGGCTCGCCGAAGCGAAAGCGCTCATGCAGGACGCCGGCTACGGCCCCGATCACCCCCTGCATCTGACGATCGACTACATCACCAACCAGGACACCAAGCGCATCCCTGTTGCCATGGCCGCGATGTGGAAACCGCTCGGGGTCGAGGTAACGCTCACCAACAGCGACGCCGCCGTCTACTACTCGAAATTGCGCCAGGGCGACTTCCAGATCGGCATGGCGCCGTGGAACGCTGACTACAACGACGCCAGCAACTTTCTGGATCTGTTCCGCACCGGCGTGCCCAACAATCACTCCGGCTATAGCAACGCCGACTACGACGCCATGATGGAGCGCGCCTCGAACGAGCTGGATCTGGACAAGCGCGCGCGGCTCATGGCCGACGCGGAGGGCATTCTGCTGGACGACTACGCCATGTTGCCGCTCTATTTCTACATTCGGCCGGCACTGGTCTCGCCGTCACTCTCCGGCTGGAAGGAGAGCCCGATGGACGATCATCTGAGCCGTTGGATGCACTTCAAAGATGCCGAGTGACGAACCTGAGACCATGCCGACTACTACATACTAGAAGGTTACTCATGACCGCAGCCAAGCCGAGAAGAGACCGCAACACATGCTGATCTACACCCTCAAGCGCCTGCTGCAGGCGATTCCCACGCTGCTGATCGTGATCACGATCTCGTTCTTCCTGATGCGGGTGGCACCGGGCGGGCCGTTCGACGGCGAGCGCCAGCTGCCGCCGGAGATCGAGGCCAACCTGATGGCGGCCTACCATCTCGACGAGCCGCTGCCGATGCAGTATCTGCGCTACATGGGCAACCTGCTCCAGGGCGATTTCGGGCCGTCGTTCAAGTACAAGGACTTCTCCGTCACCGAGCTGATAGCCCAGGGCTTCCCGGTGAGTCTGGAGATCGGCGGGCTGGCGATCCTGCTGGCACTGATCATCGGGTTACCGCTGGGGATCGCCGCGGCGATCAGGCGAAATTCGACCGTGGACTACGTGGTCATGGGCACGGCGCTGACCGGCATCGCCGTCCCCAACTTCGTGATCGCGCCGATCTTCGCGCTGGTGTTCGGCGTCCTGCTGGGCTGGCTGCCGGCGGGCGGCTGGAACGGCGGCGCCCTGCCCAACCTGGTGCTGCCGGTGGTGGCGCTGTCGATCCAGCAGATCGCCTACATCGCGCGGATGATGCGCGCCAGCATGATCGAAGTACTGGGTAGCCACTTCATCCGTACCGCGCGGGCCAAGGGTCTCAACGAGGGCGAAGTGATCTGGCGCCACGCCATTCGCCCCGCCCTGCTGCCGGTCATGTCCTATCTCGGACCGGCCATCGCCGGAATCATCACCGGTTCGGTGGTGATAGAGCAGATCTTCGGCATCCCCGGCATCGGCCGCTACTTCGTGCAGGGGGCGCTCAACCGCGACTACACCCTGGTGATGGGTACCGTGGTCTTCTACGGCGTCTTGATCGTGCTGATGAACCTGATCGTCGATCTGCTCTATTCCGCGCTCGATCCCCAAATTCGCTACGACGACTGACCCATGAACAATAACCGCCTCATGAACAACGACCGAGCCTCGACTCCATTCATTCGTGCCACCGGGGAGGCCGCTAATGACGTCTGAATCCAAGCCCTACAGCGGCGAACAATCCCATGGTGCTCCGCTGCCCGCGGGCGGCCCCAATCCGCCCCGCGCGCCGGAGCCGGAGGCGGGCGCCGCCCCTATGGGTGAAAGCCTGGCCCGCGACGCCTGGCGGCGGCTCTCCCAGAACCGCGCTGCCATGCTCAGCCTGGGCCTGCTGATCGCGATCATCGTGGTCTGCATCGTCGGCCCGTGGCTGCTGCCGTGGGGGCTGGCCGAGGTCGACTGGAATGCCTTCGGCACCGGCCCTGCGCTTGAGGGCGCCCACTACCTGGGTACCGATGCCAACGGCCGCGACCTGCTCACCCGGGTGCTCTACGGCGGGCGTGTCTCCCTATCGGTGGCACTGGTCGCCTCCTTCGTCAGCCTAGTGATCGGGGTGCTCTATGGCGCCATCTCGGGCTATCTGGGTGGCCGCGTCGACAACGTCATGATGCGTTTCGTCGACATCATGTATTCGCTGCCGTTCATGTTCCTGGTGATCCTGCTGATGGTGGTGTTCGGGCGCAACATCTTCCTGATCTACGCCGCCATCGGTGCGGTGGAGTGGCTCGACATGGCCCGCATCGTGCGCGGCCAGACCCTGGCGCTGAAACGTCGCGAGTTCATCGAGGCCGCCCATGCGCTCGGCGTTCGCGATACCAAGATCGTCACCCGCCACCTGATCCCCAACGCCATCGGACCGGTGATCATCTACGTCACCCTGACCGTGCCCAAGGTGATTCTGCTCGAAAGCTTCCTGTCGTTCCTGGGACTCGGCGTGCAGGAGCCGTTGACCAGTTGGGGCGTGCTGATCTCCGAAGGCGTCGACATGATGGAGAGCGCACCGTGGATGTTGCTGGTGCCGTCATTCTTCCTCGCGGCGACGCTGTTCTGTCTCAACTTCCTGGGCGATGGGCTGCGCGACGCCCTCGATCCGCGCACGCGTTAAGGACTGATCGATGACTCAATCCCTGCTCGAAATCGACAAGCTCAGCGTGACGTTTCAGCTGCCCAATGGACCGGTGACCGCAGTCAAGGACGTCAGTTTCTCCATCGCCGAGGGCGAAACGATGGCGCTGGTCGGCGAATCCGGTTCCGGCAAGTCGGTGACTTCCACCGCCGCGATGCGTCTGCTTCCCGAGCTCGCCGAAACCACCGGTGCGATCCGCTTCAATGGCGAAAATCTGCTCGAGGTGACCCCCAAGCGGATGCGTCGCGTGCGCGGCAACGATATCTCGATGATCTTCCAGGAGCCGATGACCTCGCTCAATCCGCTGCATCGCATCGGCCGCCAGATCGGCGAGGTGCTGATCAAGCACAAACAGCTTACCGGCAAGGCCAATCGCCAGCGCGTCCTGGAGCTATTGAACCAGGTCGGCATTCCCGAGCCGGAACGACGCATCGATAGCTATCCCTACGAGCTCTCCGGCGGTCAGCGTCAACGGGTGATGATCGCCATGGCGCTCGCCTGCGAGCCCAAGCTGCTGATCGCCGACGAGCCGACAACGGCACTCGATGTCACCGTACAGGCGCAGATCCTCGACCTGCTCAAGTCGCTGCAGGCCAAGTACGGCATGGCGATCCTGTTCATTACCCATGATTTGAGCATCGTTCGTCACTTCGCCGATCACGTCGCGGTGATGCGCTATGGCGAGGTGGTCGAGAGCGGCCGCACCCTCGAGGTATTCGACAATCCCCAGCACGACTATACCCGCATGCTGCTGGACGCGATTCCGCGAGGCCGCAAGGAGCCGGCGCCGGCGGATGCGCCGGTGTTGATGAGCGGGCGCGACATCAAGGTCCGCTTCGCGCTCAAGAAGCGTCTGTTCGGCAAGAGTCAGTACTTCGAAGCCGTCCGGGGGATCGACCTCACCATTCGGCGTGGAGAGACGCTGGGCATCGTCGGCGAGTCCGGCTCGGGAAAGTCGACGCTAGGCCGAGCCCTGCTAAGGCTGCTGAAATCCAAGGGCGATATTCGCTTCGAAGGGACCGATATTTCCGGGCTCGACAAGTCCGGGATGCGGCCGCTGCGGTCGCGCCTGCAAGTGGTATTCCAGGACCCCTTCGGTTCGCTCTCACCGCGCCTGACGGTGGGCGAGATCATCAGTGAAGGCCTCAAGGTGCATCACCCGGCGCTGAATCGGCGTCAGCGCGAGGTTGAGGTCATCGCCGCGCTGGAAGAGGTCGCACTGGACCCCTCGATGCGCAACCGCTACCCGCATGAATTCTCCGGCGGCCAGCGTCAGCGAATCGCCATCGCCCGCGCGCTGATTCTGAAGCCCGAGCTGCTGCTGCTCGACGAACCGACCTCGGCCCTCGACCGCTCGGTTCAGGTCCGGGTCATCGACCTGCTGCGGGATCTGCAGAAGAAGCACGGCCTGACCTATCTCTTCATCAGCCATGATCTCTCGGTGGTTCGCGCGCTCTCCGACGACGTGATGGTGATGAAGGAGGGGCGGGTCATCGAACACGGCTCGGTGGAGGATATCTTCACCCATCCGAGAGAACCCTACACTCAAGCACTGCTCAAGGCGGCATTTCTGGAGTCCGAGGCCGCAGCCTGAGACAGCCGAAACGGCAACAATGACGATCGACCAACAACAATCGACCAACAACAACAATCGACTCGAGAGGCCATCGTGGTTTTCCTAAGATTTACCGACAACAAGACAGCCGCGTCACTGATTTTCGGCGCTCTACTGACGAGCGCTTCGTTCATGGCGTCACCGGGCGCGCTGGCGCAAGCACAAATGCCCTCGGCCGAGAATGGCGAGTGGAATCTCACCGATCTCTACCCGTCCCTCGACGACTGGCAGCAGGCGCTGAAAGATGTCGACGAGCGCATCGGCGACCTCGGCGACTATCAGCGCACGCTGACCGAGAGCCCGGAAGCGCTGGCCACGGCGCTGGATGCTATCCGCTCGGTCGAAAAATCCGCCAATCGCGTTCAGGCCTATGCCTCTCTTCAGGCCGATGAGGATCTGCGTGACGGTCAGGCGCAGGAGCGACAGGGACGCGCCGAGCAACTGATGGCGCGGTTCGAATCCGCCATCGGCTATCTGCGTCCGATGCTGATCGCGATGGACCGAAGCACACTCTCGAGCTGGCTCTCCAACCCGCAACTCCAGGATCATCGCCGCTTTCTGGAGAACGTGATTCGGGAGGCGCCCCACACGCTCTCCGAGCAGACCGAAACCGCGCTGGCGGCTCTCGGCCCGGTGATGAGCCACGAGACACCTTATTCGCTACTGGCGAACTCCGACATCGACTGGCCCACTATCACCATCGACGGCAAGCGCGTGCGACTCGATGCCGCCGGTTACAGTCATTGGCGAGAATCCAGGGATCGCGACGTACGCCAACGTGTCTTCGAGGCCTATTGGCCGGCCTGGCAGCAGTTCACTTCCACTTTCGGGTCGCTCCTCAACGCCCAGGTGCAGCAGCATGTCACCGAAGCCAAGCTGCGTCACTACGACAGCGCGATGGCCGCCGCGGTCTCCCGCGACGATATCCCCACGGCGGTCTATCAACAGTTGGTCGACTCGACAAACGCCCATCTGGATACGCTGCATCGCTACCTCAAACTGCGCCAACGCATTCTCGGTGTCGATCAACTGCACTACTACGATATCTATCCACCGCTGGTGGAACTCGACAAGACCTTCGATCTCGCCGACGCGCGACAGCTGACCCGGGAAGCGACGGCACCGTTGGGTCCGCATTACGCCGAACTGCTCGAGCGTGCCACCGATTCCCCCTGGACCAGCGCCTACCCGAGTCAGGGCAAACGCTCCGGCGCCTACATGAACGGCTCGGCCTACGATGTGCACCCTTACGTGCTGATGAACTTCAATGGCAGTTACGGCGATGTATCGACCTACGCTCACGAGTGGGGCCATGGCCTTCATAGCATGCTGACCGAGGAGAATCAGCCATACGCGACGTCGGACTACTCGATCTTCACCGCCGAAGTCGCGTCCACGACCAACGAGCAACTGCTGGTCGATCGCATGATCCAGCAAGCCAAGACGCCGGAGGAAAAGCTCTTCTATATCGGCCAGGCACTCGAGGCGCTTCGCGGGACCTACTTTCGCCAGGCGCAATTTGCGGAGTTCGAACTGGCCATTCACCAGGCAGCCGAAAATGGCGAACAGCTATCCGGTGATCGCCTGACGACAATGTACGGCAAGATTCTGCGCAAGTACTACGGCGTCGATGAGGGCATTACCGACATCGACGAGACGGACTATGCCGAGTGGGCTTACATCCCGCATTTCTACTACGACTTCTACGTCTACCAATACGCCACCTCGATCACAGCGGCACAGGTTTTTGCCCAAGGACTGGAAAAGGACCCCGAAACATGGAGAGATCGCTACCTCAACGTGCTTTCCCAGGGTGGCGCGCAAAGCGGATATCAATTATTGAAAAATGCCGGCGTCGACCTCGCAACGCCGGCACCTTACGACAATCTTATCGAAACCATGAATCAGCTCATCGATGAGGCGGAAGACATTCTCGACCAGAAAAGCTGACGGCCAGCGCTCTTTTCTCGCCGCTTTCAATAACGGCCTCGCCATGAGCCACACCCAACGCCTTCCTTCCGGAAGGCGTTTTCTATTCTGAGATGCATAAAACCTCTCTCACCTTCTCAAAATCATCATTCAAATTCTCTATTCACATATTCAATAAACGTATGTTTTTTTCGAGAGCAAAATCTATAAACACGCACAAACAAAGTGCAATAAATTGGCACGATACGGGACATTCTGAAATACAAGTACGCTACTCAAAACAACGCCACACAAAGACAACAATAACGCCATGGCGCCGAACGATTCTAAGATACCGCGACACAAGAACCCTGCACGCCATAGACTGGCGCATCGCCCCTGTTTCATGAAAATACTCTGTACAAACAAACGCTTATTTTAATTTAAATATTGCCAAATCATTTTGTATAAAATATTCACCCCCCCCCTTTTTATCATCTCATTGCCTGACGTCGGAATCTCACTCCGAAAAACCCGTGATTACTGCCAAATCTGGCACACAAATTGCTCTAAACCTCAGAAGGGAGAGCGGCCGCCTATTGGTAGGTCGCAAGCAAGCAGTCACTAGAACAATCGAGACAATATGACCGCGATCGAGCACGCGCTTCCCGCTCAGGGATTCACGCAAAAAAACAGACGTTCGATATCACGACCGGAAGTGCTGGTCCTGATAGCGATATCGGCGCTGATTCACGGATTGATATGGTGGTCGTTGAATCGTCAACCCATGGTTGCGGCCGAAGTTCTGCCCAATCAGGCATCCCAGGCCTCGGAAGTCACGGTCTCGCTGACCAGCGCACCTCCGCCGCAACCACCGCCCCCGCCACCGCCTCCCCCGGTCGAACCGCCGCCCGTTCAGGAAGCACCGGTCGTGGATGATGTCGCCGTCACACCGGCCGAAGAGGAAGTGGATCCCGAACCAGAGCCGGAACCTCAACCAGAGCCTGAGCCACAACCCGAGCCCGAGCCCGAACCGGAACCGGAACCGGAACCGGAACCGGAACCGGAACCGGAACCGCAGCCTGAGCCTGAGCCACAACCTCAGCCCGAGCCGCAACCGAAGCCAGCACCCACGCCGGCTCCGCAGAAGCCTGCACCGACACCGAGCCAGCCTTCTAAGCCGGCGCAGAGTGCCAGCGCATCGTCGAGCAACGAGGTCACGCCCGCAGTATCCGGCATGCAGAGTCTCGGCAACCCGCCGCCCCGCTATCCTTCGCTGGCACTGCGCCGCGGATACGAAGGCAATGTGCAGTTGAAGATCCTGGTCATGCCTGATGGCACGGCGGGTCAGGTACAGGTCATTCAGTCCAGTGGGCATCGAGAACTGGATGAAGCCGCCGTCGAGACGGTTCGTGGGTGGACGTTCAAGCCGGCAAGACGTGGCGATACGCCGATCAAGGGCTGGGCGCTGCAGACAATCGCGTTTCAGCTTCCCAACTGACAAACAACAACGATGCAACATCTTCAGCAAGGAAAACACCATGATGGAATCCAACGATATTACCGCCATGATCGTCCCCGGCGTGCTGTGGACGCTGATCGTATTCTCCATCGCGACCTGGGCCATTCTGCTGATCAAGGGCCTTCAATTCGCCAGGAACCGAGTCGAGAACAAACGCTTCCAGAAGGCTTTCTGGGAGGCCAAGAGTATGGAAGAAGGCGAATCCATCAGCGAAAAACGCCCCGGCACCATGGCATCGATCGCGCGAGCCGGATTCGATGTCATTACGGGACGAGACATCGCGCCCAGAAATCAGGATCTGGCCCAGAAGATCAATCGCTCCGATCGCCTCGAACGTACGCTGAGACAGCAGATCCAACGTGAAAGGCGCTCTCTGGAAGGCGGCCTGGCGATCCTCGCCAGTATCGGCAGTACCTCGCCGTTCATCGGTCTGTTCGGCACGGTGTGGGGCATCATGGAGGCATTGATTACCATCGGCGAAACCGGCGAGGCGGGCCTGGATACCGTGGCCGGCCCCATCGGACATGCACTGATCGCGACAGGGGTGGGTATCGCTGCCGCCGTGCCAGCCGTGCTGGTTTACAACTACTTTACGCGGCGCCTGAAACTCAACGTCTCGCTGATGGATGACTTCGCTCACGATTTCTACAGCCTGGCCCAACAGCATGCCTTTCAAAGCCATGCCCCCAGACCTGTCGCACCGGAAGTACCATCGCCTGCACCGGCAATGGGTTGACCCCGACGTACGAGTTCTCCCTCAACCTGCAAATAAGAAGGTAACGAGACATGGCTTTTTCCAGTCACGACGATGACGAAGTGCTCAGCGAGATGAACGTCACGCCGCTGGTCGATGTGATGCTGGTGCTACTGGTGGTCTTCATCGTCACCGCACCGCTCATGACCAATGCCGTCCACGTCAATTTGCCCAAGACGGGGGCCGTCGCGCCTCCCGAAACCAAGGAGCCAATGGTCGTGAGCGTCGATGCCGATGGTGCTTATTTTATTGGCAAAAAGGAGTACAGCTTCGAAGACCTGGAGCAGGCGCTGGTCCAGGCTCACGAGGACAACCCCGACCAAGCCGTACAGCTTCAGGCGGATGAAGGGGTGGAGTACGGCACGGTTGCCAAGGCCATGGCAGCGTTGGAACGCTCCGGCATTCAGAAAGTGGCCGTGCTCACGCAGCCCTAGGCTTTCCGGAATAGCCGTCGCTCTCAGCTAGCAGCGGGTTCACTCTCATCCTGAAAGGAGAAAAAGCACCACTCATAACAACAATCTAGAGCATCCAAATAATAGCTATTGAATTTCGAATACCAACAACTGCTATTCAAGGAACACCCCGACAATGACCACCCCAAAAATTTGGGATGCCAAGCATCCCACGGACCCGTTTTGCCCGAAATTCGGCTGGCGACGCTCGATCCTGAATCCCGGCGTATGGCGCAAGTCATCCCTGCTGGCGTCGACCTGTCTGATCCTGGCAGCGGCACCACTGGCCATGGCGCAGAACAGTGACGACGATTACGTCGCCCCGCCGGCCGGTGCATCCGACGAGATTGCCGAGCCGGCACCGGCCGCTCCCGCCGAAGCGGCACCCGCTGCGGCTGCCGCGGCCGTCGCGGCGCCCGCAACGGCACCGACGCAGGATCTCGGCCGTATGCAGGTGACCGGCTCGGCAATTGCCCGGACGGACGCCGAAACTGCCGTCCCGGTCACCATCATCGAAGCCGAGGAGATGCGACAGCAGGGCATCACCTCGACCGCCCAACTGCTCTCGCAGATTTCCGCCAACGACACCAGCTACGGGCCCGGTTTTGGCACAGGCACAGCCATTACCGGCGGTGCCAGTTTTGCCAACCTACGTGGCATCGGCACGGACAAGACATTGGTACTGCTGAATGGTCGCCGACTGGCCAATAACTCGCTGGACGGCAGCGCCGTCGACCTCAACTCGATCCCGTTCGGCGCCATCGAACGCGTCGAGGTCCTGCGTGACGGCGCCTCCGCCATCTACGGCACCGACGCCATCGGCGGGGTCATCAACTTCATCACCAAGAAAAATCTTACTGGCGGTAATGTTGAGTTAGGTTACGACGCGCCCACCCACAGTGGCGGCGGCGATAGCGGCGACATCAGCGCCACCTGGGGTAACGGCGATCTCGAGAAAGATGGCTTCAACTTCATGGGGTCAATGCGATACCGCAAGCAGGATGCCGTCGACTACACCGACCGTGGCAATATTCGGCAGATTTACGATCCCTCAAGCGGTATCAACGGCACTTCATCCTTTGCCTATCCAGGCAATTACTATCAAGGCGGCGTAGCAGGTAATCCGATTGCGGGAGAAGGGTGTGGCGGAGAGGGATTGGTCGATACCGGTGGCGACACTTGTACCTATGATTACGGTCGGTACGGGCAAATACAGCAGGAAACCGAGAACACATCTCTCTATACGCGAGCAGCAGCCAAGCTGGCGGAGAATCACACGGCATCTCTTTCCTATCTGTGGTCACGCAACAAGAACACCTCATTGAGCGCGCCGTCGCCCACTTCCGGTGGTCCAGTGATGCAGCCAGGTACACCCTTCTATCCGAACGATCCGGCGCTCGATCCGACCCAGCCGATCGATGTGCGCTGGCGCGGTATCCCTGCAGGGCCCCGTGTGACTGACAACACCATCGACGCCCAGCGTCTGGTGCTGGATTTCACCGGCGATTTCTCCGGTTTCAACTACGACAGTGCCGTCTCCTGGAACCAGAGCACTACCGACCTGAACTATCGCAGCGGCTATCTCGATGACGACGATCTGCAAGACGCTTTCAACAACGGATTGATCGATCCGTTCTCCACCGACCCGCTGACCGCAGCTGGCCAACAAGCGCTGGCGGATGCCGAGGCCAGCGGGCTCGTATGGAGCGCGCAGAACGACGTCTATGCCTGGGACGGCAAACTCAGTCGTGAAATCGGCGACTGGTTTGGTGCAGGCTCCTCGGCGATTGCCGTCGGCGCCGACTACCGTCACGAACGGCTGAAGCTAGAAACCGATCCCGACGTAGCCTCCCGCGCTACCAGCGGCGGGCTGTCGCCGGATGCCTCGGTCAACGAAAGTCGTGATGTCAAAGGCATCTACAGTGAACTGAACGTACCGATTATCGACGGCCTCGAAGTCACGGCCGCGGTACGATACGACGACTATAGCGACGTCGGCGACACCACCAACCCCAAGATCTCCTTCCGCTGGCAACCATTTCAACAACTGCTGGTTCGTGGTGCCTATAGCGAAGGCTTCCGCGCCCCCTCGCTCTACGAACTCTACGATCCCGCAGCGCAAACCTTCTCGCCAGGCGGCCTAAATGACCCGCTCCTTTGCCCCGGTGGCTCGCCAGCCAACGGCGGCGTTGGCAGTCGCGACTGTAACACCCAGTTCCTGGAAGAGCAGGGAGGTAACGAGGATCTGAAACCGGAAGAGGCCAAGAACTGGACGCTCGGCTTCGTCTATCAGCCATTCCAGAGCTTTTCAGCAGGGCTGGATTTCTGGTGGATCGAGATCGAGAACGAGATCGATCTTCCGACCTCGGATTACGTTATCGCCAACGAGCCAGGCACTATCGTGCGTGACGGAGAAAATGGACCGATCAACTATATACCGGTTCGCTATCAAAACCTTGGCACGACCAAGACAAACGGTGTCGACGTGTCGGCAAATTACCGCCTCCCGACAGACTACGGCTTCTTTTCCGTGGGCTATACCGGCACGTACGTCGACCGCTATGACTTCCAGGAAACGCCGGATGGCAGCTATGTCAGTCGCGTCGGCCATTACCGCTCGGGTTATGGCACTGTCTTCCGCTGGAAACACAAACTTTCCGTCAACTGGAACAAGGGCCATTGGGGTGCCGGTGTCATCAATCACTACATGACGGGTTATGACGACTACGACACCTCTACTCACAGTAAAGTCGGTTCCTACACCACTTGGGACGCACTGGGTTCGTACGCGTTCACGGCCGGCCCGACGGTCACCCTCGGCGTACGTAACATGTTCGACCGCGATCCCCCGTTCTCCAACCAGCCGGAGGTCGGCCAGCTCGGTTACGATGCCCGCTACGCCGATGCACTGGGTCGCACTGTCTACGCCCGTTTCAATTACGCTTTCTGACGGGCATCGCGTTCCTTAACGATCGATTGCCGCTGACTCGTGCAGCGGCTTTTTTTCATCCGAACTACCGAGACGTTATGACTGACAGACACTTCAAGCTAACGGCGGCGATCCGCCGCGCCCTCTTGCTCCTGATGATTACCGGTACCGCCAGCTCGAGCGCGCTTGCCGATGCCCCAGAGAGCGCTTCGCCCTCCGCGCCCGCCGCTGCCAGCGCCTCTGCCACGGCGCCCTCTTCTGCCATGCTGGGGCCCTGGGGTGTCGATCTGGGAGCCAGAGACACTGCCATCGACCCCGGCGACGACTTCTACCACTACGTCAACGGCGGCTGGCTGGCACGCACCCCAATTCCGGCCGACCGCAGCAACTACGGCGCCTTTACCGTGCTGGCCGACCGCGCCGAACAGCAGGTGCGCGACATTCTCCGCCAGCTCGATGGCGCCAACACGCCGCCGAACTCGCCCCAGCAGCGGTTGGGCGATCTCTACCACGCCTGGATGGACGAGGGCGCTATCGAGGCCAAGGGCCTCACGCCGCTGATACCGGACCTGGAGCGCCTGGCGGCGATCGGGAGCAAGGGGGATCTGGCCCGGTTCAGCGCCGACAGTCGCCTCGGCGTGCCGGCTATCGTGACGCCAGAGATCGATATCGACGTCAAGGCGCCGGATCGCTACGCCGTCTACCTGTCGCAGATACCGCTGATCCTGCCCACCCGGGACTATTACCTTGGCGAAGATCCGCGGTTCGACGCGATTCGCCAGGCCTACCTCGGCTACATCGACAGGCTCCTCACATTGGCGGGGCAGCCTCATCCCCGACAGAGCGCACAGCGAATCCTCGAGCTGGAAACTGCCATGGCGAGGGTCGAGTGGGCACCGGCCAAACAGCGGGATCGCGATCTGACCTACAACCCGCTACGACAGGATCAGATTGGCGAATACGCCGCCGGCTTCCCGTGGCAGGGCTGGCTCGCGGCCAGCGGTCTTTCCGGGCAGGATAAGATCGTGCTGACGGAAAACACCGCCATTCGCGACCTGGCACGGCTTTATGACACAACGCCGCTCTCGACGCTCAAGACCTACTCGATGTTCCGCCTGCTGGATGCCAAGAGCCCGTACCTTTCGAGCGATTTCAGTCAGGCGCACTTCGATTTCCACGGCAGGCATCTGTCCGGCCAGCCGGAGCAGCGCGAGCGCTGGAAACGCGGCGTATCGCTGATCAATGATTTTCTGGGCCAGGCCGTCGGCAAGCTCTACGTGATGCTGCATTTCCCGCCCCGGGCCAAGAGCGAGATGGAGACGCTGGTCGCCAATCTCGAGGACGCTTACCGCGACCGTCTGCAACACCAGGTGAGCTGGATGACCGACCAGACCCGCCAGCGAGCGCTGGACAAGCTCGACGCCTTCACCGCCAAGATCGCCTATCCCGATGAATGGGAAACCTATGCAGGGATGGACATCAGTTCAAACGATCTTTACGGCGATATCGGAGCCGCGCGCCAGTGGCACTGGCAGGATGATCTGGCCAAGCTCGGTGGTCCGGTAGACCGGGACGAATGGTTCATGAACCCGCAGACCGTCAATGCCTACTATTCGCCATCACGCAACGAGATCGTCTTTCCGGCGGCGATCCTGCAGCCGCCCTTCTTCGATCCGAACGCCGATCCGGCGGTCAACTACGGTGGCATCGGCGCGGTGATCGGTCACGAGATGAGCCATGGTTTCGACGATCAGGGCCGCAAGTCGGACGGTACCGGCATGCTGACCGACTGGTGGACACCGACCGACGCCGAGCATTTCGACGAACTGGCCAAACGCCTCGGGCAGCAGTACGCCCAGTACGAACCGGTGCCGGGCTACCCGCTCGACCCGCAGTTGACGATGGGCGAGAACATCGGCGATCTCGGCGGACTCAACATTGCCCTGGGCGCCTATCACCGCTCGCTCGATGGCAACCCCGCGCCGGTCATCGACGGCTTCACCGGTGACCAGCGCTTCTTCCTGGCCTGGGGCCAGGTCTGGCGCCGCCTGATGCGCGAAGAGGAGATGATCAACCGGGTGCAGGGCGACCCCCACTCGCCGTCGCAGTTCCGCGTCAACGGCATCGTGCGCAACATGGATGCGTGGTACGACGCCTTCGATGTCACGCCCGGCGACGATCTCTACCTACCGCCAGAAAAGCGGGTGGTGATCTGGTAGCGTTCAGCGACGATCGTGCCAGCCCGAACGACGAACCCCAGCCATGTGGCCGGGGTTCGTGGTGGTTGTGATCCAGGTCGTGACGATTCAATGGGGGACCAGCTCGCCATTAGGCTCAGGCGATATCAAGAAACTTCTTGAGATCGTCGAGATCGTTGTAATCGTCGGTACTTCCGAACAGCTCGTCGATCTGCGCCGCGAGACGCTTGTTCAGCACACCATCATCGTGGGTGATGTCGTAAAGCTCCTTGAGGTAGCCGGTGAACTTGTCGAACTCGCCGTCGATCTTGCTGTTGGCGTTCGGTGTGAGCACGTACCAGGTTCCCGACTTCTTGAAGTAGACCTGGCCATCGTCGAACACCCGGATGGAGGCCACATCGACCTTGTCCATGTCCTCCTTGAAGTCTCCGAAATTACCCGGGCTCCCCTTGTCGCCGAAGATATTGACGACATCAGGCTTTTCGTCCCAGGCGGCAGGGTCTTCCGCCTTGACGTAATTGCCGATGGCATCGACATCGTTGTAGCGATCGGTCTGGGCGAATACGCTATCCATCTCGTCGATACGCTGCTGGCTTCTCTCCCCGTCTGGATGCGCGAGATCGTAGAGCCCCTTGAGGTAGTCGATGATCTCGGTGCGAGTCTCCTTGTCCGAGTGACTGTCGCCGGCCTCGGGGTCGATGATCTGCCTGACGCCATCTTTCACGAACACGACGCGGCCATCATCGACGAGCTCGATGGAACCGATATCGACCCGGTCGATATCCTCTCTGAAGTCGCTGAAGGTGCCCGCGCCGCCACTATCACCATATCGGGGCAGACCGGATTCGTCCGCAGGGTCCAGTATTTCCGTGTCCGTATCGCCCCAGGGACGCCAGTCATCGGTTTTGTAGTAGCTGTCCTTGCCGTTCTGTCGCGTGGTGCCGCCATCCAGATGTTTTTCCCAGAGATTTTTCTCGTCCGGGTCGCCGTCCTTGTGTAGATGAGGCGCCAGGCGCGGCAACGAGCTGCCTTTCTCGCCCTCGGTGTTCTGGAAGTGTTCCCATTCGTCGGCCTGGTACTCGAAGATCGACTGATCGTCGGGCGAGTCGCGCCCGCCATACATGTAGGACTCGTAGCGGGCGAACTCGAGCTTGTCGCCCCAGTCCTCCTCGGTCACGCCGTACTCGGAGAGATCCTTGAAGAACTCGCCCTGGGAGTCGGTCAGCTTCTGCAGCTTCTTGTGGTTGATCGCCTCGGCGATCAGCGTCCCGGCGATACCGAAAATGGTGCCGACGACACCCAGTACCGGGCCAGCCACGCGGGCTCCCATGAAGATCCCGCTCATCACGCGAGTGCCGATTCCGCCGATATTGGCAGCCAGATTGCTGCCGCTGGGCGCGAACATCGACACCGTATTGGCGATCGCCATGCCGGTGCCGGAAGCACCGAGCCCGATCTGAAGGCCGGCCCCTGCCCTTTCCAGCGCGGTGTCGGCATCCTTGAGCTTCTTGACGCCGCTGACGAGGTCCATGACGCCACCGGTGATATCCAGTCCGGCGCCCCCCATGAAGCGAAGGAACGAACGCCCGGCATTCTTGGCGATATCCCCGCCCGAGGTGCGAGACCCCGTGTCGATCATCTGATTGCCCAGGTTTTCCGCCAGCTTCTCGAAATTCTTGCGCCCGTTCTCGTCGAGATCATCCAGCGGGATCCCCTGATTGCCCAGATTCTCGGAGGCCTTGTTGACTCGGGTACTGATCGCCTCGGAGAACAGGTCGGCCTTGACGTCGGCTCCGGTTCTCCAGATATCCGGGAAGTTGTCGCCCAGCAGCCCCAGCCAGGAGGTCGCCTGCGCTCGGGGAACGCCACCCTCGACGCCGGGCACATCGATCTTGCCCGATAGTTGCTCGATGAGGTTCGAACCGAATCGGGCGAAATCGTTGCCGAAACTCAGCGCACCGACCAGATCCCTGACCGCGGCGACGCGCTCGTCGGTGGACATGTCGTCCCAACCGCCGTTGGAAATCTGCATACCACCGCTGATCAGGCTCATCGTGCCACTCATCGCGCCCAAGGTGCCGGTGGAACTCGCCGAGTCGAGCAGTTTCTTGAAGGTACCTCTCTCCGCTGCGGGCAGCGATTTCAGGTTATCGTTGATGACCGACTGGAACAGCTTGTTCTTCTCATTCTGACTGATGCCAGGACGATTGGTGACCTCGGTCGCCAGCTGCAGCGCCTTGGCCAGTTGCTTGTGGCCCTCCGGCGACAGGCTGGGCAGAGACTGCTTGAAGGACTCCAGATCCTTGTTCAGGGTCTGATAGGCGTTGTAGGACTTGTCGGACTTGTCGAGGCTCTGAAGCGTACTGTTGACCCCGGCCTGCACGATATCGATCGTGTCCCGCAGGCCAATGCTGGCATTTTCGGCATCCACCGAGTCGGGATTCTCCATATAGGAGTCCAGCTGGTGCGTCATCATGTTCTGATCGAAGGTCTGTTTACGATCGACGTAGCTGTCCGGCTCCAGCGCCTGCAACGCTTCGAAATAGTTGTCGACCTCTTTCTGGATCTCGTCCGACAGCGCCTCGTCATCCGTCGCGTCCGCCTTCTCCTTCATGGCGATGACGTAATCCTCGAAGTCCAGATTGGGGTCCTTGCTGTCGGGCTCGAATAGCGCCTTGTCCACCCTGTCGGCGATATCCGTCCTGGTATCCTCGGGGATGCTCTCGATCGCGCCTTGCAGGGCATCGTCGTAACGCTTGCTGATACCTTCCTTCTGCATCAGGCCGGAAATCTGTTTGGCCAACTCGTCTTCGTCGATGATCGCCTTGGCGTCATCGCCCGTAAGGTGCGTCGGGTCCGTCTGGGTTTGACGGTAGGTCGAGCCGCCAGACTCCATCAGCTCGACGTAGCCGTAGAGATCGTAGCCGTTTTCGGTGGCGCCCTGAGCGTCGATCAGATCGACCAGTTTCGCTTCATCCGAATCCTCGGCGAGTTTTCCACTCTTCACGTCGTCGCGGATACCGTTGATGAAATCCTCGGCGGCTTTCTCGCCCACGGTCTTGTCGTCACCGACCTTGACCTCCAGCAGACCGTCACCTGTGAAATCCGGAATGTCGTACTTGTCGCGCATCTGCTCGACGCTCAGCGAGGTATCGGAGGTCGATTCGGATGCCTCGGAATCACGACTTTCTTCCGTTTCGCCATTGGACTTGCTCGAAGCGATGGCCTTCACCAGCGTCGACAACCATTGTGGAGAGCCTGCCGTGGCGGCTGTGGCATCCAACGTGTTGATATCGCGGTCTGAGTTCACCGAAGGTGCCATCGATAGCCTCCTGAGCCATGAAGATATTAAGGAGTCGGTCAAGACAAGAGAGACGAACAGGTCTCGGCCTGAATCAGTATCCCGTCTCTCTATTCTTCTGAGAGCGCTGCTACGTGACATATTTTTTTATTATGTAAAGGAAATGAAACGTCCAACGTTATTTATGCATCTCCGTGACTCGGGTAGAGGGATCGTCCCGACGCGCCCCATGACGCAAAAACCCCGGCCTGGGCCGGGGTCATAGGGTTGCCGCGACTGGCGTGGCATCAGAAGCGGTAGGTCGCCTGTAGTCCGAACAGATTGAGGGTATTGTCGTACTCGGCGCGGTAGGAAGTGCCGTTGGCGTCCTGCAGATCGACATCCGCTCGATCTTCCCAGATATAGCTGTAGGCCGCGTCGATGGTCAGGTCGTCGATCGGCGTCCAGCCGGCACCGATCGAGACCAGCGTCCGGTCTGCGGATGGCACACGCGGACTACGATGCTCGTCGTTGATCGGCGATTCGTCGTAGCCGATGCCGGTACGGAGCAGCCACTGCGGATTGACGCGATAGGAAAGACCCGCGCGATACTGCCAGACATCGTCGTAATCCTGCTCTTCCACGATGTCGCCGGTTGGCGCGCCGGGCCCGACATTCACCTTGATTTCGTCGAAACGACTCCAGCGGATGTAACTCGCGCCGGCCATCAGCGTCCAACGCTCGTCGAGCTCGTGGGTCAGTGAGAGATCGATGGTCTCCGGCAGCGTGATCGCCAGACCCGCATCGGCACTGGTGTTGATGGGCCCGGCCAGCGGATTGGCGCTATTGAAGATATTGTCGTAGTCGACATCACCATCGAGATCGAAATCGACCTTCGAGTGGTAGGTCAGACCGAGTGTCGTCGACTCGACCGGGCGATAGATCATGCCGATATTGTAGCCCCAGGCGTCGTCGTCAGCCTCCATGTTGACGGTGCCGTCACCGGTGCCGCCAAGTGCTGTTGGCAGCGGATTGGGCGTCTTGCTCTCGAGTTCGCCGTTGATATGGTTCCAGGTCACGCCGACCCCGATCGCGAATTGATCGCTGAAGCGATAGGCGAGCGTTGGCTGAACGGTGATGACTTCGACTTCACTGTAGTTGCCGAAATAGCGACCCTGAAAATCGTTGTCGTAATCGGTGACCAGGCCGAAAGGCACGTAGGCGCCGAGGCCGAAGGTCCAGCGGTCGTTGATCGGCTGGACGTAGTAACCGAACGGGATCGCCTTGTGCGGGATCATGTCGCCGTCGTTACTCCCGCTGGAGGGCACGGCGCCGATCACGGGCCCGCCCGGACCGACACCGGTTACCGCCGGCTGAGTGCCGCTGGCCTCGTCGATGTCGGCACTGGCATCGATGAGGTTGGCACCGGCCGTGATCTGGGCACGATCGAGGAAGGACATCCCCGCAGGGTTACCGTAGACGATGGAAGCATCCTGTACGTTGGAAGCTCGCCCGGCCCAGGAGGTGCCCTGACCGCTGACGCTCTGCTCCTGCAACTGGAACGACCCGGCGAAAACCTGTCCCGATGTCGCGACGCTCGCTAAGGCGATGGCCAATGTCAGACGGTGATAACGAATAATCATGATTGGTTCCCCTGGACCCAGGAAGCCGCCGCGGCGGCTTGTTTGCCTTTAATGCGGTCGGTGATTCCGTTTTTCTCTGAGCCATTTCCCGAGATGAAAAAGCTCGACTTTTCGCTATCCGTTTTGACGGAACGGGGGTTGAGCGTCAATGCGCAAACGGTCGTTTTAATCGCTTTTTAGAGATTTCTTTAGTCGTAAGACCAACCGCTATATCCCGGTCAGGCCAGGGGCAACCGATGACGAGGCTGCTTGACCATTGGGCTACACCTGGGTTTTAGACTGACGTTATCAGTGGATCAGCGAGGACGAGAGATGAAGGTAACCGAACTGGCCCGAACCGCCGGTGTCACCGCCGAGACGGTGCGTCACTACACGCGTCAGGCGCTGCTGAAGCCCAGCCGCGACCCGGACAATGGCTATCAGCTGTTCGATCAGCGAGATCTCGAACGGCTGCGTTTCATTCAGCGAGCCAGGACGCTGGGCTTCAGCCTCAAGGAGATCGCCGACATTCTCGAGCAGGCCGATCAGGGGGACTCTCCCTGTCCGCTGGTCCGCGACCTGCTGGCCGCGCGTCTGCCGCAGATTCACGCCCGGATCCGCGAACTTCAGGCGCTGGCGGATCGGATGGAGCGTGCCATGAACGAATGGTCGCGACTGCCGGACGGCACGCCCGACGGCCATAGCATCTGCCGCCTGATCGAGCAGACGCCCGACAACGCCGATGCCTGTTGCGCACCGGCAAGGAAGAGCTCATGAACCGCTACCAGTATCGCGTCGATGCCATGCACTGCCAGGGCTGCGTCAAACGGATGCGCGTGGCCATTCAAGCCGCGGATGATCAGGCCGAAGTCACCGGCGAACCGGATCGGCATCGCCTTCACGTCATCAGCACGCTGTCACAGGATCGGCTCGCCCAACTGCTGACCGAAGCCGGTTATCCCCCGGTCGAGGGGGCGCGCGAGGAAGACGCCGGGACACCAGACACGGCTCCGGTCGAGGCCGCAGTCGAGTCCAGCGCCGATGGGAGCGAATCCGACGAGACGGGATCGACCTCAGAGATCGGCCAGTTGCAACGCCTGTCGATCAGCGGCATGACCTGCGCCGGCTGCGTCAACGCAGTGCAGAAAGCGCTGTCGAACACGCCTGGCGTGCAGCATGCCCAGGTCAACTTCGCCAGCGAGACGGCTCAGGTCAGCGGCCAGGCAGGCACCGCCGAGCTGATCGCGGCGGTCGAGAGCGCCGGCTATGGTGCCTCGCCAATCGAGGATCTGCGCGAGGCCTCCGCCAAGCGCCAGCAGAACGCTTCCCGCCTGGCTCGCCGCCATGCCATCGAATCCGCCATCAGCCTGGCGCTGGGGGTGCCGATGATGTTGGCCATGTTCGTGCATACCCCACAGCTCGAAGGCGGCGAACGTGGGATCTGGCTGCTGCTGGGCCTTGCCACCCTGGGCGTGCTGGCGACCGCGGGCCGACGTTTTTTCGACGGCGCCTGGAAAGCGTTTCGTCATCATCAGGCCAACATGGACACGCTAATTGCCCTGGGCAGCGCCGCCGCATGGCTCTATTCGATAGCCGTGCTGCTGGTACCCACGGCCATTCCCGAGGGTTCCCGCCATCTCTATTTTGAAGCGTCACTGATGATCATCGGTCTGATCGGCATCGGTCAGACACTGGAGCTGAGGGCCCGAGGCCGCACCAGTCAGGCGCTGTCTCGACTGCTCGATCTGCAGAGCAAGACGGCCCGGGTGATCCGTGATGGACAAGAGCGCGATATCGAGATCGAGCAGGTTCAGGTGGACGATCGAATTCGCGTGCGGCCCGGCGAGCGTCTACCGGTCGATGGCGACGTCGAGGAAGGCGAAAGCTTCATCGACGAGTCGATGCTCACCGGCGAGCCGGAGCCGATACGCAAGACGCCGGGAGATCGTGTCAGCGCCGGCACGGTCAATGGCAAAGGCAGCCTTATCTATCGAACGAGCCATATCGGCGACGACACCCGGTTGGGGCGTATCGTCGATCAGGTCTCCCGCGCCCAGGAGTCGCGGCCGCCGATCGGCGCGCTGGCAGACCGGGTGTCGGCGATCTTCGTGCCCAGCGTGATGATCGCCGCCGTCGTCACGGCGCTGGTCTGGCTCAACTTCGGCCCCGCACCGCAACTCGTGCACATGCTGGTGGCGGCAACTACCGTGCTGATCATCGCCTGCCCCTGTGCGCTGGGTCTGGCGACACCGATCTCGACCATGATCGGCATCGGCAAGGCCGCCGAATACGGCATTCTAATTCGCGACGGCGAAGCGCTGCAGACCGCCAGCCACTTGACCACGCTGGTGGTCGACAAGACCGGCACCCTGACCGAGGGCAAGCCGCGCGTCACCGATAGCCGCTACTGGCAGCACGAAGCGCGTGTCAACGCGGTGGTAGCGGCCGTGGAGCGCGGTTCGGAGCACCCGCTGGCCGATGCGTTTATGACCCATGTCGGCGATACCGGGGATACTCTGTCGATTCACGACTTCCAGAGCCTGACCGGCCGTGGCGTCAGCGCTACGCTAAATGACGGAAGCCAGGTGTTTCTGGGTAACGCCGCGCTGATGAACGAGCACGACATCGATATCGCTCCCGCCGCGTCCGCTGCCGGAGAGTGGCAGGCGCAGGCGACCAGCGTGATCTATCTCGCCATCGGCGGTGAGCTGGCAGCCCTTTTCGGGATTCGCGATGCACTGCGCCCGGATAGTCGCGCGGCGATTTCGCGGTTACAGGCGGAGGGCCTGAAAGTGGTGATGCTGAGCGGTGACAATCGTGCTGCCGCCGAAGCCATCGCAAAAGAGGCGGGCATCGACGAGGTTCGTGCCGAACTGATGCCTGGCGACAAGCAGCAGGCCATCGCCGAGCTGCAGCGACGCGGCGAACGTGTCGGCATGGTCGGCGACGGCATCAACGACGCCCCGGCACTGGCCCAGGCGGACGTCGGCTTCGCCATCGGTCAAGGCACCGACATCGCCATCGAAAGTGCCGGCATCACGCTGATGCGCAACTCGCTGCATGGCGTCGGCGACGCCATCGCCATCAGCCGCGCCACGCTTGCCAACATCAAGCAGAATCTGTGGGGCGCGTTCGGCTACAACGCGTTGGGCATCCCGATTGCCGCCGGTATACTCTACCCGTTCACCGGGATGCTGCTGTCGCCGATGATCGCGGCGCTGGCGATGTCGCTCTCTTCGGTCACGGTGGTCAGCAACGCCAACCGACTGCGCCTGTTTCGGCCCGATCGCGGTCGCCATTCGAAACCCGAGATCCAAGCAGAGGAAGCAACGGCATGACACTCCTGCTCAACACCCTGGGCATCGCCGTGATCGTGTTCATCGTCTGGTGGTTCTGGCTGCGCGGCTGATCGCAGCCAGCCAAGGCCGAAACCAGCAAGGAGATAGCGATGACTTCACCACGCCAGGCACCACCGCTGGGCAGCGTCATCGAGAGCGTTCTTTACACGGCCGACATGCAGCGGGCGCGGGACTTCTTCATGCGCGTGCTAGGGCTCGAGCCTCATCTCGAAGACGAGCGCTTCACCGCCTATCCCACCGGCAACACCATGCTGCTGGTGTTTCAGCGGGGTCAGACCGACGAGACGATATTCCTGCCGGGTGACATGGGTACGATTCCGCCCCACGACGGCGAGGGCCGTCAGCACCTGGCGCTGGCGATTCCCACGGCGAGTCTCTCAGCCTGGGAGGCGCACCTCGCCGACCAAGGGATCGAGATCGAAGGTCGAACCCGCTGGCCGAAAGGCAGCGTGAGCCTCTATTTTCGAGACCCGGACGGCCACCTGCTCGAACTGGTCACCCCGGGCCTGTGGCCCAACTATTGAATCGCGGCGCTGGCGGACGTTTTCCGGCGCGTTCTTCAGCTCTGGCTGATGCCGGCGTAGAGTCCCGGGCGGTGATTGATGGTCAGAATCGCACCCAGCACCACGGTGCCGACGATCGAATAAAGCACGTTGGTCACCGGCAGCACGAAAAACGCGGCCAACATGATCAGGCCATCCAGCCCCATCTGCACCTTGCCTGCCGGCCAGCCATAACGATCCTGCAGATAGACCACCAGGATGTTGAAGCCGCCGAGACTGCCACGATGGCGGAACAGAAACAGCACGCCCAGACCGATCAGGCTGCCCCCGGCCAGCGCCGCGAACAGCGGGTCGACCTCGCCGATCTCCAGCCAGCTCGGCAGCATCCAGGATATCCACGAAAGCAGTGCCACCGCGCCGAACGTCTTGAAAGTGAAGTGATGGCCGATGCGCCGCCAGGCGAGCCAGTAGAACGGCAGGTTGATGACGAAGAAGACGGGCCCGAAACTCCAACCGGTGATATAGGTCACCAGTAACGCCATGCCCGCTGTGCTGCCGATCAGAATCTCGGCATGGTGATAGAGCGCCAATCCCAGCGCCGCGCAGGACGATCCCAGTAAAATAGCCAGCGCATCCTCGTAGGAACGGTGACGTTGCGTCGCTTCCATCAGGCAATCCCTGTTGTCTTGTCACTGCCGGATAGGCAGCCGAATTCAAAGGCGGCGCTTGTGGCGCATCCGGGGGGATTATAACGGCAAGTCTATAAAGCAGACGGCAACAAGTCAGCGAAAATCTCTTGAACCCCGATGAGCCGAGGACATGCCGAATCAATCGGCGAGCAGAGTCAAGCACAAGGCGTGCGGAGCAAAGACTTGAAGCGAAGCGGAAAGAACGTCCGAAGGACGGCTCCGAAGGGGCGAGAAATCGCAGGTTTCAAGTCAACCGGAGCCTATGGGGTATCGGTGAGGGTTCCGATCGGCCCGGCGCCCCGGCACCGCACAACGCAGTGATTCATCGGGGACGCCGAGTTCGCGCAGCCATCTAGTCAGTGTTGTCCTGAAGGCGCTCGGCGTGCTCGACCATCAGCTGCAGCGACTCACGCCCCTTCCAGCGATTGCGGGAGAGCTTGAACGCACAGCGCACTCGATCGCCCAGCGAAATCGGGGCGGCTTCGCCGGGGTTGAGCGCGCGGAACCAGATGGCCCGACTGACGACTGCCTCGCAGGAGAGTTCGAGCATCAGGTGATTGCCCTCGGCGCCCACCGGACGCAGCTGCTCGACCAGGAACTCGGCCTCGAACAGCGGCGCATCGAATTCACGGCCGTAGGGCGCCAACACCTCGAGTTCGTCCAGCGTTGCCAGGGTCAGCTGCGACGCGTTCAGGCTGCCGTCGGTCCAGACCACCGGGAACAGCTCACGTTCGCCCAGCTGTTCCCGCACGGCCTGCAGAAAGGCGTGGCGGAACGTACCCAGCTCGGCCAGCGGGACACCGACACCGGCCGCCCCGTGGTGGCCACCGAAACGCGGCAGGCTCGAGGGTGCGAGATCGTGGGTGCGCTGCAGCGCATCACGCAGATGCAGCGCCTCGATCGAACGTCCGGAACCGGTCAGCATGTCCGGCGCGGTGGCCGGCGTCAGCACCAGCGTCGGGCGACCGTAGGACTGGACCAGGCGCGAAGCGACGATGCCCTGCACCCCGGCGTGTCCTTCCGGCAGGTGGATCACCAGCGCCGGCAGATCGTCCGCCAGCTGCGGTTTGGCCAGCGCACGGGCGCTTTCGACCATATCGGCCTCGAGCGCCTTGCGGGCCTGATTGTCGTCGTCAAGTATCTGAAGATGCTGGCGGGCGATGCCATCCTCTGCTGCCAACATGTAGTGCAGGGCCGCGTAGGGGTCATCCAGGCGCGAACGGGCGTTGATGCGCGGCCCCATCTGAAAGGCGAGCGTTTCGGCGTTGAACGGCACGCTGTCGGCACCCAGGCGCTCCGCCATCACGCGCCAGCAGGCCGCTTCCATCCGGTTGATCAGTCGCAATCCGCAGGTCACCACGGCGCGGTTGGCGGCACTCGCCCCCAGCGACACGCAATCGGCCACCGTACCCAGCGCGACGTAGGAGAGCCAGGGCGAGAGCTTGGGGGTAGAGGCCGACAGCACGCCCTGCTCGATCAACACCGAGCGGGTCAGCGACATCGTCAGCCACGCCACCATGCAGCCCGCGATGGTCTTGTCGGGATAGCCGCAGTCCGGACGAGTGGGATTGATCGTGGCGTAGGCGGAAGCCGGCGGGCCTTCGATGGGCAAGGCGTGGTGATCGGTGACGACCACATCGATCCCCGCTTCGCGCAGACGGGCGATACGCGGCTCGTCGGAAGAGCCGCAATCGGCGGTAATCACCAGGCTGGGACGTGGCTTCAGTGCCAGCGTCCGCTCGACCAGCGGCAGGCTGATGCCGTAACCGTCGTTGATGCGATGACCGATCAGGCTATGCAGCTTCTGGGCCGGCACGCCGAACAGCTCGGTCATCGAGCGCAGCATCACCACATGCGAGGTGATGCCGTCGACGTCGTAATCGGTGAGGATGCCGATGTGCTCGCCATCGCTGACGGCACGCGCGATGCGCTCGGCACCCCGGCGGGCGTCGCAAAGCTGCTCGGGATGGCTGAGATAGCGCAGCGCCGGTGCGGTCAGTGCCTCCAGCGGCCCGTCGTACCCGTGCAGCCGACCGGCGAGAATGCGCGACTGGAGCTCGCTAAGCCCGCCGTCCAGCCCGCGCCGATAGACACTCTCGTCTCTCGGCCGCGATTGGATTCGACACCGGGCAGAATCCGGAATGGCAATGGCCTCAGGCATGCGTCGCGCTCAGCGTCGGTTATCGGCGATGAAGCTCTGTACCGCTTTCAGCTCGGCCGGCAGCACCGTATAGCGCTCTTCGCGCTCGAGCAGATCGTCCATGTGCGGCGGTAGCGGCACGCCGGAGAAACCCGCCCTCACCACGGCTTCGGCAAACTTGGCCGGATGCGCCGTCGCCAGGGTAATCATCGGCGTCACCGCATCGGCGCGGGCGCGCTCTGCCGCCCGGTAACCGGTGGCGGTATGCGGATCGAGCAGCGCCTTGGTGCGATGATGGGCATCACGAATAGTTTCGAGGATGGTGTCGTCATCGACGCTGAAACTGGAGAATTTCTCGCGCAGCTTGGCGAGCGGGGCTTCGGCCAGCACGGCCGGCTCCTGCTGGAAACGCTCGAGCAGTTCGCGCACGGCATTGCCGTCCCGGTCGTAGGCATCGAACAGCAGGCGCTCGAAGTTCGACGACACCACGATATCCATTGACGGCGCCAGCGTCGCTGCCAGCTCGCGCTTCGAAAAATCGTTGTCGGCCAGCGTGCGGTGCAGAATATCGTTGGCGTTGGTGGCGATGATGAACTGTTTGACCGGTAGCCCCATCTTGTAAGCCATGTAGCCGGCGAAGAGGTTGCCGAAATTGGCCGACGGCACGCAGAAGCTCACTTCACGATGCGGGGCACCCAGCGCCACGCCAGCGGCAACGTAGTAGACGATCTGGGCCATGATGCGGGCCCAGTTGATCGAGTTCACCGCCACGAGTCGAGCGCCGTTCAGGAACGCCTGGTCGGCGAAGCTCGCCTTGACCATCGCCTGGGCATCATCGAAGTTGCCCTCGATGGCGATGTTGAAGACGTTGTCGGCCAGCACCGAGGTCATCTGGCGTCGCTGTACTTCGGAGACGCGGTTGTGCGGATGCAGGATGAAGATGTCGAGATGATCGCAGTGACGACAGCCCTCGATGGCGGCAGAGCCGGTATCGCCGGAGGTGGCGCCCATGATCACCGCCCGCTCGCCACGCTTGGCCAGGAAGTGATCGAGGATGCGCCCCAGCAGCTGCAGCGCGACGTCCTTGAACGCCAGCGTCGGGCCATGAAACAGCTCGAGCAGGAAGTGGTTGGCATCGAGCTGATTGAGCGGCACCACGGCATCGTGGCTGAAGGTCGCGTAGGCATCGCGTACCAGCCCGCGGAAGGTGTCGTCGTCGATCTCGCCGCCGACGAACGGCTTCATCACCCGAAAGGCGATCTCGGCGTAGGAGAGCCCGGCCATCGCGGCCAGCTCCTCGTGCGACAGCTGCGGCACCGTCTCCGGCACGTAAAGGCCACCGTCGACCGCCATGCCAGTCAGCACGACCTCCTCGAAACTCAGCGCTGGCGCCTGGCCGCGCGTACTGATGTAACGCATCGTCAATTCCTCACCCGAAAGAACGCGGCGGCGCCGCTTGAAGACAGAATGGCGGCGCGTTGCGCCAGGAAGAGCCAGAGAACCCAGGAGCCCAGGAGCCCAGGAGCCCAGGAGCCCAGGAGCAGGATATTGCCCGGTTCCTCGCACTTCTCTGGTGCGACTGGCCTCTTCCCTCTCGGTTTGTTACTGCTCGTCCAGCGACTCGACCCGAATCCGCGTGACCGGCCCGGCGATGTCAGCCAGCGATTCCAGCTGTCGAATCGCATCGTTCATATGCTGTTCGCGAGTGCGATGGGTCAGCAGAATGATCGGTACCAGCTCACCTTCGGTCGCTTCTTTCTGAATGATGGCCTCGATCGAGATGCTCTGCTCGGCGAGAATCGTCGCCACTCGAGCCAGCACGCCAGGGCGATCCACGGCCAGCAGTCGCAGGTAGTATGCCGTGACGATCTCTTCCATCGGCAGAATTGGCAGCGCGTTGGCTTCATCGTTGATGCCACTGAAAGCGAGGTATGGCACGCGATAGCGATGCGCGGTGGCAATGTTCCGCGCGACGTCCAGCAAATCGGCAACCACGGCCGATGCCGTGGGTTCCGCCCCGGCGCCCGCACCGTAGTAGAGCGTCGGACCAACCGCATCACCCATCACGGCGATGGCGTTCTTGACGCCGTGCACATTGGCCAGCAGCCGCTCTTTGGGAATCAGGGTCGGATGGACTCGCAGTTCGATACCATTGTCGCCGCGCCGGGTAATGCCGAGATGCTTGATGGTATAGCCCAGGTTGTCGGCCTGTTCGACGTCTTCGGCGGTAATCCGCGCGATGCCCTCGGTATAGGCACGATCGAACTGCAGCGGAACGCCGTAGGCGATGGATGCCAGAATCGTCAGCTTGTGGGCGGCGTCGATGCCCTCGACATCGAAGGTCGGGTCGGCCTCGGCATATCCTAGCGCCTGCGCTTCGGCGAGTACGTCGTCGAAAGCCCGCCCTTCGTCACGCATGTGGGTGAGGATGTAGTTGCCGGTGCCGTTGATGATGCCAGCCAGCCACTGAATGCGGTTGCCGCCCAGGCCTTCCCGCAGCGATTTGATCACCGGTATACCGCCAGCGACGGCAGCTTCGAAAGCGACGATGACACCCTTTTTGTGGGCGGCATGGAAAATTTCGTTGCCATGAACGGCGATCAGCGCCTTGTTGGCGGTGACCACGTGCTTGCCGTTTTCGATCGCCGTCATGACCAGCTCGCGGGCGACGTCGTAGCCACCGATCAGCTCGACCAGTACATCGATATCAGGATTGCGCGCGACTTCGAAAATGTCGCGTGTCACCTTGACCCCGGTGGTGTCGCAATCGGGGTTGTCACGACGGGCACCGACCTGTTCGATGACGATGGGACGTCCCGCACGACGGGCAATCTCGTCGGCATTGCGCGTCAGAACGTCAAAGGTGCCACCGCCTACGGTGCCCAGTCCGCAGATACCCACTCTCACCGGATCCAAGATGTCGCTCTCCCCTACTGATATGTACTCTTCGCATCACCCTCCGGAGCGGTAACCGCGGTCACGGCACCAGACTCTTTGCAGTACCGATATTGACGCACAAAGTGCCCTGAAGGGCGGTCACGGTAGAAAGCCCAGCCCCCCTTGTCAAGCTGACTCGAGGGGTTTCGCGCCGGCGATCAGCTATCGCCGTCCGCATCGATGCCGAGCATCGTCGCCAGGCGCTTCGCCGGCAGATAGCCCGGCACCATCTTGCCATCGGGGAAGATGATCGCGGGCGTGCCCTGAATGCCCGATTCGACCCCCAGCCGATACTGCGAGTCGATGGGTGCCTTGCAGCTGCCGGACGCCTCCACGCTGTCACCGCGGAAGGCCGCGCTCATCGCTTCGGAACGGTTGTCGGCGCACCACACCTGGGCGAGCTGTCTCGCCGCATCCGAATTCGGCCCCATGCGCGGGAAGGCCAGATAGTCGACTTCGATACCCAACTCATTCAACTGGGGCATCTCCTCATGCAACTTGTGGCAGTAAGGGCAGGTGGGATCGGTAAACACGGTGAGCCTGGCCTTGACCTCGCCAGCCGGTCTGTAGACCACGCGCTGCGCTTCGGGGATCGCATCGACCAGCGCCTTGCGCCGCTGGTTGGCAGCCTGCTCGGTCAGGTTGACCATGCCGTCGTCGGCATTCTGATAGAGGTCCCCGACGATCAGGTACTTCCCGTCGGCATCCGAATAGAGCGTATTGCCACCACGTAGCCGAACTTCGTAAAGCCCCGGCACCGGCGAATCGTCGATGGCCTCTATCGGCAGAGGTTGTCCGCTATGCGCATTGAGCTTGTCGGCGAGATCGGCCGGGGGGGCGGCAAAGACCGCCGGCGCCAGAACGGTCCCCAACAGCGCGATAGTGGACAACAGTAGACGACTTCTCATGTTCAACCTCTTGGATGGTGTTGAGCGTGTAGCGCTTCCAGACGCGCCTGGGCCACGTGGGTGTAGATCTGCGTGGTCGACAGATCGCTGTGACCGAGCAGCAACTGTACGACACGCAAATTGGCTCCATGATTCAATAAATGCGTCGCAAAGGCGTGACGGAGGGTATGCGGCGACAGCGGCTTGTCGATGGCGGCGAGCTGGGCATAGTGCTTGAGTCGATACCAGAAGGTCTGGCGGGTCATGAAACCATCATGGCGCCCAGGAAACAGCGGCGGCTGGCGGATATCCTGCATCAGTTCGCTGCGCCCTTGGCGGAGATAGCGCTCGACCCAGGCCATCGCCTCTTCGCCCAGCGGCACGAGCCGCTCCTTGTCGCCCTTGCCGCGGATCAGCACGACACCCTGGCGCAGGTTGACCGCGGCCACCGTCAACCCCACCAGCTCTGAGACGCGCAGCCCGCAGGCGTAGAGCACCTCCAGCATGGCCCGGTCGCGCAGGCCCAGCGCCGTCTCCACGTCCGGTGCCATCAGCAGCCGGTCGACATCGTGCTCCTCGAGCGTCGACGGCAAACCCGGCTGTACCCGCGGCGCCTGAATCTCGACCAGCGGGTCGTAGCTCATCAGGCTCTCCGCCAACGCCCACCGGTAGAACCGTCGCAGGCAGGAGAGCTGTCGCGCGATGGAACGTGGGTGGTAGCGTTCGCGACACGTCTCGACGAAGTCGATCAGGGTGGCGTCGCCGGGCGCCAGCAGACGCTCGTCCTGCGCCTCGAGATAGACGATCCACGCCGTCAGGTCCCGGCGATAGGCGCTCAGCGTGTGCTCGCTGACACCCCGCTCCAGCCACAGCGCGTCGAGAAAGGCATCGCGTCGATCGTGATCGTTCATGCGGCTCCGAAGCGGAAATTGGCGGGTGAAACAAGGAGCCCAATCATAACGCGGAAACCCCGCGAGCCGAATGACTCGCGGGGTTTCCGTAGCTCCTGCCGGGCACGCTCCAGAGCGATGAACGGGAGCGCGTGAATCAGCGGCGTGCGCTGAATCAGCCCAGCTTTTCCTTGATACGAGCAGACTTGCCGCTGCGCTCGCGAAGGTAGTAGAGCTTGGCCTGACGCACGTCACCGCGACGCTTGACCTCGATACCGGCCACCAGCGGGCTGTAAGTCTGGAAGGTACGCTCGACGCCGACACCGTGAGAGATCTTGCGCACGGTGAAAGCGGAGTTCAGACCGCGGTTACGCTTGCCGATGACAACGCCTTCGAAAGCCTGGAGACGTTCACGGCTACCTTCCACGACCTTGACCTGGACGATGATGGTATCGCCAGGCGCGAACGCCGGGATTTCCTTGCCCATCTGCTCGTCTTCGAGCGCCTGGATCACTTTGCTCTTGCTACTCATGTCTTGCTCCTGATTGAAGAAACATCCCTGGGGGACATTTCGTGATCCCGGCGCCCGTCCGACAGACGGTCGGGGCGGAATCGGACTCGTGGATGACGCATGTCGACGATTCATCCGTTCGAAATTCACGCATTCGAAGATCGATCGCCTCATGCACCGCCGTCACGAAAAACCGCTTCCTTCGCGACGTGTTCATCGATGAATTCGTCGAGCAGCTTGCGCTGTTCACGATCCAACGTTCGGCTCTGCAACAGGTCCGGACGCCTGAGCCAGGTGCGCCCGAGAGATTGCTTCAGTCGCCAGCGACGAATCAGCTCGTGATTGCCGCTGAGCAGGACGTCCGGCACCCGGTGGCCGTCGATGACCTCGGGCCGCGTATAGTGCGGACAATCCAGCAGGCCGTCGGCAAACGAGTCTTCGCTGGCCGAAGACTGATGACCCAACACGCCCGGCACTTCTCGCGCCAGTGCATCGATCAACACCATGGCCGGTAGCTCGCCACCGCTGAGCACGTAATCGCCGATCGACCACTCTTCATCGATATCGGCCTCGACCACGCGCTCGTCGATACCTTCGTAACGCCCCGCCACGACGATCAGGCCATCCCGCGATGCCAGCTCGCGAGCCCCGGCCTGATCCAGCCTGCGTCCCTGGGGCGAGAGATAGATCACGCTGGGCCGATGCCCGGCGGCTTCCGCGCCGGCCCGCGCTTCGACCAGGGCTCCACGCAGGGTGTCGACTTTCATCAACATGCCGGGGCCACCGCCGTAAGGTCGATCATCGACCGTACGATGTCTGTCCGTGGCATAGTCCCGGGGATTCCAGAACGCCACTTCCAGTAGTCCACGCTCCACGGCGCGACCGGTGACGCCATGCCGGGTAATGGCCTCGAACATCTCCGGAAACAGGGAGACGACACCAATCCACACGGTACGCTTCTCCTGTCCGTCGCCGACGATCGCTCTCTCGCTGAGCTCTGCTACCGGCATCCACCCGCCAGCGTACAGAGTGTCAGAAGGCAGGATCCCAATCGACGATCATGGATTGCCCGACCAGATCGACCTGAACGATGACATCGTCAGGCAGGAACGGCAGCAACCGTTCGCGATCATCGAGACTGCCCTCGGCGGGCTTGATCACCAGCACATCGTTGGCACCGGTCTCGAACAGATGATCGACTCGCCCCAGCTTGACGCCGTCGCGGGTCTCGACCTGCAAGCCTTCCAACTGATACCAGTAGTACTCGCCGCTATCCAGTTCGGGCAGCGCCGTCTTTTCCATCAACACGTCGGCGCCGGCCCACTGCTCGGCCAGCTCTCGCGTATCGATACCTTCCAGTCGGACCACCAGACCTTTGCCTTGCGGCCGCGCCTCGAGCAGACGCCGCGACTCGCGCTGCCCCTGCCTCGAAAGCACCCATACCGGATAGTCGAAGATGCCTTCGCTCGGACTGGTATAGGAGTAGACCTTGAGCCAACCCTTCACGCCGTGCGGGCTAGTCAAACGCCCCAGCACCAGGTGCTGCGTCTCTTCACGCTGGATCGGTTCGTCCTTGCCGGATTCATTCGGCAAGGGTTCACCCGGCAGCGTTTCGTGAGCCGACTGCGGCATGATGATCGAACTCAGGCCTGGGCCTTGCGCGCTTCTTTGACCAGCTCGGCCACGCGCTCGGAAACCTGTGCACCCTGGGACTGCCAGTGGGTGACGCGTTCCAGATCGACACGCAGGCGCTCTTCCTGGCCGCGGGCGACCGGGTTGAAGAAGCCGACGCGCTCGATGAAGCGGCCATCGCGAGAAACGCGAGAATCGCTAACGGTCAGGTGATAGAAGGGACGCTTCTTGGCGCCACCACGTGCCAGACGAATGGTTACCATTGCGTTGATAATCCTTCGGTTAAGTTAATCGTTACGCCACGAAATCAAGTCTTCTCGAACACTTGCCCGAGACGAAGACGCAGCATTCTACGGAAAAGGCCGTGCCTTGGGAACCTTTTGTTGCGGTCAGCGAACGAATCAACGTCGGGGGAAACCGCCGCCGCCCATCCCGCCCATGCCACCGGGGCCTCCAGGACCACCCGGGCCTCCGCCACCCATCATGCCGGACATGCCGCGCATCATTTTCTGCATACCGCCCTTCTGGCCGGCCTTTTTCATCATCTTCTGCATCTGCTTGTGCTGCTTGAGCAGACGATTGAGATCCGGCACCTGCAAGCCCGCGCCCATGGCGATGCGGCGCTTGCGCGACCCGTTGATGATCTCGGGTTTGCGGCGCTCCTGCGGGGTCATCGAATTGATCAGCGACTCGAGCTTGCCGAACTCCTGCTCGGCGCCCTTGTTCTGGGCCATCTCCGCCATTTGCCCCATACCCGGCATCTTGGACATCAGCCCGCCCATACCGCCCATCTTCTTGAGCTGCTGGAGCTGATCGCGAAAATCCTCGAGATCGAAGCCCTGCCCCTTCTTGACCTTCTTGGCGAGTCGCTCGGCCTTGCCCTTGTCGACGTTGCGCTCGGCTTCCTCGATCAGCGACAGCATGTCGCCCATGCCGAGAATACGCGAGGCCACGCGATCGGGATGGAAAGGTTCCAGGGCGTCGACCTTCTCGCCCATCCCCATGAACTTGATCGGCTTGCCGGTAATGTGGCGTACCGAGAGCGCAGCACCACCGCGCGCATCACCATCGGCCTTGGTCAGGATCACCCCGGTCAGCGGCAACGCGTCATGGAAGGCCTTGGCGGTATTGGCAGCGTCCTGGCCGGTCATGGCATCGACGACGAACAGTGTCTCCTGCGGCTGAATCGCCTGATTCAGCGCCTGGATTTCCGCCATCATCGCCTCGTCCACCGCCAGCCGCCCGGCGGTATCGACGATCACCACGTCGTGGAACTGAATCCTGGCGTGCTTGATCGCGGCTTCGGCGATCGCCACCGGCTGCTGGGCACTGTTCGACGGAAAGAAGTCGACCTCGACCTCCTTCGCCAGCGTCTCGAGCTGATCGATCGCCGCCGGACGATAGACGTCGGCAGAAACCACCAGTACCTTCTTGTTTTCCCGCTCGCGCAGATACTTGGCCAACTTGGCGACGGACGTGGTCTTGCCCGCGCCCTGCAGACCGGCCATCAGCACCACGGCGGGTGACCCTCGAAGCGTCAGCGCCTCGTTGGCCTGACCCATGATCGCTTCCAGCTCCTGCTGGACGATCTTGACGAACTGCTGACCCGGGGAGAGGCTTTTGGAAACCTCCTGCCCCACGGCGCGTTCACGCACCCGCTCGACGAAATCCTTGACCACCGGCAGGGCAACGTCGGCCTCGAGCAAGGCCTTGCGCACCTCGCGCAGGGTATCCTTGATATTGTCTTCGGTCAGACGTGCCTGGCCGGTAATCGACTTGAGCGTCTGCGACAGGCGATTGGAGAGACTTTCGAACATGGAACGCTCCGGGCAACGATGCCTGGCGCCACCGATGCTCGAACTCAAGCTCGCGGCGCCGCTAGAAGGAATGTGGCCGGTATTATACGCATGGAAGCGGCCTGGCTCCATGCGACCGGTCGCATCCCGTTACTTCGCCGTGCTTGGCCGCTGGAAGCCATGGCTGGGCGAGGTGGCAGCGATTGGGTATAGTAGCGGCGAAACGCGATTGCCTATCATCCAGCACATCTGCTTCTCGAACTCTTTTCATCGTCACGGCGGCCACCAGAAACCGCTAACGAGGCCAAACCACCGATGCCGGCGCTTCCTTTCGCCCTTGTCGCTATTGTCTGTTATCTCGCCGCCGGGCTATGGCAAAGCCTGAGCCTCGCCCGGCGCGTGACCGAACGCCCGAACTGGGTGCGCGGCGCCGGGCTGATCGCACTGCTCTGTCACACCCTCATCGTCGGGGTGGCGATCATCGGCCCGTACGGCCTGCACCTGGGCCTGACCCAGAGCGCGGCGCTGGTCGGCTGGCTGGTGGTGGCACTGCTGCTGCTGGCCAGCCTGTTCAAACCGGTCCTCAACGCGGGCGTCTGCGTCTTTCCGCTGGCCGCCGTCACCATCGTCGGCGTCGTCGGCATGCCCAGCCGAATGATCGAATCCGGCGTTTCGCCCGGACTCTATTTCCATATCCTGAGCTCGATCGCCGCGTTCTCCTTTCTCGCCATCGCCGCCGTTCAGGCAGCGCTGCTGGGTTTTCAGCATCATGCCCTCAAACGCCGCCACACCGGCGGCATCGTCCAGGTGCTGCCACCGCTGACCCGGATGGAACAGCTGCTGTTCGAACTGATCTGGTGCGGCATGCTGTTGCTGACCGTCGCTATCATCAGCGGCTTCGTGTTTCTGGATAACCTGTTCGCCCAGCACCTGGCCCACAAGACCATTCTGTCGCTATTGGCGTGGTTGATCTTTGCCGGACTGCTGGCGGGACACCATTATCTGGGCTGGCGCGGCCAGAAGGCGGTACGCTGGACGCTGGCCGGCGCCGGCGTGCTGGTACTGGCCTTCTTCGGCACCAAGTTCGTGCTCGAGTACATTTTTCACTACAACGCCTGACTCCTGTCAGCCGACAGCCGCGACGGATGCGGCTATCGGCGGCGTTGACAGGATTCGGTTAACGCCCTAAAACAACCTGACCACCCCTGAGGAATTCCCCGCCTTGAGCGATGACATACCCTTGGGCCTGATGCTGGGCCTGCTGTTCATTCTGGTCTGCCTGTCAGCATTCTTCTCAAGCTCCGAAACCGGCATGATGTCGATCAATCGCTACCGATTGAATCATCAGGCCAATGCCGGATCTCGCTCGGCCAGGCGTGTCGTCGAACTACTCAAGCGTCCCGACCGATTGCTGGGCGTGATACTGATCGGCAACAATCTGGTCAATAACCTCGCGGCTTCGATCGCCACCATCCTCGCCATCCATTTCTTCGGCGATGTCTCGGGGCCGGCGATCGCGACGCTGGTGCTGACGATCGTGGTGCTGATTTTCGGTGAAGTGACACCCAAGACCTACGCGGCCATCAAGCCCGATCGGATCGCGCTGCCGGCGTCGCTGGTCCTGGCGCCGTTGCTGAAGCTATTCTACCCCCTGGTCTGGCTGGTCAACGCCATCTCCAACAACCTGCTGCGGCTCATCGGCGTTCGCCACCTCAACGCGGGCGCCGACAGTCTGACCCGAGACGAGCTGCGCAGCGTGGTCCACGAAGCCGGATCGCTGATTCCCGGCCGTCACCAGGCGATGCTGCTGTCGATCCTCGATCTGGAAAACGTCACCGTCAACGACATCATGGTGCCGCGCCACGAAATCGTTGGCCTCGATCTCGACGACGACCTTGAGACGCTGCTCGCGCAGATTCGCCAGAGTCAGCACACCCGTCTGCCGATCTTCAAGGGCGACGTCAACAACATCATCGGCATCCTGCATCTACGCAACGCCTCGCGTTTTCTCTCCAAGCCGGATCTGCAGAAGGCGGCGATCGTGCAGGAAGCGCGCGAGCCCTACTTCATTCCGGAGTCGACGCCGCTGCATACGCAACTGCTCAACTTTCAGCAGCAGAAGCGCCGCATCGGCGTGGTCGTCGACGAGTACGGCGACGTGCAGGGGCTGGCGACGCTGGAAGACATTCTGGAAGAGATCGTGGGCGAGTTCACCACCGATGTCGCCGGCACCTACCGGGACATTCACCCGCAGACCGATGGCAGCTACGTGATCGAAGGCACGGCCAACATTCGCGAAGTCAACAAGGCGCTCGGCTGGCAACTGCCGACGGACGGCCCCAAGACCCTGAACGGCCTGATTCTCGAGGAGCTGGAGTCCTTTCCCGACGCCCAGGCCTGCCTGCAGATCGGCGCCAATCGGCTGGAGATTCTCGAGATCGGGGATAACCTGATCACCTCGGCACGCTGCTGGCAACAAGGCGTTCGACGCCGCAGCAGCGAGTAGACCGGCCGGTCTTCGAGACGACGGCCAGTCGCCGGCGCTGGCGACTGGCAAATCCGGGAAGTCGGCCGCGATGTCCGGCGGCTAGATCGGACCACCCAGCCTCGAGGCCAGACTCTGGTCCGCCGCCCGCTTGAGACCACGGACCCGCCGCTCCAGCGTCCGGCGCGGCGAGTGCCCTGCCGGGATCGGTTCACCGAAGACCAGCAGTACCCGAGCTCTCAATCGCCGCGGCCATTTGGTCAACGCCTTGCCGTCCTTGTTCGATGTCCACGATCCCCACAATCCCGACAGCGCCGCCGGCACTACCGGCACCGGATCGCGCGCCAGCACCAGATCGAGACCGCGCCGGAAGGCCTGCACGTCGCCGTCCGGCGTCAACCGGCCTTCCGGGAAGATCATCACCACCTCACCATTGCGCAGGGCTCGGCTGACTTCCTCCAGGGCTCGCCGCACGCCGCCCGGGTCGCGCCGGTCGGAATCCACGGGAATCGCGCCGGCGATGCGGAAGAACCAGTTGACCCAAGGGTTTTCGTAGATCGGCCGATCCATCATGAAGCGCAGCGGACGAGGACAGGCGCCGCCCAGCACCAGCGCATCCATGAAACTGACGTGATTGCAGACCACCAGTGCCGGGCCGGTCGCCGGCACATGCTGTCGACCGCGGCAGCGAAGCCGATAGAGCACTTGGATCAAGGCGAAGATCAACAGCCGCAGCGCCGGTCTCGGGTTGCGCATCAGCAGGGCGATGCCCACCAGCAGCGCCGACCACCCGAGGCAGGCGAACAGTACGAATAGCGACAGCTTCATCACGCTCAGCACCACGATCCCGAACACGGCGGACAGGATCATGAACAACGCGTTGAGGATATTGTTGGCAGCGACCATGCGGGCGCGCCGCTCATCGCGACTGGCCACTTGCATCAAGGTATAGAGCGGCACGCTGTAGAGACCGCCACCGAGCCCCACCAGCGCCAGCAGCGTGCTCATCTGCCAGAAACCGGTCATCGTCAGCAGTTCGCCAAGCGCCAGCTGTTCGCCGGCAAGGCCCGATTGCGAGGCCAGCTCGATACCTGACACGCCGATCACCAGCGCCCCGATCGGCACCAGTCCGAGCTCCAGACGCCCTGCCGACAACCGCGAGCAGAGCAGCGCCCCAAGTCCGACGCCAACCGCGAAGGCCCCCAGCAGAAAGCTGACCGCGCCTTCGCTGCCGTGAACCACGTCACGCACCCAGGCCGGTAGCTGGGTCAGATAGCAGGCCCCCAGAAACCAGAAGAAGCTGATCCCGATCAGAGCCGGCCGCACCCGCTTTTCGCCGAGACCGTCGCGCATCACGCGCCAGGTCCCGGAAAACGGTCGCCATGCCACGCGCCCGGCCACACTCGGCGGCGCGGCGGGAATCTTGAGGCTGACGACGACGCCGATCAGCGCAATGATGATCAGGCTCGCCGCAATCGTCGCTCGGCCCAGGGCGCCATCCAGCGATGCCAGCACGCCGGCCAGCAGCGTGCCCAGGAGTATCGAGACGAACGTGCCCAGATTGACCCAGGCGTTGCCCTTGACCAGCTCGGTGGCGGCCAGATGCTGGGGGAGAATGGCGTACTTAACCGGCCCGAACAGCGCCGACTGAGTCCCCATCATGAACAGCAATGCCAGCAGCAGGCCGAACAGTTCGAACCAGACCGCCACCGCCGCCGCGATCATCGTCACCAGCTCCAGCAACTTGAGCCGACGTACCAGACGCTGCTTGTCGAGATGGTCGGCGAGCGTACCGCCCCAGGCGGAAAACAGGAAGAAAGGCAGGATGAAAAGGCCCGCTGCCAGATTGTTGAGCAGTCCCGTGTCCCAGCCATATCGAGGCACGGCAACGAATGTCAGCAGCAGCAGCAGGATGTTCTTGAACAGATTATCGTTGAACGCGCCCAGCGCCTGAGTCCAGAAGAACGGCGCAAAGCGGCGCTGGGTCAGAAACCCCGAGATCACGAGGCATCCGGTCGGTAGCTCAGCCCGTTCAGGGTCATCGTCAGCAATTGATCGAGCAATTCACCGACTTCCATCGGCTGCCCCTGCCAATAACCGAGACGATCGTTGAGCCCCAGTTGGACCAGACCGTGGACACTGCCCCATAGCGTTCTCGCCATGCGTCGGGCGCCGAGGTCGTCGAGGGCCGGCTGATGCGCCTTGAGGGCGCTCTCGACCCGCAGAAACAGGGCTTCGATGATATGACTCTGGCGCTCGTCCAGCTCACCTTCGTCGGCAAGCGGATATTCGAACAGCATCTGCCAACGGTGGGGTTCATGCTGGGCAAATTGCCAGTACGCCGTCGCCAGCGCCTTGAGCTGCGGCTCCGGATCGGCATCCTCGAGCCAGGAGACAGCAGCGCCCATACGATCGAGCGTCTCGATATTGACGTACTGCAGCAGGTTGCTGAAGCTGCCGTACAGTTTGAGCAGCGTGCTCGGTGCACAGCCCACATCGCGAGCCAGCGAGCGCAGCGACAGCGTGTGCACGGGATTGTCTCTCAGCCAGGCATTGCAGGCCGCCATGACCTGAGCATGGAGCGCCTCGGGGGCGTGCTGTCGCGGTCGAGCCATGAAATTCCTCGCTCGGAATAGTGTCGAATCGCTGCCGATGGTCCGGAAGCCGGAAAAATGTTGTTGTCGACTTAAAATCGAACAGCGTTTCCCAGCATATCGCCATACCGCATAAACGCAAGCGTCATGCGCATTAACGCTACGTTTTCGCGAGAGTTTTACGCCTGATGACCGTAGCTGGCCCAGGCGGAAGCTGGCTGGGCCATCCGCGCGATAACGCCTTGGCCCCGAGCCCACGGTGGCATAGGCTGTGACTCCTGCAGCCCGCACACCCACGAGGAGAAATCATGGCTGGTCGACTGCATGTCGACGACTGGACGCGCCATCCGCAACGTCCCGCATTTCGTGGCATCGATCCACCGGTGCTCGGCCCCAACCTGGCGCCTCGCCGCTGGTTGTCGATGCTGCGCCGGGAGGCGAATGTCACCGTGCTGCGCGACGCGTTCTGGGGCCTCACCCCCACCTGGCTGAAAGTCCTCGATCAGGCGCCTCACTGCGCGCGCGCCGAGTCCCTCGACGAGCGCCCGATGTTCCGTGAAGCGATGGCGCAACGGCGCTGCCTGATTCCCGTGACCGGCATTTACGTCTGGCAGCCCGGGCTACGCGGCAAGCAGCCCTTCATGGTCACTCACACCGACCGTTCGCCACTGTTGCTGGCCGGCATCTGGAGTCGCTACGCACCGGATACCGGCGAGTCACGCGACTCGTTTGCGCTGATCACCGTGCCCACCACGGAGGTCATCTCGCCGATGAGCGATCGTCTGCCTGCGGTCATCGCCTTGTCGCAGGCCGAAGAGTGGCTCTCTCAGGAGACCTCGCTGGCCTCGGCGCGCAACCTGATCGGCGTGGCGGATAGGGAACTGTTGGGCGCTTTTCCGGTATCAAGGCAGGTGAACGACCCGGCAAATCAGGCGTGGGCTTGCGGTTATCCGACCGGCCCCATGCGGGTGTGGAGTGCCTGAAAGGCCACCTCGCCACCTGCTTCGCTGTTGACGACCGGGTAGAGAGTTCACCGCCTGACCCTTGTTCATCGCCTGGCGTTGTCAGCCAATGAGTCGATCCATTACTGAGAGAGTCTGTATGCAGCAATTCCATCACCGAGCGTCATCGCACCGTGCGCGGCTCCCCGGCACCTCGGTAGCGCAGCGTTTTGGACTTCGCACCTGGTTCGCTGCCGGTTATCTGGCCCTAGGGCTTGCGCTGGTCGGCATCACGATGCCTGCAACCACCCTCGCCGCTGCCGATGCCGCCTCGGTGGATCGTGTTCAGCCGAGCCAGAGTTCCGCAGCCCAGAGCGCTCTGGTTCAAAACGCCCTGATCCAGAGCCCTAATGACGACCGCCAGTATCGGGCCATCACGCTCGACAATGGTCTGCAGGCACTGCTGGTCAGCGACCCCGATGCCGACAAGGCCGCGGCGGCGATGGATGTCTCGGTGGGCAGCGACAACGATCCGGCCGACATGCCCGGGCTTGCACACTTTCTCGAGCACATGCTGTTTCTGGGAACCGAGGGATATCCCGATCCGGACGGTTATCAGCGCTTCATCAGCCAGAATGGCGGGTCCCACAACGCCTTTACCGCGGACCAGGACACCAATTTCTACTTCGATGTCGATCCCGGCGCCTTTCCCGACGCTCTCGATCGCTTCTCGCAGTTCTTCATCTCCCCCCAATTCAATCCCGATTACGTCGATCGCGAACGACATGCGGTCAACTCCGAGTATCAGGCGCGTCGTGACGACGACGGCCGTCGCATCAACGAAGCGCTGGGCAAGGCGCTCAACCCCGATCATCCGATCAATCATTTTTCCGTCGGCAGCCTGGAGACGCTCAATAGCGACAAACGTCCGCTGCGTCAGGCCTTGCTCGATTTCTATCACCAGCATTACGGTGCCAACGTGATGCACCTGGCCGTGTTGGCTCCGGAGCCGCTGGACACGATCGAACAGCAGGTGCGTCAGCGCTTCGATGCGGTGCCGGATCGCGACCTGAAAAAGCCGGTCGTCGATCAGCCGCTGGCGAGAGACGGTGACCTGCCGGCATCGCTGCGCATCAAGACCAACGAAGCCCGGCGCCAGCTGGAGTTCCTGTTCCCCGTCGACGACCCGATCCTCGAGTACGCCGACAAGCCCGACGATTATCTTGCCAACCTGCTGGGCCACGAAGGCGAAGGCAGCCTGCTGGCCGCCTTGCGCAAGGCCGGCTGGGCCGATGGCCTGTCCGCCGGCACGAGCCAGGGCGACGGTCAGCATGCGCTGTTCGATATCTCGATCAGTCTGACGCCGAAGGGCGAAAATCACCTCGACGACATCCAGGCAAGCCTGTTCGACCAGATTCGGCGCATCCGCGATCACGGCGTCGACGCCTGGCGCTACGACGAACAAGCCAAGCTGGCCGAACAGAGCTTCCGTTTCCAGCAGCGCAGCGAGCCGATCGATACCGTCAGCGGCATGGCAATGAGCCTGGCGCACTATCCGCTCAAGGACGTGCAGTACGCGCCCTACCGCATGGATCGATTCGACAAGGCGGCGATCGACGACATTCTCGACCGGCTGACACCGGGCAACCTGCTGCGGGTCTATAGCGGGCCGGATGTCTCGGGAGACGAAACCACACAGTACTTTGCGACGCCCTACACCTTGACGCGTCGCGACGACTGGCCCCGCGGAACGTCACTCGACGGACTGGCGCTTCCCGAGCCCAACCCCTACATCGCCGAGGACCTCAGCGTCCAGCCGTTCGATAGCGCCGAACCCGCGCGCCTCGTCGATTCACCCAGCGTCGAGATCTGGCACCAGGCCGACAGCGAATTCGGCGCCCCGCGCGTCGAATGGCGCTTCAGCCTGCAGAACCCCGATGCCACGCAGGATGCCCGCCATGCGGTGCTGACACGACTGCTGGCCGGCTGGTTGAACGACGGCCTCAACGAGCGCTTCTATCCCGCTTCGCTGGCCGGCCAGGAGTTTGCGGCCTATGCCCACGGTCGCGGCATCACGCTCGCCTTTTCCGGATGGCGTGACCATCAGGACCGCTTGATGCAGACGGTCATCGAACAGTTGCAGCAAGGCGACATCACCGATGGCAGCATCGAGCGGGTCAAGCAGGGATTGGAGCGCAATTGGGAAAACGCGCCCCAGGATGCGCTCTACCGGCAGATGCAGCGAACACTGGGCGAGGCCTTGATGCGCCCTCAGATCAGCACGCCCAATATGCTGGCAGCGATCGACGAGATCAGCGCCCAGGATGTGCGCGACTACCGCCGGCAGTTTCTCGGCAAGCTCTACGTACAAGCGATGGCGGTGGGCAACCTCGATGCCACGCTTGCCAAGCGCGAGGGGCTGTTGGTGGCCAACGCGCTGGCGCCCCGACTTCGCGCCGACGACATCCCGCCTTTGACCGTGCTCGACGTACCGCCGGACGCGCCGGCTCTGCACCCGGCGACGGCGCGAAACGACGCAGCCGTGCTGCGCTACCTTCAGGGGCCCGACCGCGCGCTGCAAAGCCAGGCCAGCCTGGCCGTGATCGGGCAACTGATCGGACCACCTTTCTTCGCCAAGCTGCGCACCGACGAGCAGCTGGGCTACATCGTCAGCGCCGGCTACGCACCGTTCATGGATGCCCCGGGGCTGATACTGCTGGTGCAGTCGCCAAGCGTCGCAAGCGACACCATCGAACAGCGCATGGATGCCTTCCTGAAGACCTTCGATCAGCGCATCGAGGCGTTGAGCGATGATGATCTGGCGCCCTATCGCCAGGCCGTGCGTCAGCAGCTGCTGCAGCGCGATCAGTCATTGTCGGCGCGGGCCGATCGACTGTGGCAGACGCTTGCCTACCCCGAGGCGGATTTCGATCGTCGCCAGCAGTTGGCCGCGCAGGTCGATAAGCTGGCCGCCTCGGATATCCGCAGCGCCTGGCAGACCCTGCGCCACAGCCCGGCGCTCGACATCACCGCCGACCCGCGCGATCAACCCAGTGACGTCGATGCGCTGACCAGCGACTTCGAGCCTTTGACACAATAGGGCCCCGCATCGTCGCGGATCCGTCAACGCAAAACCCCAGCCGTCTGGCTGGGGTTTCGTCGTTAGCGCAGGCTCGGCGCGGTCGATTATCGGATAGTGCCTAGAAACGTATCTTCAGATTGGCGTCGATACTCTGGTCCCGTGCGTCGCTGGCCAGTCTGCCCGTATAGCCTACCCCCACCGAGGTTGCCGGCGAGATCGCCATGTCGATCCCGGTTTCGAGCGTGATGGCGTCCTCGCCCACCGGAACGGCATCGACCGAAAAGGTGTCCCCGCCCCGGAATGCCTGGTCCGCCGTCGGTGTCCGCTCGCCAAAAGCGTGCTGCCAGCCCACCGCCGCCTGCCAACCGGCGTTTACACTGCCGATCTCGAATGGCGTCGTCGACCGCAGCCCCAGCGTCGAAAAGGTAACGTCGGCGTCCCCATCCTGGCCATGCAGGCCCGCCTTTCCGCTCTCCTGATAGCCGTCGCTGTGCAGATCGACATAGGCGAGTCCGGCGTAGGGCTCCAGCCGAATCCGGCCCGCCGTCAGAGAGATGCCGATCTCGCCGAACACTTGAGCGGTGCGAGCATCGTAGGAAGCCTTGGCCGTCTCGAAGTCCGCGACGTCGATCGAGCGGCGCGTGTCGACATCGTGCCAGGATTGCGCCGCCCCCAGACGCAGACCCAACGGCCCGAAGGATCGGCCGGCGTAGGCGGCCAGGGTGTAGCTGTCGATATCAGCGGACGAATCGCGACGGTCGACATCGTAGTCCGAGCGACCATAACCCGCGGCCATACCGAGTCGCCACGCATCATTTTCGCTGGCGCCCATCATCGTATCGACCCCCACGAAAAGCCCGTGTATCGAGCGCTCCAGCCCGGCCGCATTGTCATCGCCGTCACTCTCACCCCAGCCGCCAAACCCTTGCAGCCAGAACCCCGACCGGTCGCTGGACAGCCCTTCCATGGCCGATGAGGTGGCAATGGCGACATGAGGAGACTCCGCGTCGGCACGACGGATCCGCTCGAACACCGCCTCGCGCACGAACCGGCTCTCCTCGATCAGCCCGGTGCGCGTGCTGGCATGAATCTCGCCGGAAAGCGCGTCGTAATCGTGGCGAAGCTTCGCGGTATCGGTCGTGCTGATGATCAGGTCGTAGAGACCGTTGCCCGCGCCCAGACTCTCGATCCCGGCGGCCGCCGCACGCTGATTATCGCTCGCGGCAAGATCGGCGAAGCGGGTGTCGTTGCGCGTGACGTCGAGCACGACGGCATTGTTCCGATAATCCAGATCGAGATCGAAAAACGGTGAGTATGCTTCGGGATCGGTGTAGACGCCGCTGACGCCCTCGGTCGCGGTGACCAGGGTGTAGCTCGAGGCCGCATAAGCGGCATCCGATAGCGGCGTCACGACGAGCTCGCCAGCCAGCGCCGCCATGCCATCGACGCGGATTCGATCGGCGCGCCCGGCGCCATCGATCTCCGCCTGATAGGTCGAACCGGCGGTCTGCCGGTAATCGCCGGTCACGTTCAGCTGGCCGACGGAGTGGCCGGGCGAGATGGTGCCATTCACGGTCACCTCCCCCAGCGTGCCATTGCCTTCGAGCAGGCCCTCGGCCGCAACCGCCAGCGGGCCATCCAGCGTGCCGTCCAGATCGAGACGACTGCCGCTGGTGACGTCGATCCCATCCGCATAGCGCTGATTGCCGGTGATCCGCCAGTCACCGTTGATCGAGAGCGACTCGAAACCGTCGCCACCGGCAAATTTACCGTCACCGTCGAGCAGAACGCTATCGACGCCATCTCCACCGTCGATACGACCATCGAACGCCCCGCCAGTCTCGACGACCAGCGTGTCGTCACCATCACCCAGATCCAGCGCCAATCCGTTACCGCCGGCAATCCGCCCCGAGTTGACGACGGTGTCGTCGTAGTCGCCGACCAGCGAAATCCCGTAGCCATCGATGCCTTCGATGGTGCCGCGGTTGACGATCGTGGTCTCGCCATAGGCACCACCGCTGCTGCCATCGTCGATCAGAATGCCGTTGTCGGCGCCGCTGATCAGCGCACTCTCGCTGGCATTGACGATGGAGCCGCCGCCCATGGCGATACCTTCGCTCTGATTGGGCGTGTCGCCCGGCTTCTGGCCCTTGGCCCCGGTTCCCCGGATCGTGCCGCGGTTGGTGATATCGCCGATGAAGTCGATATCCACGCCGTCGCCATCGCCCAGTTCGGAGTCGCTATCGATGTCGCCGCTGATCAAGCCCTCGTTGACGACCGTCCCATTGCCATCGGAACCGATACCCGAGCCGTTGCGACCCCGGATCGTCGCCCCGGCCGCGTTGTAGACGGTCACGTCGACATCGGTCGTGATACCGTGGCGTGCGCCGGAGATCGTGCCACCGGCCAGATTGTTGACCGTCACGGCATGGGCTTGAAGATCGACCGCGTCGTTGGAGGCATCGGGTTCGCTGCTGTTGGAGACGATGGTGCCGGTATTGTTGACCGTGGCGCCCTCTCCCGGGCGCAGGGCATCGGCATCTTCGGCCCGGATTTCGCCGCCGACGTAGTTATTGATCGTGACGGCGGTCTGCCCGGACTCGATGTGATCGAAATCGATCGCCTGACCGGCATCGTCGCCGGTGCCGGAAGAGAGAATCAGGCCGTGGTTGTCGACCGTGACGACGCCGTTGGCGCCCCGCTGGTCGTCATCGCCATCGATTCGCACGGCGTCGTCGATGGACTCGATGATCCCGGTACGATCGTTGGTCAGATGAAATTCGGAAAGGTTGGCGACATCGTCGACATTGATCGCCCGGTTGGCGGAGGCCGTCGACAGAATCCGGCCCGCGTTATCGATGATGATCTTGCCGGCGCCCGGGCGAATCGCATCGTTGTCGTCGGCCTCGATCACGCCACTTTCGGCATTGGTGATCGTGACGGCGGCCGTCGGCGATGCGATCGAGTCGAAATCCAGAACCTGACCGCCGATCGAGTGCAGGGTGCCTGCGTTATCGACGCTGATCTCGCCATCGGTGACGTCGGTGTCGTCCCGGAAGGCGTCGTCACCCGTTTCGATAACCGCGCCGGCGGCGTTGTACAGCGTCAGCGAGCGCTCGCTCTCGTCGCCATCGGTATCGATGCCCCGGCCCCGACTGAGAATCGAGCCGGCGTTGATGATGGTCACGCCGGGCGCGGGCGACGCCCCGGTCCACTCGACCGCGGTGTCCCCGGTTTCGAGCACGGCCCCGGCCTCGACGCTCAACGTATCCGTACCGGTCACGCTGCGAGGCGTCGCTTCGCTGTCACCACCAGCGATGGTATAGACGTCGGCAATGCTCAGCACCGGCACCAGTGCCGAGAACGCCGCCGCAGAAAACGACACCGCCATCAGCGCCACGCCGCGACGCCGTCTGATCTCGATCCCCATGAAGCTCCCCTGATCCATGCTTGTTGTTTGTCATCAAGGGAATGCAGGCTAGGCAGTGTGTGTGACAGCGCGATGACGCGCGACGATTGCGCCCTGAATGTCGGGCACGAGACATCTCAGTAGGCGTCGAAGGCCTGCTCCGGCATGATCGATTCGACGTACATCACCAGTTCCTCGAGCACCTGGCGTTCACGATCCTCCAGCGGGGTCTGATTGAGGCGTTCGATCTCGCGGGCGAAATCCTTGAGCGTCATTCCGCCACTGTGGGCGTCGTTCATGCGCGTCCAGCGGAAGGCATCCCACTGCGCTTTCTCGTCGCTGCTGAGGGTATCGGGGTAGCTACGCGCCCGCATCCGGAACAGCATCTCCTCGAGCCGAGGATCCTGAAATGCGAAGCCGGTTTCGCCCAGATCATCCGGCGAGGTGGCATGCACGCGCTCCATCGCCTGGCGGTCGTGCGGCGAGAAAAAGCCGCCGGAGTAGAGCATCAGATCGGGATCCTGCGGCGGATCGGCGGGCGCATCGGCGAAGGCCAGAGCTGCCTTGCTGGCGGATTCCGGATTCTGCACCAGCGCTTGCCAGTGGCGCTCGCACAGCGGCCGGTCGAGCCCCAGGCGCTTGGCCACGGTCTCGTCTGCCGTGGCGATCGGCAGCAGCACCGGGCTACGATTGAGATGGACCACTTTCAACGGAATTCGCGTCTCGCCTTCGGCCAGCTCGCTGTCGCTGACGAAGATGCGCGCGCGAATCTCCTCGGGCGTCAGCGAGAACAGCGGCGCCGGGTCGACGGCGAGATCATAGACGATGATCCCGTTGGGATTCGAAGGGTGTGCGGCCAGCGGCACGACCAGCGCGCTGCAGCCCCGACTGGCGGGATAGCGCCGCGAGATGTGAAGCATCGGCTTGCGGGCCTCGACATCGAGCAGCCCGGCTACCCGGCGCTTCTGACGCAACGACAGCAGATAATCGAAGAACTTGGGGTTCTGCGCCCGCAGCAGCCGAGCCAGGCCGATCGTGGCACGCACGTCCGCCAGCGCATCGTGAGCGCCCTCGTGCTCGATACCATTGGCTGCGGTGAGATGCTCGAGCTTGAAGCTCGGCGCGCCATCCTCGCGCTTCGGCCATTCGATGCCCTCGGGACGCACGGCATAGAACGCGCGCACGGCATCGATCAGATCCCAGCGTGAATTGCCGTTCTGCCACTCTCTGGCGTAAGGATCGAAGAGATTGCGATAGAACAGGTGGCGGCTGACTTCGTCATCGAAGCGCAGGCTGTTGTAGCCCAGAGAACAGGTGCCGGGAACGCTCATTTCCGCCTGAATCCGCGCGGCGAATTCCACCTCGGGCACGCCACGGCGTAGCGCCGCCTGGGGCGTGATACCGGTGATCAGACAGGCTTGGGGGTTGGGCAGGTCGTCATCGGCCGGACGCGCGTATAGCGTCAGCGGCTCGCCGATCTCGTTGAAATCGGCATCGGTGCGAATCGCCGCGAACTGGGAGGCTCGGTGCCGTCGCGGATCGGCGCCGAAGGTTTCATAGTCGTGCCAGAGGAACGTCAGTTCTGCCTGGGGCTGGGCTTTTTTGCCATGGACCATTCCACTCTTGGCCATTCCGCTCTCCGCCTGCGCAAAAGGCCAAGCCTAGCATAGCCGGCAACACGACTCATGTGCCGCTGAGCGACTGACCGACCATCGACTCGCGAAGCATCTGTTCGCGAGCCCTGATCCGAGTCGTCGGCGACACTAACCCTTGACCGTTTCGCCTTCGTTGGGCAGCGTCACGTTGAGTTCGAGCACCGAGCAGTCGTTGTCGCTGTCCAGGCTGATATTGATGGCATCCTGGTCGACCTTGACGTAACGCCGAATGACCGCGAGCAACTCCTGCTCCAGCATTGGCATGTAGTCGGGCTGACCCCGATGTCCGCGTTGATGGGCAACGATGATCTGCAGCCGTTCCTTGGCAACGGATGCCGATTTCTTGCGTTCGCCCTTGAGAAAATCGAGTAGCCTCACCGGCGGCCTCCTCCTCCGAACATGCGTGCGATCAACCCGCGTTTCTGCACCGACTGGAAACGTAGCGGTACGTCCTCGCCCATCAGGCGTGACACGGTATCGGCGTAAGCCTGCCCGGCATCGCTCTTGTCGTCATGGATGACCGGCACCCCCTGGTTGGAGGCGCGCAGGACGGCTTCCGATTCGGGAATCAGGCCGACCAGATCGATCGCCAGAATCTCGCGAATGTCGTCCAGATTGAGCATGTCGCCGTCGTCGACCCGGTTCGGATTGTAGCGGGTGACCAGCAGATGCTCCTTGATCGGTTCGCGGTTCTGCTCGGCGCGGCGCGACTTGGAAGACAACAGCCCGAGAATGCGATCGGAATCTCGCACCGACGACACTTCCGGGTTGGTGACGACGACGGCCTCGTCCGCGAAGTAGAGCGCCAACTGGGCGCCGCGCTCGATACCGGCAGGAGAGTCGCAGATGATGTAGTCGAACTCTTCCGACAGATCCATCAGCACCTTCTCGACCCCTTCCAGCGTCAGCGCATCCTTGTCGCGGGTCTGGGAAGCCGGAAGGATGTGCAGATTCTCGGAGCGCTTGTCGCGAATCATGGCCTGCTTGAGCCCGGCCTCGCCCTGAATGACGTTGACCAGATCGTAGACGACCCGGCGTTCGCAACCCATGATCAGATCCAGGTTCCGCAGCCCCACATCGAAGTCGATGACCACGGTCTTGTTTCCGCGCAGCGCCAGCCCCGTGGCAATAGCCGCTGCGCTGGTCGTTTTACCGACGCCACCTTTACCGGATGTTACAACGATGATCTTGGCCAAGATGAACTTCCTGTTACCCGATAAATGTTGATCATTCTCGCGCCATTCAGTTCAGCGCCGAGATCCTTAGCTGGTCTTCCTTGAGCTGCACTTGTACCGAACAACCCAGAATCTTGGGGTCGATATCTTCCAGCCGCTTGTACGTTCCGGCCACGGAGAGCAGCTCGGCATGCAGGTCATGGCAGAAGATGCCGGCTTCACGGTCGCCGTGAATGCCGGCCAGCGCCCGCCCCCGCAACGACCCGTAGACGTGCACGCTACCCGCCGCCAGCACTTCGGCGCCGGGGTTGACGGCTCCGATGACGACCAGGTCGCCTTCCGAGGCGGAGATCTGCTGACCAGAGCGCACCGTGCCACGATGAATACGCCCCCCGGCGTGGACCGACACCTCCGGCGGCGGTACCGGCAGCTCCGCTTCGACCGGCGCTTCGACGGGGCGGGGCTCGACCGCCCGCGGACGACTCTCCTGCGGCGGGAACCATCCCAGTCCCAGCGCCCACGCCGACTGCTTGACCGGATCCGAACCGCCGCGCACGGCCACCGGCAACAGCTTGTGCGCACGGCAGACAGCACAGATGCGCTCGAGCGCGAGATGTGGCTCATCGAGCTGTTCGACGCTCAACACCACCGGGGTATGCTGAAAGAAGGCTGGTGCCTGACTCACCTTGCCAGCCAACTGCGCGCGGATACGCTCGGGGTCGCCACTGGACAACTCCATGACTGTCATCGGCAGCATGCCGCCTTTGAATGTAAAGGCAGTATCTGCCCGATCCCTGTTGAGACTCATGACCGAACTCCGCAGCGGGGGAATGGGGTTACGCTAAGCGAGGGAGGGCGTCGCTGCAACCGATCATAAGGCTCCTCAGACCTTTTGTCAGGTGTCTCCACAGACCGACGCAGCTGACGATCCCGGACCGATGCATTCATTGGTCGCAGACCGCCGCATCCATCAATACCAGACTTCATCGCAGACCGACGTCCATCAATCGGGCTTTTACCGCCGGCCGTCAGATGGTTAGATAGACAGTTGCCGTCGGCGCCGCCAAGTTGCGAGGTCGACCTTTGCCAGCCTCGTCGTTTTCAGGATGCCACACCGGCCATGCCAGGACTCTTTCAACGTTTTTTCTCTCCCCGCTGGCGGCACAAGGATCCCGCTGTCCGCGCCCAAGCCGCCTCTCAGCTGAGCCCGGACGACCTCGACACGCTTCGACAGCTCGCCCAGGATGATTCGCCCGCGGTTCGTCAGGCAGCACTCGCTCGGGTGCAGGCGCTCGATCCGCTGTTTCAGTGGCACCGCCAGTCGCCCAGCGAAGAGTCGTTCCAGCGCCTCGTCGATCTCCTCGGCGGTCGCGTCTCGCCCAGTCCCGACCTCAATACCCGTCTCGCGAAGGTCGAGCAGCTCGAGGACATGGCGCTGGTCGATGCGCTGATCGTGCTCAGTGACAATCAATCCCTGCGTCTCGCCGCGCTGGCGCGCATCGACGATGAAAGTCGCCTGATTCATCACGCCAGTGAAAACGGCATTACCGCCGTGCGCCACGCCGCCGCGGAGCGAGTCGTCTCCGCCGAGGGGCTCGCGCTGTTGTCCAAGCAGGCGCGACGCGACAAGCAGGTGGCTCGCCTCGCCCGCGAACGTCTGGCACGGCTGCGCGCCGATGCCGAACAGCAGAGTCGTGAGGAGGGTGAGCGAGAGCAGCTTCTGGAGACGCTGGAGGCACAGGCCAACCGCCCCTGGGAACCGACGTTCGAGGCGCGCTTGAAGCACTGGATCAAGCGCTGGGACGCTCTCACCAGTAGCGTCGACGAGAGCCAGCATGCCCGCTTCGAGACCGCAGTGACACGCTGTCGCCAGCGCATCGCCGAGCACGACCATCAACACCGCGAACTCGAGCGCGTCAAGCGCGAGAAGTCCGAGGCACAAGCAACCCGCGACGGGATTCTCGAGGCGCTGGGTCAGGCACTGGCGATCGTCGGCGAATCCGAACGGCTGACGCCGGAAGTCATGCAGGCGCTGCAAGGCAAATGGCGGCTGCAGGAGGAGCGCTGGCAGGATGTCTCGGACCGTTACGGCGTCAGCGAGCCTTACCAGCAACGCTACGTCGCGCTCGATCAGCAGGCCCAATCCATCTGGCAGGCCTGGGAGCGGCTGCAGGCCGAAGCCCCCGCCCTGCGCGCGGGTCTGGAGAAGGGCGAACCGCTGCAGCCCGCTCTCGATCGGCTGGCCTGGCCAGACACGTTGCCGCCGACCGAGCTGGTACTCGACGCGCAGCGCCAGGCGACGGCCAGCCAGCGATATCTCGATGCCCAGGGCGCAGCCAAGGCCGAGAGTCAGTGGTCGCAAGAGGAGATCGGCGAACACCTCGACGCGCTGTCTCAGGAACTCGACCAGGGCCGCTATCGCCCCGCCTCGCAGCTACATCGCCGATTGCGTCAACATCTGGAGTCCAGCGGGCAGCCCCTCTCCTCGACTCACGAGCAGACCTACAAGCAGCAGTCCGCCCGACTGGCCGAACTGAAGGACTGGCGCGGCTTCGCTGCGGCGCCGAAGCGTGAAGCCCTGCTGGCGAACATCGAAGCGCTGGCCGAAGCCCGAGAGCAGCCGGATGCGGAGCGTCATCGCCGACATCAGCAGCTGATCCGCGACTGGCGCCAGCTCGGCGACGCCGCCGCGACCCGTGATCTGGCCCAGCGCTTTCGCACCGCCTCGGATGCCCTGCATGCACAGCTGGCGGAGTGGGAGGCCGAGCTCGAGTCGCGGGAACAGGATAACCTCGCGGTCCGCCAGGCGCTCTGCGAGCAGCTCGAGACGCTGCTGGCCCACCCTTCCGACGCCGCCGATCCGGACGGCCTGCGCAAGGTTCGCGATGCCGCCCAGGAGCAGTGGGATCAGCACTGGCCGGTGCCGCGGCGCCAGGCCGCCTCGACCGGCCGGCACTACGCGCGCCTGCGCCGCCAGCTGCAGTCGCTGATCGACGAGCGCGCCGGTGATGTCGCCAGCCGCAAACGCGACCTGGTCGAGCAGGCACGACAGCTGGCAGAAGATGCGGCGCCGGCCGGGCAGCGAGCCGAGCAGGCCAAAGCGTTGCAGCAACGCTGGCGAGAACTGGGTCGAGCGCCCAAGGGCATCGAACAGACTTTGTGGCGCCAGTTCCGCAGCCACTGCGACACCATTTTTGCCTCCCGCGACAGCGTCCGCGACGAGCAGCAGGCGAAACAGCAGCAGCGCTTCGACGATATGCAGGCGCTGATCGACCGGCTGGACGCCTGGCAGCCCGAATCCGCCAGAGAGCGACATGTCCTCGACTCGGCACTGGCAGAAGCGCAGCGTCTGGTGCCGCTGCCGCGCAGCCGACGCAGCGAAGGCATGGAGAAGCGCTGGCAAGGCATCGTCCACGCGCGGGAAGTCACGCTGGACCGGCTCTCCCTGATGGAAGAGGCGCGACAGTGGCCCGAATATCGCGAGTGGATGCGACCGGAAACAGCAGAGGCCGCAGAGACGACCCAGCTCGACAGCGAAATCCGCCAGGCGCTGGAAGCCCGCCACACCCAGCGCCAGACGCAGTCTCCGGAGCAGGCCGAGGAGCACCTCCAGCGCTGCCTGGTCCAGCTCGTGCTGCTCGCCGGCGACGCCATTCCTACGGCGCTGGAGCCGCTGCGCCTGGAAGTTCAGGTGGCACGACTCAACGATGGCCTGGGCCGCCCGCCCACGCCCCCGGAAGAATTGCATCAGACGCTGCTGCGCTTGTTGTCGATCGCTCCGGTCTCGGGCGAGTTGTGGGAGCGCTATGAATCCGCGTTCGATAACGTGATGGCACACCTGGGCCGCCCAGGACATCGTCATGAAGATGACGGTGTTGACATCGTCTAATCCATACGTATAATACGCCACAAGTTGATGCGGGGTGGAGCAGTCTGGTAGCTCGTCGGGCTCATAACCCGAAGGTCATCGGTTCAAATCCGGTCCCCGCTACCAAATTATTTAACCGGTGCCTTCCTCAGGCGCCGGTTTTTTTTGTTGCTACTTTTGGGTTTGGCAAATCTTTCTGCGATGCCCGACCGTCTCTACGAGCATCGCGCCGAGGCTTTGCCTCACCCACCTTTGCGCTGTCGTTCTATCGAATTTCTTCTCGAAGTCCTTCCTTCAAGACCTGTCATTCAACGCACTTGATGCGACGAGCCACCTCCAACGGGATTGTTCCGGACCGCCCGGCTATCCATCCGTTCTGATGCCGGTTCATGATTGGAAGCGGAGAGTCACCGCCTAAGGCATGTCCTGCTCCACTGCCTTTTGTGACTGGCTGCCGGTCGGCTGCGCCATGCCGACCCGGCCGATACCGGGCAACTTGAGCGCCGGCGACTGCCAGTCGAACCCGACCGTCAGGCCAAGCACATCGAGTTCGAAGCCCTCGTCCCAAGCCAGCATGACGCCGAACAGTCCACCGAGCGAAAGTTGATAGCCGGTCTGCGTCGGCGTCTGCGCCATGATCCGGCCCGGCAGATAATCCTTGCCGATGGCATTGGGCGGAAAATCGACCGACAGCTCCGGCACCTGTCGCACTACCCAGGCAACGAAGGTATTGCTGTTGGGGCCGGGCCAGATACGGTATCGATCGGGATCCGGGTAATCGGGCACGACACGCTCGATCTCGCGGATCGCCCGCGCTGCCTTGTCACCTCGGATCTCTGCCAGCAACGTCGGCGGGTTGCCGTACCATTGACGATCCGGCAACGCATAGCCGGTTTCCACCGTGGGCCGACGCCAGCTCAGCACCTGATAGACGCGGTAGCGACTGGCGCCCTCGGCCTTGGTCGCTATCCAGGTATGGACGCCGAATGCCCCGCGCCACTCGAAAGTGCGCGCCGCGTAGACCTGGACCACGGCCTCGCGCATCTCATCCGGGTCCGGCGCCAGGCCACTGGAAGAGCGGTCGGCACCCTGCCAGTTGGCATGCAGCGGCACCTGCTGCGAAGCCAGCATGTAGGCAGGCCCCAGCAATAGCGCGATGACCAGAACGGCGAACGCCAGCACGAGGGCCAGCGTGCGCCTGAGTATGCGAGACAATGGCATGAAATGGCGGATTCCAGAGGGTGAGTCGAACGCCGGGGTTGAATAGACGCACCGTTACCCGCATAACACTCAGCAATCTCGAATCGAACATCAAGGGTTTTTACATGGCTATCGTCGATCCCCGTACCGGACAGCCGCTGACCGGCCCGGAACAGAGCAATCCGAACGGCACCGGCAGTAGCGTTGCCCCGGAGGACGTCATTGTCGACGTCACGCTGGAAAACTTTCAGCAGGTCGTGCTCGAAGGCTCGATGCAGTACCCGGTGGTGTTGCAGAGCTGGGCCAACTCGAGCGAGTCGTGCAGGGGCCTGAAGCCGGTGCTGGAAAAACTCGCCCAGGAGTACGCCGGCGCGTTCGTGCTGGCCCGGCTCGATATCGAAGCCTTCCCGCAGATCGCGTCACAGCTTGGTGTGCGCTCGGTGCCGGACGTCAAGCTGATCTCTCAGGGTCAGCTCTATGATCATTTCCAGGGCGCGCTACCGGAGAAGCAGGTGCGCGAATGGCTGGGCAAGTACATCGAGGCGCCGGCCGATGCGTCCCAGAGCCCGGAGGAGATGGCCGAGTCGGCACTGGCCGCCGGTGACACCGAAACTGCCGAGGCGATCTATCGGGAGCTGATCCAGCAGTACCCGGAACATCACGACTACCAGATCGATCTGGCCAGCGTGCGAGTGGCCGCCGGCCGCACCGACGACGCCAAGCAGATTCTCGACAACCTGCCGCCGGAACAGCGCGATGCCGCGAAGGCGCGCGGCGTACGTGCCCGCATCGAATTCGGCGAGGAAGCCTTGAGTCAGGCCGACATCGACGCCCTGGGCGAGCGCGACGATAGCGAAGCGCAGTATCAGCGCGCCATGCGCCAGATTGCCGACGGTCACTACGAAACCGGCCTCGAGGCACTGCTGGCGGTGATGAAGCGTGATCGCGCCTACGGGGAAGACGCCGCACGCAAGACGCTGCTGCGCGTTTTCGACGCGCTGGGTGCCGAGCATCCGCTGACCGTGGTCTACCGCCGGCGTCTGTTTGCCCTGCTCTACTGATCGGCGCCGATTCGGGGAGAGTCAGGAACGCCCGGTCCGAGTGGAGTCTCGGGCCGGGCGTTTTTGTCAGGCCGGTTCCGCCAGCAGCCTGTCCAGCCTCATCAGCGCCTCTTCCAGCCAGCTTCGCGGCATCCCGAAGTTGAGCCTGACGAATCCCGGAGAGCCGAAGTCGGCGCCATCGGAAAGCGCCACGCGGGCTTCCTCCAGCAAGCGCTGCTGCGGCGATTCGGCCAACGCGCTATGGCGGAAATCCAGCCACGCCAGATAGGTCGCTTCCGGCGTCGCCATGGTCACGCCCGGCCAGCGCGAGACATGGGCCTCCACCATGGCCAGGTTGTCCCGCAGCTCGCTCAGCAGCGCCTGCCGCCAATCTTCGCACTCGGCGTAGGCGGCCAGCGATGCGCTCAGCCCGAGCACGTTGACGCCGGGCAGCAAGCCGGCGGCCGCTGCCTGGAATCGCTGGCGCAGGTCGTCGTCGGCGATGATCGCGCAGGCCGAAGAGAGCCCTGCGATGTTGAACGTCTTTGACGGCGCCCACAGCGTGACCAGGCGATCCGCCAGCGCCGGGCACAGCTGGCCCAGCGGGCGATGGGGGAGCGCCGGATCGAGAATCAGATCGCAGTGCAGCTCATCGGAGACGACGATCAGGTCGTGCCGTACCGCCAGCTCGGCCAGCCCCTCGAGCTCATCGGGATTCCACACCCGGCCGGTGGGGTTGTGCGGATGACACCACAGCAGGACGCGGGTGTTGGGCCGGATCGCCGCCTCCAGCGCCTCGAGATCGAGCCGCCAGGGCCCGCCGGCTGCCACGGGTTCGGCCAGTTCGAACGTCTGCGCCTCGCGTCCGGTGTTACTGGCCACGCTCAGGAACGGCGGATAGATCGGGGTCGCGGTGAGCACGCCCTGGCCGGGGTCACTGAATGCCATCGCGGCCAGGTTGAGCGCCGGTACCACACCGGGCACCCAGTGTTGCCACCGCGCGTCTATCGCCCAGTCATAGTGATGGCGGCTCCATTCGCACAGCGTCTGCTTTAGACTCTCGGAGACCCCGCCGTAACCGAACACGCCATGTTCGACGCGCGTCGCCAGCGCCTCGAGTATCGCCGGCGGCGAGCGGAAGTCCATGTCGGCAACCCACAGCGGCAGGACGTCTTCGTCGTACTGCTGCCATTTCTTGGTGGGGTGCTGGCGGCGATCGATACGCGTGGCAAAATCGAAGTTCACGATAGTGTTCTCATCATCGGAAATGGATGGACGAATATGTGCAAGCGGCCTGACGCGCCCGACAACGCTTCCTCCCGGCCGTTCTACGCTCGGGTGCTGGCCGGCAACTCGAAACTGGTCGGCCACTGGCTGATGCTGGGGCAGGCCGATCCCGACCGGCTGGCCATGATTCTGGCCGATACCGCGCGCATCGCCAAACTGGGAGAGCCCGAGTCGACACCGGACGGCGCCACCCTGACCCACTGGAGCGGCGACGCCAGGCCGCCGCGCTGGGCCGCCAGAACGGCGCTTTTCCTGCTGGTGCAGATGCCCGCCAAGCCCCTGCCCCGTGACGAAGACGAGGCCTGTGCCTGGGCTTATTGCTGGCTGCACAACCGTGATTTCGAAGCCTTCGAGACGGCACGTGACAGCCTGCCCGAACATTTGCGTGACCGCCTCTCGGCACCGCTCGCGGAGGCGTGGCAGGATTTTCGCGGCCTGCGCCTGGTCTGATATCCATGAGGTCACGATCCGCGGCGCCTAGCCTGACGCTTGGGCACGAAGCCATCCGGCTTGGTCGACAGCCATGCGGCGAAGGCGCGAATGTCGGGATGCGACAGCAGCGCCTCGCGGCTTGCATAATGATCGGCGAGTTCGCGTTCGCTCAGGGTACGGTGCAGATGGGAATGGCACGGCCGACAGACCCACAGCACCGCCATCTGCATCCGATCGCGACCATGACGCTTGCGATAGCGCGGCTTGCGGTGCAACGATCTGGGAATCAGATGATGACGCGTCAACGGCGCGGCACGCTCGCAAAGCGCGCAGCACCCGGTCGGCTCGCAGTCGGTCAGTTCGCAGTCAGTCGCCATCGGCAGGGAGTCTCCATAGCATGATCAGCGTAGAAACGTCCCCGGGTACTCCGCAACCCGGTACGAGCGAGAGGCGGGCAACCTCGTGACGCCGGCCGTCCGGCTGCTCGAGTCGCGCAAGATTCCTCATCAGGTCACCAGCTACGAACTGAATGGCGAGTCCGACTCCCAGGGTTCCTATGGCCTCGATGCCGCACAGGCGCTCTCGCTTCCACCTGCCAGCGTGTTCAAGACACTGCTTGCGCAACTCGACGATGGCCGTCTGGTCGTCGCTCTCGTTCCCGTCGATGCCACGCTGGATCTCAAGGCATTGGCCAAGGCCGCCGGCGGGCGCAGGGGCCGCATGGCTGAAGCCGCGACGGCCGAACGCACCACCGGCTATCTGGTCGGCGGCATCAGCCCGCTGGGCCAGAAGAAGCGGCTGCCGACCTTCATCGACGAGAGCGCCATGACCCTGGCGACGATACACGTCAGCGGCGGCCGGCGCGGGCTGGAGCTATCGCTGGCGCCCAACGACCTGATCGCCCTGACCGCAGCTCGTACTGCGGATCTGGCGCGACGCGGATAATCCCCGCATGTCGATAGACTTCGACCTGTGGATCGATCCTGACGATCTCGATCGTCATCGCGCGGTCGAGCGTGTGCTGGAGCACTACTTCATGGAACGCCTGGCCGACTATCCACATCTGCGTTTGCCGGGCCCCGATCCCTACGACTATGATGCGCCGTTCAATCGACTGCACGCGGTGTTGGTCGAGCGCGCCCGCGATTACCTGTTGCGCGACTATCTCTACTCGCCCACCCCGATGCAGCTGAGCCAGGCCTTCTATCGCGCCGTGGCGCGCTCCAACAAGGTCATACTGGACTGAGTCGTGGCAGGCTGAGTCGCAACGGACTAGGTCATACTGGATTTCGCTATGGTGATACACCCCAATCAGGCCCCCACCGACGAGCAGCTATCGATCATCGCCGAGCAGCTGGGCCGCCCGCCCCGAGGCCTGGAGGCGGTTGCCGCCACCGATAGCCACGGCCGCCCGCTGGTGCTGCGAATGGCCCCGATCGTCGACGAGGCACCGTTTCCGACGCTCTACTGGCTCTCCTGCGAGCGTCTCAAGATCGTGCTGTCCCGTCTCGAGGCCAGCGGTGTGATCAAGGAGCTGGAGGCCCGGTTACAGCAGGATTCCGAATGGCTCGCCAGCTATCATCAAAGCCACGCCGACTATGTCCGCCAGCGCTGGGACTTCATGAGTGACGAACAGCGCCAGGCGGTCGAGCAGCGCGGCTACTCGCAGCTGATGCGCGAGCGCGGCGTCGGCGGCATCACCAACTGGGATCAGGTGCGCTGCCTGCACACGCAGTACGCCCACCATCTCTGCGGCGACAACGCCATCGGTCGCTGGCTCGACGCAGAGCATGACGTCGCGGCCAGCATTCCCTGATCGTAGACGAGGTCCCGGCCACTCCCTTTCATTCATTTTCCAGGAGCGATAGCGTGAAAATCTGTGTTTATCTGGGCTCGCGCGAAGGCAACGATCCGCGGTTCGCCGAGGCGACGGAAGCGCTGGGTGCGGCGATTGCCAGACGCGGCTGGGGTCTGGTCTACGGTGGTGCCCGTAACGGTCTGATGGGCAGACTGGCCAACGCCTGCCTTGCCGAAGGCGGTGACGTGATCGGCGTGATGCCCGAACATCTGGTACAGCGCGAAGTCTCGCATCACGGCCTGAGCCGGCTGATCCGGGTCGACAACATGCACGAGCGCAAGGCGGCCATGGCCGCACATGCCGATGCGTTCATCGCCCTGCCCGGCGGTATCGGCACCCTGGAGGAGCTGTTCGAGATCTGGACCTGGCGCTATCTGGACCTGCACGGCAAGCCGATCGGCGTGCTCAATGTCGCCGACTTCTACTCGCCACTGCTGACCTTCCTCGACACCACCGTCGAGCACGGTTTCCTGGATGTCGAAACCCGTCGCACGCTGTTTTCCGAGAGCGATATCGAGGCCTTGCTGGACCGTCTGGCCGACAGTGCAGCATGAACGAGACCGGGCTGGAAAACGACCGGGCTTGAGTGAAGCGATTCGAAGCTCGGTAACGCACGCCGTACCATCAAGGAGGATTACGAATGCATGCCATCGCTATCGAAGCCAATCAGATGATCTGGCGCGAGCACGACGCCCCCGGCGCCTTGGGTGCCAGCGACGTGCGAATCAACGTCGCCTGGGCGGGAATGAATCGCGCCGACTTGATGCAGCGTGGCGGCAACTACCCGCCGCCGCCGGGAGAGTCCGAAATACCGGGGCTGGAAGTCAGTGGCACGATCAGCGAAGTCGGCCACGGCGTCGAGCGTTTCCGGAAAGGTGACCGGGTCTGTGCCCTGCTTGCCGGCGGCGGCTATGCCGAACAGGTCGTCGTCAATGAAGCGCAGGTGCTGCCCATTCCCCAGGGCCTGGGGCTGCGTGAGGCCGCCGCGCTGCCGGAAGTCTTCGCCACTGCCTGGCTCAACCTCTACATGGAAGGCGCCGTTCAGACCGGCCAGCGCGTCCTGCTGCATGCCGCCGCCAGCGGCGTGGGCACCGCGGCGATTCAGCTCTGCCGAGTGTTCGGCAACCCCTGCTTCGTCACCGCCGGCAGCGCCGACAAGCTGGAGACCTGCTATCGACTGGGCGCCGACGCCGGCTGGAACCGGCATGACGGCAGCTTCGTCGAGGCGGTCAAGAACTGGGGCGGCGCCGACATGATTCTCGACCCGGTAGGTGGCGACTACATCGCCCAGGATCTGGCCGTACTGAACGCGGATGGCCGACTGGTGCTCATCGGTCTGATGGGCGGGCTGGAAGCGCAGATCAACCTGGGCCGCATGCTGATGAAGCGCCAGCGGGTGATCGGCTCGACCCTGCGCTCGCGCTCGGCGAAGGCCAAGGGGGCGATTCTCGATGCGCTGTACGCCCACGTCTGGCCCAAGCTGGTCAGCGGCGACATCAAACCGCTGATCGCCGGGGCCTGGCCCATTCAGGAAGCGGAGACGGCGATGCAGCATCTGTCCGACAATCGCAATACCGGCAAGATCCTGCTGAGCGTCAGCGGAGAAGGTTGAGGCGCCGCCGGGCCGTCGTCCACGATCAGCAGGCGATGGCGGCGAACTAGTCGAGATTCAGCGTGGCTTTATAGGTCAGCTGCAACAGGCGGGCGTCGTCACCGGCACGATGACGGCGTATGTCGTGCTGCTCGGCGATCCGCTCCTTGGTCGCAGCCCAGCACTCGGTCTGCGCCTCGCTCAGCAGTCGTCGCAGTGCTTCCAGCCGAAACCGCGGCAGCATGCCGGCCTGATCGAACAGCAGCGACAGCCAGGTATTGTCGTAGCCCCAGCAGTCGCTGTAGGCGATACCGCTCGCCGCCAGCTCGTCGTTGAGCCAGCGCGCGACTTCGATCGGTGGGTGACCTTCACGCAGCAGACGCGATCGGGAGATGCCGTGCAGCAGTTCTGCCTTGGGATCCCAGTGCGTCCACGCCTGGATCGGCTGGATCAGGAACGCACAGCGACTGCCATCGCCACGGGCCAGGCCGATCTCGATGGGATAACTGCCACGGCCAAAGCCGGAAGCTTCGATGTCTAGCAGGGTGGGCAGCAACACGTTGCGGGCTCCCTCTCCATGATGCCGTCTCATCTTGCGACGCCGATGAGGCATCATCATGACAGCGTTGGGGCGTGACTTCATCCCGCCACCGGAGGGTGACGGGGTTCACGCGGAGTGCTCCGACGGTTGCGGGCGGTCAGTGCGTGGCGAGCGCGGCAGGCGTCTCGCCGTTGGGTCCGTCTGCAGCGAGATTGTGCGCCCAGCGCTGCCATTCGTCCGCACGCACGGGGTCATGGGGCAAGCCCAGCTCACCGCGGCGATACGCATCGGCCAGCCGCTGCGCCGCCTGGAGATGTCCATTCTCGCCGGATCGCGCGTACCAGGTCACCGCGTGATGCACGTTGGGCTGATACTGCGAGCAGCCCAGCTCGTAGATGCGTCCGGCCTGATACTGAGCGTGGCTGTCGCCCTGCTGGGCTGCCTGCAGCACATAGCGCGCACCGGTCGACTTGTCCCGCGGCGAGATTCCGCGATGCATCAGCACGCGACCGTAGAGCGAGCGCGCCGGTACGTGGCCGGCGTCGGCGCAACGCTTGAACCAGCGCAGCATGAAGCGCTGCTTGCCCGGCGACCCCGTCATCCAGCGCGTGTGGCTGAGCTGCGTGGCCAGCTGAAACTCGAAGCGCGTAAAGAAAGAAAACGTCTGTGGCATAACTGACAGTGACCCTGGAGACTGGGATCCGTTGACGGTCCGAACTACCGTGTCGATCTGGAGGCCTCTTGTTCTCTATGGCCGCACGCTGTCTGGACAGCAGGACAGCGTGCCGCTTTTTTACAATCCATGGCGCGTCGGAATCGACTCTACACAGGCGCGCTCGACCGGGGCCGAGCGGCGAAAGGCCGCAAGAATACGCCTGCCCGGGCAGCGACTCAACCCCTGACGCCCAGCCCTGGTTTGCCGCCTCACAGCGGCGCCAGTAACATACGATTTTCACCGCCTTTTTCGTCTCGGTCCGGTTCCTTTCGACCCGGCTTTTTTACACTCTGGAGCGCAACATGCAGCGACGCCCCCTAGGCAATACCGACATGCAGGTCTCGCGTCTGTGCCTCGGCACGATGACATTCGGTGAACAGAACACCGAAGTCGAAGCGCACCAACAGCTCGACCGGGCCATCGCCGCCGACATCAACTTCATCGACGCTGCCGAGATGTACCCGGTGCCGCCGAAGCCCGAGACTCAGGGGCGCACCGAAGCCTATATCGGCAGCTGGCTGCAGAAACGTGGCAAGCGCGACGATCTGATCATCGCCAGCAAGGCAGCGGGCGCCGGCCGGGGCATGGAGCACCTGCGTGGCGGCCCGCGACATACCCGCGAGCAGATCCATCAGGCGCTGGACGCGAGTCTGAAGCGCCTGCAGACCGACTATCTCGATCTCTACCAGCTTCACTGGCCGGACCGGCACGTCAACTGCTTCGGTCAGCTGGGCTACCTGCCCGGCGACGACAGCGATGCCACACCGCTGGAAGAGACCCTCGGCGCGCTGAAAGAGGCCATGGAGGCAGGCAAGATCCGCGCCGTGGGACTCTCCAACGACACCCCCTGGGGCGTCATGCGCTGCCTGCACCTGGCCGAGACTCAGGGCCTGCCGCGGGTCGCCAGCGTGCAGAACCCCTACAATCTGCTCAACCGAAGCTTCGAGATCGGCCTGTCCGAAATCGCTCATCGCGAGTCCGTCGGCCTGCTGGCCTACTCGCCGCTGGCGTTCGGTGTGCTTTCGGGCAAGTATCTCGACGGCCAGAAGCCAGCCAAAGGTCGGCTGACGCTGTTCGAGCGTTTCTCCCGCTACACCTCCGAACTGGCGAACGAGGCAACGCAGGCGTACGTCGACATCGCCCGCGAGCACGGCCTGGATCCGGCCCAGATGGCACTGGCCTACGTCACCTCGCGGCCGTTCGTCACCAGCAACATCATCGGCGCAACCACCCTCGAACAGCTCGATGCCAACATCGACAGCGACTCGCTCACGCTTTCCGACGAGGTACTCGACGCCATCGAGAGGGTTCATCAGCGGATTTCCAATCCCTGTCCTTGAAGCTCGGCCCCGGGGCGCGTTGTTGAAACGCGATCCTGACGCTCGCCGACAGCAGCGCACCATAACGAATCGTTCACGAAACGGATAAGCACGCCATGCTCAGCATCCTCTCTCCGGCCAAGACGCTGGACTTCGAGACGCCCCCGACGACCCGGGACGTCACCCGCCCCGACTATCTCGATCTGAGCCGGGAGTTGATCGACATCCTGCGCGGCTATTCGCCCCAGCAGCTATCGAAGCTGATGGGTATCAGCGACAAGCTGGCCGGACTCAACGCCGCCCGTTATGCCGACTGGAAGACGCCGTTCTCGCTCGACAATGCCAAGCCGGCAGCGCAAGCGTTCCAGGGCGACGTTTATATCGGACTGGAAGCCGGCAGCTTCAGCGCTGCCGACAACGCCTTCGCTCAGGACCACCTGCGGATTCTATCCGGGCTCTACGGCATGCTGCGCCCGCTGGACCTGATCCAGCCCTATCGACTGGAGATGGGTATCCGTCTGGAGAACGCCGCCGGCAAGGACCTGTATGCTTACTGGCAGGATCGCTTGACCCCGGATCTGGACAAGGCGGTCGCCGCCAGCGGCAGTTCGACGCTGGTCAATCTCGCCTCCAACGAGTACAGCAAGGCGATCGACTTCAAGCGGCTCGAGGCCGATGTCGTCTCGCCGGTCTTCAAAGACGAAAAGAATGGCCAGTTCAAGATCATCAGCTTCTACGCCAAGAAGGCCCGCGGGTTGATGGCAGCCTGGCTGATTCGGGAACGGATCGAGAAGCCGGCGACGCTGGCCGAGTTCGACGTCGCCGGCTATCGCCATTCGCCGGAAGAGTCGAAACCGGGCAAGCCCGTCTTCTGCCGACGCGAGCGGGATCGCGAGTAGATCGCCACGATCGTGCTATCGGGCGATAGGACGATCGCGACCAAAGAATCAGGCCGGAAGCCGGTACGTTCAGCTTCCATTCATGCCCGTCTGCGACAATGCTCGCAGCAACGAGTGCGCTCGATCGAGACTCGTTTCGAAACCCGCATCGGTTCGAAACCCCTGTTCGGTCGCAATCCGCATCCATCCGGCCTCTTGCCGGTTCGGGCTCGGTACTCGTCCAGGACAACGATTTTCAGGAGAACGCCATGCGCCATCTGCTCGTCATGTTAATGGTCGGCCTGCTCGGCTTCAGCGCCGCCGTCGACCACGCCGAGGCCCGCCGGCTGGGCGGTGGCAAGAGCTTCGGTTCCTATTCGCGTTCGGCCCAGCAGCCGACCCCGACCACCACGCGCAGCAACGCCGCCGCGCCGCCGCGTCAGCCAAGCGCGGGCCTGTCCCGTTTCGCCGGTCCGCTGGCCGGCATGCTGGCGGGCGGCCTGCTGGCATCGCTGTTCTTCGGCGGCGCCTTCGACGGTTTCCGGATGCTGGACATGCTGCTGATCGCGCTGGTGGCGTTCATCGCCTTCCGGTTCATTGCGGGACGTCGACGCCATGCGCCGGCCGGCCATCGCGACGGCGGTCAGCCGCGCGACGCGGCGCACCACGATGCCAGCTCGCAGCCGGCACCGTTCATGGGCGGCAACGCCACCGGAGCGAGCGCCGGCGGTATCGCCACCGAGCCGCAGTGGTTCGATCGCGAGCGTTTCCTGACCGGAGCCAAGGAGCACTTCACCACCCTGCAGCGCGCCTGGGACAACAACGATCTGAGCCAGATCCAGGAGTACGTGACGCCGGAGCTCTACAACCTGCTCAAAGCGGAACGCATGGCGCAGCCGGCCAACAACCGCACCGAGATCGTGCGTCTGTTTGCCGAACTGGGCAGTGTGCAGGAACTCAAGGATGAAGCCGAAGCGACCGTATTGTTCCATGGCGTGCTCGATGAGAACGGCGAAGAGACCGAATTCAACGAGACCTGGCACTTGAAGCGGGCCCTGCGCGATGGCTCTCCCTGGTACGTTCAGGGCATCGAGCAGAATCCCGGCGTCTAACCATAAAGCTCAAGCATTCCAGCAAGCTCTGACGCAAGGCCAATAAGAAAGACCAACGAGAAAGGCCCGAGCCCTGTCAACCACAGGCTCGGGCCTTTTGCGTATATCCTCTCGCCGGCTCGTTATCGCGCCGGCTTCCGAACCGCCATCAGTCGTCGCGATCGACCGCGAAAGCCGACCAGGCCTGGCGCGTCGGCATCACCTCCACGCGGTTGAAATTGATGTGCGCCGGCAATGTCGAGATGTAGAACATCTGCTCGGCGATATCCTCGGCCGTCAGTGCGGTGGTACCGCGATACAGCTTGTCGGAAGCCGTCTGATCGCCGCCGGTACGTACCAGGGTAAATTCGGTTTCGGCCATGCCCGGGGCCAGATCGGTCACCCTCACGCCGGTACCTTGTAAATCGCAGCGCAGGTTGTAGCTGAACTGCTGAACGAAAGCCTTGGACGCGCCGTAGACATGACTACCCGGATAGGGCCACTGGCCGGCAATCGAGCCCACATTGACGATCGTCGCCCCTTCACCGACCTCGATCAGCGTCGGCAGCAGCGCATGGGTCACATTGACCAGGCCGGTAACGTTGGTATCGATCATCGTATGCCAGTCCTTCAGCGCCACCTTCTGTGCCGGCTGCGGCGCCAGCGCCAGACCCGCATTGTTGATCAGCGTACGCACGCGCTTGAACGGCTCCGGCAGTGTATCGACGGCCTTCTGTACGGCCTCGTCGTCGCGCACGTCCAGAACCAGCGTATGCACCGCGACCTTGTCCCCCAGCTCGGCTTCGAGCGCATCCAGACGATCGCCCCGGCGACCGGACAGCACCAGCGACCAGCCGGCCTCGGCGAAACGATGGGCCGCGGCACGGCCGAAACCGGAGGTCGCCCCGGTGATGAAAACGATATCGCTCACAGTATGTTCCTCGTCAGATTTCGATAGGCCGAGCGACAGCGCTCGACGGTGTTCATCCGCTCGCCAGACGGTTCTAGCCATAGCCAGCTTCACGGGCCAGCACCCAGACCGACAGCACGATCAGCAGCGGCGCCACGGTGGCTCTCATCGAGCGTGGTCGGGAGTGCTCGAACGCCCACTGCCCCAGAATATTGCCGATCAGCGCCGGTGCCACAAGCCAGGCAGCGCGGATCAGTGTTTCCCGGCCCAACTCTGCCGCCAGCGTCAATCCGATCAGCGACGCCGTGCTGCTGGCCGCGAAGAACATGATCGCCGTGGCCCGCAGCGCCTTGGGGTGCAGTCGCTGATGAAGCAGATAGAGCATCAGCGGTGGCCCGCCGGAAGAGGCCAGCGTCATGCAGAGACCGGAAATGCCGCCGGCAGCCACGCTGGACCAGCTTCCCTTTTTGCCGCTGCCGGCCCGCGCTGGAGCGGGCTCTTCGGCTTCGACCGGCGACTCCCGCCGCAGCAACAGCGCCACGGCTCCGGTCAGGGCCAGCAGGGCGACCGCAATCCGCATCGGTGCCGTCGGCAACGAGGCCATCAGGCCCACACCCAGAGCGGTCGCCACCACCATGCCACAAAGTAGCCGCCGAAGGCGGGGCCAGTCGGCCAGACGACCGGCGCGCCGCCACAGGCCGACACTGGTGACCAGATCCAGCAGCAACGCCAACGGCACCGCTTCGATCGGCGGCAGAAACAGCATCAGCCCCAGGGCCAGCAGCATGGCGAAGCCGAAGCCGCAGTAGCCCCTGACGAATCCGGCAAAGCAGGCAAGCCCCATGGCCGGCCACAGCATTGGCATCGATGAGATCACGCTGAGGGGTACTTCCCTGATAGATCGGCCTTGATCCACCGAGCATGGGTTGCCTGCCGATATCGCTCATTCCAGATATCGATCGGCTACAGATATCGTTGGGTGCCATGAGGTTCGCTCGGTGCCGAGCGAGAACCATACCCAGCGGCTCGAAGCCCGGGTAGGGCCAGTTTGGCGTCCAGCTCGGGACATCCGGCTACGCTGTCACGACCTCTGCCGAATTCTGGCTCTACGCGTTTCGATCGCAGCGTCCTAGTCTTTGAACATCCGGCTCGAACCTCCGCAAGCCCGGCCAGGAATCAAACCCGAACAACAGGAAGCTCGCCATGACCGACACCATCATCAACGAAGACGTGTCCAATGAGTACGTCCACCAGCTCGACCGCCAGCACGTGTTCCACTCCTGGTCGACGCAGGGCAATCTCTCGCCGATGGTGATCGCCGGTGGCAAGGGTTGCCGGCTGTGGGACTACGCTGGCAAGGAGTATCTGGATTTCAGCAGCCAGCTGGTCAATACCAACATCGGCCACCAGCATCCCAGGGTCGTTGCTGCCATTCAGGCCCAGGCCGAGACCTTGACCACCGTCGCGCCAGCGCATGCCAATCTTGCCCGGGGGGAAGCGGCCAGGCGCATTCTCGAACGCGCGCCGTCCGGCTTCGGCAAGGTGTTCTTCACCAACGCCGGCGCCGATGCCAACGAGAATGCCATGCGCATGGCCCGCAGCGTCACTGGCCGCGACAAGATTCTGTCGGCCTACCGCTCCTATCATGGCAATACCGGTGCGGCGATCGTCGCAACCGGTGACCCCCGCCGGGTCCCCAACGAATTCGCCCGCGGTCATGCCCACTTCTTCAACCCGTTCCTCTACCGCAGCGACTTCTGGGCCGGCAACGAGGAAGAGGAGTGCCAGCGCGCGCTGCAACATCTCAAGCGAGTGATCGAGTGCGAAGGCCCCAGCGCCATCGCGGCGATTCTGCTGGAGTCGATTCCCGGCACCGCTGGCGTGCTGATTCCTCCCAGGGGCTATCTGGAAGGTGTCCGCCAACTGGCCGACCAGTACGGCATCCTGGTGATCTTCGATGAGGTCATGGCCGGCTTCGGCCGCACCGGACGCTGGTTCGCCCTTGAGCATTTCGGCGTCAGGCCGGATCTGATCGTGTTCGCCAAGGGCGTCAATTCTGGCTATGTGCCGGCCGGCGGGGTAATCATTTCGGATGAGATCTGCCGCCATTTCGACGATCACATGTTCTTCGGCGGCCTGACCTATTCGGGCCATCCGCTGGCGATGGCTTCGATCGTCGCCACGCTGGATGCGATGCGCGACGAAGGCATCGTGGAAAACGCCGACCGTGTCGGCAACGGCCCGCTGGCCGCCGGGCTCCAGCAGCTCGCGAAGGATCATGCCATCGTCGGCGAAACCCGAGGCCTCGGCGTCTTCCATGCACTCGAGCTGGTCAGCGATCGCAATACCCGTACCCCATTACCGGCTGCTCGAATGGGCGCCATCAAGAACGCGCTGATCGCCAAGGGACTGCTACCGTTCGTGGTCGAGAATCGCATTCACGTGGTGCCACCGTGCATCGTCAGCGAAGCGGAAGTCACCGAGGGGTTGACGATCCTCGACGCCGTGCTGGGCGAGTTTGCGGCTGGCTGATTGGTTTCCTAAGACCAGACAGCGGCGACCGGCGACATGCCGGTCGCCGCTGTCCGGCTGAACGCAGGCGTTTGAATGCGCACAGGATATCCGCCTAACCGAAGGCCCGAGCCAATCGGGTGATTCCCGGCGCAATGCGCTCGGCATCGATGGCCCCGAATCCCAGTCGCATGTAGTTGCGCGGTGGTGCCTGATCGAAGAAGTGCTGAAAGCCTGGCTCGATCAGCACGCCGTACTGCGCGGCCTGCCACGCCAGACGTTGGGTATCGACCGACTGGGGGGCTTCCAGCCAGAACACGCTGGCATGGTCGCCACCGACTCGACGACAGGCGGGGAGATCCCGACCGATGGCAGCGTCCATGATCTCCCAGCGATGACGCATTTCGTCGGCGAACAGCCTGAGATAACGGTCGTAATGCCCCTGGGAGAGAAACTGCGCCAGTTGCTGCTGCAGTCCGGAAGGCGGGTGTCGATACATCAGCCGGCGCAATGCGCGAAGCTCCTCGATCAGCTCGGCATCGGCCACCACGTAGCCCAGTCGCAGTCCCGGCGACAGCGGCTTCGACAGACTGCTCATGTAGATCACGCGGGAGCCTGCCCGGCTCGCCTTCAATGCCGGCTGAGCATGACGATCGAAATTGACCTCGGCGTCGTAATCGTCTTCCAGCACGATCTGATCGCGGCGCTGGATCTGCTCGATCAAGGCTTCCCGTCGACGGCGGCTCATGGTCACCCCGGTCGGCCCCTGATGGCTCGGCGTCACGTAGAGGTAGTCGCTCCCGGCCGCTGCCGCATCCAGACAAATGCCTTCAGCATCGATCCGCTGGTAGCTCAGCTGAGCGCCCTGCCGCAAAAAGACGTTGGCGGCTTCCCGGTAGCCGGGATTCTCCATTGCCACCCGCGTCCGCGCATCGAACAGCAGTTGGGCGATCAGAAACAGGGCATTCTGCGATCCCAGCGTGATCAGGATCTCGTCGCTGCGAGCATGAATTCCGCGCTTGGGTAGCACCCGGGTTCGCAGTTGCTCGACCAGCATGGGATCGTCCTGATCGTAGCGATCGCTCAGCCAGTGGCGTTCGCGCCGTCCGCCCAGTAACCGGCGCGACGTCTCTCGCCACTGCTCCAGCGGAAACAACCGGGTATCGAGCTGACCGTAGACGAAAGGAAATTCGTAGCTCATCCAGTTGCCGGGACGCAGGACGCCCTGCAGATGGCTGGGGCGATGGGTGAAACGACTGCCCCACACGGGTGCATCCACGATCTCGTCGCGCATCCCCCGGCCCGTTTCCAGTGCATCGGGCTCGTGGTAGGCATCGTGCAGGTAATAACCGCTGCGCGGCCGGCTGACCAGATAACCGTCCTCCACCAGCCCCTCGTAGACCAGCGCGACCGTATTGCGCGAGATGCCGAGCTGCAGCGACAGCTTGCGACACGAGGGCAGCGCCTCCTCGGTCGGGATCGTGCCGGTGTGAATGGCATCCAGCAGCGCTTCGCGCAGCTGCTCCTGCAGGCCGCGCCGGGTATCGAAGTCGAGGTGAAAATAATGATCGAGCATGCCGAGCTCCCGCCCCGTGGCTGAGCTCTAAACGCTGCAAGATTCGCGCCAGTCGACCTGTTCGACAGGCGGCCGGGGTTCGGAACTGTCCCGAGCATGACGAGAATCTGGCCTGTAGTGCCGTGCAGCGCGAACTTTAGTATGAGCCAACCATAACAACGTCAATCACGAGGACTACATCATGGGCAGCACCTTCCCTGGCGTCATTGCCTTCGCGCTGATCGCCGCCCTGCTGGTCGCCGGCAGTCTGCTGCGCAGTCGTCTTTCCTGGCTGCGTGCCAGCCTGATCCCCGGCAGCATCGTCGCGGGGATCATCGGCTTCGTCGGACTCTCCGCGGGGCTGATTCCCGGCTATGGCCCTTCGGATTTTACCGCGCTGGCCTTCCACTTCTTCACCCTGAGCTTCATGTCGCTGTGTCTGACCGGCAGCCCCAAACCGGCCGCGGGCGAACAGCGTCAGGGTATCGTCGGTGGCGGGCTGTGGTTGACGCTGATCTGGACCGCCAGCCTCGGCGCTCAGGCGGTGATCGGTTATGGCTTGATGGCGGGCTACGACCTGATTACCGACAGCGATCTCAGCCCGCTGCTCGGCGCCATCGTCACTCATGGATTTACCCAGGGGCCGGGCCAGGCGCTGACCTACGGCACGATCTGGGAGAACGATTACGGCATTGCCAACGCCGCGCAAGTGGGCGTGATCTTCGCCTCGCTGGGCTTCGTGGCCGCCTTCCTCGTCGGTGTACCGGCCGCACGCTATTTCCTCAAGCGAGGGCTCAACGCCAATCGCCATTCGACGCTCGACGACGACTTCGTGCGCGGCTTTCACACGCCCGAGACTCAGCCTTCGGCCGGCAGACAGGTGTCGCACGCCGGCACCGTCGACTCGCTGGCCTGGCATCTGGGCCTGCTGGGCGTGGCCTATGTCATTACCTATGCATGGCTGAGTGCGATGCAACCGCTGGTGGCGGGCAATCAAGTGCTGTCGGTGTTCTTCAGCTATAACCTGTTCTTCATCCACGGGCTGACGGTCTGCGTGCTGATGCGAATGGCGATCGACCGCTTCGGCTGGGCCGCCAAGGTCGACGACGACACGCTCAAGCGCATCACCAGCGGCTCGGTGGACTTCATGGTCGTCGCCACGCTGATGAGCATCCAGATCGCCGTGCTGTCGGCCTTGCTGGTGCCGATCCTGCTTATCGCGGTCGCGGTGACGACGGTCACCTTCTTCGGCGCGATGGCGATCGGCAAGCTCAGCGGACGACTCGGTCCCGAACGCGCCGTCACCGCCTTCGGCTGCTGCTGTGGCTCCACCGGCACCGGCCTTTTGTTGCTGCGCATGCTGGATGCCGACTTCAGCACCTCGGTACCCAAGGAGCTGGCGTTCTTCAACATCGCGATCATCGTGGTCAACATTCCCACGCTGTTCTTCGTCGCCCCGATCGCCCCCTCCCTCGGCGCCTGGAGCTACCTGGCGATCTTCGGCGGCTACGTGATACTGATGTTGATCTGCATCCCGCTGCTGCTGAAATGGCAGCGCCGTCGGGGCGGTGAGACATCTTCCGTTCAGGAGCCCAATCCCTCATGAGCCATCGCATCTTCTCCGCCCGGCGCATCCTGACCATGAACCCTTCGCAGCCGGAGGCCACGCACATCGCGGTACGCGATGGCCGGATTCTCGGCGTCGGCTCGCTGGAAACGCTGTCGGATCTGGGAGACTTCGAGCTCGACGAGCGCTTCGCCGACAAGGTGATTCTGCCCGGCTTCGTCGAGGGCCACAGCCACGCGCTGGAAGGCGTGCTATGGGAGTATCCCTACGCCGGCTTCTTTCCCCGACAGGACCCCGACGGTCATACCTGGCCGGGGCTGACCGACATCGCTTCACTGCAGCACCATCTTGGCGAGCAGGTAGCCAAGCTCGACGCCGAGACGCCACTGATCGCCTGGGGCTTCGATCCCATCTACTTCCCGGATCGTCGCCTGGATCGCAACGACCTCGATGCCGTCGACGCCGAGCGGCCGATCGTGGTCATTCATGCCAACCTGCACATGATGACCGTCAACAGCGCCATGCTGCGCGCCTCGGGACTCGAATCGCAGGCCGACATCGAGGGCGTGGTGACCTTCGAAGACGGCCGTCCCAACGGCGAGCTGCGCGAGATGGCAGCGATGTTCGCGATCTTCGACTCGCTCGACCTCGATCTCTTCGACCGCGGCAGCGAGGAAGCGACACTCGAGCGCTACGCGCGCATCGGCCAGCGCCACGGGGTGACCACGCTGACCGACCTCTACAATCCGCTGAGCGAGGCCGGCGTCGAGAGCATGCAGCGCACCTGCAACCGGGACGACGTGCCGATGCGGCTGGCGCCGGCGATGAGCGCGCTGACCTACACGCCCGAAGACGGTATCGAGCGGGTGCTGGGCTGCCGCGACAAGAGCAGCGACAAGCTCCATTTCGGACTGGTCAAGCTGATGACCGACGGCTCCATCCAGGGCTATACCGCACGCCTCATGTGGCCGGGCTACCACGACGGCTCGCCCAACGGCATGTGGAACGCCGAGCCGGAACGCCTGACCGAGATCGTGCAGCGCTATCATCAGGCCGGGCTGCAGCTGCATATCCACACCAACGGCGACGAGGCCGTCGAGCTGATGCTGGACGCCATCGAATCGGCGCTGGAACTGTGGCCGCGGGCCGATCATCGCCACACCCTGCAGCACTGCCAGATCATCAGCCACGCCCAGTTGAAACGCGCGGCACGACTGGGGGTGTGCCTCAACATGTTCGCCAACCACCTCTACTACTGGGGCGACATCCACCGCTCGCGCACGCTGGGTTTCGAGCGCTGCCAGCGCCTCGAACCGCTGGCCTCGGCGGATCGCCTGGGCATCCCCATCGCGGCGCATTGCGATGCCCCGGTCACCCCGCTGGCGCCGCTGTTCACGGCGTGGTGCGCCGTCGCCCGTCAGACCGCCAGCGGCGAGGTGCTGGGGCCCAACGAGGCGCTGAGCGTGGAACGCGCGCTGCGCCTGATCACGCTGGACGCGGCCTACACCCTCAAGCTGGACGACCGCGTCGGCAGCCTGGAGGTGGGCAAGCTCGCCGACATGGCGGTGCTCGACGAGGACCCGCGCGAGGTGCCGCTGGCGCGGCTGGCCTCGATCGGCGTCGCCGCGACGGTCGTCGGTGGTCGCGTCTTCGACAATGGCTGAGCCCGACGCCGATCCGATCCCGGTGATACTGATTGCCGGCTATCTCGGCGCCGGCAAGACCACCTGGCTCAACGCCTATCTGCGAGACGGCGTGGCGCCGGATACGCTGGTGCTGGTCAACGACTTCGGCACCATCAATGTCGATGCCGAGCTGATCGACTACGCCGGGGAGCGCCTGCTCAAGCTCAGCAGCGGCTGCCTGTGCTGCTCGCTGAGCGACGAGCTGGGAACCCAGCTGTCGCGTATCGGCCGTTGGCCGGCGCCGCCGGCGGCGCTGATCATCGAGACCAGCGGCGTGGCCCGGCCGCGCCGGATCGCCGACCTGATCCGGGTGGCGCGCCGCTTCCGGCTGGCACGCATCGTCACCCTGGTCGATCTGGCGAGCCTGGCACAGCGGCTGATTGACAGCCGCGTCGGCGAGCTGGTGGCCGATCAGATTGCCAGCGCCGACACCCTCTCGCTCAATCGCGGCGACGATCTCGACGATGCCGAGCGCGAACGATTGATGCGTCGGCTGCATTCGCTCAATCCCCATGCCCAGGTCGCTCACGCCGGTTTCAGGACCGGACGACGGGAGCGAGCGGCACCGAAGCGACCGCTGACATTGCGCCGTACCGACGAGCGCGACCCCGACTGGCAACGCTTCGCGATCGCGCTTCCCTCCTCGCTGTCACGGCAAACGCTGGAAGCGTTGCTGACCGAGCATGCCGACGGCCTGGCGCGAGCCAAGGGGTTCCTTCAGGCCGACGGCCGGCACTACGTGTTCCAGTGGAGCGGCGGACAGGCCGAATGGACGCCCACTGCGCCACGCCCGGGGGCCAGCCAGCTGGTGGGAATCGGCTTTGCCGGGGCACCCTTGGATGCGCTGATCGCGGCACTGAGGGCCCTCGCCTGATTTGCCGGCAGCAACGCCGATCTGGCCAGCCGATGTTCATCAACTGGCTCTACAGCAACAGCTCCCGGATTCTTTAGGGTGGGATCACCGGTACGCAATCGTCACGACCCATCACCGACACCAACAACAATGAGAGGGTGTACTTCATGATGCGCTTCCCGAACCGCAAATCCACCGTCAGGTTCCCACTGTCCCGTCTCGCCGCCAAGGCCATGGCCGGTACGCTGATGGCACTTTCCCTGTCGACTGTGTCGCTGGCGACGTTCGCCGCCGACCTGCCGGAGATCGAAAGCCGCGGCTATCTGAGCGTGGCGACGGAGGACAACTACGCCCCGTTCAACTTCATCGAGGATGGCAACGCCAAGGGCTTCAACACCGACATGCTCGAGGAGCTGCGTAACTACGCCGACTTCGAGATCCGCCAGGACATCCTGCCCTGGACCGGCCTGCTGGCGGCCGTCTCTACCGGCCAGTACGACATGGCGCTGACCGGCGCCTCGGTCTCCGACGAGCGCCTGCGGGTGTTCAACTACACCCCGCCCTACGCCTCCGCCCAACACTTCGCGATCAAGCGCGCCGACGACGACAGCATCAACGACGTCGACGACCTCAGCGGCAAGAAAGTGGGCGTTCAGGCGGGCAGCGTGCTGCTGTCGCGGCTGCCGGAGCTGAAGAAGATGCTCGAGGACGACGGCGGCGAGCTGGGTGAGGTAGTGCAGTACGAATCCTACCCCGAAGCCTTCGCCGACCTGGCCAACGGCCGCCTCGATTTCGTCATCGACTCGGCCGTGCCGGTCAACACGCTGGTGACTTCCAAGCCGGACGTCTTTGCCAAGGGCCCGGCGGTCTCCGGCGCCGGCTACGTCTCCTGGCCGATCCCCAAGTCGAGCCCGGAACTGCTCGCCTACATGACCACATTCCTCGATCACATGAAGGAAACCGGCCGTCTGGCCGAGCTGCAGGAGAAGTGGTTCGGCGAGAGCTTCCCCGATCTGCCCGACGAGCCGTTGGAAAGCGTCGAGCAGTTCCACGAGCTGGCGGGCCTGGACGACTGATCCTGGTGGCCCGATCGTCGAGTCGCACGACACACCTCATCGCCTGACACGTCACAGCGCCTGACACGTAACATCCTTGGCGCCGCAGGTTTGCGCGGCGCCTTCCCCGTTCTCAAGTCTTCGGGAGCCGCCCATGAACGCCAGTGCCTGGCAGATGCTGCTCGAGGGCGCCTGGACGACCGTCTGGATTTCCGGCGTATCGATCGCCATGGGGGTCACGGCCGGCCTGATGCTGGCCCTGATCCGCCTCGCCCGCATTCCCGTCATCGATCAGATTCTGGTGCTGTATATCAGCCTGGCGCGTGCCACGCCGCTGGTCACGCTGGCGCTGTTCATTTTCCTCAGCGCCCCGACCTTCGGCATCAACCTCGATCGCAACGTCGCCGGCATCCTGGCGCTGACGCTCAACACCACGGCGTTCAACGCCGAAATCTGGCGCAGCGCCTTTCGCAACTTCTCCCGCGATCAGCGCGAGGCGGCCATGGCCGCCGGCATGACACCGTGGGTCACTTTCCGGCGCATCATGCTGCCGCAGATGATGATCACCAGCCTGCCCGGATTGATCAACGAGATGTCGTTTCTGATCAAGGGCAGCCCGGCGATCGCGGTGATCGGGATCGTCGACCTGACCCGGGTCACCAATCGCATCTCGGCCGTCACCTACGAACCCCTGCCACCGATTCTGGTCGCCTGCGCGCTCTACATGGCCGCGATCGGCTGCCTGGTCTGGCTGCAGCGAATCGCCGAACGTCGCGCCAATCGGCTGGCGGTGTGATGGGCCAACAACGACAGGGCGGCAGTCCCCAAACGCCGAGGAGGCGCCATGAGTAACTGGGAGATTCTGTGGAGCGCCCGTGACCAGTTCTGGAGCGGATTCTTCAGCACGATGGAGATCTTCGGCCTGTCGATCAGCGCTGCATTCCTGATCGGCTGCGGCATGCTCTATCTGCTGGAGGGAAGCCGGCCACGCCTGACCGTGCCGCTGCGGGTAGTCATCGACGGCATGCGGATGCTGCCGTTTCTGATCCTGGCCTATCTGCTCTACTACGGTCTGCCGGCGTTCGACATTCGTCTCGATGCGTGGTGGTCCGGCGTCGGGGCACTCGCGGTCTACCACGGCTGCTATTTCGCCGAGATATTCCGCGGCACCCGGCTGACCTTCCCGCCCGGCCAGGTCGAAGCCGCCAAGGCGCATGGATTCACCAAGGGCAAGATGTTCTTCCGCCTGATCCTGCCCCAGATCGTGATGCAGACCCGGCCGCTATTGGGCAACCAGCTGATCTACGCGCTCAAGGACACCGCCTTCCTGGTAATCATCACCGTGCAGGAACTCACCGCCGCCGCCAATAGCCTGTCGGGAACCTATTTCATCCCTACCGAGGCCTTCATCGTGGTCATCGGCTTCTACTGGGCGGTCAGCGTGGTCATGGAGATCATCATCAAGCAGTGTGGCCGCTTCAGCGCCAAACGGGGGTTCGACAATGTTTGAGAAGAACACGTCTGAAAGGGTCGGGGCTGAACAAACCGTGCCTGACGCAGCCCGCAGCGAGCGGACCGCGGTCTCGATCCGCCATCTGTCGAAGAGTTTCGACGGCGTCGAGGTCCTGCGCGACGTGGATCTGGAGGTGCGCGAAGGCGACGTGGTGACGATTCTGGGCTCCTCCGGCTCCGGCAAGTCGACGCTGTTACGCTGCATCAACTGGCTGGAGCAGCCCGACCGCGGCAGCATTCATATCGGCGGCCAGCGCATCGGGGTCAACGACGCCGGCCGGCCCATGCCGGTGCGCGAGCTGGCCAGGGTTCGCGCCCGTACCGGCATGGTCTTCCAGAGCTTCAACCTGTGGCCGCATCTCAACGTGCTGCACAACGTCACCGAGGCGCCGATCCACGTACTGGGCAAATCGAAGACCCAGGCCGAGGCCCACGCTCGCGAACTGCTGGAGAAGGTCGGCATGTCGCCCAAGGCCGACGCCTACCCCAGCACCCTCTCCGGCGGCCAGAAGCAGCGCGTGGCGATCGCTCGCGCCCTGGCGATGCAGCCGGAGGTGATGCTGTTCGACGAGCCGACGTCGGCGCTCGACCCGGAGCTGGTCGGCGAGGTGCTGTCGGTGATCAGGGATCTCTCCGCCGAGGGCTACACCATGGTCATCGTCACCCACGAGATGGCCTTCTCCCGGGCGGTGTCCGACAAGGTCGTGTTCCTGGACAAGGGGCTGATCATCGAACAGGCGGACCCGGAGACGTTCTTCACCAACCCCAGTACCGAGCGGGTACGCAAGTTCCTGGAGCGCGAAGAGAGTTGAAACGAAGACCGGCCATCGAAGACGGTGAAAGCGACTCGACAGCCGATGGCGAAAGTGCCAACAATGCGCAAACGCCATCATTTCGAGGGATCAGTCATGTCGATAACGGTCACGGTCTTGGACGACTATCAGGGATGCTGTGCCTTTCTCGATGCCGCCCACGAACTCGACGGCAGCGATGTGCGCCTGGACATCGAACATCGACATCTCGACGACCAGGCGCTGCCCGCCCGCCTGGCGGACAGCGACGCCATCATCCTGATCCGCGAACGCACCTCGTTGACCCGCGAACTGCTTGAGCAGCTGCCGAATCTCAAGCTGGTGGTCCAGACCGGGCGACTCTCCTCGGCCATCGATGTCGAGGCCTGCCAGGAACTGGATATCGCCGTACGCGACGGTGGCGGCTCGCCAATCGCGCCGGCGGAGCTCACCTGGCTGCTGATCATGGCGGGCTGTCGGCGTCTGGGCGGCTATCTCGCCCGACAGGCCGAGGGTGACTGGCAGCGCACCAACCAGCTCCTGGAGGCGGAGTCGCTGGGCCACACCGTCCACGGGCGTACGCTGGGCATCTGGGGTCTGGGCAAGATCGGCAATCTGGTTGCCGGTTACGCCCAGGCCTTCGGCATGAACGTCGTCGCACACGGTCGGGAAAGCAGCGCCGGACGTGCCTTCGAAATGGGCGTCGAATTCGAGCCCGATCGTCACGCCTTCCTTGCCCGCTGCGACGTGATCAGCCTGCATCTCAAGCTCGATGGCGATACCCGAGGCATGATCACGCCGGCGGACCTTGCCGCGATGCGCGCCGATGCGCTCTTGGTCAACACCAGCCGTGCCGAGCTGATCCGCCCCGGTGCGCTGCTCGACGCCCTCGATGCCGGGCGTCCCGGGGCGGCCGCGCTGGACGTATTCGAGAACGAGCCCGCCGGTGCCAACGCTTACCAGGCCCATCCCCGGGTGCTGGCGACCCCGCATATCGGCTTCGTCGAGAAGGACACCTACGAGCTCTATTTCTCGACCGCGTTTCGCCAGGTCCGGGAGTTCTTTGCCGGCTAGAGCGCAAAACGACAACCCCGGCCGAGGCCGGGGTTGTCGTGGATATCGCCAAGTCTGGCGTCGTGGCGCAGGCGCTACTGCCCGAACAGGTGCTTGCGCGCCTCGTCGGTCATTTCCACGTTGTTCTGCGGATTGATCTCTTCCGCCCTGGCGTAGGCGACCCTGACCGCCTCGCGCTGGCCGATCTGCTCGAACCAGCGCTGCAGGCTGGGATAGTCTTCCAGGTCCATGCCCTGCTTCTCGTAGGGCTTGATCCACGGCCAGATCGCCATATCGGCAATGGAGTAATCATCGCCGGCGACGAAATCGTTATCGTCGAGCTGCTTGTCCAGCACGCGGTAAAGCCGCGAGGTCTCGTTCATGTAGCGTTCGACGGCGTAATCGATCTTCTTCGGCGCGTAGTTGCGAAAGTGATGGTTCTGGCCCGCCATCGGCCCCAACCCGCCCATCTGCCAGTTGAGCCACTGCAGCACGCGATAGCGCTGGCGCCCGCTCTTGGGCAGGAACTTGCCACTCTTGTCGGCCAGATATTCGAGGATCGCGCCGGATTCGAACAGCGACAGCGGCTGACCGCCATCGGCCGGCGCACGATCGACGATCGCGGGAATACGGTTGTTGGGGGCGATCTCGAGAAACTCAGGCGTGAACTGCTCGCCCTTGCCGATATTGACCGGATGAATACGATAATCGAGACCCGCTTCCTCGAGAAAAAGCGTGATCTTGTGACCGTTGGGGGTCGTCCAGTAGTAGAGATCGATCATCACAGGCTCCTGTCGTGACGCCCGGCGGTAAGCCGGATGCTGTCAGGATAGGCTTTGCGCGAGGCGGCGTCTTCCGACATCGCCCCGCGCCGTTCAAAAGCGCCTGCTCGATCGGCTAAAGCTCGCGATCAGTTGGCATAGCCGCCGTCGATATCGACGATCCGTGTGGCATTGCGGCCGACGCCGCCATGCAGATCCAGCATTCGCTGGAACCAGGCGTAGACCGGGTCGGCGTTGGAGATCAGATCGGCCGCGGAGGTGACCCGCGCCCACATGAACGCGCCCACCACCAGATAGTCCGATGCGCCCGCTTCGTCGCCTTCCAGAAACGGCGATTCTTCCAGTCGACCGCGCATCGGCTCCAGTGCCTTGTCGAGCATCGATAGCCCCTGGCTCGGCGAGTGCATCTCCTCCAGCGTGCGGCCGAACGCCTTTTCGCGCGTGGTACGGAAATAGTCACGGTCGTCGGGATGCACGGCGTTGAATACGTCCATCAGGATGGTGCGCATGACGCCCGGCGCCAGCGAACGCTCAGCGTAGAACTTGAAGAATCTTGCCCGAGCCTCGGCCGTCTCGCCTCCCAGCAGCGGCTTGTCCGGATAGACGCGATCGAGATAGCGGAAGATTTCGTAGCTGTCGACGACCGTCTGGTCACCATCGACGAATACCGGCACCTTCGTCTGATCGGAGAAGGCGATCGCCTCCTTGTCGGTGAACTTCCACGGCACGAATTCGCAATCGAGCCCTTTATGCGCCAGCGCATACTTGACCCGCCAGCAGTAGGGAGAGAATCGCAGACGCTCGTCGCGCCCACACAGATCGAACATCTTACGGCCCATGTCACACTCCTCGTCAGATACGGCTGTCACGCTGCAGTGGTCGCAGCATGTCCAAGGGAGCGTGAGTCGTCAAACCCTGAACGCGCACGCTGACGATCCACATCGCGTCGGCGAAAATCGGAAATCGTTGCCATACTGTTACGGATAGCAGTCATACCGTGAGCCTGCGAGTCACCTTTTCAGGCAGGACTTTTCAGACAGGAGCACGGCGGGTTTACCACCTCGGATCGGTCACGAAGGAGTAGATCATGGTACGCCGACTCAAGGATGACGAGTTGCATGGCAAGCAGGGCAAACACGATGCGCCGGGCGGCGGCTGGCAGTCGATTCAGGCCACCGAGTCGCATTTCCTGCGTGAGAAGGTGCCGTTCAAGGGCAACGGCCTGATGTTCAAGATCAATCACCCGAACGGCGGGTTCGAGTGTCCGAGCTGCGCCTGGCCCAATCCGGAAAAGCCTGGCCCGGCGGAGTTCTGCGAAAACGGCGCCAAGGCGGTCGCCTGGGAGGCAACGGCCGCGCGGACCACGCCGGAATTCTTCGCCAGGCACACCGTCTCCGAGCTGCACGGCTGGTCGGATCACGCCCTCGAGAAGCAAGGGCGGCTGACGCACCCGATGCGCTACAACCCGGCGACCGACAAGTACGATCCGATCGACTGGGAGACTGCCTTCCGCGAGATCGGCGAGCGCGTCGCCGCCTTCGACCCGAAGCGAGTCGAGCTCTACACCTCGGGGCGCACCTCCAACGAGGCGGCATTCCTGTGGCAGCTCTACGGTCGCATGCTCGGCACGCACAATTTTCCCGACTGCTCCAACATGTGCCACGAGACCACCACCGTGGCCCTGCCCCAAAGTATCGGCGTGGGCAAGGCAACCACGGTGCTGGAGGATTTCGAACATGCCGATTGCGTCTTCCTGTTCGGCCAGAACGCCGGCACCAACAGCCCACGGATGATGGGGCTGCTGCACGAGGCGCGCCTGCGCGGCGCCGAGGTGATCACCTTCAACCCGCTGCGCGAACGGGCGCTGGTCAAGTTCGCCAACCCGCAGACGCCCAGGGACATGCTCACCAACCACGGCGTGCCGATCAGCTCGCAATATCACCAGGTCCGCATCGGCGGCGATATCGCCACGATTCAGGGCATCTGCAAGCACATTCTCGATGTCGACGACGAGGCTCGTGCCAGCGGCGCCAAGGGTGTCATCGACCACGATTTCATTGCGATGCACACCGATGGCTTCAGCGCGTTCGCGGATCACTGCCGCAACCTGAGCTGGGCGCGTATCGAGCGCCACAGCGGGCTCGAACGTGCGGCGATAGAGGAAGCCGCCCGGGCCTGGATGCGATCCGAGCGCGTGATCTGCTGCTGGGGCATGGGTATCACCCAGCACATCCGCGGCGGAGACAACGTCCATCAGATTCTCAACCTGCTGCTGATGGGCGGTCATATCGGCAGGCGCGGCGCCGGCGCCTGCCCGGTTCGTGGCCACTCCAACGTCCAGGGCGATCGCACCGTGGGGATCTTTCACAAGTCCGGCGAGGCATTCCTGGCGAAGATGGACGAGGTGTTCGGGATCGAATGTCTGCGCGAGCACGGTCACGACGTGTCGCTCTGCTGCGAGGCGATCCTGCGTGACGAGGTCGATGCGTTTCTCGGCATGGGCGGCAACTTCTTCCGCGCCATCGCCGACCAGGCCCGTGTCGCCGCCCACGTGGGCGACATCCCGCTCACCGTCCAGATTGCCACCAAGCTCAATCGCAGCCATCTGATACACGGCAAGGCGGCCTACCTGCTGCCGGCGCTGGCGCGCACCGAGAAGGACATCCAGGCCGGCGTCGAGCAGACCATTACCATCGAAGACGGCATGTGCAACGTTCAGGGCTCCAAGGGTGCCCTGGAGCCGGCGTCGGAGCATCTGCGCTCCGAGATCGCCATCGTTGCCGGCCTCGGCAAGGCGACGTTCGCCCCCAACCCGAAGGTCGACTGGGAGTGGCTCGCCGAGGATTACGCCCGCATCCGCGACAGGATCGAAGCGACGCAGCCGGATACCTTCTACGACTTCAATCAGCGCCTGGGGGAAAAAGGCGTCTTCCATCTCGATATCGCCGCCCGCGACCGGATCTGGAAGACCGACTCCGGCAAGGCCCACTTCCTGTTCCCCGACGACCATCTCACCGAAGATGCCTCCGAACCGGGCGACACCCACTTCCAGCTGCTGTCGATCCGCGGGCACGATCAGTTCAATACCACGGTCTACTCCCTGGATGACCGTTATCGGGATATCTACGGCACCCGCATGGTACTGATGATGAACCCCGCCGACATCGAGAAGCACGGTTTCCAAGCCGGCAACCGGGTCACGTTGAGGGCGGTGAGCGACGACGGTATCGAACGCCAGGTCTCGGGCTTCAAGATCATCGCCTACGACCTGCCGGAGAACTGTCTCGGCGCCTACTACCCGGAGGTCAACGATCTGATTCCGCTGGCCAATCGGGATCGGCAGAGCAACACCATCGCCGGCAAGTCGATTCCCGTGACGCTCGAGTTGATGTCCACCGAGCAGGTCGAAGCCGAGACCGGCGTGCTCGCCACCGGCTGACGGTTCTGTCGCCGGGCCATTTCACCGCACCCCGTGGCCGGGCCCTCTCTTGCCTCGACACCGTCGCCGCCTCGCCGTTCCGGTGAGGCGGCGATGTCCATTAGTCGCAGCGCCACCGCCAACCGCCCCCGTTTCCACCCCCGCCAATAGGCTCCTAACTCTTTTCCGTTCAAGGACTTGAAAAGCGATCCCATGTCCCGCCCCATAAAGGTCTGACCAATTAACCACGATTGGCAGTGACCCGTTCTGTGGTTATCTTCCGAGTCAATCGCCACGCCTGAGTATCGAGCGGAAGAATATCGACATCGGCCGGCGATCCGGCAAGCGCCATCGTCAGGTCGCGATGGCTACCGGCGACCTCCCACTGATAACAACGACACAGGGGCTCTCGATATGGATCACACGCTTCTCTCTCTGCTTGCCTTCCTGCCGCTGGTGCTGGCCGGTGTCCTGCTGATCGGTTTCCGCATGGCGGCACGGACGGCGATGCCGATCGTATTCGTCGTTGCAGTGCTGATCGCGCTGCTGGCCTGGGACATGACCGGCACCCGGGTGCTGGCCTCGACGCTGCAGGGGCTGATCATGACGGTCTCGCTGTTGTGGATCATCTTCGGCGCCATCCTGCTGCTCAACACGCTGAAGCACTCGGGTGGCATCATGGCGATCCGCAACGGCTTCTCCGGCATCAGTCCGGACCGTCGTGTGCAGGCTCTGATCGTGGCCTGGCTGTTTGGCTGTTTCATCGAGGGTGCCTCCGGTTTCGGCACGCCGGCCGCCGTGGCCGCCCCGCTGATGGTGGCACTGGGCTTCCCGGCGCTGGCTGCCGTGGTGGTCGGCATGATGCTGCAGTCGACGCCGGTTTCGTTCGGCGCCGTCGGCACCCCGATCGTGGTGGGTGTCACCGGTGGCGTGAATCAGGTAGCGATCGCCGATCAGCTCACCACCAACGGCTCGACCTGGGAGACCTATTTCCGCCTGATCACTTCGGAGGTGGTCGTCACCCACGGGATCATCGGTGTCTTCATGCCGCTGATCCTGGTCATCGTGATGGTGCGTTTCTTCGGCGAAAACCGATCCTGGACCGAAGGCTTGTCGATCACACCGTTCGCGCTGTTCGTCGGCGTCAGCTTCGTGGTCCCCTCGATGCTGGTCGGCGTCTTCCTGGGACCTGAATTCCCGTCGCTGCTGGGCGGCCTGATAGGGCTGGCGATCGTGGTCCCGGCGGCGCGCAAGGGCTTCCTGCTGCCCAAGGATACCTGGGACTTCCCGGAGCGCTCGAAATGGCCGGCAGAATGGATCGGCACCATCGAGATCAAGGTCGACGATGTCGCCGGCCGTGCGCCGATGTCGACGCTGCGGGGCTGGATGCCCTACGTCATCGTCGCCATCCTGCTGGTGATCTCGCGCACCATCCCCTCGGTCAAGGCGGGCCTGTCATCGATCAGTACCGGCTGGAGCAACATCCTCGGCGAACAAGGCGTCTCCGGTAGCGTCGAATGGCTGTATCTGCCCGGCGGCATCATCCTGATCGCCGTCATCTGCACGATCTTCCTGCATCGCATGCGCGCCCCCCAGGTCAAGGCCGCTTTTGCCGAGTCCTCCAAGACCATCTTCGGCGCCGGTTTCGTGCTGCTGTTCACGATTCCGATGGTGCGGATCCTGATCAACTCGGGCGTCAACGAGTCCGACCTGGTCTCGATGCCTGTCGCCATGGCCCAGCTGGTCGCCGATGGCGTGGGTCAGATCTATCCACTGTTCGCCCCGGCGGTGGGTGCGCTCGGTGCGTTCATTGCCGGCTCCAACACCGTCTCCAATCTGATGCTGGCGGCGTTCCAGTTCAATGTCGCCGAAGTGCTGGGCGTCTCCACCGCGATGATGATCTCGCTGCAGGCCGTGGGCGCCGCTGCCGGCAACATGATCGCGATTCACAACGTGGTTGCGGCTTCCGCCACCGTCGGACTGCTCGGTCGGGAAGGCACGACGCTGCGCAAGACGATCCTGCCGACGATCTACTACTGCCTGTTCGCGGGGATCATAGGGCTGCTCGCGTTCTATGTGTTCGGCTTCAACGACCCGCTCATGGGCGGATGACCAGACAGCGCGATCGACGTCAGGCGTTAACGCTCGAGGACTCCCGGCCACGGTCGGGAGTCGCGCCATTGCCACCCTTTTGGTCTGACCACTTTTCCTTTCGTTGGGCTTTTGGCTAATAGCCGCTGCCGAAGACCTTCCACAGAATGGTCGGATCACCGATGTGGAAAGCGCTTCCACAAAATCGTTTTCCCGAGCCGCACCCGATGCAAGATCAGCACCCAGGAGAGGCCATGGAACTGCTTTATGACGAGCGCATCGATGGCGATATCGCCGACGTCGACAAATCGGCGCTGATGGCGGCGATCCTGGCGGTCGCTCCCCAACTGACGGTGCTCGATCGCGAGGAGGACCTGCGACCGTTCGAGTGCGACGGCCTGTCGGCCTATCGCGTGGTGCCGATGCTGGTGGCCATGCCCACGACGCTGGCCGAGGTCGAGGCGCTGATGCGGGTCTGCTACGAGCATCATGTACCGGTAGTGACACGCGGCGCCGGCACCGGGCTTTCCGGCGGTGCGCTGCCGCTGGAAAAAGGCGTGCTGCTGGTGATGTCCCGCTTCAACAAGATCCTCAGCGTCGATGCCGATGCCCGCATCGCCCGCGTTCAGCCCGGCGTGCGTAACCTGGCGATCAGCGAGGCGGCGGCGCCTTTCGGTCTCTACTATGCCCCCGATCCGTCGTCGCAGATCGCCTGTTCGATCGGCGGCAACGTCGCCGAGAACGCCGGTGGCGTGCACTGCCTGAAGTACGGCCTCACCGTCCATAACGTGCTGAGCGTGGAGATCGTCACCATCGAGGGCGAGCGCATGACCCTCGGCGGCGAGTCGCTGGATACTCCCGGCTACGACCTGCTGGCGCTGTTCATGGGCTCGGAGGGGATGCTCGGGGTGATCACCGAGGTCACGGTGCGGCTGCTGCCCAAGCCGGAAGTGGCCAAGGTGCTGATGGCCTGCTTCGACGACGTCGAGCTGGCCGCCAGAGCAGTCGGGGACATCATCGCCGCTGGCTGCATTCCCGGCGGACTCGAGATGATGGATAACCTGGCGATTCGCGCCGCCGAGGATTTCGTTCACGCCGGCTATCCGGTCGAGGCTCAGGCGATCCTGCTATGCGAACTGGACGGCGTCGAGGTCGACGTGCAGGCCGACTGCGAGCGCGTTCGCGATCTGCTCAATGCCGCTGGCGCGACTAAGATCCAGCTCGCGCGCGACGATGCCGAACGACAGCTGTTCTGGGCCGGCCGCAAGGCCGCCTTCCCCGCCGTGGGCCGGATGTCGCCGGACTATTACTGCATCGACGGCACCATTCCGCGGCGTGAACTGCCGCGCGTGCTCAAGGGCATCAACGAACTGTCCGCGCATTACGGACTGCGGGTCGCCAACGTCTTCCACGCCGGCGATGGCAATCTTCACCCGCTGATCCTGTTCGACGCCAACCAGCCGGGCGAGCTCGAGACCACGGAGGCATTCGGCGGCAAGATTCTCGAGCTGTGCGTCGAGGCGGGCGGCACCATTACCGGCGAGCACGGCGTCGGCCGCGAGAAGCTCAACCAGATGTGCACGCAATTCGCCGACGACGAGATCACCCTGTTTCATGCGGTGAAGTCCGCCTTCGACGAGCGTCGCCTGCTCAATCCCGGCAAGAACATCCCGACGCTGGCCCGCTGCGCCGAATTCGGTGCCATGCACGTGCATCACGGTGAGCTGCCGCATCCCGAGCTGCCCAGATTTTGAGCTCTGATACGAGGCATAGCGCCACGCCGCTTCAGAAACAGGAATCACGCCCATGACTCATCTGCAGGATCAGCGGCCGGAATACACCCCGGCGGACGAACCCGGGCCGGATGCGCTGGCGGGCAACGACGATAGCGAGGCGCTCTGCGAGCAGGTCGCGCGCGCCCAGGCCGAGCGAGCCACGCTGCGAATCGTCGGCGGCGACACCAAGGCGTTCTACGGTCGCCAGGTCGATGCCGCGCAGTCGCTCTCCACCACCGGCCACCACGGCATCGTGCATTACGATCCGGTGGAACTGGTAGCGACCGTGCGCGCCGGCACTCGGCTTCGCGATCTCGAACGGGTGCTCGCCGACAACGGCCAGCGCCTCGCCTTCGAACCACCGCACTTCGGTGACAACGCCACGGTGGGCGGCATGGTCGCCGCCGGACTTTCCGGCCCCCGCCGCCCGTGGGTTGGCGCCGTGCGCGATTTCGTGCTCGGCGTTCGCGTCATTACCGCTGAGGGCAAGCTGCTGCGATTCGGCGGCGAGGTGATGAAGAACGTTGCCGGCTACGATCTCTCGCGGTTGATGGTCGGCGCCCAGGGCACGCTCGGGGTGCTGACCGAGATCTCTTTCAAGGTGTTGCCGCTGCCCCAGGCACGCGCCTGCCTGCGGTTCGAACTGCCGCTGGCCGAAGCGCTCGATCGGTTGACGGCCTGGGGTCGAGAACCCTTGCCGATCACCGGTGCCGCTCATGATGGCCAGACGCTGCACCTGAGACTCGAGGGCGGCGAAGGCTCGGTGACGGCCACGCGTCAGCGCCTTGGCGGTGAAGCGGAAGAGCCGCTGTTCTGGGAACAACTTCGCGAGCAGCGGCTGCCCTTCTTCGCTGACGCGCTCGAGACTTCTGCCACCCTGTGGCGTCTGTCGCTGCCGGCGCTGGCCCGCACGCCGGCGCTCGAGGGCGACTGGCTCGTCGATTGGGCCGGTGCCCAACGCTGGCTGAAAGGTTCCGAGGGACGCGGTGTCGAGGGCGACCCGCAGGCCGACGCCCACATTCACGAGGCCGCCATCGCGGTCGGCGGTCACGCCACACGCTTCACGCCCGATGCCAGCGGCGCGTCACCGTTCACGCCGTTGGCGCCGGTGCTGGCCAAGTATCACCGCCAGCTCAAGAACCGACTCGATCCTCAGTCGATTTTCAATCCCGGCCGGCTCTACGCCGAGTGGTGAGGAGACTTCCATCCCATGCAGACCCATTTCTCCGAAGCCGCCCGCACGAAGCCTCATATTGTCGAGGCCGATCGCATTCTGCGCACCTGCGTGCACTGCGGCTTCTGCAATGCCACCTGCCCAACCTATCAACTGCTGGGTGACGAGCGCGACGGTCCCCGCGGGCGCATCTATCTGATCAAGGAGCTGCTGGAGAGCGATGACGGCGATGCCCGGATCACCGAGGAAACTCAGCTGCATCTGGATCGCTGCCTGAGCTGTCGCAGCTGCGAGACGACCTGCCCTTCAGGCGTCGAATACCACAAACTGCTGGATATCGGGCGTGCCGAGATCGACCGCCGAGTCGGTCGCCGGCCCGGCGAGCGCGTGATGCGACTGGGCCTGCGCACGGCGCTGGTCGAACCCAAGCGCTTTCAGGCCCTGCTGGCCCTGGGCCAGACGTTTCGACCTTTGGCGCCACAGGATCTGCGCGACAAGATTCCGGCCCGCCAGCCGCAACGGCAACCCTATCGCCAACAACGCCCCGACCCTGCCCGCCACGACCGCCAGATGCTGATCCTGGAAGGCTGCGTGCAGCCAGGGCTGGCGCCGAACACCAACGACGCCACGGCACGGGTGCTCGACCGGCTGGGTATCGGTGTCAAGCCGGCCCGGGAAGCCGGCTGCTGTGGCGCCATCGACTTTCACCTCAATGCCCAGGCCGCTGGGCGCGAACGCATGCGTGCCAATATCGATGCGTGGTGGCCGCTGATCGAAAACGGAGGAGCCCCCGGGGAAACCGGCGTGGAAGCGATCGTCCAGACCGCCAGCGGCTGTGGCGCCTTCGTCAAGGAGTATGGCGAAATGCTGGCCGACGACCCCGAGTATGCCACCAAGGCCAGGCGCGTCAGCGAGCTGGCCAAGGACCTGGTCGAGATCCTGCGGGAGGAGGATCTGGAAGCGCTGGGCACGCGCCATCCGGCAGCACGGCTGGCGTTTCACTGCCCGTGCACTTTACAGCATGCGCAGAAACTGGGGGGAGCCGTCGAAGGCGTGCTCATGCGGCTGGGGTTCACGCTCGCCCCGGTGCAGGACTCGCACCTCTGCTGCGGCTCCGCCGGTACCTATTCGATCACCCAGCCGACGCTGGCCAAGCGGCTGCGCGACAACAAGCTGGACGCGCTGGAAGCGCAAGCGCCGGATACCATCGTCACCGCCAATATCGGCTGCCAGAGTCATCTCAATGGCGCCGGACGCACGCCGGTACGCCACTGGATCGAACTGGTGGATGAATGCCTGGACACCGCCTGACACCAGGCGCCAGTCCTCCCATAACGCTTGATCGTTGACCATAACCCAACGGATTCCTCACAGGAGAACCCTGATGTTTACCCAAGCCGCACTCGAACTCACCGACGTCAACACCATCCTGGATGCCGCGCAGACCGAAGCCGAAGCGCAAGGCTGGGCGGTCACCATCGCCGTCGCCGATAACGGCGGCCATCTGCTCGGCCTGCGTCGCATGAATGGCGCCGCGCCTTTCAGCGCTGGCGTGGCCACCGAAAAGGCGCGCAACGCGGCGATCGGGCGCAAGGAGACCCAAGTCTTCGAGGATATGATCAACAATGGCCGCACCGCCTTCGTGACCGCCCCGATGACGGCGCTGCTGGCCGGCGGGGTGCCGGTCATTCACGATGGCCACGTGATCGGCAGTGTCGGCGTATCGGGAGTGAAACCGGACCAGGACGTCCAGGTTGCCAAGGCCGGTGTCGAAGCTGTCGGCTAGGCTTTGTCTGAAAAGTCGACGAGCGAAGGCAAGACCGGGCTGGCGTACCAGTTTCCGGGATGTCAATGAGCATCTTGATCGGACTGGCGCACCATCCGATTTTTAACACCGTATGAGCAAGCGCAGTACTTTTCAGACATAGCCTAGGTCCGGTCGCCACGGCGGATAAGCCGGGCCGTTCTCCATGCACCACTGTCAGGATCGTCACGACTCACAGAAGCGCCACGACTGACCTTTTCATTGTTCCGATTCTCCCCTCCAGCGGCCGCGTTCGGCCGCTTTTTTTCGTCTCGATGCTGGCCGGTTGCAGCGGCCCTAACGCTAACGCGCTTCGGCTATCGCTTGAATCGACCTCTTTGTATGCTGTATACAATCTCGGACAGCACGACACATAACAAGCTCAAGAACGCTAGAGGTGCGAAATGACTTCACGGAATGCCCGACCACCGGGGCCTGGTGCCCTCTGTCTGATCCTTGCCAGTTTCGCCGTCATCATGTCGACGGTGCTGATCCTCAAGATTCCGGTGGCGCTGGCGCTCTTTGCCGCCTGGTTCGCCATGTTCGCGATCGGCAAAGGGTTGGGGCACGCCTACGACTCGCTACAGCAGGGTGCGCTCGACGGGATCCGCAGCGGGCTCGAAGGCGTTCTGATCATCGTGACCGTCGGTGCCCTGATCGGCGGCTGGATCGCCGGTGGCATCGTTCCCAGCGTCATCTATTACGGCGTGTCGCTGATCGACCCCGCATGGTTCCTGCCGGCGGCGTTTCTGATCTGCGCCCTCACCGGCCTGGTCACGGGTACGTCCTTCGGCGCGGTCGGCACCATCGGGATCGCCATGATGGGCATCGGCCACGGTTTCGAACTGCCGCTGCCGGTCGTTGCCGGCGCGGTCATCTCCGGCGCCTACGTGGGCGACAAGCTCTCGCCGCTTTCCGATACCACCGTGCTGACGGCCTCCATCTGTGAAGTGCCGCTGATCGAGCACGTGCGCTCCATGCTCTACACCGGCGTCCCTTGCGTGAGCCTGGCAACCGTCGGTTTCGCCATCGCCGGCAATCACTTCTCCAGCGCCGACTACGACATGCAGCAGGCCGATGCGGTCATGAATCAGCTCGACGCGCACTTCTCGATCTCGCTCTGGCTGCTGCTGCCCATCCTCGCCACACTGGTGCTGCTGGCCCTGCGCAAGCCGGCGCTGCCGGTCATCGCCATCGGTGCGGTACTCGGCGTCACCTGCGCCTGGGCAATCCAGGGCAGTACGCCGCTGCAGGCCGTCACTGCACTCTATGCCGGCAATCAGGGCGACTACGGCGACGGCTACCTCGCCAGCATCCTCAACCGCGGCGGCATGGTGTCGATGCTACCGGTGATCGCCATCGTCATCTTCGCGCTGGGCCTCGGCGGACTGATGGAACGTCTGGGCGTGCTGGAAACCATCGCCAACGCGCTGACGAAGATGGTGCACCGCAGCACTGGCAGGCTGACGCTCGCCACCATGGCCTGCGGTTTCTTCGGCACGATCTTCGGCGGCGCGGCGTATGTCGCCATCTTCACGGCCGCGTCGATGACCCGAAACATCTACGACCGGCTGGGGCTTGCGCGGGTGGTGCTGTCACGCAACGTCGAGGCCGGCGGCACGCTCTCCACGCCGATGATTCCATGGACCAGCGGCGCCGTCTTCATGGCGACCACCACCGGTGTCGCTACCGCCGACTACCTGCCCTTCCTCTGGTACCACTGGCTGGTGATGGCGTTTTCGCTGCTCTACGGCTTCACCGGTTTCGCCATGTGGCAACGCCCGCAGACCGATGTCGAACCCGCCCATTGATTTTCGTTTTCTGGAGACACCCGAATGACCCATACCAACGGCAGCTCGCAATCCTACGTCGCCGACGCGCGCAACGAGGACGTCATCGTCTACGTCGACGGCGAATTCAAACCCAAGAGCCAGGCGACGGTGTCGATCTTCGACAGCGGTTTCGTGCTGGGTGATGGCGTGTGGGAAGGTATTCGCCTGGTGAACGGCAAGCTGGTCGCACTCGACCAGCACATGAAGCGCCTCTATCAGGGGGCGGCGTCGATCTCACTGGATATCGGTGTCGACCGCGACGAACTGGTCGGCCTGATCCACGAGACGCTGGCGAAAAACGACATGACCGACGGCGTTCATATCCGTTTGATGGTCACCCGCGGCCTCAAGAGCACGCCCAACCAGGACCCGCGATTCCTGCTCGGCGAGGCGACCATCGTCATCGTTGCCGAGCACAAGGTGATCGACAAGGCGGCCAAGGCGAAGGGGCTGACGCTGTTCACGTCGACGTTTCGCTGCAGCTCGCCGGACGTGTTCGATCTCAGGCTCAACTCCCACAGCCGACTCAACTTCATTCAGGCCCTGATCCAGGCGATCAACGCCGGGGCCAACGAGGCGCTGATGCTCGACCCTCACGGTTTCGTCGCCAGCTGCAACTCCACCAACTTCTTCATCGTTCGCGATGGCGAGCTGTGGACCTCAACCGGCCGTTACAACTTCAACGGCATCACCCACAAGACAGTCATGCGTCTGGCCCGCGACAACGGTATCGTCGTTCGCGAGACGGACTATACCCTGGCAGAGACCTACACTGCCGACGAGGCTTTCGTGACCGGCACGCTTGGCGGTCTGACACCGGTCTATCAAATCGACGGACATGCTATCGTGAACCCCCAAAGCGAAAGCCTTACGGCACGTCTGGCGGCGCTCTACGACGCCTACCTGCACGCCTGAAGGCCTCCATTCCAACCGCTGGAACCGAATGTTCACCACCGACATCGAGCAGATACCCGGGCGACGCACACTCTGGGAACAGACCGCACAGCGTCTACAGACGCTGATCGCCAACGGCACGATTGCGCCGGGGACACGACTGACCGAGAACGCGCTCGCCAAGCAGCTCGGGGTCAGTCGCGCTCCCTTGCGCGAAGCGATTCGGCACCTGATGAATATCGGACTGCTGATCAGCGAGCCCTACAAGGGCGTGCGGGTACTCGAGCTGACCAGCGAAGGGCTGCATCAACTCTACGAGTACCGCACCGGGATCGAGCAGATGGCGTTTCGCAGCCTGTGGCCCAAACGCAGCGCAGAGAGTTTCGCGGATCTCGACCGGCGTCACGCCCGCCTGCTCGAGGCAATCGACAGCGGCGACAGTGCGCTTGCCATCGATCGTGAGCTGGAGCTGCATCAGTGGTGCTACGAACTCAGCGGCAATGCCCTGCTGATCGATGCCTGGGGGCGAGTCAAGCCGCATCTGCGCTGCTATTTCGTCCTGCATCAGCGGGCACACAACCGATCCGGCCCGGCGCGCCAGTCCCACGACCGCTATTTGGAGCATGCCAAGGGAGAGTCCCTGCCGGCGGCGCTCGACTTCATCGAAGCGCACATGAAGCAGGGGTTCGATCAGGTAATCGACCACGTCGGCTGACGCGGCGCGAGCGGCGCAAACATCGGCATCGACGGCCCGCGCCTTAGCGCTTCTTGCGACCCTGCGCTGAACGGCCGGCGCTCTTGCCGCTTCGGCGGGCATCAGGTTTGCCCGGTTTCGATGACGCCGCCTTGGACTGGCTCGGCCCGCCGTTGCCGGACTTCGTGGCGTGTTGCCCTGCCGGCTTGCCCCTGGCGCCAGGCTTGCCCTGGGTGGCCTTCGGATTGCCTTTGGCGCCGGGTTTTCCGTTCGCCGTTGGCTTTCCCTTCATGGCCGGTTTGCGCTTCGCGGCCGGCTTGCCCTTCTCTGCAGACCTGCCCTTCCCCGGGGGGGTGGCCGAGCCCCGCGCGCCCGATTTCGCGGCGTGACGGCTGGCGGGGCCACCCTTGCCACCCGCGCTGGGCGGCTTGTTCTTCGCGCCACCGGCCGAGCTATTCCCTGGCCCATGACCGGCGCTTTTCGCACCCGCTTTCGACGCCGACCTGGCGCGGGGTGACTGGCCCTTGTCGGCCACCTTCTCGGACTGCTGGGTCAGCGCGAGAATACCGTCGAGTTCCTTTTCGGTCAGATCCCGCCAGTCGCCCAGCGCCAGACCCTTGAGCGCCACGTTCATGATCCGGGTACGAATCAGCTGAGTGACTTCATAGCCGAAATACTCGCACATGCGGCGTATCTGTCGGTTGAGCCCCTGCACCAGGGTAATGGTGAACACGAACGTGGACTCTTTGCGCACCTGGCAGCGCTTCGTCACCTTGCCCAGAATCGGCACGCCACTTTGCATGCCGTCGATGAATTCGTCGGTGACCGGCTTGTTGACCGTCACCTGATACTCTTTCTCATGATGATTGTTGGCGCGCAGGATCTTGTTGACCAGATCGCCGTTGTTGGTCAGGAAGATCAGCCCCTGGGAATCCTTGTCGAGTCGGCCGATGGGAAAGATTCGCGCGCCGTGTTTCACGAACTCGACGATATTGTCCTTCTCGCTGGACTCGGTCGTGCTGACGATACCCACCGGCTTGTTCAGCGCGATCAGGATCAGATCCTCCGCTTCCTGAGGCTCGATCTCCTGCCCATTGACCTTGACCCGATCCCCCGCCACCACCTGGTCGCCGGTCGTCGCTCGGCGCCCGTTGATCCATACGTTGCCCTGCTCCACGAAACGGTCGGCTTCACGGCGAGAGCACATCCCGCTTTCGCTGATGTACTTGTTGATACGGGTCGATTGTCGTAACGCCATAAAACACCGTGGTGGCCAGATAGTTGATAAAGAGATGGCTCGGAGTCGTCCACTCCCCGAAGGCGTCAGCCCTCCCAACCGAGGACGACGCGTCCGGGTAGTTTGACGCTCAAGCCGCGGGGATAAAACCTGGACCCGTCGATAGCGTCTTCTCTACGACTGCCGGGGGAACTTGTCGGCCCGAAAAGTTCTACCTGAGAGAACAATATAGCCTCTGTCAATATTCTTTAGTCGTAATTCATGGTCTTGAGATTGACCCCGTTCCCGAGCCGACATAATTTCCACTGTCGGAACAGGTTCTATAAGAGAGAATAATGGAGACGTCATGAAACTGCTGTCCTTGAAACCATCCGCACTCTGTGCGGCGCTCACGTTGGCAACGCTGTCCCTGTCGGCCCAGGCGGCCGGTCCGAGCGGGAAGATCGACTGTATCGCGCCCGCCAATCCCGGCGGCGGCTGGGATTTCACCTGCCGCAGCGTGGGGCAGGTACTGAGTGAAATCGGCGCCATCGACGGCAGCGTCCAGACCACCAACATGCCAGGCGCCAGCGGTGGCGTCGCATTCTCTCACGTCGTCACCAAACGGGCCGGTCAGAACGACGTCATCGTTTCGGCGTCGACGTCCACCACCACCCGCCTGGCCCAGCATCAGTTTCCGGGCTTGGACGCCGACATGGTCAACTGGGCCGGCACCGTCGGCGCCGACTACGGCGTCATCGCGGTGAGCAAGGATTCTCCCTACCGGACCCTCGAGGATCTGCTCTACGCGATGGAGCAGAAACCCTCCAGCGTCAGTTTTGCCGGCGGCAGTGCCAGCGGGGGCTGGGATCATCTCAAGGTACTGATGATGGCCCGCGCCGACGGCATCAAGCCGCTGAACAAGATCAAGTATCTTCCGTTCGACGGCGGCGGCGAAGCGATGACGCAGGTCGTCGGCGGTCATATCGACGCCTTCTCCGGAGACGCCTCGGAGATTCTGGGTTTCGTCGAATCGGGCGATCTTCGCGTTCTCGCCGTACTCGCCGATGGCCGCCTGCCCGGTGCGCTCAACGACTTCCCCACTGCCAAGGAACAGGGCGTGGATGTCGAAGGCATCAACTGGCGCGGCTTCTACCTACCGCCGAAACTCTCCGACGAAGACGTCGCCTGGTGGGAAGATGCCCTGCACAAGGTGTACGAAAGTCAGGAGTGGAAGGACGTCATGCGTCAGAACGGGCTGATTCCGTTCGACCGTAGCGGCGACGACTTCAAGGATTACGTCCACCAGCAGATCGCCGATATCGAAGAGATCTCCAAGGAAGTCGGCCTGATCCAGTAAGCCTGATCCGGCGGGTCTGATCTGGCGAGCCTGATTTGGTAAGTCCAGTCCGACACGGCGGTTCCACAAGCGGGTTCAGCAGCAAGGTAAATCTCGATTCCTGCTCGCAATCAGCTGGCAACTCGTTGGCAACGGGACGACTCGCTACCGAGCCGTCCGTTGTATCACGCGAACGCCGATTTTCAGGAGGTGCGCAGCGCGCGTGGCCATTGGCGTTCGAGACGCGGGGCGTACTGTGTCAGTAGCGGCATGTGGCGGTCCTTGGCGGCCAGGTTGAATCGCTCGCTCGGACCCGACAACGCCAGCGCGCCCATCAACTCCCCTTCACCGTTATAGATGCCGATGGCCGCCGCCGACAGGCCGGCCTGGCGCTCTCCGCTCGACACCGCGACCTGGCCCCGGGGTGTCTCGTAATTGAGCACCCGGCCCGCCGCACCGCGACCCAGAGGCAGTCTGACGCCTTCCTCGAGGTGGTGGCGCACCTCCAGCCGACCGTTTTCGCGCAGCCGACAGATACGATGGTCGCCATCGCGGACGTAGAAAGAGGCGGTCTCTTCGCTGGCGTCGCGCAGCGATTCCAGAATCGGCCGCACCAGATTCTCGAGCTGCGGTCCGTCGCCCGCCAGCGGCGCCAGGCGCGACACGGCGGGGCCGACCCGGTAGATGCCGCGCTCGTCACGGGTGACGTAGCCGAAATGCTCCAGCGACGCCATCAGCCGCAGGATGGTGCTCTTGTAAAAACCCGAGGCGTTGGCGAGTTCGGTCAACGAGAACTCTCGCCGCTCCTGGGAGAACGCCTCGAGCAGAGTCAGGGCTCGCTCGACGGCCTCCACACGTCGCTGGGCCATGGGACGCTCCTTTCGATCGTGGATATTTTCTGTCACGGACATTTGACTTGAACTAATGGCGAATGTTGCGACAGACAAAACGCTATTGCAACCAACTCGCACCGAACATATTCTCTCTGAAAGAATTTGTTTCATCAGGAGGAATGATGTCATCGCCGTTAACCGGTTATCGGGTACTCGATCTGACCAACGTGCTGGCCGGCCCGTTCTGCTGCCATCAACTGGCTCATCTGGGGGCCGAGGTGATCAAGGTCGAACGACCCCAGGGTGGCGATCTGGCCCGCCAGCTCGGCGCGGACCCCGCGCTCAATCAGGCGCTGATGGGGGTTTCCTTCCTCGCCCAGAACGCCGGCAAACGTTCGGTGACGCTCGACTTCAAGCGACCGGAAGAGCGTGAAGCCTTTCTCGAACTGGTCGCCACCGCCGATGTCGTGGTCGAGAACTTCCGCCCCGGCGTGATGCAGCGCCTCGGGCTCGGTTTCGAGACCTTGCGCCAGGCCAATCCCGAACTGGTCTACTGCGCGATTTCCGGTTTCGGCCAGGACGGCCCGCTGGCCAACTATCCGGCCTACGACCAGATCATTCAGGGCATGGCCGGCGTGATGAGCATCACCGGCGCGCCGGAGAACGCACCCTACCGGGTCGGCTATCCGCTGGCCGACACCGTTGGCGGCCTGACGGCGGCGATGGCGATCAACGCGGCACTAGCGGAGCGCCCGCGCAAGGCACACTTCATCGATATCTCGATGCTCGAGTCCGTGCTCGCCACCATGGGCTGGGCGGTATCCAACCTGCTCATCGCCGGCAAGCCGCCGCAGCCGCTCGGTAACGACAACGTGACCGCGAGCCCTTCCGGCACCTTCTCCACGGCCGATGGGTTGATCAATATCGCCGCCAACAAGCAGGAGCAGTTCGAAGCGATCTGCCATTTGCTCAGACGCCCCGAATGGCTGACGGATACGCGATTTGCCCAGCGCCAGGCACGGCTGGATAACCGACAGGCGCTGAGCGACTGCATCGAGGTGGTGCTGAAACAGGAAACGACCGAGTACTGGTGGCCACGCCTGGTCGAAGCCGGCGTGCCCGCCGGGCCTGTCTACAGCGTCGCCGAAGCGCTGGCCCACCCCCAGGTTCGCGACCGCGGGCTGATCGAGCGATTCGACGACACCTCGATCGGCCGACCGCTGGAGGTGGTCAGCGGCGGTTATCGCTTCGATGACCAGCCACCGCGGGTAGCGTCGCCGCCGCCTCGGCTAGGCCAGGACAACGCCACCCTGCTTTCCGCTCACGCCGCCAACGACGAATAGAACCGGAGATATCTCATGACCGACGCTCACACGCCCGAATACCAGGCTCAGCAGTGGTGGAAAACCGACATCATCGATATGCGCCCCGGCGAGATCCGCTATCGCGGCTACCCGATCGAGGAGCTGATCGGCAACGTCGGCTTTACCGACATGGTGTGGCTGATGACTCGCGGTGAGCTGCCCACCCGAGCGCAGGCGGCGCTGCTGGAAGCGGCGTTGATGAGCGCTGTCGATCACGGTCCGCAGGCCCCGAGCATCGCCATCGCACGGATGGCGGTGACCTGCGGCAGCAGCCTCAACAACGCCATGGCCTCGGCCGTCAACGTGCTCGACGACGTCCACGGCGGCGCTGGCGAACAGGCCGTCGAGCTGTACCAGTCGATCCTCGAATACCAGCTTGGCGGGCACAAGCTGGAAGCCGCCGTCCAGGAAGGGATTGCCGCCTGGCAGCGAGAACGAACCAAAATCATTCCCGGCTTCGGTCACCGCTTCCATCCGGTCGATCCCCGCGGGCCGCGACTGCTGGAACTGGTCGAGGAAGCCGCCGGTCGCGGCGAGGTGGATGGCAATTTCGTCGCCATTGCCCGCGAGGTCGAACGCCAGCTCATCGCCATGAAAGGCAAGCCGATTCCGCTCAACATCGACGGTGCTACCGCCGTGATCTATGCCGAACTGGGCTTTCCCGCCCCGCTGGCTCGCGGCCTGTTCTGCCTGTCGCGCTCGGTGGGCATCCTCGCCCACGCCTGGGAACAGCAGTGCCAGGGCGGTCGCAACAAAGGACCGATGCCCAAGGGTTGGCTGTGGCCCTACGGCGGTCCGGCCAAGCGTCCGGTACCAAGCCGGGGCTGATCTCTCTTGAACGGCGGCCGTTCAAGTCTGGTGAAACACACGCCCGGCGGTGGTCGCGTTGATCTCGCCGATGCGAATCACGAAGTCGCCGAAGGGCTCGCCATCTTCACGCTCGGTGGCGTAGCGCTGGATCAGCGGCGTCAGCGCCTCGAGAATGGTCGCTTCGTCGATGTTCTCGCGGTAGAGCTTGTTCAGCCGTTGGCCGCTGAAACCGCCGCCAAGATAGAGGTTGTAATGCCCCGGCGCCTTGCCGACGAAGCCGATCTCGGCCAGGTACGGACGCGCGCAGCCGTTGGGGCAGCCGGTCATGCGCACGATGATGGCATCGTCGGCGAGCCCAGCCTTGCGCATCACGGCGTCGAGCCGGTCGATCAGCGACGGCAGGTAGCGCTCGCTTTCCGCCATCGCCAGCCCGCAGGTCGGGAATGCCACGCAGGCCATGGCGTTGCGTCGCAGCGGCGAAGTTTCCGCGACCAGCCGATGACGGTCCAGCAGCGCGTCGATGGCCCCGCGCCGGGACTCTTCGACCTGGGTAATGATCACGTTCTGATTGGTGGTCAGAACCAGATCGCCGTCATGCTGCTCGGCGATCTCGCGCAGACCGGTGCGTAGCTGCGGGCCATCCGGGAAGTCGGCGATGCGGCCGTTCTGGACGAACAGGCCATAGTGCCAACGACCGTCATCGCCTTGTATCCAGCCCAGCCGATCGCCGTTGTTGTCGAAGTGATAGTCGTGCGCCGGTGCCAGCGATTCGCCCAGTTGCCGTTCCACCTCCAATTTGAACGCGTCGAGTCCCATCTCCTCGACGGTATATTTCAGTCGTGCCTGCTTGCGATCGCGGCGATTGCCGTTATCGCGCTGGACCAGCATGATCGCTTCCGCGACGGCGGGCGCGGCTTCCGGCGAACAGTATCCGATGGGATCGGAAAGGCGCGGAAAGGTCGACGGCTCGCCATGGGTCATGCCCATGCCACCGCCGATGCAGACGGTAAAGCCGTGAAGCTCGCCGTCGACCACGTCGGCGATGAAACCGACGTCGTGGGCGAACAGATCGACATCGTTCTCCGGCGGAATCGCCAGTGCCACCTTGAACTTGCGTGGCAGATAATGGCGCGTATAGAGCGGCTCCCGTGGGTCGATCGGCTCGTGGTCGTCTCCCACCTTCACTTCCGGCTCAGCGCGCTCCGATTCACTCTTCGATCCACGTTCCTGGGCCCCACCGGCGACACGCTCCTCGCCGAGGAAGATTTCGTGATAGGCGCGGGTGCTGGGCAGTAGTCGGGTACTGATCCGGTGACTCAACTCGTAAACCTGACGATGAACGGCCGAGCGATGCGGATTGGCGGTGCAGATCACGTTGCGGTTGACGTCGCCACAGGCGGCGATGGTGTCCACCATGGCCTGATGGATCGTCTGCAGGTGCGGCCGCAGATTTTCCTTCAGCACGCCATGGTACTGAAAGGTCTGCCGTGTGGTGATGCGCAGCGTGCCGTTGGCGTAGCGTGACGCCACGTCGTCGAGGGTCTGCCACTGCGCCGGCGTGACCAGACCGCCGGGCAGCCGCAATCGCACCATGAAGCTGTAGAGCGGTTCGAGTTTCTGATGCCGGCGCTCGTCGCGCAGGTCTCGATCATCCTGCTGGTAAAAGCCGTGGAACTTGGTCAGTTGGGTATCGTCCTCGGCGACGGCACCGGTAGCACGGTCGGCCAGACCCTCTTCGAGCGTCCCCCGCAGGTAATCGCTTTCAACCTTGAGCCGCTCGTTGGGATGCAGCTCATCCAAGGGTACGTCACGCAATTTGGCGATGATGTCCATGTTGGCGCTCCTACGCTTAATAGATGTCGCGCTGATACCGCTTCTCCTGCTGCATCTCGCGCAGATAATCGTCGGCGCCGGCCTCGCCGTGCCCACCCTGCTCACGGATGACGTCGCGCAGCGCCTGATGCACGTCCGGCGCCATGAACTCGGCATCGCCACAGACGTAGACATACGCCCCTGCTTCGAGCCAGGCATAGAGCGTTTCAGCCTGTTCGCGCAGACGATCCTGAACGTAGACCTTGTCGGCCTGATCGCGAGAGAAAGCGACATCCAATCGCGTTAGCAAGCCATGCTGGCGCCACTTGAGCCATTCCGATTGATACAGAAAGTCGCTGCGGAAGCGTCGGTCACCGAAGAACAGCCAGTTGTCGCCGCCGGCGCCACGCTCCTCGCGTTCCTGCAGGAAAGCGCGAAACGGGGCAACGCCGGTGCCGGGGCCGATCATGATCAAAGGCGCCTCGTCATCGTCCGGCAGCTTGAACTGCTTGTTGCGGTCGATATAGATCGGCACGCGATCGCCGGGCTCGATGCGATCCGCCAGGTAGCTCGTGGTGACGCCGTTGCGGGCGCGGCCGTGCGTCTCGTAGCGCACCACGGCGACGGTGAGATGCACTTCGTCGGGCACGGCTGCCTGGCTCGAAGCAATGGAATAGAGCCGTGGCGGCAACTTGCGCAGCGCCGCCGAAAACTGGGCGGCATCGATCCCCTCGACCGGGAACTGCTCGACCACATCGATGATCTGGCGCCCGTGAAGCCAGTCACGCAGTTCATCGCGGGCCTCTTCACCCAGCAGCCGGCGCAATTCCGGCGCCTGCGACCATTCGGCCCATTGCTGCAGGAACGGCCGCGTCAGCGTCGTCACCTCGAAGTCCGTCAGCAGCGCGTCCCGCAGCATGCGCCCCTCTTCCAGCGGCGATTCGGCATCGAACTTGAGCATCTCGATCAGCTCGTCGACGTGGCCAGGGTCGTTCTGCGGCACCACGCCGACCGCATCGCCCGGCAGATATTCGAGCCCCGACTCTTCCAGCGACAGTTCGAGATGCAGGGTCTGCTTGTCCGAGTCGCGACCGTTGAGCGGCTGGCTGGTCAGCACTTCGGCCAAAAACGGATGCTTCTTGGAGTAGCGTGGCTGAACGTGTTGCGAAGCGTCGGTTGCGGCGACCTGAGTCGGTGGCGGCGTGGCGAGATCCCCGGCCAGCGACTCGAGCACCTCGTCGATCCAGGTTTCGGCCGTCTCTTCATAATCCACGTCGCAATCCATCCGCTCGTGGATCGCTTCGCCACCGAGCTCTGCCAGCCGGGCGTCGAACTCCTTGCCGGTCTGGCAGAAGTGCTCGTAGCTGGCGTCGCCTAGCCCCAGCACGGCAAAACGCAGCCCCGCGAGTTTGGGCGCCTTGCGGCCCATCATCAGCTCGTGGAATTCGAGCGCCGGGTCGGGCGGATCGCCGTCGCCCTGGGTGCTGACGACGACCAGCAACCGCTCGACCGCCTTCAGCGTCTTCTTGCTGGCATCCGCCATGCTCAATAGCGTGACGTCGAAGCCCTGGGCACGGGCACGCTCGGCGGCCAGCTCGGCCACCCCCTCGGCATTGCCGGTCTGGCTGCCGTAGAGCACGGTCAACGTGGTGGACGCTGTCGGCGTTGTCTGCGAGGCCCCGGCCTGCGTCGTCCCTGCTGCGGCCTGGGCGCCGAGACCGGCCAGATAACCGCTCAACCACTGGCGCTGGGAGGCATCCAGATCCGCCAGCGCCTGCTGCACGCGCTTGGCCTGATCGGCACTCAGGGGGCTGTTGGTGTCGGTCAGCGAGTTGGGAGCCATCCATGACCTCTCGGCATATCCGGTAACCGATCAACCGGTAATTGAACGAAACGGCGCAAAGCGCGCTCTCGACATCGATTGGCTAAAGCCTAGTCGGTTAACCGTTGAGTGTTGGGGCGAGTGAAAAGAATCAAAAAGTCCGATCGGCGCTGTGCTTATTCCATCGAACGATCACGCTTCATTGGATCGCGCGCTGTGTCCCGAGTAATCAGGCGCTGTTCTCTCGAACGTTCGGCGACCGAGTGACCGAGGCTTTGCGGATCAACGACGAAATCGCAATACTCGACGTTTCCCTGACAGCGGAGGCCGCCATGACGTATCGACTCTTCATTGCCAACAAGAACTACTCTTCCTGGTCGATGCGACCCTGGGTGCTGCTGCGCGCGCTGGACATCCCGTTCGAGGAGGTGCTGACGCCGTTCGAAGGTGCCGGCCAGCAGCAGGCGTTCACGCACTTTTCGCCCACGGCCAAAGTGCCCTGCCTGCACGATGGCGAGCAGGTGGTGTGGGATTCACTGGCGATTCTGGAATATGTTGCCGAGGGTCACCCGGCCGCATGGCCCGGCGATCGCGCCGCCCGGGCCTGGGCGCGCTGCGCCAGTGCCGAGATGCACTCGGGCTTTGCGGCGATACGCGACGAGTGCTCGATGAACTGCTCGCTGACCCTCGATCTGGATACGCCGAGCGAAGCGCTCGAGAAGGATCTGACTCGCCTCGATATTCTCTGGCAGGAAGGTCTCGAGGCGTTTGGCGGCCCATGGCTCGCCGGCGACGCATTCACCGCCGTGGATGCCATGTTCGCCCCGGTGGCGGTGCGTATCCGCGGCTACGGCATCGAGCTCGGCCCCGATGCCATGGCCTACGCCGAGCGCCTGCTCGCGCATCCGGCGGTGGCCGAATGGATCGAACAGGGCATCGCCGAGCCGTGGATCGACGAGCCACATGAGGCCGACTGCATTCGTGGCAGACGAATCATCGAGGATCGGCGCCAGCGAGCCTGAGTCGAGATCCGGCCTCGTCGCCTGCCATTGCGCAATAATGTCCAAGCTATCGGCATGCCGCTCGGCCTAGGCTAGGCGGATCGGCGTTCGGGGAGAGGAGTCATGGCCAAGCAGACCAGCCAGTTTCGGTTTTTCAAGAGTCGGCACGTGCCCGAGCTTACCGTGCTGCAAGCGGCGATGAGTGATTTTCGCTACGATCCTCACGCTCACGAGGAGTATGCCTTCGGCGTCACGCTCGCCGGCCGCCAGGATTTCTTCAGCGGCGGGCAGTATCACCGCAGCCCGCCCGGCAACGTCATCCAGTTCAATCCCGGCGAGGTCCACGATGGCCAGTCGGGTGGCGGCAGCGCGCTGGGCTACGTGATGACCTACGTGTCGCCCGCCCAGCTCGAAGCCGCGTTTGCCGATGCGACGGGGCACGAGAGTACCGAAAGCTTCAGAAGCCGCGACACGCTGATCCCCGACCCGGTACTGCGCGACGCCATCCTGGAGCTGGCGCGCCTGGTGACCCAGCATGTCGGCAGCCGTATCGACCAGGAATACGCCCTCTACCGGATCGCCACCCGACTCGTCCAGCGTGACGGCCAGTTCAATCCGGGGGCCGTCGTGGGCCGCTCCGATGCGCTGCTGAAGCGCGCCAGGGAGTACGTTCTCGCTCATCTGGAAGAGGATATGTCGCTGGACGATCTGAGCCAGGCTGCGCATCTTTCGAAGTACCATTTCCTGCGACTGTTCCGCCAGCAGTTCGGCATGACGCCGCACCAGTATGTCATCAACTGCCGCATCAACGCCGCGCGTCATGCGCTGGAAACCGGCGAGCAGCCCAGCGCGGTTGCGATGCGTTACGGCTTCGCCGACCTCAGCCACTTCAACCGGCGCTTCAAACGCATCTACGCCATGACGCCGTACCAGTACCAGCGCGCCGTCACCCCCTGACCGAGAGTCCGCCATGTTAGCGATCGTCGCCTATGCTCTGGGCGTCATGTACACGCCTGGGCCCGTGAACCTGCTCGGCCTGAATGCCGGGCTCCATGGCCAGGCCAGATCCTCGCTGGGGTTCTATATCGGCGTGGGGCTGGCCATGCTGATCCTGTTTCTCCTGTTCGGCTGGGCCGGTGCCGCCTGGGTCCGGGGCGATATGCTTGCGGTGGTGGGCGCGCTGGGCTGCGGTTACATCTTCTATCTCGCCATCAAGATCGCCCGTTCGAGCATCGACCTGCCGGCCGTGCGCCAGGCACCACGGGTAATGCGCTTGCGCGATGGGCTGATCATGCAGCTGTGCAATCCCAAGGGAATCGTGGCGACGCTGCCGATCGCCACCATTCAGTTTCCCGCTGCGGGCATCCACGGGCTCAGCCTGACGCTGTGGTCACTGGGTCTGGCCGCGCTGGCTGTCGGTGCCCCCGGCAGCTACGCGCTGATCGGTGTCGTGCTCGGCAAGCGACTCGAGAATCCCAAAATCCTCCAGGGCTTCAGCCTGGGGATGGCCGCGCTACTCGCGGGTGTCGCGCTGTCCATCGGCTACGAGCATGTCTGGCTGCCGCTGACGGCTGATTGACTGATGGCTGGCCGAATAGTGCCCAGATCGCCAGCGCTGATAATCGTGCAGCGTGACGCTCACGTCAGTGGCGCCCAATGACGGCTTCCCGGAAATCCGTCGGTCCTGCCAATCGATCCGGCCGTCGTCCGCCTCGATACGGTCGATGCCGAGCGGCGCGACGTTCCCCGACGATGAATCCTCGCCCAGTGTGGTCAGGTTGAGCGCCCCGGAGGAAGGAAAAACGAGGTGGAGACGTGGCGAATGGAGCTGCACCTCAGAGATATGAATGCCGGGCTGCCAGAGCGTCGACCACGAGAAGACGACCTTGCCGGACTCGATCGAGATCATCGGTGTGCCGTTCTCGCCGATTCGCAGCGCCGAGAACGCGGCAGTCGCCGTGAACGGATTGAAACTGACGCGTTCGATCTGGACACGCTCCCCCAGCGATTGGGTGAAGCGGCTTTCCGCCCACTTCGTGAGCGCCCAAGGCCCCACCACGAGGATCAGAAACATCACCAGGACAGCCAGGCCGAATAGCCTGGCGCGGCGGCCGCGAGCCGCGTTGAACATGGCCTCGCTCCCTTGCGTTGATACCAGAGATTGCGAAAAAGACATCGTCATCAGCCTGACTCGGGCCGATGCCTTGCGCGATGAAGACGCCAGATGGTGAGAAGGTTGGTGCCGAGCGCCAACGCTTCGGCGATGGCACCACCGATCGAGCCGATGATCAACGCATTGATCAACCAGCTAAGCGCCACGCCGGCGAGCATGGCCCGCATGACCAGGCCGCGGAACAGGAACATCGCCAGCGTGCCGAAGGTGGCCGCCAGCAAAGGAAAGAGATCGTACCATTCGCGCCACGTCGCGAGCGCCACGAGGCCACTGGCGACCAGCACCAGACTCATCACCGTCAGATTGCGGGGAAAACGACGTGCCAGCAGGATACGCAAGACGACCAGCACCGACATGCCCATCGCCACCCACTGCCCGAAAAAGCCGAAATGCACCGCGAAAGCGACATTGGCGAAGATCAGATAGACCAGCAGCCGATCATCCTGGCGGCTGGCAAAGGCGATGATGATAAAGCCGAGAGCGACGAGCCCGCCCAGTTGGGCGGCGATCCAGGTCGGGCTGAAAGCGTCCATGCGGCTCCTAATGTCGAGCAGGATTGACTTGAAAGCCCTCAAGCTTAGACGGTTCGGAACGCGACCGATGCCTCAGTATGAAAAAGGAGAGGCAATGCAAAATCCGCAGCCGTCATGAGGAACTGGTGTGAGACGCTTGGCAGACCACTTCCACATTGATGCCATCCGGGTCCAGCACGTAGGCCGCGTAGTAGTGCTCGTGATAGTGCGTCCGGACGCCGGGCGGTCCGTTGTCGGTTCCGCCCGCTTTCACTGCGGCCTGATAGAAGGCATCGACGATGCCCCGGTCCCGCGTCGCGAAGGCTATGTGCATACCCGCTCCAGGCGCCTCGTGATCATGGACCCAGAGGCTGGGATAGCCGTCCTTGCCGAAACCGTGGCGCGTGCCCCCGGTGCGGGTACGCTCGGGCCCGACGGTGATGACCCGGACGATACCCAGCGGCGCGAGGGCAAGTTCGTAGAAGCGACGCGACACCTCGGCGTCGCGCACGGCAAATTCGATGTGGTCGAGGATGGTCATGGTTTGCGCAGAGGCTCCAGTGGTATGGGTCACCGGCTCGCTGGCTGATCAGACCTGGGACGCGCCACCATCGGCGAACAGTTCGACGCCGTTGATATAGCTCGAGGCATCGCTCGCCAGGAACGCCGCCGCCTTGCCGATTTCGTGTGCCTCGCCGATCCGTCCGAGCGTGCTCTTTTCGCTGAACGCTTGAATGATCTGCTCCGCGTCATCGGCCAGCATGCTGCGCAGAGATTGCGTGTCGACCGGGCCGGGACTGAGGAGATTGATCCGCACGCCGGAACCCTTGATGTCCAGAATCCAGCTTCTGACCATGGCACGCAGAGCGGCCTTGGTGGCGCCGTAGACACTCAGGCCAGGGCCGGGGTTCATCGAGGCGGTCGAGCCGATGATGACGATGCTGGAGCCCCTAGGCATCAGGGGCAGCGCGCCCTGGACGGTAAACGTCACCCCTTTCACGTTGGGATTGAAAATGCGATCGAAGGTCGCTTCGGTGATCGTACCCAGTGGCGTAATTTCTCCCGTCCCCGCGTTGGCGATCAGGACATCGAGACGGCCATGCAGCGACTCGATGCGGCTAAATATCGAGGCGAGATCGGAGGTGTTCGACACATCGGCGGCAATGGCGACCGCGTTGTCGCCCAAGCTGGACAAAGCCTCGTCCAGCGCCTCCTGTCGGCGCCCGGTGATGACCACGCGAGCGCCCTGCTCGGCGAACTCCTGCGCAATCGCGAGCCCCAGACCGGATGAGCCACCGGTGACCAGCACGACTTTATCTTGGAATGACATGGAAATTTCCCTGTACGAGGAAGGAGACGGAAATGACCCATGTAGTGAACGCTACATACCACGATGGGTCACGCACTTTATTTAGCGGTCGATATAGAGAAGTCCTTGCTCATGCATTGGAGCTTTGATATAGCAGTCGCTACAATGCAGTTTTCATCTCGCGAGGTCCCATGAACGCCAAGACCCGGCAACGCCGTCCTGCTTTCGATCGCGAAGCGGGCGTCGCTATTGCCCAGGCGCTTTTTCATGAGCGCGGCTATGACGCGGTCAGCCTTGCGGACCTGACCCACGCCATGGACATCAAGCCGCCCAGTTTTTATGCCGCCTATGGCAGCAAGGCAGAGCTGTTCGAACGGACTATGCTGCGCTATGCGCAGGAAAACGCCCTGCCGCTGGCCGAACTTCTGGCACCTGATCGCCCCCCCGCCGAAGCGCTTCCCGCGCTGCTGCTCGCCGCGGCCGAACAGTACGGTCGAGATAGCGTGCTGCGAGGCTGCATGATTACGGAGGGAATGCGGGCAGATGACCCGGCCGCTCGTCGGATGGCCGAGAATCTTGCCAGCGGCGGCCTCCAGGCGATTCGCGCTTACCTCGACCAAGTCCATCCGCAGGATGCGGAGTCCCTGACCGACTATGTGTCGGTCACCTTGCGCGGGCTATCCGCCTCGGCCTGCAACGGCATGCCCTACGAGCGCCTGACGCAAGTCGCCCGGACCGCCGGCCGATTTATCGCGCATGAACTGGAAGCCGACGAACCCACGACAGCTTCCTGAGCCGTGGACTCATCGCAGGATTCGTCGCGTCTATCTCTGCAAGTCTGCCTACAGATCGATCTCTATGAATCCGTGATCGTCGTCCCTTCGATGGTCTCGGCGAACCCGCCACCGAACAGCCGCGCTGGCGTTTCGAAACCCGGCCGGCGTTCACCTTCGAGGACTCGACTTGCAGCCGCCACGGCCGCCAGCGGCGTATAGGAATAGCCGTTGACGGTTTCGATCATCGAGCGGGCCACCGTGCCGTCAGCCGCCGTTACCTCGGCCACGGCGCGGGCGCGATGGGCATCGCGTTGCTCCGCCGTCGGGCCGTCAGGCAGTTGTGACAAATCGCCCTCGGGAAATGCATCGCCACTGACATGCACGAACATGGCGATATTGGGGATACTGGCAGAGTGCCAGGCGGTCACCAGATCCCCGAACGACAGCGGCGCGCACGGCACCAAACCCTCGCCGAAATCGAAGTCTTGCGGCTGCGCCTCGGGGATGGGTACGAGATGGCCGTCGACCCTCGCCATCAGACCCGCGCCGATGATCTCGCTGACGCTCATGGCGGAGCCCCGCGACATGGAGCCGGGAACCTGAAGCGCCACCCTCAGCGACTGCGGCTCGTGCACACGCTGCGCGACATGCACTGCCAGGCAATCGGTCGGCACCACGTCCCAGCCGACACCAGGCAGCAGCATGACGCCGGCCTCGACTGCTTCATCACCCAGGCGTTCCGCCAACCGATAGACGTTGATCTCGGCGGTGATATCCAGGTAATCGACCCCGGCCTCGAGGCACGCCCGCATCAATGGCTCCGCCGTTTTCGCGAAAGGACCCGCGACGTTCAGCAGCACATCGATACCGGCCAGGGCTTGCGCTGCCCCGGCATCGGCCTCGGCCTCAAATACCCGCAACGGAACACCCAGCTGTTCAGCGAGGGGCGCCAGCCTTTGCTGGTTGCGTCCGGCGATCTCGAAATCGAGCCCCCACGTTTTGGCATGCGCTGCCGCCATGCGGCCGGTATAGCCGGTCGCGCCGTAGATCAGGAGTTTTTTCATTGCGCGTGCTGCCAGTTCTTGTAGACGAATTCGAGACTGTAGCCATCGGGATCCAGCACGTTGCCGGCGTAATAGTCGGGGTCGTAATGCAGCCGTGCCCCGGGCGCGCCGTTGTCGATAGCACCGTTGTCGATGGCCGCAGCGTAGGCCGACTCGACTTCTGCCTTGCTGTTCGCCACGAAACCGACGTGAACGGCTTTTCCTTCGACCACACCCTCGCGCAGCCAGAAGAACATCCGGCCATTGGCGCCGAATCCCTTGAGATCCGGGTGGCCCGGCGGGCCGTCTTTGCCGTCGTAATCGAGCCGCGCCGTAATCCCCAGCGGGGCGAGCACGGCCTCGTAGAAGCGAATCGAGCGTTCGATATCGCTGACGGATAGAAAGAGATGATCAAGCATGGAGTAGCCTCGCGGTTCCGACGATGTCGCCAGCGACTACCGTAACCCTTACCCTCATCGCGGGCTCAGCCGTTCCTGCCCCAAACCTGCCCGTTTCTGCTTTTTGCTTGCGCGGACACGCGCCCGGGATCAGCATGCTTGGCATGCAAGATCTCATGAACGATCAACTGCTCGACCTTCGCGCCTTGGCTTCCAGGGCCGAGAATCGCCGTACCGAAACGGGTATCCCGCGGGTGGCCATGGTTCAGGGCGAAATCCCGGAACATATGCTGGCCGCCGTCTACGACCCGATGATCAATCTGATCCTGCAGGGCAGCAAGACGATGACCGTCGGCGAGCGCACGCTGCGCTATGATCCGGCCACGTATTTCGTCATGTCGATCGAGTTGCCGGCGGTGGGCACGATCCATCCGGCGGCGTCGGGAGAGCCCTATCTCGCGCTGAGTCTGACGCTCGATTCCACGGTGCTCTCGACGCTGCTGACCGACCTGCCCTCGCCCGCCGAACGCAACGAAAGCGAAGCCGGCTTTTCGGTGGCTGCGGTCACGCCTGAATTGATGGACGCGTGGCTACGTATGCTGCGATTGATGGACAGGCCAGACGACATCGCGGCTCTCGCGCCGGTATATGAGCGGGAAATTCTCTATCGCGTCCTGCAAGGGCCCCACGGCTGGATGCTGCGAGACATCGCGGCGCCGGATACCGCCATGGCACGCGTCAGCCAGGCCATTCAGTGGATCCGGCGGGACTTCGCCGAACCGATCCGAGTGGAGACACTGGCTCGGAAAGCGTCGATGAGCGTGTCCGCTTTCCACCGGCACTTCAAGGCAGTCACGACGCTGAGCCCATTGCAGTATCAAAAGCGGGTTCGCTTGCTCAAGGCACGCATGCTCATGGTGGCCGGTGCCAAAAGCGTCACCAGCGCGGCCTTCGAAGTCGGCTATGAAAGCGCCACCCAGTTCAGCCGTGATTACGCCCGGGTATTCGGGCTGCCGCCGGCCCGGGATACCGCGAGAATTCTGGGTGAGACGCAGCGGTAAGAGACGCTGCAGAGCCAGGCCAACCACTATCCTCCCTTTGATCTGCCTGCCACCCGACGGCTCGGGGGATCGGGGGATCGGGGGATCGGGGGATCGCCATACTCTCGTCTTTTTCATTGCCTGCTAGACTTCCTCCCTCGGGCTTCACCGTCTATCTCAAGTTCAGTCAACCGCCCACAAGGAGAGACCATGTCTCAGAGCGATTCCCAGACGAACATCAAGACCGAATGGATCGAGATCACCGCCGAGGACGGCAAGACGTTCAAGGCGTACCAGGCGCTGCCGCACAAGGGTAAAGGCCCGGGCATTCTGCTGATTCAGGAGATCTTCGGCGTCAATGGCCACATGCGTGGCGTCGCCGAGCAGTACGCGATGGATGGCTATAGCGTCATCGTGCCCGACATGTTCTGGCGCGATGAGCCGGACGTCGAGCTGGGATATGACGGCGACGACTGGAAAGCGGCGGTCGCCCACAAGCAGGCGCTCGATTACCCGACGGCGACCAGCGACCTGCGCGCCGCGGTCAAGGCGTTGAAGGCAAGCCCGGTCTGCGACGGCCCGGTAGCCTCGGTGGGCTACTGCATGGGCGGCGTCTTTTCCTACCTCTGCGCCCTGGATGCCGGTGTCGATGCGGCGATCTGCTATTACGCCGGCGGCATCACCGAGTATCTGCCGCGGGCCGGCGAACTCAAGGTGCCGGTCCAGTTTCACTTCGGTGCCGAGGATGACCACATTCCGCTCGAGCATGTCGAGCAGACCCGCCAGGCACTTGCCAGCCACCAGAATGCCGAAGTCCATCTGTACGACGGAGCGGAGCACGGTTTCAACTGCTGGGCACGGGCGAGCTACCACCAGCAAGCGTCGGCGCTGGCCCACGGTCGTACGCTGACCTTCCTGGCCAGCCGTACCGCCTGAGAAGCGAGTCGAGCTCGTGTCGGAATGGCTGAGAGCGTTTCGGCGCGAGTGTTGAAAGGCCAGGGCTGATGAATCAGGGCCGGTGAAAATGCGGCAAAGCGTGAGCGGCCAGTCCTCGAGGATGGCTTCGGCCGGCGCGATCGCTGGTCGACTCCGCCAGCAGACATGCCCCCTCCCTGGATCATTCGATCGATATCCAGCGATGCGTCGTCCGAGCGCGATCTGGCTCATGATGCCCGAGAGGCGAGATCATGACGTCCGGAACACCCGACGCAAGCCATGATGATAGCGCCGATCCTTGCTTGTCGTTTCCCCCATCTACGACTAACTTCCAAGGGCGTGTCAGGAAGGATGCGCTTGTTGCGAATCACTCAGCATGACTCAAACAGGGACAGACACCATGGGAATTATTGCGTGGATCATCTTCGGCCTGATCGCCGGTGCCATTGCCAAGCTGGTCATGCCGGGTAAAGATCCGGGTGGCTTCATCGTCACGATCATCATCGGTATTCTCGGTGCCGTCATTGGCGGCTGGATCGGTACGGCACTCGGCTTCGGCGACGTTTCCGGGTTCAATCTCGGCAGTTTCGTCATCGCCGTGCTCGGTGCCATCGTGCTGCTGATCATCTATCGCGTCGTGCGCAAGTAGCACCGCCTGGATGCTCGGCCCGGCGGCTCAGTCCGCCGGGCCGACAAGCTGTCGGCTCCCGATCGACAGAGCGGACTGAAGGTCTCTCGCCCAGACCTGATCGAGAGCCCTGATCGAGAGCCCGGATCAAAAGCCTAGAGCGAATGTTTGAGACCAATCGATCCTCTTCCCGTCAGTTCGTTAGCCCGCCTCTCTCCATCAAGACGCTCCATCAAGACGCTCCATCAAGACGCTCCATCCAGACTTTCAGGATCCTCCGGTATGCCCAACAACGCGCATTTCTATGAACCGAGCCGCGGCCATGGGCTGCCCCATGACCCGTTCAATGCCATCGTCGGCCCGCGACCGATCGGCTGGATCTCGTCTCGTAACCGCGAAGGCCAGCTGAATCTCGCCCCTTACAGTTTCTTCAACGGTTTCAACTACACGCCACCGATCGTGGGTTTTGCCAGCGTCGGCTACAAGGACAGCGTGCGCAACATCGAAGCGACCGGCGAGTTCTGCTGGCAGCTGGCCACGCGCCCGCTGGCCGAGCCGATGAACCAGAGCTGTGCCGCCGTCGGCCCCGAGGTCGACGAATTCGAACTGGCCGGGCTGACGCCGGCCGAATCGCAGGTAGTGGGCGTCCCCCATGTCAAGGAAGCGCAGGTCGTGTTCGAATGCCGGCTGACGCAAACCCTTCAGCTGCAGTCCTCCGCCGGCGACAGGATCGATACCTGGATGGTGCTGGGCGAAGTGGTCGGCGTGCATATCGACCCGACGCTATTGGAGGACGGCGTCTATCAGACCGCTGCCGCTCGGCCGATCCTGCGTGGCGGCGGCCCCGCCGACTACTTCGAGATAAGCCAGGATCAGAATTTCAAGATGTTCCGTCCCGGCTGAGATTCGGCGTCGGATCGCGCCTGATTTTCAGATCGTGCCTGACCTTCAGATCGTGCTCAGGGCCTCGTAAAAGCGCCAGGTATTGCGCCCGGCGCGTTTGGAGGCGTACATCGCCATGTCGGAGAACTGCACGGCCTGGCTGACGTCATCGGTGTCCAGACCCAGCATGGCGACACCGATGCTGACACCAATGGCGATATCGCTATTGTCCTCGACCTTCAACGGTACCCGCAGGCGGTCGAGGAATCGCGCCAGAACGATCTCGACATCGGCACGCTGATCGCACCCTTCGAGCAGCACCACGAACTCGTCGCCGCCCAGGCGAGCCACGTAGTCCCGCTGTCGCATCAGATCCGCCAGAATGGCGCCGACATGACTCAGCACCAGATCTCCGACCTGGTGGCCATAAGTATCGTTGATGCGCTTGAAGTGATCGAAATCCAGCGTGATCAATGCATGGCAGCGTTCGGGATAGAGACGGTGGTGGCGTGCCATCACCGCCAGACGGTGATCGAAACCGCGACGGTTGCCCAGTCCGGTCAAGGGGTCGGTCATCGCCATCCGTTCGGCGGCATCCGCGGCTCTCTTGCGCTCGGTAACGTCGTGCGCAACCCCTTGCAGCCGTCCGGTCTCGAGCGGGCTCAGGATCAGGCTGACCCAGCGCTGCTGATCGCCATTCTCCAGCGCCACTTCCCACTGCCGTTCGTGCCCGCCGGCGTCATCGTCGATCAAGAAGGGCCCAGTCATGCCCTCACTCTCGCTCACCAGCGATGCGAACGCGACCGGGTGACTTTCCAGATCCATCTCGCCCGAGATGTCGAACAGGCGCCGGAAGGCCGGATTGGCGGATCGGATCAGGCCGGCACCGTCGAGCTCGAAAATACCGGCCTCCACGTTGTCGAAGATCGCCCGGTAACGGCGCTCCTCGACTTCCCGCTCGAGCCGAAGCCGGCGCTCCTCGCTGAGACTCTGGACCAGGTTGTCGATCATGGCGTTGACGCTGATGACGAGCTGACCGATCTCGTCATCGCGGTTGCCCTTGGGCGCCTGTAGCTGCTGGCCGGTCTCCGCCTCCAGTTCGCTCAAGCGATGCGAAAGCCCGGTGATCGGCCGCGTGACGAACTTCACCACTACCAGCACGACACAGAAGCCGATGCCTATCAGCTGCAGCAGCAACGCGCCGCCGATGAAGTTCGAGGCCTGCGCCACGAGCGTGTCGATATAGGCCTGGTTGGGCTCGATCGTGATTCGGCAGACCGGCGTCTGCGGCTCGAACGGCGAGGCAACGTCGCGGGTGACCCGTGTGACACCGGGGGCGATCTGACCGGCTCGGCCACTCGCCAGCGTGGTGCCATCGGCGGACTCGATGCTTACGGCGTTGACGATATTGTTGCTGAGCAGACCGTCGGTGACCTCCTGCGCCAAATGGCGATCGCCGAGGAAGCAACCGACCTGGGCGGTACGCTCCACCGTCGTCAGCAGCTCCTGGATACGCGACTGCTGCTCCTGCTGGACGCTCTCCGCCCGCAGGTAGACGGCCAGCGACAGGAACACCACGCCCAGCAGCGTGACGATGAGCAGAATGATCGCCGTGGTGCGCAGCGCCAGCCGTGTGTGCAGCAGCAGCAATAGGCGAGGCATGCGATTACTCGCCCAACATCAGTACGACATGCATGTCGTCGGGTACGTTGGCGCCATCGACATAGCTCAAGGCGTTCATGTTCTGGATCACGAGTTGATGCACGTCATCGCTCGAGGCGATCTGCTGTGGCGGCGACGCCTCGCCGGAAAACACCAGCCTGGCCCAGTAGGAGTTGATCTCCGCCAGATCCTTGTTGACCAGCGCACGGTAGAAGCGCGCCTTGAGCGAAGACGAATCCACCGGCAGCGCGACGTTACCCGTGGGCAGCTTGCGGTAGCGGCCCATGAAGATATTGACCGCATCGCTCCGGGTCAGTTGGTCGATGCCGCTGCCGGCATTGACCACGATCGCGATGTCGGCACTGGCCGACGAGGTGATCAGCGTGGTGACGGTCAGGGTTGAGGCAAGTAGAAGCCTTCGGACTCGGTTCATGGACGCTATCCTAGAAAATGAAGTCCAGACCGAGGCTGAAGATCGATCCCCAGCCCCCGTTCCAGTCACTATCGATGTCTCGCCACAGAAATCCGGGGCGCTGAATATGAACGCGGTCCAGCTGTGCCTTCAAGGCCATGTTGGCCGTGACATCATAGCGCGCACCCACCGAATAGGTCCGTTGCTTGAAGTCGCCCTCGCTGCCGCCCTCGCCATCGGACGTCGTCTCGACCTCCGAATAGACCAGATAGGGCGTGACACGATCGATACGATAGCCCGCCGAGACGAATCCCGAATCGACGGCACCTTCCGCGCTGGTCTTGCTGCGATTCCACATCGCCTGCAGCTGCAGGGGCCCCTGATCGTAGACTGCGCCCAGCGAGTAAAGCCGGACCCGGTCGAAACCGAAGGCATCGCCCAGCACGTCGTCGGCGGTCAGGCTGAAAAAGGGATTGAACGCGCGGATCTGATCGAACTGAGCGTCGAGCTGCTCTGGAACATCCCCCGAAAAGGTAATGTCGGATTCGACCTCAGTGTAACCCACGCGGAATCGCCACGGCCCGGTCTCGTAATCGAGATGCCCGCCGTAGACCTTGTCGACGTCGAAATGGGCCTCGATGCCTTTCCCGATGAAGACATCGCTGTCGGAACGCCCCGTGTAAAGCTTCAGCAGCAGCAGATCGCTGCCGACCGGTTGCTTGAAAGTGACATCGGCCCCGTCGATATAGGTCAGCTGCAGGGTGCCGAAATGATCCACCGGCGGTCGTACCCAGGGATAGGCGTAGCCGACATAGCGTGAGTCGGAGAGCTGATAGACATCCCAGCCGAGCCGGCCGACGCGCAGCTGCACACCCGGATCTGGTCGATAGCGCAGGAACGCCCAGCTCACTTCCGGACTGAAATCGCCGCTGTCGTGGTAGCGGCTGATGCCCTGCACCACGGTGTCGAGCCGATCGGTGAAGCGATAGCCGACCTGCGCGCCCAACAGCGAGTCGGTGCGCGCGCTCCAGCCCTCGCCGGCGCCCTTGGGCTGACTGATGTCGCGGGTAAAATCCGCCTCGTCGAGGTTGTTGTGGATCAGCCCCAACGTGCCGAACCCGCTGAACGTCAACCGCCCATCATCGGTCAGGGGGCGCGCCTCGGCGATGCCGCTCAGCGCCGCCATGGCCAGCCCCGCACAGACCGGTAGTAATCGTCTCATGCCGCATCTCCGACGGGAGCGCCGAACCGCTCAACGTCGCAAAGGAAAATTAGGTTTGCTGGGGTTATTGTCGGCAGGACGCCCGCATTCTGAAGGGCCGATTGACCGGGGTTGGACGATTCGAATCCCGATACCGCAGGGGTGAGGAGGCGTCGGCGTGTTAGACTTTGCGCCTAGATCCACGTTTTCCACGCCCCTTATTCTCGGATGGAGTCAGGCGCTCAATGTCTCTGGAAGAACTGCACCTCAATCTGCGCAACCTCACCCCCGAGGACTACCCGCAGCTCAAGCGACTGATGGACGCCGTCTACGACGATATCGGCGGCGCATGGTCGAAGCTGACGATCGACAAGCTGATCGGTGAATTTTCCGATGGTCAGATCATCATCGAGGACGACGGCAAGATCGTTGGCGTCGCGCTCACGGTGCTGGTCGACTACGACCACTTCTCCAACCCGCACAAGTACGACGAGCTGATCGGCCATCGCGAGATCATCCTCAACGATGCCAATGGCGACGCGCTCTACGGGCTGGATGTACTGATCGACCCGGCCTATCGAGGCTATCGTCTCGGCCGGCGCCTCTACGAAGCGCGCAAGGATCTGTGCCGCTCGATGAACCTGCGCGCGATTCTCGCCGGCGGCCGGATCCCGAACTACCACCAGCACGCCGACGAGATGTCCCCCGCCGAGTACATCGATCGGGTCGCGCGCAAGGAGTTCTACGACCCGATCCTCTCGTTCCAGCTGGCCAACGACTTCCTGGTCAAGCGCCTGCTGACCAAGTATCTGCCCGAAGACGAGAAATCGATGGGCTACGCCACCCTGCTCGAGTGGAACAACATCCTCTACGAACCGGCAAGCCGGATCATCGAGACCCGCCGCACCCAGGTTCGCGTGGGCGCCGTGCAGTGGCAGATGCGCGAATTCGACTCGGTCGAAGCGGTGCTTCAGCAGGTCGAGTTCTATGTCGATGCGATCTCCGACTACCAGAGCGATTTCGCGGTCTTCCCGGAACTGTTCAACACGCCTCTGATGGGGCTGACCGACCAGACCGATCAGGTCGCCGCGATCCATTTCCTGGCCGGGTTCACCGAGCGCTTCAAGACCGAAATCTCGCGCATGGCGATCTCCTACAACATCAACATCGTGGCCGGTTCGATGGTCGAACTGGGCGAGGATGGCAAGCTCTACAACGTCGCCTATCTTTGCCACCGCGATGGCGAGATCGACCGTCAGGCCAAGCTGCACATCACCCCGCAGGAGCGTCGTGACTGGGTGGTCGAAGGCGGCGACGAGCTGCAGGTGTTCGAAACCGATGCCGGTCGCGTCGGCATGCTGATCTGCTACGACGTCGAATTCCCCGAACTGCCGCGGCTGCTGGCCGAGCAGGACATGGACATCCTGATCGTACCGTTCTGGACCGACACCAAGAACAGCTACCTGCGCGTGCGCCACTGCGCCCAGGCCCGCGCGATCGAGAACGAGTGCTACGTGGTGGTCTGCGGCAGCGTCGGCAACGTGCCGTCGATCGAGAACCTGGACATCCAGTACGCCCAGTCCTCGGTGTTCTCGCCGTCGGACTTCGCCTTTCCCCACGATGCGGTGCTGTCGGAAACCACGCCCAACACCGAAATGGTGATGTTCTCGGATCTCGACCTGACCAAGCTCAAGCTGGTGCGCTCCGAGGGCGCGGTGACCAACCTCAAGGATCGCCGTTTGGACCTGTTCGACCTGCGCCTGCGCGACTGGTCGTGGAAATCCGGAGGCCGTCAGGAAGAGAGCTGAGCGTGACATGAGTGCCTGGAAAGACGGGGAAAAGAGCGGGTGGCAGGGCTGGTGGAAAGCCCGGCGCCAGGATTGGAAGGATAGCCGGCGCGACGCCAGGAAGCGGTCGCGCCAGCCATTCGACCCAGAGGCATGGCGGACGATCCGCCACGGCCTGCCACTGCTGGCCGATCTCGATGACGCCGATGCCGAACGCCTTGGCCCGCGGGCCTGGCAACTGCTTCAGCGCAAGCGTTGGGTGGCCGGTGACGACGTCGAGTTCGACTCATCCGCCCTGCTCGCCATCGCCGCGCAGGCTCAACTGCTCACCCTCGGCTGGTCGGACCGCGACGCCAGCGCCGCCTTCGACAATGTCACCGAGATCCTCCTGCTGCCGGACGCCTTCCATCGCCACGTCGAGGAGATGGACGACTTCGGCGTGATGCACGAATACGTCGACGAACGCGCCGGGGAAACCTCCTGGCGCGGCCCCGTGGTACTGGCGATCCCCGATGTCGCCGAAAGCGGCGACTACACCGGCTATAACGTCATCATTCACGAATTCGCCCACAAGCTCGATCTGGGCAACTCGCAGGATGTCGACGGCTTCCCCCCGCTCGCCGCCAACAGTGATGTCACCGCCCAGGAGTGGCATCGCGTTTTCACCGCGGTGTGGGACGACCTGCAAGCTCATCTCGGACGTGGCGAAGACACCCCCATCGACGACTACGCCGCCACCCACCCCGGCGAATGCTTCGCGGTGTGCTGCGAACTCTTCTTCACCGCCCCAGATCAGTTAGTCGATGTCTACCCCGAGCTTTACGACCTGCTGAAGCGCTACTTCCGACAGGAGCCATTGGTGCGGTTTCAGCGGTGGCAAGCATGATTCCATCCTTTCTAACTCAAAAATTCACCAGCCTTCCCTTAAACTCGAAGGGGCACAGAATGCCTGAAGACCTATTTTAAAAAATAAAAAAATTCAACGTAAAATACAAGAAGGAAAATACCGCTACAATACAGGCCGCGATAAATTAGAGAGCTCCAACGACTCACTAAAACTTTACCTAATCACTGTACCCCTTCTCACTTTAGGGGCATCACTGACAAGCATTTACTACTCACTAACACAACTTCCCATCATCAAAAAAATATCTTGGATTTTCTTTACTTTATCATTTTTCACAGCAATCGTACATCGAGGCGTATCTTCTATACTAAGCCATGAGATCTACGAAAACATAGAGCGCCTGCGGGAGGAAAATGAAGCAAATCAAAAAATAACGCTAATAGAAAATGCCGTTAAAAACGAAAAGCATGACAATACACAACGCCTACTCATGGAATACTTGGAAAGTGAAAAACCAAACATCAAGCAACCAGATAAGTCGCCCAAGAATTTTAGGTCGACACTAGCAATCAAACATATGCGCGAATATGAGTGTATCGAAAAATACGGCGCCCCAGCCAATAGCCAGGCTTTCGGGAGTGGCGAGCAAAGGCGATAACGACGGTTTCTTCCGGCAACTCGATCGCGACAACGTCAAACGGGAAGCGCTCCAAGATCAGTCTCTTTGCACCGATTTCGCCAGCTTCTTCCGAGAGGGGAGATAAAGGGATGAAGTTTTCTTCAATGATGTCAATGGCAGCTTCAATAGCAACGAAAAACTCTGTTCCGAGTCCAGGTTGCTCGTATTCGTACCAAGCTGCAGCCTCCATCGCGCTTCCTGAGAGGCTTCTTCGAATATTCTTGCCGTTCGCACTTACTGGCCCAGTCTCGCCCGCATCTTGGTTCGGAATTCTTCGCGACTTAACATTGTGCCCTTGCCGCTTTTGGCCTTGGATGCACGGCGAACGATTTCCTTATTCCAGGCCTGCTCAACGGAGTCGTCACGGGGGCCATCCAGGCTCATGATGAGCTCGCGAGCCAGCGCCGCGCGTTCTGACTTGGAGAGAGTCAAAATCTGGGAGCGTAGGTGATCCAGCGTTTCGGTAGTCATGACGCCTCCGCGAGTAGCGATAAAGTTATGCTATGCCGTCTGATAAGCCCTAACAAGGCCAGTCACGGAAACGGCATTGCGGTTTCACATTGATGCCGCAGCCGCACGTGCTCAGTGGCATTATATTCACATCGCCTAATCCGGCCATTCAAAAGGCTACCCACTTTCCCGATAGGGAAAACCAGAGCGCCATCGGCCCACCGCTTTGCTATTTTTCCCTATCGGGAAAACCCGGTTATGCTGGTGTCGTGTCGGCTCGTTTTGCCGCGAAAGGCTTGATTGGCCACCCATCTGCGCCAGCTTTGAGGTTCCATGCGAAAGATTCTGCTCGCCGACAACGGCTCCCTGCGCCCTGCCGCGACGCTCAATCTGCGTCGTCTTGCCGACGCCTTGAGCCAGGCCACGGGCGAGGCGGTCGAGGCCGCATCGCTCCTCCACTCCTTCAAGATTCCGCCCGAGCAGCTCGGCGGGCAGAAGGCTGTATCCGTGGGGCCGCTGGCCGAACGATATGCGGCCGAGGGCGTGACGGAGCTGCTGATCCTGCCCTTCTTCTTCGGGCCCAGCCAGGCGCTGACCCGCTACCTGCCGGAGCGTCTGGCCGAGGTGCAGGCCAGCTACCCGCAGCTGTCGGTGAAGGTCGCCCCGCCGCTGGTCGATACGCTGCTGGCGCCGGACCTGCGCCTGGCCCGGCTGCTGGCGGAGAACGTGCGCGAGCGAATGGCCGGCCTATCGCGCCCCAAGGTCGTGCTGGTCGATCACGGCAGCCCGATCCCGGAGGTCACGGCGGTGCGCAACTATCTCGCCGGGCAACTGAGCGCGCTGCTGGCCGATGAGGTCGACTGCGTTACTTTCGCTTCGATGGAACGCCGTGACGGCGACGCCTACCGCTTCAACGAGCCACTGCTGGAGACATTGCTGGCCTCGCCGGCCCTGGCCGAAAGTGACGTGATCCTGTCCATGCTGTTTCTTTCCCCGGGCCGTCACGCCGGTGAAGGCGGCGATATCGCGGAGATCTGCGCGCAGGCAATGTCGAACTCCCCCGGCCTGAATCTCGTGACGACCCGACTGGTGGGCGAGAACGACGCCATTCTGGAACTCCTCGCCACTCGCCTGCGCCAAGCGCTGGCCGGCGGGCCGCGGCTGATGGAGATGCCCGCGAGACATATCTCGACTTGCCCCCTCCGCCCCCACTCATGAGTCTTGCCTAAACGCCTCCCTTTGGCGACATCGCAGTCCAGATCAGGAAGTCCCCTCGACAATGACAAAGGTTCCGGTACCGGCTTCGGCACGCAAAACCTTGGCGGCCTGGTAGTCAGGACTTTCATAGAACCGCTTGGCCTCGGAGAACGACTCGAACTCAAAGATCACATGTCGCTCATGGGCCTCGCCTTCGAGATTTTCATAAAGCCCCGACGCTGCAATGACTTTCGGGCTGAAACTCTTCATCGCGTCACCGGCGGCTTTTGCATAAGCGGCGTAGGCCGTTGCATCCGTAATACTGACATGTCCGATCAGATAACCTTTGGGCATAGTAATATCTCTTTCGCTGCGGGTGTATTGCCTTCGACGCAGAGCGTGGTGATGCCTAACAATGTCGAAGGTACAGAAGCCGATGCTAGTTCGACGCGACAGGCGTAACAGGTTGCGGGTACCTAGTCGCATCCTGATGATCGATCATCCAACCGGGATACTCGGGAGGTAGCGCACTTACGGCCTCAAGCCGGGCAAGCTCCTCCTCGGTGAGAACGACATCGACCGCGCCAAGATTATCTTCGAGCTGTTCGACTCGCTTGGCGCCGATAATGACGCTGGTGACATGCGGCTTGGCGAGTAACCAAGCGAGCGCGATCCGAGCGACCGAAATGCCCCGTGCGTCGGCGATCGCACGCATTTCGGCAACACACGGCCAGGCGCGATCAAGATTGACCGGGGGAAAATCGAAATGACTACGTCGTGAACCTTCTTCGGTGGGCGCCCCGGGGCCGAATTTTCCAGACAGTAAACCGCCAGCCAGTGGCGACCAGACCAGCAGCCCCATTTGCTCCTCGGTCACGAGTGGCACCAGGTCACGTTCAACGTCACGCCCGGCGATCGAATAATAAGCCTGGAGCGTCTCGAAACGCGTGGCACGGAGTGCAGCACTCAGCCCGAGCGCTTTACCGATCTTTCCAGCGCGCCAATTCGAGACGCCGACGTACCGAACCAGCCCCTGTCGGATGAGATCGTCGAGGGCACGCAGCGTTTCTTCGATTGGCGTGACAGGATCGCTGGCGTGAATCTGGTATAGGTCGATATGGTCGACCTGCAGCCGTTCCAGGCTTTGCTGCACCGAATCGGTGATATGTCCGCGAGATGCCCCCTGCTCGTTGGGCTTCGGGCCCATCACGCCGCCAGTCTTCGTCGCCAGCACGATGTCGCTACGGGATACGCCAAGGTCTCTCAGCGCCTGCCCGACAACACGTTCAGATTGGCCGAAAGAATAAATGTCGGCGGTATCGATAAAGTTTATCCCCTCGGCCAGCGCTCGCGCGATCAGCTGATTCGCCTCGTTCTGGCTGACTGCCCCAATTGCTTTCCACATGCCGGCATCGGCGTTGCCGCCCAACGTCATGGTGCCGAGGCACAGCTCGGATACATACAGGCCGGTGCGGCCCAGTCGTTTGTATTTCATGATCCTTTCCCGACGTATAGACCCAAAGAACACCTATGAACCCGTTGGATAGCAGCCCACGCACATGGATTTCAGTGGCTAGAGTATTTTCCCGCCTTGAACTGCCCGGCGATCATCACCACACGGGCGCCATAGCAGCGTGCCGTCTCAAGATCCCCAGGCGACATCTCTTGAGGTGACGCATCGGCGGGCGTCTGCGCCATGGGCCCGATATAGGAGCCCATACGATTCAGATCATCTCGCCTCGAGGCTTTCACGTTGGCCGGCTTGATATCCATGCTGACCCAGATGCCGCCGTGCTGTCCGGCCAGCAGAACGAAGTATTCCAGCGTATTCAGCTTGTCGCCGTTGACACTGGCACTGTTAGTGAAGCCGCCGAAAATCTTGTTTTGCCACTGGCCTTCGAACCACGGCTTTGATGAGGTATCCGCGAACTTCTTAAACTGCCAGCTGGGGCCGCCCATGTAGGTGGGGGAGCCAAACAAAATCGCATCTGCCTCGGCCAGCGTATCCCAGGCTTTATCGTCAATATTGCCGTCGGCATCGATCGCGACCAGCACGGCATCGGCGCCTTCAGCGATCGCTTTCGCCATACGCTCGGTATGCCCATAGCCAGAGTGGTAGATGACGACTGTGTTAGTCGGTGGTGTTCGTTGCGTCATGACGGCTCTCTCCATTTCATCGTCCTTCCAGGACAATAGGAAAAATGAATTTACTGGGTCGCCACCGAGTTATAAATTACGTTAAATAGAACGCACTGTTACCTTTTTGGTGAACAATGAAGAATCTCGACGCCCTTTTGATCTTTTCCCGTGTCGCCGAAATGACGAGCTTCACTCGTGCCGCGGAGAGCTTGGGTGTCCAAAAGGGGCGTGTTTCAACGGCGATTCGTGAACTCGAGCGGGATGTCGGTGCGACTCTCCTGCATCGGACCACTAGGCGGGTCCAACTGACTGAAGAGGGACGCGTCTTCTATTCACGTGCACGCGACCTGTTGGCCGAAGTACAAGAATTACAGTCAATGTTCGCAGATCAAGCGGGGCTTCTACGGGGAAGATTGCGGGTCGATATGCCAACCGAATTGGCGCAAAGCGTAGTGATACCCGCACTACCTCAACTGATGAAAACGCATCCAGAGTTGGAACTGGAACTTTCCAGCACCGACCGGCGTGTCGATCTCGTTGAGGAAGGATTCGATTGCGTGATCCGCCTGGGCCCGATCATCGATGAGACGCTGGTGGCTCGTCCACTTGGCAAGCTGCGCATGATCAATGCTGCGAGCCCTGGCTATCTCGCGAGCTACGGCATGCCGAACACGCTCGATGACCTACAAAGCCAGGGTCACCGGATGATTCACTATACCCAAACGCTCGGTGCCCGGCTTGCCGGATGGGAATATCCGGACGGCTCCAGCTATGCGACGCAGACGCTGCCAAGCGCGATACACGTCAACAGTGTGCAGACCTATCATGCGGCTGGACTGGCGGGGATGGGTTTGATCCAGGCGGGATATTTGTCACTCGCGCATCACATCCAACGGGGCGCGCTAATAGAGGTCCTGCCAGATCTGCGCCCCGAGCCTCTCGCCGCGTCGCTCGTCGTGGCCCATCGGCGTAATCTGTCGCAGCGCGTCAGAGTCTTCATGCATTGGATCGAGACAGTGCTGAAACCCTACTTCGATTGACCGCCAGCTATCGTGACCCAACCAGCAGGAACTTATCGACGCCGATCACTCTCATGACAAGGCCAACTTCATGAGCGACCTTCACAGCGACACCGTCACCCGCCCCAGTGCCGAGATGCGACGGATCATGCTCGATGCGCCGTGAAGGCGAGGCCTACCGGTTCAACGAGCCGTTGCTGGAAGATCTGCTGGCGTCAACCGCGTTAACCGACAGCGATGTGATCCTCTCCATGCTGTTTCTTTCCCCGGGCCGCCACGCTGGCGAAGGCGGCGATATCGCGGAGATCTGCGCGCAGGCTATGTCGAACTCCCCCGGCCTGAACGTCGTGACAACTCGGCTGGTGGGCGAGAACGACGCCATTCTGGAACTCCTCGCCACTCGCGTGCATCAGGCGCTGGCCGGCGATCGGCACCCAGGACGACTGACCCGCGCTTCGGCTGGGACAGGAGTGTTTGCCGCAGTTCTCTACTTCATCGCTGCCAGCACGCGCCCGAACTCCTGCCGCCAGCCCTTAGCATATTGCACCGGGTCGGCGGGGAACCGCCCCAGGTCCACTGCGAAATCGAAGAAGCGCCGAGCCGGCAGTGTTTTTGCGAGTCATTGGATGGTGCCCGATGTACGCATCCAACTTTTGTCCGTAAGCAGTCAAAGGTCGTCACTGACCCTGATCACGTGGCGACTGAACTGACTGCGGTTCTAGCGGCTCTCTGTCGTTGGCGTACCGCGTCGGCGGAGTGCCAACGTGGCGCGTGAAGGCAACGCTGAAAGTGCTCGCCGAACTGTAGCCGACCCGCTCGGCAACATCGGCGATACGACTCTGATCGTTTCTCAATATTCGCTTGGCTAGCGCCATGCGCCAGGCGAGCAGATATGCCATCGGCGCAAGACCGACCGTCTGTTTGAAGCGCTCGAAGAAAGCCGACCGTGACAACGCCGCCTGCCGCGCCAATTCTGCAACCGTCCACGCGTGTGTCGGCTCGGCGTGCATGGCACGTATCGCGTTCGCCAGGCGATTATCGGCGAGCCCGAGCACCAGGCCGGGCGAGGCCGCTGTTTCTCCGGTGACTCGCAGCGCTTCGATCATCAGCACTTCCAGCAGCCGCGACAGCACCATATCGCGCGCCGGCCGATCGGCGCGCGACTCTTCACTGACAAGCTTGACCAGCATCGCCAGTCGCTGCTGACCGCGAATATGCACGCGTTGCGGCAACAGCGAGACCAGCAACGCCGCGTCGGGAGATTCGAAATGACAATGGCCGATCAGCATGCGCACATCGGGCGCCGCATCTGCCGCGCCGAGCCGGAATACGCCGTCGCCAATGGCGACAGGCCAGTTCTCGACATCGAGTGGCGGTGGCGGATGACTGGACGCGACGATGTCCTGCGCCGATGGAGCCAGCAGGAAATCACCGGCAGTGAGATGGATCGGTTCCCCGGCACCGGGGGAGGAGAGGCACTCGCCTTCCAGCACGACGCAATAGAACAAGTCGCCCGGATCGCTGCGGCGCACGCGCCAGGGGCCGCCACCAACGATCAGCTTGGAAAACCGCATGCTGGGCTGTAGCAAGGAAACCACCTCGGCCAGCGGATCGATCATGGTCGGACTCTCGCCAATGAAATTTGGATTATGGGTTGTAGTGAGTGCGGTCAGTGACGCCTATCGTGTGTAGCTCAATGTTCGGATCACAGGAGTTCCCATGAAGACGGTTCTGATCACGGGTTGTTCGTCCGGTTTCGGCTTGGAGATCGCGCGGTATTTTGTTGAGCGCGACTGGCGTGTCATCGCCACCATGCGCACGCCGCGCGCGGATGTATTACCGACCTCCGATCGTCTACGCGTGCTTGCGCTCGATGTGACCGATCCCGCCGGCATAGCCGCGGCCGTCGACGCCGCCGGCCCGATCGACGTACTGGTCAACAACGCCGGCGTGGGCGCGGCCGCACCGTTCGAACTCACCGACCCGGACCTGGCACGTGCGCTGTTCGAGACCAACACCATCGGCACCATGGCGATGACCCAAGCCTTCCTGCCGCAATTTCGTGCTCGGGGCGCCGGCACCATCGTCAATGTAACCTCGACGGTCACACTCAAGGCATTGCCGCTGCTATCGATGTATACGGCCAGCAAGGCCGCGGTGAATGCGTTCTCGGCGTCATTGGCCATTGAGCTTGCACCGTTCGGCATCGGTGTGCGCGTCGTGCTGCCCGGCCGTTCGCCCGAAACGCAGTTCGGCGATAACGCGTACCGTCACGGCCTGGAGAGTGCTGACTACGCGGATCTGATTCAACAGACTATCGCACGGATCACCGACGAATCGGGCTCGATCACCCATGCCACGGATGTAGCCGAGGCGGTCTGGCGTGCAGCAACTGATCCGGCCGCGCCGATGCGCATTCCCGCAGGTGCAGACGCCCTGGAATGGGCGCGAGAAGCCGGCCTCCCAACGGCTACTACGTCATAGCCGCCAGCACGCGCTCGACCTCCTCCCGCCAAGCCTCGGCCTGCCGTGCCGGCTCGGCGGGGAATCGCCCGAGTTCCACCGCCAGATCGAAGAAGCCCTGCGCCGGCAGCCCTTCCCCGCGGCGGCTGACGACCAGTGCCGCGATAAAGGGCCGGCCATGCAGGGCATCCTCGCGCATCGTGCTCTCCAGCGCCTGGGCGACACGCTGGATGGTGCGCGGCGGCTGTAACCCCAACACCTCGGCGAGCTGCTGGTAGGTCAGCGGCAGGGTTTCGCGAGGCGCCGTTTCGAGAAGCTGACGGACCTGCGCGGGTAGCGAGACGTTATCGGTCATGACTCTCTCAGGCGTTGGGATCGAAGAGCTTCACTTCGCGAATGTCGACGCGCTCCCAGACCCGCCCGGTCATGTAGGGCTCGGTTTCGAGCCAGGCGTCAAGATCGGCGCGGTCGTCGAAACGAAAATGCGCGTTGGAGCCGATCATCTTGCCCTCATCATTCAGGATCGCGCCGCCACTGAGAAACTTCCCCTGCGCGGCAAGCTCACGCACGCCGGCCAGATGCGCATCGCGATTGGCCAGCCGGCGGTCGAGCGCCTCATCATCCGTGTAGTCGTAAGCCACTACGGCGTACTGTGTCATGCGCTTCTCCTGTCGTTCAGACGTTTTCGAAAATGATTCGCATCATGCGTCAGCCCTGCTGGCGAGACAAATCGATATTGGCGATAGGTTCTCTCGATTTCGTGACACGCGAGCTCTCGATTTCGTGACACGTGAGCTCTCGATTCCGCGATACGCGAGCATTGCCGCTACAATCTCTCAGCAACTCCAACACCACGCGCAAAGGGCCCAATTTCCATGATCGATCTTCGCAGCGATACCGTCACCCGCCCGAGCGAGGCGATGCGTCAGGTGATGTTCGAGGCGCCGCTGGGCGATGACGTCTGGGGCGACGATCCCAGCGTTGCACATCTGGAAGCCTATATCGCCGAGCGTACCGGCAAGGCGGCGGCGCTGTTCTTCCCTTCCGGCACCCAGAGCAACCTGGTGGCGCTGTTGAGCCATTGCCAGCGCGGCGATGAGTACATCGTCGGCCAGCTGGCACACACCTATCGGATGGAGGGCGGTGGTGCGGCAGTGCTGGGCGGCATTCAGCCGCAGCCGATCGAGAACGAAGCGGACGGCACGCTGCCTCTCAAGAAGATCGAGGCCGCGGTCAAACCGATCGATCCTCACTTTGCCCGCACGCGCCTGCTGACACTGGAGAACACCTTCCACGGCCAGGTGCTGGAGGCGAATTATGTCGAAGAGGCCACGACACTGGCGCGGCGTTACGGCCTGGCGACCCATCTGGACGGCGCGCGAATCGGCAACGCCGCGGCCGCTACCGGGGCCAGCCTGAAGGCGCTGTGCCAGCCCTTCGATACGATCTCGATCTGCTGCTCGAAAGGGTTGGGAGCGCCGGCCGGTTCGGTGCTGGTCGGCGCTGCCGATTTCATCGAGACGGCGCGACGCTGGCGCAAGGTGGTCGGCGGCGGCATGCGTCAGGTCGGTATGCTCGCGGCGGCGTGCGAATATGCGCTGGAGCATCATCTGGCGCCACTGACCGAAGACCACGCCAAGGCCGAGCGTCTGGCGGCAGGTCTCGCCGATATCGACGGCATCACGGTAACAGCGCAGGCCACCAACATGGTGTTCGTCGCATTTACCCGCCCGCAACTCGACCCTGCGCATCTGCATGCCTGGTTAAAGGAACGCGACATCCTGGTCGGTGCGCTCTATGCGCCACGCTTCGTGACCCACCGCGATGTCTCGATGGCCGATATCGACCGGGTCGTCGCCGCCCTCGAGGAGTACTTCGCCCGCTGACGGACTCGACGAGCTCAGTCGAGTCGCGTCGACGAGGACGTATTGGGCCGGGTTGGCGCAGGCGAAGAAGATCGGGCCGGAGCGTCGTCAGCGCCGCCATCGCCGGCGGGTGCGCCGGGATCGCAGGCACGCCGTGCGGTGGAGACGGTCGATCCGCCATCGTTGCCATGGCAGATCGAGCCACCGCCGCTGGGCCGCTGCTCGCGGGTCTCACGCGGATAGGTGAGCCCAGGGCTGACATGGACATCCAACCGGTTGGGCACATAGTCGGCGCGACCGTCGCGATCGTTGTCCGGGAGTCTCACGCGGTGGCCGGTTTTGGGATCGACCACCGAGACACCGTCGGCGACGGCGACGGCGGGATAACCGACCAGCGTCGTGCCCGCCAGCGCGAGAGCGATCAAGGTCGTTGCCAGCGTGATGCGACGCCTGGCGGGCGTGAAGAACGTTGCCATGGTCCACCTCCGGTAGGATCCGTTACCACTAGAGTGTAGCGTCCGCCAGGATTCAGGGCGGAGATTCACTGGTCTGGGAGAGCCATTCCCACAGCGCCGCAGCGGCAGGCCTGAGCTGGCGACGGCTGGGGCGGACCAGCCAGAACGCTTCATCCGTTGCCATGTCGAGATCGAACGGCGCGACCAGGTCCCGGCTGGCCTCGAGCAGGCGGCGATGCGACAGCGCAACTCCACCGCCATAGGACGCCAGCGCCAGCGTCGTCACGTGCGTATCGCAGATCATCGCCTGACAGCGGTGCTCGAGACCGGCGAACCCTGCCTCGACCAGCCAGCGCGGCCAGCCGGCGGCGAACCCGGCGGCATGCAGCAGCGTCTTGCCGGCAAGATCCTCCGGCGAGTTGAGTTCCGCCGCCAGCGCGGCGGAGCAGACCGGCAGCAACCGCTCTTCCCCCAGACATTCCGCTGTCACGTCGCTCCAGTCGCCATGCCCATAGCGGATCTCCAGATCGGCCCCTTCGGCGCCAAAATCGTCCGCCCAGATGGCGCTGACCAGACGGAGCGTGATCTCGGGGTGCATCCGCTGAAAATGAATCAATCTCGGCGCCAGCCAGGTCTGCTGCATCGCCGGCGTGGCGCGTAACGTCACCGGCGCGCCGGGGCTGGGGCCGAAGACTTCCGATGTGCCCTCGGCCAGCCGGCTGAATGCGCCCTGTACGCTGGGCAGCCAGGCTTGCCCGGCCGGCGTCAGCGCCAGACTGCGCGGATAGCGGACGAACAGCGGCTGGCCGACGCGATCCTCGAGGAGCCGGATCCGCTGGCTGATCGCCGACTGGGTGACGCCGAGTTCGCGCCCGGCCTCGGTAAAGCTCAGCGTTCGCGCCGCGGCTTCGAACGCCTGCAGCCATAGCACCGGCGGTAGTTCCGACATGACGCTCCCAAAGATGATTCGTTGGCCCAAGAGACAAAGCTGGTCATTAGCCAAACTTGGCCTTAGCGGTCAGATTAATCGTTTGTCATGTCACGACGCAATCCGCATCCTAGTGACACGCAATAACACACGTTACTAACACAGATGGCAATTTCAGCCATCGAGGAAGTGCCCTGTTGTCATCCGCTCTTTTGTCGTCCGCTCTTTTGTCATCCGGAGGCGCCTTCAACGACGCTCTGACTGCTCGTCAGGGCCAGACTCCCATCGACATGGCCGAACTGCGCCGCTATCGCCAGGGCAACGGCGCCACGGAGGCTGCGCTGGCAAGCGCCGTCCAGGAGGCTCGACGTCTGACGCTGACCTGGTCGGATGGCCGAACCGGCCAGTTTCCGCTGATGTGGCTACGCGATCACTGCGCCTGTGATCAGTGCCGTCATCCGATGACGCGTGAACGCCTCTACAAGCTGCTCGATGATCCCTTGTGGGAGCGCTTCGCCTCTGACGAAGCGCTGGCGTCGTTCGAGTTCGATGTCGATTCGCTGACGCTGATCTGGCAGGACGACCACGTGTCACGCTTCGACGCCGGCTGGCTACATCAGCGCTGTCCAGGGCAGGAGCTCGCGACCTTGCTGCCGACACCGCCCCCCTGGCACCAGGGCTTCACGCCAAGCCACGTCAGCCATGCCGATTTCGTCGGTGGCGGCGATGGTCGCAGCCGCTGGGCCAGCGCCCTGCTGCGCGACGGGCTGGTGATGCTCGATCACGGGCCGTGCGAGCTGGAAGAAGTGTCGCGTATCGCGGAGAGCATCGGGCCGATGCGCTCGACCAACTTCGGCGGCCGGTTCGACGTGCGCTCGGTTCCCAATCCAAACAACGCCGCTTACACGGCGATCGGTCTTGAGCTGCACACCGACCTGCCCAACTGGCGCCAGCCGCCGGATATCCAACTACTTTACTGTCTCGAGAACGATGCCGAAGGTGGCGAATCCAGCTTCGCCGACGGCTTCGCTGCCGCCGAAACCCTGCGGGTGGAAAACCCCGAAGCGTTCCGGGTGCTGTCGGAAACACCGATCGACTTCCGCTTCCAGGACGAAGGCCACGATATCGCGGTGCGCGAACCGGTCATCGATCTGGATGCCGAAGGCCGCCCCTGCGAGATCCGCTTCAACAACTGGATCCGCGATACGCTGAGCCTGCCATCGGATCGGATCGAGGCGTGGTATGACGCCTATCGCGCGCTGTGGCAGATCCTGCGTCGCCCGGAAGGACGCGTGGAACTGACGCTCGCTCCTGGCCAGATGGTCGCCTTCGACAACCGCCGCGTGCTACATGGTCGCAACGCCTTCGACCCCAACACCGGCAAGCGTCATCTCCAGGGCACCTATCTCGACCTGGACATGCTGCAATCACATCTACGGGTGCTGTCGAGATGAACCGGACAGCGTTGCGTTGATGCAAGCCGCCCGAGGTTATGGATTCGATCCACTAACCGGGCGGCTTTTCTGCGTGTATCCCTGGTACGCGTGCGCGCCGAGACCGCGCGCCTATGCGGAGGAGATACGCCAATTGAGGGAACGACAGGAGACAATAAATGAAACGAGCGACAACGATTTCCGCCCTGACGCTGACCACTGGCTTGCTGATGGGCGCCGGCCTGACGTTGGTCAGCGCGAGCGCGGCGCAGGCCGCCGACACCGTCACCTACGGCGTGCCGGCCTGGCCCGGCATCACCGTGAAGACCGAGATTGCCCGCCAGCTGCTGGCACCGCTGGGATACCAGGGCAAGGCCCAGGAGATCGGCCTGCAGGTGATCTATCAGGGCCTCGACACCGGCGACGTGGACGTCTTCCTGGGCGCCTGGCTGCCGGCGCAGAATTCGATGCTGGAACCGCTGGAAGCCGACGGCAGCATCACCCGCCTGGCCACCAACGTGACCGGGGCGCAGATGACGCTGGCCGTGCCCGATTATGTCTACGATAGCGGCGTCACGTCGTTCGCCGATCTCGATGCGCATCGTGACGAGTTCAACGGCGAGATCTACGGCTTCGGCGCCGGCTCCGCTGCCAGCGAGATCCTCAACAAGGCGATCGATGAGGACACCTGGGGCCTGGGCGACTGGACGCTGGTCGACACCAGCACGGTGGGCATGCTGAGTGCCGCCAAGAGCCACATCGCCAACGAGGAGCCCATCGTCTGGGTCGGCTGGACACCACACTGGATGAACCTCGAGCTGCCGATGCGGTATCTCGGCGATTCGAAGAACCTGTTCGGCGAGGGCAACGGCGCCAGCGACGTACGCACGTTGATGGCAAGCGATTTTGCCGACGCCCACCCCAACCTGGTCACCTTTTTCAACCAGTTCTCGTTTTCTGCCGAAGAGCAAAGCTGGATGATCAAGCAGTACGGCCAGGAGGAGAAATCGATGGAAGAGGTCGCCAAGACCTGGATCGAAGATCATCCGGATCGCGTCGAAGCCATGCTCGACGGCGTCGAGACCCAGGGTGGCAAGCCTGCATGGCCAGCCGTCGAAGGCGCATTCTCGTTCTAGAATGTGAGAGTAATCCAGGTGTCGCGATTCGTGCTCGCGGCACGATGGCCGCTGGCAAAATAACGTTACAATTTCATGCCGATTTTTTTTGATCTCTCTCGGAACTAATCGGAACGGCTCGCACTCTGAGTTAGTGTTCCCTTGAATGATCCCTTACTCGCCCACCATCCCCTGGTGGGCATTTTTTTGCCCGGCTTTTGTTTCCCCCACTCGCTGACTTGAGTCTCCGCCCCATCGAGCCACGGCATCACGACAACGGTGGCACCCGCCCGGCCATCTCCGCGGTCATGAAGTCGACGAACTGTCGAATCCGCGCGCTCTCGCGTGCTCGTTCGCTGTAGAGCAGATGAAAATCCGCTCGGATCCCCTGCCACTGAGGCAGCACGGACACCAGCTCACCGCTCGCCAGATGCTCGTGAACGTCCCACCACGAACGCAGCAACACGCCATGGCCATCCAGCGCCATCCGCGTCATGGCTTCGGCGTCATTGCTGGCAAGCCGGCCCTGAACGCGAATGGCGCGCAGTGTGCGCGTCTCGTCGGTGGCCTCGAACCGCCACAACGAATAGTCGCTGTCGTTTTCGCGCACGATCAGGCAGCGATGCCGTGCCAGATCCTCCAGCCGTTCGAGCTTCGGTGACTGCGCCAGATAGCCGGGCGCCGCGCAGAGCATGCGGCGGTTGGCGAGCAGGCGTCTGGCGATCCAGCGCGACGCCGGCGGCTCACCGACACGGATGTTGATATCGAACCCCTGCTCGTCGAGCCCCACCGGAAAACTGGTGAGCTCCAGCAGCAGCTCCAGCTGGGGATGAAGCGCGGCAAAACGTGAGATCAGTGGCGCGACATGACGCCGACCGAAACCGAACGTCGCATTGATTCTCAGCCGACCAGACAACGCAGCACTCTGATCTCTCAGCGAGTTTTCCAGGTCGCCCAGATCATCGAGGATCATCGCGCCGCGTTTGAGGTAGCGCTCCCCCTCCGCCGTCAGCGCCAGTCGCCGCGTCGTCCTCGCGGCCAGCGATACGCCCAGACGCGCCTCGAGCTGCTGCAGTCGTTTGCTCACCGTGGACAGGGAAAGCCCGAGTTCTCTGGCGGCGCCGGTCAAACTACCGGCCTGGGCGACCCGCTGAAAGAAGGCCAGATCATCGACCGCCGACATAAGATTCTCCACTTGAGCGAAATAGTCGCTTCGATTCTAGCCCGATTATCCCGAGCCGCTCAGTGGCTACACTGCAGTCAGCGCAGAAAGAAACTCAAGCCGAGGCCAAGCCGATGTTCGAGGGATTCCGGAAGTTCGATATCGAGGTGAGAAACGACATCGCCATTCATGGCGTGATCGGCGGCGAAGGCCCGCCGCTGTTGCTGCTTCACGGTCACCCGCAGACCCATGTCATCTGGCATCTGCTGGCACCCCGTCTGGCCGATCGCTACACCGTGATCGCGACGGATCTGCGCGGCTATGGTGATTCTGGTAAGCCCAAGGGTGATTCTGGTAAGCCCAAGGGCGATTCCGGCAAGACCGAGGGAGACGAACGGCACCTCAGCTACAGCAAGCGCCGGATGGCGCATGACCAGGTTGCGGTCATGCAGGCGCTGGGGTTCGAGCGATTCTTTCTCTGCGGCCACGATCGCGGCGGTCGGGTAGCGCATCGGCTGGCGCTGGATCACGCCGACCGGGTGATCAAGCTGATGGTGCTGGATATCGCGCCGACGTTGGCAATGTACGAGGCCACCGATCTGGCTTTCGCCACTGCCTACTGGCACTGGTTCTTTCTGATTCAGCCCGCGCCGCTACCGGAATCCTGGATCGAAGCCTCGCCCAGCGACTACGTCACTCGAATCATGGGCGGTCGTCATGCCGGCCTGGCGCCGTTCGATCCTCGCGCCATCGCCGAGTACCAGCGCTGCCTGGCACTGCCCGGCGCCGCACATGGGATCTGCGAGGATTACCGCGCCTCCCGCACCATCGATCTGGAACACGACCGCGCCGATCGAGATGCCGGCCACCATCTTCGCGTTCCGCTCAACGTACTGTGGGGCGAGCATGGAACCATCGAGCGGTGCTTCGATGCGCTCGCCGAGTGGCGGGCAGTCTCCAGTGCCAGCGTCGAGGGCGGCGCCCTGCCCTGCGGACACTATCTTCCCGAGGAAGCACCGGATGCGGTCTTCCGACAGCTCATCGACTTCATGAGGTAACTCGACCATGGTTCAACAGAAAGCCCAGAAAAAGGCCCACAAGATTGCCGTGATCGCCGGCGACGGCATCGGTATCGAGGTGGTTCCGGAAGGTCTGCGCGCGCTGGAGGCGGCCACCAGGCGCTTCGATATCGAGTTGGAGTTCGAGCATTTCGAGTTCGGCAGCTGCGACTACTACCTCGAACACGGCAAGATGCTGCCGGATGACTGGTTCGAGATCCTGTCTGGCTTCGACGCCATCTTCTACGGCGCGGTGGGCTGGCCGGACAAGGTGCCGGACCACATCTCGCTGTGGGGTTCGCTGCTGCAGTTCCGGCGCCACTTCGATCAATACATCAACCTGCGGCCCTGTCGTCTGATGCCCGGCATCAAGAGCCCGCTGGCCGATCGAGAGCCCGGTGATATCGACTTCTACGTGGTCCGCGAAAACACCGAAGGGGAATACTCGAGCATCGGCGGCAAGATCTTCGAGGGTACCGAACGGGAAACGGTGATGCAGGAGACCGTGATGACGCGAACCGGCGTCGACCGGGTGCTGAAGTACGCCTTCGAGCTGGCCCAGAGCCGTCCGCGCCGGAAGCTGACCTCCGCGACCAAGTCCAACGGGATCTCGATCACCATGCCGTACTGGGACGAACGGGTGAAGGCGATGGCCAAGAGTTATCCGGACGTCAGCGTCGACCAGTTCCACATCGATATCCTGACCGCCAATTTCGTGCTGCATCCGGACTGGTTCGACGTCGTCGTCGCCAGCAACCTCTTCGGCGATATTCTCTCCGACCTCGGCCCCGCCTGTACCGGCACCATCGGCGTCGCGCCCTCGGCAAACATCAACCCGGAAGGCAAGTTCCCGAGCCTGTTCGAGCCGGTCCACGGCAGCGCGCCGGACATCGCCGGCAAGGGCATCGCCAATCCCATCGGCCAGATCTGGTGCGGCGCAATGATGCTCGAGCATCTCGGCTTCAAGGAAGCCGGTGACGCGATGGTCAGCGCGATCGAGAAAGTGCTGGCGAGCGACGACAAGTCAGCGCTCACCCCGGACCTGAAAGGCAAGGGAACGACCCAGAGCCTGGGCGAGAAGATCGCCGCAGCGATCGGTTGATGCAAGGCGGCGACGGCGAGCTGGAGCGCCGTCGCCGGTCACCCAGAAAGTCATTTTTCGTTCTGGTCGCTTACGATCCGGCGCACTCGAGCATGAAAAAACGATCTTGGAAAGGCTTCTTCAACGTTTCGTTAAACTGTATCGAAAGCGAATGAATAATATCGCTGTAGAACGCTTTCAGCTCAGGCTTCAAATCCCCCTCTGCCTGGTGCTGATCGATATAATAAGCTGCTCGGACACCGTTGAACTGCTGAATATTTCCGACTTGAAGGAACGCCAGCCCGAATCGACTCAACAATCTGGCTAGCCGAGGCTCCATCAGGGCCAGTGCGTGTCTTCTCTCCATCAAGCCAATCATCACGGTCGAGGCCAAGTATACCGAGATACCTAATAGCGACGACACTTTATAGTCGTTGTCCGTGGCTGGATAACCAGACCATTCTTTCTCCGCTCCGGATTGTCTCTTACGGTAACGCCCCAGAATAGCTGCGCGTGAGACTTCACAGATCAGGTTTCGAGGCAACGCATCTGGATTGAGTTCAGCATGGGAGAATTCGCCACGTGAATTTGATTCGATAGGCAATTCACTGCGAACAGAGCTTGGATAGATAACGCGAATACAGGCTACTGGCTCCTGCGTAGCACGATGACGAATAAAGCAATGAAGAGCCGATTGATCGAACTCATCGTATTCCAGTTGTCGCGCAGGCTCGCCTGGCATTGAGTGGCCGAACTCCTGAGTGTAGACCTGGTACCGCAAACGATAGACGTACTGCTTCTCGGATTCCGAGGTTGCCAAGACAAATTCGAACTGCTGATGAAACTGATCGTACAGACTCATCTCAGGTGCCCCACATTTAAAATGGCATAACCAATTGTTATACATTAACTAAAAGGTTGAGGTTTTCCCAACCAATATCCCTGAATGTAATCTACGCCGTACTCTTTCAAAATATCGTAAACTGACTCGCGATCAACGAACTCTGCTACGGTCTGCTTGCCAAAGCCTTTCGCAATCTCGACGATCGCCTTGACGATCATTTGACTCCGTCTATTTTCCGGCAGATCTTGAATAAAGGAGCCGTCGATCTTGATGTAATCCACCGGCAGCTGATCCAGATAGTAAAAGCTGCTAAAACCGACGCCAAAATCATCGAGGGCAATCGCGCATCCCATATCTCGAATATCCTGCAAAATGCACCTTGCAGTAGCAAAATCCGTGACCGCCGTGGTTTCCGTCACTTCAATAATCAGCCGATGAGCGGCTATACCATTCGCTTCAAGGGCGTGCGTGAGAAAGCTCGTCAGAGTTTCATCATGCAATGACTGACCCGACACGTTAATCGCAAGACGGCGATCCGAATCCCCCCAAGTCTTCATCATTATCAGACTTTGCGAGATAACCCATCGATCAATACTGATAATCTGACCACTACGTTCTGCAATCGGTATGAACAATCCTGGTGAAACAACTTCTTTTGTATCAGGCAGGTGCATTCGCAGCAGTACCTCATGATGTTTCACCTCAAGGCCTTCGACGCTCGCGATTGGCTGCCCCCAAAGTTCAAAACCCTCATATTCCAATGCATAGCGGATACATTCTTCCCAGTGGACACGTTCCTGCAGCGCTTCTTTGTCCGTTTGAGACGATAGGAGATGCCAGCGTTGACCGGAATCCTCTTTAGCCCGATACATGGCAAAATCGGCGCTGGCCATGAGCTCCTTGGGCGTTGTCCCATGATCGGGGTACAATGCAATGCCTATACTCGCAATGGCCCTATGCTTTTGTCCATCCACATCCAGGCTGATTTTTTCCAAACTTTGCACAATGGCTTTAGCCAAGATTACGGCCTGATCGGCAGAAGCATTTTCCATTAGGATGCCAAATTCATCGCCGCCTAGCCGAGCAATGGTTCCAGAATGATGAAATTGGGTCTGAAAAAGTTCCGCAACCAGGACCAGCAGTTGATCGCCGGATTGGTGGCCACCCAGCTCATTAACCTCCTTGAAACGATCCAGATCCATGTAGAGCATGGCGCCACGAACATCATGAACGACGGCATGAGCCAATATCTCTTCAAAATGTCTTCGATTATAAAGCGCGGTGAGGGGATCCCGATTTGCCAGCCATGAGATCCTCTGCTCTGCTACTTTTCGGTCGGTAATATCCAAACCCACGGATATGGTCGCTGCCTTATCTTCAGCCCAAGTGCTCAATGGCGTGTGATGCCAGGCAATAGTTCGACGTTTGCCCCTCAAGGTAACCAAATCGCTTTCTTGCTGCCCATTGGAAAATTCTCTTGCAAAGGGCAGGAACGTTTCTGCGAAAGATGACTTCAAAAGAACCGATTCTGGTGCATCCAGCATGTCCATCGCGTAACGATTGGCCATCAATACTTCGTCATTACCACCATGGATAACGACGAGAACCTGTGCCGTATTCATGAGTCCACTAACAAGATCTCGCTCACGCTCGAGTTCCACTACCTGCTGCTGCAACATTTTTCCGCGCGCGCTCACCTCACCTTCCAAGCGTTCCAGCTGATAGGACAACTCCACCGCAGTATCCGCTAAAACGTCAATTTCATCCCCAGGCATCCCCTCGGAATATCGCGATACGTGCACCCTCAATTTTTCGAACTCGCCTCGTGCCAGCCCCGGCAAATTCTGACTCAACATTCTAATTCGATAAATAGGTTTACGTAAAATCAATAACAGAAGAACTTCCGAACACAACCATCCTAACAAGGCGACGTAAAAGACCATTCTAGTCATTTCTTGAATATCGCCCAACTGCTTGGTGACATCCTCGACTGATATAAAATAACCTGATCCATCGGCGCTATTTCCGTCATTGCTTTTGAGAGGAATGACGCTGGCCTCATACTGCCGCCCATCATGCTCAATACTCTCTGGAGCAACGCTTAACTCATCGAGCGACACCTTATGCGAAACATCCTTGATAACCGGTAAAACGATATTTTGGTGAGTCAACGCTAGTGAATAAGAGTTCCATTTATGTATGAGACGATCGGAATCTTCATGAATGCCCCCCTCTTTCTGACGAGTGAGTAGCGCAACATCATCTCCGGAGCTTCTCTGGAAATAGCTCATGACGTCTACCAGTGACCGGGAAACCATGAGTACGCCCGCGTTTTCTCCCCGAGCAAGAATAGGTACGGCTGCAAATTGCAGACAAGAATTTGAGCATAGCAATATATCGCGGGGCTGTTCAGATTTGACGACTCCCAGCAGCCAATCCATAGAGGGAGTGTGACTATTGCTCCTGGTCTTCTCGCCATAGGTCGCCAGAGGCCTTCCCTCCAAGCTGAAGACAACAAGCTTGGTGATACCCGAATCCAATTGCAGGGTCGGCCACTGGTTCATGAGGGAATCGGAAATTGCGTCTTGGTTCGACGACAACAGCGCATCATTAAGAGACTCAGAAGATGCGGCAACTGCCGCTAGCTGCTTTAGCTCGTTTGCAGAATTCTGCAATGCGATCTCAATCTGATGGCGCTGATCCGCTTGATTGGCCTGTTGATGGGCTTGAAACTGATCCATCAAACTCTTGTAACTAATCCACGCAATCAGGACACCCAGCCCTAGCAATATCAAGCTGGTTAATGCAAAGGCTCGCCATTTTAGACTGAGCCGATAGGGCCGAGGATTAGGATTTGACATTAGAAGCTAAAGGACGTCTGTAACAATAGCATGTTCCAATACTGCTCCGTCTTCTCGTCGTCATTATCCTGTCTCGGTAACCATGCGGTGCCATTGACGTGATGAAACTCTGCTTGAACATTCCAGTCTGGTGTGACTCGCCATTGCAAGCCTGACGTAATATCCTTGGCAAAGCGTGAATAGTCTGGGCCTCGACCGGAGGCCTCATACCGCTTACCATCCCGGTCATTTCTATTGCTGACCGCATAATCATACCTGAGCAGCCATTGCCAGTTATTGGAAAGACGATACAAGTACTGAAGATAGGCACTTTCCCCATCAGCTCTTCCGTTGTAAGAAGATATCTGAAAACCTTTCAGCTCTCTTTTTTGATATTCATATTCTGCCGTCAGACTCCACTTTTCCGCGTTATATTGGAACGACACCACAGTGGGTTGGAAAACAAATTCTCCAGAGGCTTGCCTATCCTGCCTGGACTGATAATCGGATCTTACCTGAGCCATGCTCAACGCCACATTAATTCGACCGCCATCGTGAGAATAAAGCACCTGTCCGATCGTTGATACCTTACCATTTAGCGAGGGATTGCTAGGTGACAAAGATATCTCTGCATCGCCATTAATCTGAGGAATGCCCACCCCACCCTGAATATATACCGTACCATTGGAAAGCCGCTCTTCGTCGTAGACACTAAGCCCATCCGAAGCAAGACCCAGCGATCGACTTCTATCAAAATAGATGGATTGAGGTAACAGAATACTTGGCCGTGTCGAGGGTGCGTCACGAGTTTGGTTATAAAATCCGAACGGATTTTTGAATCTTCCGAGCTGTACCCCTAGCGCTCGCTTTTCGTCACCAATCACCTGGTAATCTACGACGCCATAATCCAATTTAGGTTGCCAAGCATCCCCATAATTTCCAGCTTTCCGACTCAACACCTGCCCCGCCACTAGCACATTGCTCAATGGCCGAACAGAAGCGTTAAGCCCTAATTCGGTATATTCCAGGCTGCCGCCTTTCTCACTACTAGGACCGAAGAAGTCATTGTGGTCAGTCACGATGAGTGCCTGGCTCATGAAGCCATGAACCTGAAAGGTATCCGACATTTCCACGGCATGAGCGTTTGCCGCGAGCATCAGGGATATCGCCGCTTGAGCTGCGATCGATAACGGTTTCAGTTTATTCAATGTCGAGCACCCGCACTTGATCCGTCAGGCTTGTTTGTTTGATGTATCCAACGCTGCCAGGCGTCGAGGCAACGGCCTCGAGCATTTCGGTTTCGTCGTCGACCTCATTGGGCGCTTGCCCGGTGCCCGAGAACACGGCGCGGTCCCAGGCCAGTCGAAGCTGGTGAGGGTAGACCCCAAGTATTTTCTTGGAGAAAGCTTCGTGAATCGGATTGTCGTCGGGCAACACGAAAACGTGGACGGCCTGGCCGTCGGGAAGCGTTCTCTGTCGCATCGCGAATATGGCTCTAAGCGTTTCGAGCGGCAGGGAGGACTGTTGCACGGTCAGGTTGGCAATGATGGCAGGCGCGAGCTCATCGCCCCGACTGTCGAGTGAAACGAAGGAGAGTAGCGACAGACATCCGATCAACGCCCATCGCATGCGGCTCGCCCCCTGATCCTGTCTGCTTTTGCCATTGCTGTCGTCACAGACGAACCCCGACCCGAAGATGACTAGATCCTGGAAACAACCGACGGAATAACCTAGGCCCGTCAATGAGTGTGGCAGATTGAGGTGTCCGACAAGTCAGAATCTACATCGGGAATGGTTCGTATCTCTCGAGATAGGCGATCCAGCTCCATGTTCGGCATCATTGCTCTTCCCTCGTCCCCCTGCTTTATTCTCTGCATTATTCGCGCAAAAGCGGCCTTGACCGTCTCGCACCATCGGCGGCGTGTGAATCCACAGCATACCCATGTTGTTCCGGCGCGCCCAGCAGCCATATGGATCACGGGTGCCATTCGAAGACAGTCGGGAAAAAGCGAATGGCAGAACCGGCTTTAGCGCGTTCTTCTCAATCGGCTCATGTCCATCTGCTCGATCTCCGTAATACCGAGAAGTGCCATATCGCGGGTGACTTCATCTTGCATCAGACGGATCGCATGGCTGACGCCGGCTTCTCCGGCGTAGGCTGCCGCATAATTGAAAGGGCGCCCGAAGAAGACGAAGCGGGCACCCAGCGCGAGGGCTTTCAGCACGTCGGTTCCGCGCCGGAAGCCACTATCGATCATGACGGGGAAGTCTCCGACCGCATCGACCACTTCGGGAAGCATTCGTAGCGGCGCGATCGTGCCATCCAGCTGTCTGCCGCCGTGATTGGACACGATGATGGCATCGACACCTTGCGCCTTGGCCCGCCTGGCATCCTCAGGATGCAGGATGCCCTTGACGATCAGATTCCCCGGCCAGCGTTCTCGCACCAGCGCGAGATAGTCCCAGTCGAGATGCGTGCGTCCGGAGAAGTCGCGATTGACGTGACGGGAAATGACTGGAATGCCCCGGGTCGCGTGATTGTTCTCGAAATGAGGGATGCCGTGGTGGCGAAGCGTCTTGTAGAACGTCTCGTAGAGCCAACGCGGCTTGACCAGCCCATCCAGGGCCAGGCGAAGACTCGGACGAATTGGCGATGAAAAGCCGCTGCGTCGGTTGTTGTCGGGATTGGGGGGAACGGGATAGTCGACGGTAATGACCAGATGATAAAAGCCGGCTCGCTGGACGCGGGCGATCAACGCCTCGATGCCCGGCTTGTCTCCCGGCAGATAGGCCTGGAACCAGTCTGCGCCCTCGACCCTGGCTACCTCCTCCATCGGGATCAACGACGAGCCACTCATGATCATCGGCACATTGGCCTGAGCCGCCGCCCGAGCGAGCGCCAGATCCCCCCGATAGGCGGACAAGGCACTGATCCCCATGGGCGCGATCCCGAACGGGGCGGCATAGCGCTTACCCAGCAGTTCGGTCTCGAGCGAAACGCGGGAGACGTCGGTCAGCGCGCGGGGCAGGAAACAGTAGTCATCGAAGGCCGCGCGGTTGGCGGCCAGGCTCTTGCCATCTTCCGCCGCGTTGGCGACGTATCCATGGAGTGGCCGGGGAAGATGGCGCTGACCGGCGCGCTCGAGATCCAGGAAATTGCGAATGCGGGACAGGCGGCGTTGTTGACGCGTCACGAATGATCCTTATCACTGAAAAAGACGATCGACTCTACTTCACCAACAGTCACCCTGCGACGCCCGGCATCGTGAATCCGACCCGTGCCAGCGACATCAGCAACGTCTCGCGCTGGCGCTCGTCGAGCGAGACCAGCGGCGGCCGCAGGCGATCCCACTCGGTATCGCCGCTGAAATGCGCGGTGGCAGCCTTGAGCGCCGGGATCATCGGCACACTTTCGAAGATATCGCGAATCTCGTTCAGCGCCTGCTGGCGCGCATCGGCATCGTCGCCCTGCCAACTGCCGCCCAGCGCCGAGATCGCGCGGGGATTGACGTTGGCCGTGGCACTGATGCAACCGGCGCCGCCGGCTCGCAGCGTGGGCAGCAGAAAGCGCTCGCTACCCGCATAGACTCTAAATCCCAGCGTTCCGAAGGCATCGATGACAGCTTGAGTATTGGCCCAATCACCAGAGCTGTCCTTGATCCCAGCCACGACCTCGGGATAGCGCTTCAGCAACCGCTCGATAAGACCCAGCCCGATCGGCACCTGCGCCACCGGCGGGATATGGTAGAGATAAAGGCGCAGCCGCTCGTCGCCGACGCGTTCGATCACCTCGCAGTAGAACCGGAACAGCCCCTCTTCCGAGACGCCCTTGTAGTAGAACGGCGGCAGCATCAGCACGCCACCCACGCCCTGGCTCACGGCATGGCGGGTCAGGGCCACGCTGTCGGGTATCGAACAGCAGCCGGTCCCCGGCATCAGCCGGGCGGTGTCGATCCCCGCCGCGACCAGGTGATCGAGCAGATCGAGACGCTCCTGCAGCGACAGCGAATTGGCCTCGGAGTTGGTGCCGAAGATCGCCAGACCGATATCGTTGGCCATCAACCAGCGGCAATGGTCGACGAAGCGCTCGGCATCGGGAGAGAGATCATCGTTAAACGGCGTGATGACCGGCGAAAGTACGGCACCGCAGGGCGCATTCGACGACATGAGCACAAACCTCTGGCAGGCAGGTAATGAGGAAAAGGTAGTGGGAAAATGAAAAGCGTCGACCCTGGCGATCGCTCGACTCAGGACCAGGGGTCGGCGGCGTAGCGCGACAGCGCCGCCTCGTCGAAGTCGAAACCCAATCCCGGCGTCTGCGGAAGGTGCAGACGTCCGTCGCTGAAGGTCAACTGCGTATCGATCAGTCTACGGAAGTTAAGCACTTGATCGTCGGCAAAAAATTCGACGAAAGGCGCATTCGGTGTCGAGCCGACCAGATGTACGTGAAGATCATGGAACCAGTGCGGGCAGATCTCCACCCCGTAACTGGCCGCCGTGGCGGCGATGCGACGAAATTCCGTGATCCCGCCACAGACCGCCGCATCGGTCTGCAGGATCATCGCCGCCTCCTTGTCCAGCAGCTCCTTGAAGCGCCAGCGTCCGGCTTCGATCTCGCCCGTCGCCACCGGAATCGGCGTGCGCTCGGCCAGGCGACGATGGTTGTCGATGTCGTCCGGGCTGAACGGCTCTTCGATCCAGTAGGGAGAATAGGGCTCGGCCATCCGCGCGAAGGCCAGGGCCGAAGGCAGATCGTGCCAGGCGTTGTTGGCGTCCATCATCAGCAGCACATCGGGGCCGATGGCCTCGCGGACGGCCGCCAGACGCGCTTCCTCGCCAGCTAGGTCCTCGCGTCCCACCTTCATCTTGACCGCCTTGAAGCCCTTCTCGACGTAGCCGGTCATCTCTTCCGCCAGCCTGGCCGGCGTCTTGCCGTCGAGGTAATAGCCACCGCTGGCGTAGGCCGCCACGCTCTCTTCGTCGCTGGCGCCAAGAAATTTATAGAGTGGCAGATGGGCGGCGCGGGCATTGCGATCCCACAGCGCCACGTCGAGGATGCTCAGCGCCCGCATCACCGAACCGGTGCGGCCGTGCAGCAAACTCTCCTGATACATCTCCTGCCACAACCCCTCGACGCGGTGAGTGTCCTGCCCCATCAGCACGGGCTTTAGCAGATCGCGTACGGCCTGCGTCACCAGGTGGCCGGCATTGTTGCCGCCATAGCAGAAGCCGATACCACTGATGCCGTCGTCGCCGGTCACCTTGACCAGCGCGTAGTCACGCTTGAGGACCTGCCGGTTGGAAAAGCGGGTCGGGTTGTCCAGCGCGACATTGACCGTTCGCGCCTGTACATCGGTAATTCGGGTCATCGGTCATCTCTCCGGTTGGTTGGCATGCCGTGGCATCAATCAGGTTTCAGGCGACGCTTGAACGGCACGCGCAGCCAGCGGAAGAACGGTGTCGCCTGCAGGATCGACAGCAGCGCGAGGATCAGCAGCACGGTGGCGATCGGGCTCTCCAGAAACACGCCGAAGCTGTCGTTGCCGATCAGCATCGATTGCTGGAAGCTGGTCTCCATCACCGGACCCAGGATCAGACCGATCACCATCGGCGCAGGAGATACTCCGGCCTTGCTCATCCAGTAACCGAACAGACCGAAGCCGAGCATGAGTCCGACATCGAACAGGCTGTTGTTGATGGCGAAGGCGCCGATGATGCACAGCGTGAGAATCGCGCAGGCGATGAAGCCATCGGGGATCTTGGTCACCGACACGCTCATCTTGGTGAACGCCAACCCCACCACCAGCAGCGCGATGTTGGCGAGAATCACCGCCCAGATCAGGGTGTAGGTGACATCGCCGTAATCGGTCAGCAGATTGGGGCCCGGCAGAATACCCTGCACCATCAGCGCACCCAGCAGGATCGCGGTGGAAGAGCTGCCCGGGATCCCGAGGGCGATGGTGGGGATCAGTGCGCCACCGACCACGGCATTGTTGGCGGCCTCAGGCGCGGCGACCCCGGCGACCTCTCCCTTGCCGAAGCGGCTCTTGTCCTTGGCGAAGCGCTTGGCCTCGTTGTAGGCGAACCAGCTGGCAGTATCGCCGCCGGTGCCGGGGATCAGCCCAACGACAATACCGATGCCGCTGGAGCGCAGGATGTTGGGCATCAGTTGCTTGATGGTGCTCCACCGCGGCATCAAGCGGTCGGTGATACGGCTCGCCACCTTGCCACCCTGGTGAGAATTCTCGATCAGGGTCAGTGCCTGGGGCACCGAGAACAGTCCGATCAGCGCTACCGTGAAATCGATCCCGCCGAACAGATTGATCTGATCGAAGGTCATCCGTGGCGTGCCCGTCGTCAGATCCATCCCGACGGTACTGAGCAGCAGACCCAACCCGCCGGAGAGCAGCCCGCTGATGACCGAGCCCTGGGCCAGCGAGCCGATGATGGTGATGCCCAGTACGGCGATCGCGAACAGCTCGACCGGACCGAACTCGAGCACCAGCGTGCCGAGGAGCGGCGCCGCCGTCAGCAGCGCGATGCCGCTCATCAGCCCGCCGAAGAATGAGGCGAACAGCGACACTCCCAGCGCTTCGCCGGCACGCCCCTGCTGCGAGAGCGGAAAGCCATCGAGAACGGTTGCCGCCGCCGACGGCGTACCGGGCGTGCGCAACAGAATCGCAGCGATGGAACCGCCATAGGACGCCCCCACGTAGAGCGAAGCCAGCATGCTCAGCCCGGTCGCGGGGTCGAAGCTGAATGTCAGCGGCAGCAGCAAGGCCAACGCCATCGTTGCCGACAACCCCGGCATCGCCCCGACGAACAACCCCAGCAGCGTCCCGCCAAGGATGCAGGCTATGTTGTTGAAGCTGAGCACGTTGGTCAGCCCGATCATTACCAAAGAGGAATCCATGCGCGTCTACTCTCCTGCGCTCGATTTGAGCAACGTGGGCCGCCGGTTGTGACGAGTGCTTACAAGCTGTCCTTGATGAGCGCTTATAGAAAGCTCGGCAGCAGCGGAATCGGCAAGCCCAGGAACTGCACGAACACCAGGCAGATCATCGCGATCAGCACCGCTCCGGCGATCAACGCGAAGGTCCACTTCACCGTGCGCAGAATCGCCAGCGCCAGGGCCATGAACAGCGCCGTGGCCAGCACGTAGCCGAGTGTCGTCATCACCGCGACGTAACCCACCGCCAGCAGGAAAATGGCGGCGACCGCCGCCCAGCGCCGAGGTTCCGGCGTTGCCTCGCTCGAACCCTCCGCAACGGTGTTTACGCCCGTAGCTCCAGCACGGGTCACTCCAGCACCTGCGCCAGTCACTCCCGTACCTGAACCAGCTCCGGCACCGGAGCCGCGAGTGGCCGTCGCACGGCGCCGGAGGCGAAGTTCGCTGGCCACCATCGCCAGCGACAGCAGCGCCACGGCCACGGCGTAGATCACCGGCATCTGGGCCGCGGCGCGCGGGTACTGGCTGGCGTCGAAGAAGAAGACGCCGGCCACGACGATGCCGAACACACCCAGCAGCAAACGACTGACATTCATGGCGCCCTTCTCCTCGCTAGTGCGTCAGCCATTCAGCGACCGACCTCGTCCTTGACCGACTCCCAGATCCCGCGATAGTCGCTTTCCATCTGCTCGATCATCGCGCGGTAGTCATCGCCGGTGACGACATCGAGGTTCATGGCGCGTTTTTCCGCCTGGGCCTGGAAGTCGGGATCCTTGGCCAGAGTCTGGAATGCCTCGATCAGCTGCTGACGAGCCTCATCCGGAATGCCCGCCGGTGCGCTGTAACCGCGCGAGGAGCCCGCCACGATATCGACGCCTTTCTCTTTCATGGTGGGCACGTCAGGCAGGCTGGTCAGCCGCTTTTCGGCGAACACCGCCAGCGCTCTGAGGTTGCCGGACTCGACCTGGCCATAGACGTTGCCCACGTTGTTGAAACTGGCATCGATCTTGCCACCCATGGCGGCCGTCGCGGAGGGGCCGTCGCCCTGGAACGGTACCTTCTTGAACGACAGGCCCTTGGCCTGCTCGAGCAGGATGGTGGTGAAGAAATCGTCCCCGCCGACGCCGGAATTGCCGATGGTCACCGTTCCCGGGCTCTGCTCGGCGGCTTCGAAAAGATCCTCGATGGTCTGATAGGGACTGTCAGGGCTGACGACGACGATGCCCGGATCGGTCACCACGTTGGCGATCGGGGTCAACTCGTCGGTGCTGTAGGTAATGGCATCGTTCATGATGTAGTTGGTCATCAGCATCGGCGTATTGGTAATGCTGATGGTGCCGCCATCCTTGGGCGACTGCTTGGCCAGACGCGTCCAGGCAATGGCACCGGTGGCGCCGGGCATGTATTCGTTGACGAAATCGACGCCGAGGATCTCGCTCAGGCGCGGCTGGACCAGCTGTGCCAGGGCGTCACTGCCGCCTCCCGGTTTGAATCCCTGCAGTACGGTGACTTCATCGCCTCCCACGTAATCGGCGGCTTGCGCCAGGGGAGACAGACTGATGGCCATGGCGGTGATCGTCAGCCAGTGGCGAAGGGCTTTGGCGTGCATGATCGATTCCTCTCTGACGGAGTCTGGTTATCGTTATCGTGCTTATTCGTTGTCGTACCTGTCCTTGTCGTACCTGTCCTTGTCATGCCTGTTCTTGCCGCGACTGAAAGAACGTATTAATTTATCGATCATATTGTCAATAATATTGACGCCAATAGAGACTAAAGCACTAACGTCCTACAAAACGGCGCTAAAAGCTGAAAAACTGGCATCATCCGAGAGGTTGACGCAGCAGAATCGATTCTGCACGTTTCGATCATGATTCTTGGTGGGAGTCGTGCCGAAGCGCCACTTGCCCCACTCCGATCGGCTGCAGACAATGGCCGACAGATCGACGGGAACTTCATCATGACGGGAAACGCTCATGCCAAAGCGAGACATCGCTAAATCGACCATCCCCGCTAGCGGTCAGCGGCTCGCCGACGAGCGTGCAGAGGCGACTGCCGAAGCGGTCAGCGTCGCCGATATCGTCTCGGCCATCGAAGAGGACATCGTGCTGAATCGGGTGCACCCGAAAGAGAGACTGGTCGAAGAGGACCTGATGCAGCGCTTCGCCGGCAAGCGCCACGTGGTGCGCCAGGCGCTATTTCAGCTCGACAACGCCGGTCTGGTGGAACGGATCAAGAATCGTGGCGCCTTCGTCAAATCCTACACACCCGAAGAGGTGGAAGGGATCTATGTCATGCGTGAGCTGCTGGAAGAGGCCGCCGCGGATCGCATCCCGATGCCGGCCCCGCCCGCGTTGATCGATGCGCTGACCGCCATCCAGGACCGGCACAGCGCAGCGGTGGAGAGTGGCGACCTGCGCGCGGTGTTCCATCACAACATCGCCTTCCATCGCACGCTGTTCGCGGCCTGCGGCAACGACTATCTCGCGGACACGATCAACGAGTTCGCGCAGAAGGCCCACGCCATTCGTTTCATCGGCACCACCGATCGCCAGGCGATCCTGCTGGCGCGCGATGAGCACCTCGCCATGATCGACGCGCTCAAGCAGCAGGATCGTGCCGAGCTACACCGCCTCTGCTACCAGCATCTCCAGCCCTCGAAAGAGCGTTATCTGCATCTCTACCGGCTCCGGGAAGGCGGCTGATACGAGTGATCGGCCTCGAGGCCCGCCATCACTTCGGCACCCGACGCTGGATGTTCGGCGGCCGCAGAAAGGTGAAATCGCAACCCTGATCCGCCTGGGTGATCTGCTCGAGAAACAGCTTGCGATACCCTCGCTCGGCGGTCAGGGCAATCGGCCGCCAGCCTTCCCGGCGCCGCGCGAGTTCTGCGTCATCGACCAGCAGCTCAAGGCGGCGTTCGCTCACGCTCAGGCGAATCCGGTCGCCGTTCTCGACCAGCGCCAGCGGCCCGCCCAGGGCGGCTTCGGGCGTCACGTGCAGCACGATGGAACCCGCCGCCGTGCCGCTCATGCGGCCGTCGGAGATTCGCAACATGTCGCGCACGCCCTGCCGGGCCAGCTTGCGCGGGATCGGCAGATAACCCGCTTCGGGCATTCCCGGTGCACCGACGGGTCCGATCCGCTTGAGCACCAGAACATCCTCCGCTGTGACGTCCAGCGCCGGATCGTCGATGCGCGCGGCCATGTCCTCGGCATTTTCGAACACCACCGCACGACCTTCGTGCTCCATCAACCGGGCATCGGCGGCCGACTGCTTGATGATCGCGCCATCGGGCGCCAGGTTGCCGCGTAGGAAGGCGATCCCGCCGGCCGGATAGAGCGGCGCGTCGAAGCGATGCACCACCTGCTGCTCGAAAGCCGGCACGGCATCGATCTCTTCGCCCAGCGTGCGTCCGGTCACGGTCATGGCATCCAGGTGCAGCAGCGGTTTCAGTTCGCGCAGCACGGTCGGCAGCCCGCCGGCACGATGCAGATCCTCCATGTAGTGCTGACCCGACGGCTTGAGATCGACCAGCACTGGCGTCTCGCGGCTCATCCGATCGAAAGCCGCCAGGTCGATATCGATGCCCATGCGTCCGGCGATGGCCGTCAGGTGAATGATCCCGTTGGTGGAACCACCGATCGCCAGCAGCACCCGCAGCGCATTCTCGAACGCCTTCTCGGTCAGGATCCTGTCCGGCGTCACGCGCGTCCTGGCGTTGATCACGGCTTGTCTTCCGGTCGCCTCGGCGACGCGCAGGCGATCCGCGGTCACCGCTGGCGGCGAGGCGCTGCCCGGCAACGCGATGCCCAGCGCTTCGCTGATACACGCCATGGTGCTGGCCGTGCCCATGACCGAGCAGGTACCGACACTGCCGACCAGTTTGGCGTTGACCTCTTCGATCTCCTGATCGTCGATCTCCTGGCCGCGATACATGCCCCAGTAGCGACGACAGTCGGTACACGCGCCGACACGGACGCCGCGATGGCCGCTGGTCAGCATCGCGCCGGTCACCAGCTCGAGCATGGGCACATTGGCGGAAGCGGCGCCCATCAACTGGGCGGGCACCGTCTTGTCGCATCCGCCGATGAGCACCACCGAATCCATCGGCTGGGCACGGATCATCTCCTCGGTATCCATCGACATCAGGTTACGCAGGTACATGCTCGTGGGCGTGGAGAAACTCTCGGCGATCGAGATGGTGGGGAATTCGATCGGCAACCCGCCCTCCAGCATCACCCCGCGCTTGACCGCCTCGATCAGTTGCGGCGCATTGCCGTGACAGGGGTTGTAGCCGCTGCCGGTATTGACGATACCGACAATGGTGCGATTGAGCGCATCGTCGCTGTAACCCGCCCCCTTGATGAAGGCCTTGCGTAGAAACAGCGAAAACCCGGCGTCGCCGTAGTTCACCAGGCCCTGATTGAGCCCGGTCTGCCGCTCGTCGGCCGGGATGTCTTTCTGCCCGTCGTGCCGCTCGTTACTGGCGTCGTCTGCCATGGCATCCTCGTCGTCATAATTATTGATAATATTATTGACACAAGTAACCACAGTTGAGACGTCATGGACATCCGACTTAAGCCGTAACTGCCCTCGCACGAGGATAATCGTGAAGGATTTAGCAGCCGCCGCTCATCTCACCTAACCTTGTCTGTGGCAGCGGCCCTGACCCGTTGCCGACACCCGCCAGGACCGCGACACAAGGATGAAGAAGATGACGCTTTTTGAAGACCTGCGTGAAAGTCACGACAAGCAGCGCCGTTTGCTGGACCTGCTGGTCAAGACCCATGGCGACAGCGAAGGTCGCGACGAGCTGTTCAAGCGTCTGCGCGCCGAGCTGGAGAACCATGCCGTCGCGGAAGAGCGCGCGCTCTATATTCCGATGATGGAGCACGACATGACGCAGGAGAAGGCGCGTCACAGCGTTGCCGAGCATCACGAGATCGACGAGCTGATCGAGACGCTGGAAGAGACCGAGTACGACTCTCCCGGCTGGCTGGCCAGCGCCAAAAAGCTTCAGGATCTGGTGACGCATCATCTCGATGAAGAGGAACAGGAAGTGTTCCAGTTGGCGGGGCGCGCCCTGAGCGACTCGGAAAAGGCCACCCTGGCCAAGACCTACCGCCACGAGATGGAAGCTCGGGAAGCCAGCTGATGAAACGGCCGCCTCTCTCGGGGCGGCTACCCTCGTTCACGACGAAAGGATGCGACGATGTCCCATGACAAGGTCATCTTGATCACAGGCGCCTCGAGCGGGATCGGTGCCGCCACCGCAAAGCTGGCAGTCGAATCGGGATATCGCGTTGCCCTGGCCGCTCGCAACACGGACAAGCTCGACGCCCTGGTGGCTTCCCTCGGCGAAGACCATGCGCTGGCGCTCAGTTGCGACGTGACCTCCGCCGAGGATCAGCACCGGGTCGTGGCACAGACGCTTTCCCGTTTCGGCCGTCTCGACGGGCTTTTTGCCAATGCCGGCATGGGCGGAACGCCTGGTGGTTTCAGCGGCGCCGATGCCGAGGTGTGGAAGTCGATGATCCTGACCAACGTCTACGGCGTCGGGCTGTCGATTCAGGCAGCGCTGCCGGCCCTGCGCACGAGCCACGGACATGTGCTGCTGACGGGCTCGGCCGCCGGGCGCACCACCATCGCCGGCTCGATGTATAGCGCGACCAAGTGGGCAGTCACCGGTATCGGCCACAATCTGAGAGAGGAGCTGCGTGGCTCGGGAATTCGCGTCACGCTGATCGAGCCCGGCATGGTAGACACGCCGTTTTTCGATTCGCCGCCCGAACAGGCCCTCGAAGAGCAGGATATCGCCAATGCCGTGATCTACGCCTTGAACCAGCCGGAACGCGTCGATGTCAACGAGATACTGATCCGTCCGACGCCACCGCGTGACGAGACGTGAGGCATGTGAGGCGGCCGCGCCGACAGCGAATGCAACTTTTTCTCATCGAAAAACTCTCAGCAACAGCCGCAAAAGGAAGGATCCCCATGCTGTTGCCAACGAGACTCCCACATTACCCTCGCCTGACCTGGCTCGCCCCCTTCACGTTGCTGGCCGGCTGCACGGGCGTTCCCGAGGGAACGCAGCCGGTCAATGACTTCCGGATCGAGCATTACCTGGGCCAGTGGTACGAGATCGCCCGACTCGACCACGGTTTCGAGGAGGGTCTCGAATGCGTCACGGCGGAGTACAGCCGCCGCGACGATGGCGACATTCGCGTGATCAATCGCGGCTACGATCCGGCCGAGCAGCGCTGGGAGAGCGCCGAGGGTCGCGCCAGCTTCGTCGGCGACCCCAGTGTCGGTCATCTCAAGGTCAGCTTCTTCGGCCCCTTCTACGCCGGCTACAGCGTGCTGGCGCTGGATGACAGTTATCAACATGCGCTCGTCGCCGGTCCGGATCGAGACTACCTGTGGATACTTTCACGTGACCCCACGCTGGACCCGCCCACCTACGCCGGGCTGATCTCCAAGGCACGGGCACTCGAGTTCCCGGTCGACGAACTGGTCCAGGTCTCGCAGGATCCGGAAATCTGCCAGCGAACCGGCGCCATCGGAGGAGCGTCTGGCTGACCCGGAAGCTCATGCTTTGGTCGAGAATCAGCGCTCATCCTCTCGCCCCTCCCAACGGGCGTTCTATAGTGGGAGCACCTTTTGACTGGAAGCCTGCCATGACCCTCGATCGTCGACAGCTACTGCGAAATTCTGCCTTGATCGGCGCCTCCGTCGCCTTCTCGCCCAGCCTGCTGGCCCAGACGGCAACCGAGCCCCCCGCTCGCTATCCGGACGAGGCGTGGCAGGTGCTGGATGATCGCTTCAAACCCTATTATGTCTTCAATACACCGCTCGAGCGCCACTGGTCGGCGGGGCTGTGGCTGGAGGGACCTGCCTGGAACGCCGTCGGGCGCTACGCCGTGTTCAGCGATATTCCCCGCGCCCGGCAGATGCGCTGGGACGAGATGACCGGTCGGGTCAGCGTGCTGCGCGAAGGCGTCGGTCACTCCAACGGCAACGCCTTCGACCATCATGGCCGTCTGGTCGCCTGCGAGCATTCACCGGCGCGCGTCGTACGCTACGAGTGGGATGGCACCACCACCGTTCTCGCCAGTCGCTTTCAGGGCAAACCATTGAATGCCCCCAACGACCTGGTGATCCTGCCCAACGACGGCGTGATCTTCACCGATCCCGGCTACGGCGCCCATGTCGATTATGAAGGCGAGAAGCGCCCGCTGGAGGTCAAGCCGGCGATCTACTACGTCGACGACACGCTGGAAGCGCCGAAGCTGCTGTCCGACGAGCTGGGCAAGCCCAACGGCATTGCACTGTCCGGCGACAAGCGCCGCCTCTACGTCAGCGATACCGCGCCTTCCCATTTTCCGGATCGGCCGGCGACGGTGTCACGCTGGGCGCTCTCCCAGGACGGCCAGTCGCTCAGCAATCGCGAAACCGTGGTGTCGAGCCAGGACAGCGAAACCTACGACGGCATCACGCTGGATCAGGACGACAACCTGTGGGCGGCAGTCTCCGGGGGCGAGGGCCATGACGGCGTCTCGATCTTTGCCCCCAATGGCGACCGCATCGGTCGCATCCTGCTGCCGGAGGTGTGCGCCAATCTGTGTTTCGTCGGCGAGCACCGCAACCGGCTGCTGATGACCGCAAGCCGTTCGATCTACACGCTCTATACCGGAACCCGCGGGGTCTGACGAAAGCCGGAGGGGTGATCGAATAGCGGCACGACAGCGCCGCGAACGAACCGGGAAGACCCGCGACGAGCGGGTTTTCCCGATCAGACTCCACGCCACGACTTTCTCGACGGAAGACAAGACCCAAGGCTTTCCGGTCGAAGATGTCCACCACTGCGCTTTCATGACGCCGGTTTCAAGATCAGGCCGCATTCTTTCAGCGTATCGACGAGGCGCCTTGCCGGAGACGACGAACGGGGTAAGCTGGCTGCTTACCGACAGCAGCCAACACTGGCGAGAGCCCAGCCTATGTCCACGCCGATCTTGCTTCCCTTCCCGTCCCCCCGCATCATCCCGATGCCGCCGCGGCGAGCAGCTCATGCTGGATAAGTGGCTCTCGGCAACGCTTGACGAGGCATTGGCCTCGGAAGGCTTCGACTCTTTCTCACCGGGTGCCGCCGGCCAGGGCCGCCTACCCGGTGGACGCTACCGCATTCTCGGCGAGGGCATCCTCGAACTGACGCCGGACGTCGTTTCCGCGGACGCGCGTAGCGTGGTGATCTCCGCCGGCATCCACGGCAACGAGACCGCGCCCATCGAGCTCGTCGGAGAATGGCTGGCCGCCCTCGAATCGGGTCGTCTCGCACTCGCCGCACCGCTGCTGGTGATCCTCGGCAATCTCCCCTCGATACGCGCGCAGACCCGTTTCGTCACCACCAATCTCAACCGCCTGTTCCGGCGTGGGCTCGACCAGCACGGAGCGGAACCCGAGCGCGCGCGTGAGCTGATGCGGGCAGTGGACGATTTCTTTGCGAGATATCCCGAGCGCCGGCTGCATCTCGACATGCACACCGCCATTCGCGACAGCCGATACCCGCGCTTCGCCGTGGTGCCCTATTCAGAAAAACGGCCAGAGTCGGAAAAACGGCCAGAGACGGAAAAGCAGCCAGAGACGCAGCCCAGGTTCCACTGGCGAGCGCTCGCGGCCGCTGGCATGCAGGCCGTGCTGCTTCAACACCAGCACAGTTGGACCTTTTCCCACTATTCGCGCCATTACCACGCGGCCGAGGCCTATACTCTGGAGCTCGGCAAGGTACGCCCGTTTGGCGACAACGATCTCGACGCCTTGAACGGCATGCGCGCATGGCTTGGCGCGCTGGCGGAAGGACGCCCATTCTCCACCGCAACCCTCGATGAGCTTCGCTTCTTTCAGGTGGCGCATGAGCTGATGCGGACGAGCGACACCTTTCGCCTTACCTTTGCCGAGAACGTCGCCAATTTCAGCGAATTTCCGGTCGGCGAGACGTTGGCCGAAGATGACGAGAGCGGGCCTTTCGTCTTGGAAGAGGGACCGCTCTCGGTGGTCTTCCCCAATGCCCACGTCGAGCTGAACGCGCGTGCGGCATTGCTGGTCCGCCCCTGTGAACCACCCGATTCGCCATGACGGCTTCGCGCCGATCGATAGCGACAATCGATAGCGACAATCATCAACGACGATAACCCATCAACGACGATAACCCATCAACCACGATAACCGATCAACAACGACAATAGCGCCGAGGAGTTTTCCAACATGAACAATCAGTTACGGTCCGATTACCGACCTGTCGCCCCGCCGCGCCGCCGCCTGGATCAGCCCTTGTCTGGAACCTAACGGCGAAACTGCTAGAATCGCCGGATTTTTCGCCGGGGAGTCGGCGTCGCCAACGCCATCCCAGGATGGCACGACCGACAGCAAGACGGGCCATCTGACGCCGTGCCGCTTCCCGCCAGCCAACCCACTCGGTGGACAACATCATGGCCGCGACCCCCATCCCCCTGGAAGCCCAGGGCATCAAGAAGCGCTTCGGCGACCACGAGGTGCTCAAGGGGATCTCTCTCCAGGCGCACAAGGGCGACGTCATCACCTTGATCGGCGCTTCCGGCTCCGGGAAAAGTACCTTTCTGCGCTGCATGAACCTGCTGGAACAGCCCGACGAGGGCGAGCTGATCGTTCACAACGAAGCGATCAATTTTCGCGCCACCAAACACGGCCGCGAGCCCACCGACTGGAAACAGGTCGAGCGGATTCGCGCCAAGCTCTCGATGGTGTTCCAGAACTTCAATCTGTGGTCGCACATGACGCTGCTGGAGAACGTCATCGAGGCGCCGGTCTACGTGCTCGGCAAGCCCAGGAAACAGGCGATCGAGGAAGCCCGGGCGCTGCTCGATCGCGTCGGCCTGCTGGATCGCGCCGACTACTTCCCGACCCAGATGTCCGGCGGTCAGCAGCAGCGCGGCGCGATCGCCCGGGCCCTGGCGATGGATCCGGAAGTCATGCTGTTCGATGAGCCGACCTCGGCGCTGGATCCGGAGCTGGTCGGTGACGTGCTTCAGGTCATGCGCGGCCTTGCCGACGAAGGGCGGACCATGATCCTGGTCACCCACGAGATCGCCTTCGCCCGGGATGTCTCCAGCCAGGTGATCTATCTGCATCAGGGTGTGGTCGAAGAGACCGGCACGCCGGCCGACGTCCTCGACAATCCGCGCTCCGAGCGCCTGCGCCAATTCCTGGCGCCCAAGCATTGAGGCGGACTCCATCATGATCGACCTGCAAGGCTACGGTCCGCGGCTGCTCGACGGCGCTCTGGTCACCATCGAACTGGCGGTGCTCTCGCTGATACTGGCCGTCATCCTGGGATTGCTGACCGCCAGCGCCAAGCTATCGCGAAATCGACTGATCCATGGCATCGGCACGCTCTACACCACGCTGGTACGTGGCGTGCCGGATCTGGTGCTGATGATGCTGCTGTTCTATGGCGGCCAGATCGGCATCAACATGCTCACCGATCAGCTCTACTACGCGTTCGATATCGATATCTTCATCAATATCAATGCCTTCGTGGCAGGCGTCATCACCATCGGCCTGATCTTCGGGGCCTACATGGGTGAAACCTTCCGCGGTGCCTTCCAGGCGGTGGAAGAGGGTCAGATGGAAGCCGCGCGCGCCTACGGCATGAGCCCCCTGCTCGCGTTCAGACGCGTTCGTTTCCCGCTGATGATGCGCCACGCCCTGCCGGGAATCGGCAACAACTGGATGGTCCTGCTCAAGACCACCGCGCTGGTGTCGATCATCGGCCTGACCGACATGGTCCGCGTCGCCGCCGAGGCGACCAAGGCAACGCATGAACCGTTCATGTTCATGATCCCGGTGGCGATGATCTATCTACTGATCGCCACGCTGTCCGAATGGGGCTTTGCCAAGCTGACCAAGCGTTACAACACCGGTTTTGGGGAGTCCAGCGAATGGAACAATTGAACGGCTGGTTCACCGATCTGCTCTCCGGCAACGTGATATTCACCGCCAACACGCTGAGTTTCTACTGGAGCGGTCTCGTCACCACGGTACAGCTGGTGTTCCTGTCGCTGCTGATCGGGGTGATCCTGGCGGTACCGCTCGCCATCGGCCGCGGCTCGAAGCGGCGCTGGATCAAGCTGCCGATCTACGCCTACACCTATGTGTTCCGCGGTACGCCGCTGCTGATCCAGCTCTATCTGGTCTACTACGGCGTGGTGTTCTTCGACGGTATCCAGGACAGCATCTTCTGGGTGGTATTCAAGCAGGCGTTCTTCCCGGCGCTGATCGCATTCACCCTCAATACCGCGGCCTACACCACCGAGATCTTCCACGGCGCGATCAAGAATACCGCCAAGGGCGAGATCGAGGCGGCACGGGCCTACGGCATGTCGCGCAAGTTGATGATGCGCCGCATCATCCTGCCCAGCGCCTTCCGTCGTGCCCTGCCAGCCTACGGCAATGAAGTGATTTTCATGCTGCATGCCAGCGCGGTGGCGAGCGTGGTCACGATCATGGATCTGACCGGGGCGGCCTACTATGTCTACGCCCGTTTCTACGCGCCGTTCGATGCCTTCATCTTCGTCGCGCTGATCTATCTCTGCCTGACTTTCAGTATCATGTTCACGTTCCGGACCCTGGAGAAGAGACTGCTGGCGCACCTGCGCCCGCGCGGGGCCTGATCGCGAGACAGGTCCATCGTTCGACGTTTCGTCATCCATGACAAATCACCACACACAAAAGAGAGTCATCATGAACAAGTGGATCACCAGCGCGCTGATCGCCGGCGCCCTCTTCTCCGGTCAGGTCTTCACTCAGGCCATGGCTCAGGACGATAACAAGGACGCCATTCGTCTGGGTATCGATGTGCCCTACGAACCCTTCGTGGTGCGCAACGCAGACGGCGATCTCGAGGGCTTCGAGATCGATCTCGGCAACGAGCTCTGCGCCCGCGCCAACCTCGAATGCAGTTGGGTCGAGCAGAGCTGGGACGGCATCATTCCCGGTCTGCTGGCGCGCAAGTACGACGCGATCCTGTCGTCGATGGCGATTACGCCGGAGCGTGAGCGCCAGGTAATGTTCTCGCTGCCCTACTACAACACGCCGAGCGTCTGGATCGCCGCCCGCGATCGCGATATCGACATCGACGACAAGGACTCCCTGAAAGGGCTTTCCGTCGGCGTGCAGCGCGGCACCATTCGCGATGTCTATGTCACCCAGGAATATGGCGACGTGCTCGACATCCACCGTTACGGCTCTTCACAGGACGTGGTCAACGACCTCAAGTCCGGCCGACTCGACCTGACCTTCGAAGACTTCCCGATCGCCGTTGATGCCATCGATTTCCGTCAGGACGACAGCCCTTACAAGCAGCTCGGCGACAGCATCAAGACGCCGACGTCGATCTTCGGCAAAGGCGCCGCCATGGCGTTCCGCCAGCGTGACAAGGCGCTGGCCGCCAAATTCGACCAGGCGATCTGCGCCGTCTACGCCGATGGCACCTTCGACATGCTGATGGATCAGTACTTCGACTACGATCTGTCGGTACGTCCTGGCGAGCAGGACTGCGCCAAGTAAAACCGCCGCCACCGCCCGGCCGCTGAACTGACGGCCAGCAGGCCGGGCTTTTTCGATCCTTGAGCCGAGGAAGCGTCGTGGAACATCAGAAGCACCCCTTGATCAGCCCGGTGCCGGGCACCGAGCGCCATATCGACAGCTTTCACTTCGGCCCGGCGGATGCCGAACGACATCTCTACGTGCAGGGCGCGCTGCACGCCGACGAGCTGCCGGGCATGCTGGTTGCCTGGACCTTGAAGCAGCGTCTGGCCGAGCTCGAAGCGCTGGGGCAACTGGCCTGCCGGGTGACGCTCGTTCCGGTCGCCAACCCGATCGGCCTGGATCAGCAGCTGATGGATACGCCGCTGGGCCGCTACGATTTCGAGAGCCTGACCAATTTCAATCGCCGTTACGCCAGCGTCGCCGACGAGATTGCCGATGGGCTGGACGCCGCGCTGAACGACGACATCGCCCACAATCGTAATGTGATTCGTGATCGCTTCGAGGCCGCACTGCTCGCGGCTCTCGAGAAATCCGGGCCGACCACCGCGCTGGAGTCGATGCGCCTGACCCTGCAGCGCCTGGCCTGCCGCGCCGATTTCGTGCTCGATCTCCACTGTGATTTCGATGCCGTGGAACATCTTTACACCACGCCGGCGGCGTGGCCCGTGTTCGAGCCGCTGGCGCGCTACTTCGGCTCCAAGGCCAGCATGCTGGCCACCGACTCCGGCGGGCAGTCGTTCGACGAGTGCTTCACGCTGGTGTGGGAACAGCTGCAGCAGACCTTCGGCGCACGCTTTCCAGTCGACTACGGCTGCCAGTCGGTGACGCTGGAATTGCGCGGTCAACGCGACGTCGACCATGACCTCGCCGGCCGCGATGCCCAGGCCATCATCGATTGGCTAAGACATCTCGGCCTCGTCGCGGGCGAGGCGCCGCCTCTGCCCGAACTGGCCTACCCGGCCACCGAACTGGCGGCAATGGACTTCCTGCATGCACCGATCGGCGGGCTGCTGGTGTTCCATGCCGCGCCCGGCATCGAGGTGGAAGCCGGTCAGCTGATCGCCGAGATCATCGATCCACTCAGTGATCGGGTCGAGCCAGTCCATGCGCCGCAGGCGGGCATGTTCTACGCCCGCAGCGAGCGCCGGATGGCAACGGCGGGGATGATCGTCGCCGATATCGCCGGCCATCAGAGTCACCGCAGCGGCTATCTGCTGGCGCCGTGAGTCAGGCGTTGATTGACGTGATATTCAATCGTGTAAGCTTTCGTTATGCTGCGGTTGTCGTCATTGGATGTCTCGAAGCGTTCGTGACTCGAGAAGGTCGCCATCGAATCGGGCCAAGTCGCAACACACAAGAACACACGTATCACTAAAGAGAAGCGATCCATGAAAAAACTGCTGACTACCAGCCTGCTCGGCGCCGCGCTGATCGCGGGTGCCGCCCAGGCCCAGGATACCGAACAGCTGCGTATCGGCGTCGATGTCCCCTACGAGCCGATGGAATACCGCACTCCGGACGGCGAACTGACGGGCTTCGATATCGAACTCGGCAACGCCATGTGCGCGCAGATCAAGGCCGACTGCGAATGGGTCGTGCAAGCCTGGGACGGCATCATTCCCGGCCTGCTGGCACGCAAGTACGACGCCATCATGTCGTCGATGACGATCAACGACGAGCGTCGCCAGACCGTGCTGTTCTCCGACCCGTACATCCAGCCGCCCTCCGCGTGGTTCGCTGCCGCCGACAGCGGTATCAAAACGGTCTATCCCGAGTCGCTGAAGGGCAAGACCATCGGCGTCCAGCGCGGCACGCTGCAGGATAACTACGTGACCGACATGTATGGCGACGATGCCAACATCAGCCGCTACACCACCGCCGATGACCTGGTACTGGACATGGACGCCGGTCGCGTCGACGTCGCCTTCCTCGACTTCCCGGTGGGCAAGTCCACGCTGCTGGACAGCGAAGAAGGCAACTACGTCACCGTCGGCGACATGATCAGCGAGCCGGAGAAGTATTTCGGCGAAGGTTTCGGCATGGCCTTCCGTCCGCGTGACAAGGAGCTCGCCGAGCGCTTCGACGACGCCCTGGCCACGCTGAAGGACAACGGTACCTACGACAAGATCTACGACAAGTACTTCAAGGTCCAGCAGTAACCGAGGCTTCCAGGGCGCGTCGCTCGCTTCCAGCCGCGCGCCCTGGCAAACATTCTGCGCTTCAAAACGCACGGCCCCGGTCTCATGATCGGGGCCGTGCGCCTGTGGAGCATCGGTGTTCGACGATAGCCCGCGCGATCAACGCTTGGGCGTTGCCGGTACCGTCCCGCCACTCTTCTCGCCAATCTTCTCGCCGCGCTCCATGGCGAACTCCTCTTCCGGCGACAGAATCAGCCGGTGGCGACCCACGATGGCGAAGTAGGCAATCGCCACGGCAAACCAGACGATGACGCCGAGAATGCCGACACGGTAGGTCGGATCGCTCAACTGAAAGAACAGCGTCACCAGCGCGATGACGATTGTGACCCAGGCGCCCGGTTCGCCGAACGGACTACGATAGGGTCGCGCGATATCGGCTCGGTTTCTGCGCAGCAGGATGAACGAAGCGGCCTGAGCGATGTAGGAGCACATGGCGCCGAACACCGCCATGTTGAGCAGCGTCCCGCCGATCACCGCCGAACCCTGATCGATTCCCAGACCGACGAACAGCACCAGCATGATGACCAGCCCGAGACAGGCACCGGCGATCATCGCCACGTGCGGCGTCTTGCGGGTGCCGTGGGTGACCGACAGCCAGGTCGGAAAGTAGCCGGCGCGCGACAGCGAGTAGATCTGGCGGCCCTGGGCGAAGATGATGGTATGAAAGCTCGAGATCAGCCCGATGATCGCCACCAGCGCCAGCACCTTGGCCAGACCGCTGCCGTAGATCGCCGTGAATCCGTCCAGCAAGGGTTCGCCGCTTTGGCCCAGCGCATAGGCGCCGACACCGACCAGAGACGGGTTCAGGAACAGCACCATCGAGGCCGAGACGATCAGGGTGATCATGCCCAGAATGATGCCCTTGGGCATGTCGCGCTTGGGATCGACGGCTTCCTCGGCGGCCAGCGGCAGTTGCTCGATGGCCAGGAACAGCCATACCGCGAACGGCATCGCTGCCAGCGCGCCACCGATACCCATGGGCAGGAACGGCCCGCCACCGCCCTCCAGCAGCTCCCCGTCACTGCCGATGTTCAGCGCCCAGACCGAGAAATCGATATTGGGAATGGCCGATATCCAGAACACCACCAGCACCGCCAGGGCCAGCAGCGTCACCGTCAACGTCACCTTGAAGGAGAGCTCCACGCCGACGATGTTGAGACCCACGAACAGGATATAGCCGATGACCCACCATAGCGGCTGTATTGCCGCCGGCGTCTCGAAGATGCTGCCCAGATAGGAGCCAATGAAGAAGACGATGACTGCCGGCGTCAGAATGTACTCGACGTTCTCGCACAGCCCGGTAATGAAGCCACCCCAGGGCCCCATCGACGACCGGGCGAAAGAGTACGCCGCTCCGGTATGTGGCAGCGCCGGCGACATCTCGGCGATACAGAATGTCAGCCCCAGATACATGATCGCAATCAATACGGTCGCGATCGCCATGCCACCCCAGCCGCCGAGCGACAGTCCCAGATTCCAACCCGAGTAGTGGCCGGAAATGACCGCGCCCACGCCCAGCGCCCATAGCGACCAGGGGCCAGCGTAGCGGCTCAACCCGCGCTGTTCGAAGTAGCTGGCATCCTGCTGCCGATATTGAATGTTGGAAGATTGTCGTTGCATACCTGCTCCCGCCGTTGTCGTTGTTGTGTTTGCTGGATCGTCAGATTGCGAAGCCAACCGATGGGCGGCGCACCGTAACCCCGCGCCACGAGCGAAACCGCGTTGACGACTCAGGAATACTGCAGACCCGAGTCGTCCGCAAACCCCGTGACGCGATTGGAACAGTGGCCCCGGAACAGGGCGTAGGAAGAACCGTCTCATCAATCGGGAAATCGCAATCGCAATCCCTGCCGATGACTACGTTAGACAGCAATTGTTTACCGTTCTGATGTGGAGAGCCGAACTGGCGATCCGTATTCTGCTAGGCAACGCTCGACCCGACAGCGTCGAAAAGCGTCCTCGAAGGCGCCGTATAAGAAGACGATCTGCCCACCGACAGAGGCTATCGCGTTCAGCAGCAGGGGGACTTCATGGATCAATGGCTCAATCTAACGCCGGAAGAGATAGCAACGTGGCTGGGCTTATGTTCCATCGCGTTGATCTATCGTCATTTTTCCAACTCTGCCCCGCACGCGACGCCGATGGCGTCCGCGAGCGACAAAGGGGCGGAAGCCGCCGTCCAGGTCGCCGCTCACCCGGTCAACGGCAAACTGCAGGTCTACCACCTCTCGCGCTGGTTCGAAGCCGTGTTGATCGATCCCGCCAACCCGCCTCTGCGCGACGGCGAGACGGTCTATCTGATTCGCTGGGAAAATCGCCAGGCATGGGTCAGCCGAGTTCGCAGCCACACCCCGACGCCCTCTCCATCGAGACGCGCCCAAAAGCGCTGGCAGTGGAGTTTCGACTAAGCTCTGTCAGAAAAATCGGCGAGCGATGGCCAGACAAGGCAAAAATTG
>NZ_PZJR01000001.1:172747-431010 GCF_003206035.1 Salinicola sp. CPA57
GACAGAGCGTAGCACTGTCAGGGCAAATCTAGATCGTCGAAGGCCGTGCAAACCGCGCCACCAACCTCGCCATGGCCGGCCCTACCAGCACGACGGTGAACAGCCTCAACGTCTGCAAGGCCACCACCAGTCCAACGTCGGCATGAGTATCGATGGCGATGATCGTCATCGAATCGAGACCGCCGGGGCTGGTGCCCAGATAGGCCGTGATGAATTCGGTATGCATCAGCACGGTCATCAACCAGGCCGACAGGGCGCAAAGCGCAATCAGGATCAGCGAGGCGAGAATCATCTTGCCGAGGGCGCGGGCAATGTTATGGATGGTCTCGCGGTCGAAGCGTAGTCCTACATAGGTGCCGATGATCCCGTAGGCCAGCTCCAGCAGCGGCTGTGGCAGCACAATGGTGATCGCCCCGAAAAGATGAAGCACGCTGCCAACCACCACCGGCCCCAGCAGTGCGCCGGCGGGGAGGCGCCGATCGAACACCCACACCCCGATGACGACGACGAGCAGCGTGACGGCGAAGTTTCCCAGATCTCCCAGGCTGGCTGGCAGATTGGCGGCATGGCCCGCGCCACTGCTATCGGTCACGCCGAGATAGTGACTGACCAGCGCCCCTATCAGCACCACGCAGACCACGCGCACGTACTGCATCGCCGCCACGATCCGCGGATCGGCATCGCTCTCCTCGGCCATCGCCACCATCGCCGCGGCGGCGCCCGGGGTCGTGCCCCAGGCAGCGGTGGAGCCCGGCAGCCCACCGTAGCGCACCAGACCGATTCCCACGATCAGACTCAGCAACAGCGTGATGGCGGTCGCGATCAGCATCACCGGCCATGAGTCGAGGATCTTGAACAGCACCGACAGGGTCAAGGTCTGGGCGATCAGTACGCCGATCACGCCCTGGCTGAGCTTGAAGCCGATCCGCGGCAGTTTCAGGCCACCGATCATCACCCCGTAAGCGATCGAGACCGCCATGGGGCCGATGAATCCGCCAGCCGGCATATGCACCGCATCCAGCAGTCGATTGGCAATGACGCAGCACAGGACGAGCAGCAGCCAGCGCATCCAGGTGGGAGGGGGAGCGCGGAACAGGGGTGAGCGTGGCGCGGGCGAGTCGGCGGACAAGATCAAACTCCAGTAAAAGGCTAACTATATCAATTCTCATGGACCATAGGCAGCGTTTGTCGACAATCTTCATGTCCGGCCTGACACGGTGACGAGACTCGCCGCCGGAAGAAGGCTGCTACAGTCAACAGTGAACCGTAATGCCAGCCTCACGCCGTGGAGACCGACATGATTCGAAATCTCGTGACCTCGTCCAGTACCGCTCTACTGCTATCGCTGAGCGGCGAGACGCTAGCCCAGGAACCCGTGCAGAGCGGCCCGCCCAACGCGCCGGGGCAGACGCCGGCATTCGAAGGCCAGACCCGCGCCCCCGCGATCGAGGACCGGATCGCGCTGACCCCGACGACGATAGCGCAAGGATTGGCACATCCCTGGGGGTTGGCATTTGTCGACAACGGCATGGCGTTGGTGACCGAGCGTCCCGGCCGCCTGCGTACCGTCGATCTGGAAAGCGGCACGCTCTCCGCCCCGATCGAGGGTCTGCCGGAGATCGACGCCCGCGGCCAGGGCGGCCTGCTGGACGTGGCGCTCGATCCTGACTTCGCCGGCAACCGTCGGATCTACTTCAGCTACGCGGAGCCCAGGGGAGACGGCGAGAACGGTACGGCGGTCGCTCGCGGCGTGCTCAGCCAGGATGACAGCCGACTGACGAACGTCGAGGTGATCTTCCGCCAGACACCGGCATGGGATTCCACCAAGCATTTCGGTTCCACGCTGACGTGGGACGCCGAGGGCCGGCTCTACGTGACGCTCGGAGAGCGCTCACTGCCCGAGCCGCGTCAGCTGGCGCAGGATCTGAACGCGCATCTGGGCAAGGTGGTACGGATCAACGCGGACGGCTCGATTCCCGAGGACAACCCGTTTGCCGACGGCAACGCGGGCCTGGCCGAGATCTGGTCCTACGGCCACCGCAACGTCCAGGGTGCAGCACTGGAACCGACCAGTGGCCGGCTATGGACGATCGAGCACGGCCCGAAAGGAGGCGACGAGCTCAATCGTCCCGAGGCCGGCAACAACTATGGCTGGCCGGTAATCACCTACGGCGAGGACTACAGCGGCGCACCGATCGGCGACGGGCTGACCGCAAAGGAAGGGATGGAGCAGCCGGTCTACTACTGGGATCCGGTCATCGCGCCGGGTGACATGGCCTTCTACGAGGGGGAGCGCTTCCCCGGCTGGCAGGGCGATCTGATCATCGCCTCGCTTTCCCCCGGCGGCCTGGTGCGGCTCACGCTCGATGGCGAACGGGTGAGTGGCGAGCAGCGTCTGCTGCCGTCGCTTGGCCGAGTTCGCGACGTGACGGAAGGCCCGGACGGCGCACTGTGGGTGCTGACGGATGCCAGCAACGGCGCGCTGATCCGGATCGTGCCCGAAGACGAGTGATTTCCGAACTCACAGCGGCAGATGGATGATCGCGCTGCGGATGCCGTCGGCATCGATCCACAGCTTGCCGAGCGTGATCGGCAAGCGGAAACGGCGCCTGCCCGCCGCCCCGGGGTTGAACCACAGCTGGCGGCCGGCGGCCTCGTCTCGCCACGCGTTGCGCGGCTTGTGCGAATGGCCGTGCAGCACGGCCTCGAATGCCATCTGCGCGTCGATGTCCGCAATGTCGTGAACCAGCTGGAGATCGTGCCCATTGACCACCAGACGCCGGTGCGACGGCAGCGTCGCACACTCGCCTTCGCGATCGATATTGCCACGGACCGCGAAGACGGGCGCGAGCCCGGAGAGACGCTCGAGAATCGCCGGATCACCGACGTCGCCCAGGTGAATCAACGGATGACAGTCCGCCAGCAGTGCCAGCGCTTCGTCACGCAGCAGCCCGTGAGTATCCGAAATGACGCCGACCGGAGACGTCGTCTCGACGATGTCTGCGGGGATGCTCACCAATGACCTCCTGATGAAAAGCCGTGGCCGGTCGAGGAGTGCAAACGCAGACGGCCCCGGGGGGCCGCCTGCAACGTTGCACGAGTCCGTTTCACGATTTGACGCTGGTCGACTCGCCCATACCCTTGTAGGTCATGTTGCCGTCGGCATCGATCTCGCAGGTCAGGTTGTACTTGGCGTTACCCTCGCCAAGCAGATCGACCAGCAGCTCGAAGGTATCCCCCTTCTCGAGCTCCTCGGCTTCGTACTCCTTGGCGTTGTTCTCGTAGATGGAATTGCCTCGGAATGTCTCGCTACCCTCGTCTTCCTGCAGCGCGAGATCGAGACACTCCCTGGCGAGTTTGGGGGCTCCCTCCGCTTGCGTCTCTGTTTCGTGCGCGCCTTGCTGCTCACCGACCTGAGCCCCTGACGACTTGTCCTTGTCGCCCTGCCCATCCAGCTCCTGTGCCACCGCGCTACCGGCGATCAACATGGCGCCCAGCGCCAGCCCCAGCCCCAGCCCCAGCCCGGCATTCATCCATTTGGTCGACATTGCACCTCTCCCTGTTGTGCCGTTTGCCCCTGCAGTATAGGAGTGCCCCCGATCACTGCACGGAAATCGTCGCGGTTCTCTTTCAGCCCCACAGCCGGCGGGTGGCGATGGCCGCGCCCTCGCTCAGCGCCTTGAGCTTGGCCCAGGCCACGTCCTGGGCGACGAACTCGTAGCTGGCGAACGTGCCGAAGCCGCAGTCCGTGCCTGCCACCACCCGCTCGCGATCACCGATGGCCTCGACCGAGGCGCAGATCCGGTTGGCGACCACTTCGGGATGCTCGAGATAGTTGGTGGTGACGTCGATCACGCCCGGCATCAGCAGCATGTGGTCCGGCAACGGATGCGTCTTGAACGAGACGGTCTCGTGCTCATGACGCGGATTGCCCAGCGGAATGCTCAACGCCCCGACCTTGGCGCGGTAGAGAATCGGCAGCAGCTCGGCCACCGGCACGTCGTCCTGGTGCGGGCCCTGCCAATTGCCCCAGCAGACATGCAGACGCACCTTGTCGGCCGGAACGTTCTCCAGCGCCAGGTTGATCGCCTCGACGTGCAACTCGACCCGTTCGAGAAACGTACCAAAATCGTCATCGCCGAACATGATGACCCGCTCCATGGCCAGATCCGGCGCGTCGAGCTGCAGCACATGGCCGGCAGCGACGATGGCCTCGTACTCCTGCTTCATCTCGCGCGCGACGGCCAGCACGTAGTCGCGGTCGGTGGGATAGTCGGGATTGTTCTCCGCGCGCAGCATGGTCGTGGTGACGACGCCCGGTGACGCGGCGGTCAGGAAGGTTTCCAGCGGTCGGGCACGATGGGCGAGCGCGGCATCGAACGACGCGAGTTCCGCCTTCACGCCGGCCAGTGTCGGATCGTACTGAACGGCGCGCTGGGCCAGCGGCGTGTTCCAGACCTTGGCCAGATCCTCCGAAACCCCGATCTGGCGCGCCATGTGCTCGGCGTAGCCGGGAAAACGTTGGATATCCAGCGTCGGCTTGCGCCGTCCTTCACCACCGAAGCCGGTCATGCGCTCGGTGACATAGGTCGAAAAGCCGACGCGCGGCGCCTCGCCATTATTGATGCTGTCGAGCCCCGCCTCGAGCTGCGCGCCGATCACGCCATCCAGGCAACGTGCGACCTCGCCATCGAACGTCGCGGCGTCGACCGACTTGCCCTGCTCGCGCATGACCAGCAGCTTCGACAGCTCGAGAGTTCTGGGCAGGCTGCCGGTGTGTGTCGTGATGATTCGGTCGCGACTGGTTTTCATGATCATTCCCTGATGGGGTTGTGCGGCTCGAACAGCATGAAGATCGGCATGCGCCGAGCCGTCGAAAGCGTAGGTCGCCAAGGATACCCAAGCGCCGGCGATGATAGGCCCGCGAGCACATGAAACTTATGCAGCTCGATCATGAATTCAATTCACGATCAGATCGAACGAACGCCTGACAGCAAAACGCCCCGATGCAAAGCACCGGGGCGTCGGTTTCACTGACACGGCCAGCGAACCGCTGGCCGACGTCTCAGTCTTCCAGCGCTTCGGGCAGGTCGGTGACCGCGCCCCTGGAAGCCGAACTGACCGTCTTGGCATACTTGGCCAGGGTGCCGCGGGTGTAGCGCGGTGCCGGGCGCTTCCAGGCCGCTCGGCGACGATCCATCTCGGCATCGTCGATGTGTACGGTCATGACGTCGTTCTCGGCATCGATGGTGATCTCGTCGCCGTCTTCAACCAGGCCGATGGGGCCGCCGACGAAGGCTTCCGGGGTGATGTGACCGACCACGAAACCGTGGCTGCCACCGGAGAAGCGGCCATCGGTGATCAGCGCCACCTTGTCACCCAGGCCACGCCCCATGATCGCCGAGGTCGGCGTCAGCATCTCGCGCATGCCGGGGCCACCCTTCGGCCCTTCGTAGCGAATCACCACGACGTCGCCGGCGACCACCGTCAGATCGTTGATCCGCGCCTGCGCTTCCTCTTCGGAGTCGAATACCCGGGCACGACCGGTAAAGCGCGTGCCTTCCTTGCCGGTGATCTTGGCCACCGCCCCTTCCGGCGCCAGATTGCCGTAGAGGATGCGCAGATGGCTGGTCGCTTTGACCGGCTCGTCCAGCGACTTGATGATCTGCTGGTCGAGCGGATACGGCTTCACGCCGGACAGATTCTCGGCCAGCGTCTTGCCGGTGACGGTGATGCAATCGCCGTGCAGCAGGCCCGCGTCGAGCAGGATTTTCATCATCGGCTGGATACCACCGATCGCCACCAGCTCGCTCATCATGTATTGGCCGCTCGGGCGCACATCGGCCAGTACCGGCACGCGCTTGCCGATCTCGGTGAAATCATCGAGCGAGAGCTCGACGCCAACGGTATTGGCGATCGCCAGCAGGTGCAGCACGGCGTTGGTGGAGCCACCGAGGGCGATGACCACGGTGATGGCGTTCTCGAACGCCTCGCGAGTCATGATATCGGAGGGCTTGAGATCCAGCTCGAGCAGCTTGAGCACGGCTTCGCCGGCGGCGCGGCTGTCGTCGTTCTTGGTCTGGGAGACGGCTTCCTGGGCAGAGGAATTGGGCAGGCTCATGCCCATCGCCTCGATCGCCGACGCCATGGTGTTTGCGGTGTACATGCCGCCACAGGAACCCGGCCCGGGAATCGCGGTCTCCTCGATCTGCTTGACCTCGATCCGCGACATGTTGCCTTGGGAGTAGGCACCCATCGCTTCGAATACCGAGACGATATCGGTATGGCCCGCGCCCGGCTGAATGGTACCGCCGTAGACGAAGAGGCTGGGGCGGTTCAGACGCGCCAGGCCGATCATGCAGCCGGGCATGTTCTTGTCGCAGCCGCCGATGGCGACCACGCCGTCGAAGCCCTCGCAGCCGGAAACGGCTTCGATGGAGTCGGCGATGATCTCGCGCGAGGCCATCGAGTACTTCATGCCCTCGGTGCCGTTGGCGATACCGTCGGAGATGGTGATGGTGTTGAAGATCACGCCCTTGCCACCAGCGGCATCGGCACCGTCACTGGCGGCTTCGGCCAGCACGTTGATGTGGCTGTTGCACGGCGTCACGCGGCTCCAGGTCGAGGCGATACCGACCTGGGGCTTCTTGAAATCCTCGTCGGTGAAGCCCACCGCCCGCAGCATGGCGCGACTGGCAGCCTTGCCGGGGCCATCCACGACATTGGCGGAGTGGCGACGTCGGTGATCGGTGTTGGCGGGAAAATTGTCGTCCGGGGAATCCTGGCTCATCAAGCGCTCCTGTTTTCGTCTGTTCGCCTCGCGGGCAATCCGGCTACCACGTCGGGCAGAAGTTGAACGACCCATGCCGGCTGAAGTGATGCAGAAAAAGATGACGGTCGGCGTGCATCGAGGTGTCACGGTCAGATGACAATGCACGGACGCGATGGCTCTTGTGAAGCGGCTCTCGTGAAGCCAGTCGGACGCGTCCGATACAGAAAGGGTGACCCATTGTAGCGGCCCGAAGCGCGCGCGGACATCCGACGATGGCGGAAATCGCGCATCTCCCCGGCCAGATCATCCATGCAATACTGGCGGGCAACCGGTTTCTTTTTACCTTTACCTTTACCTTTACCTTTACCTTTACCTTTACCGCGACCCGAGCGACCCCGTCATGTTCGACTTCAAGGAAATCGAGGCCTTCGTCTGGATCGTGCGACTGGGATCGTTTCGTCTTGCCGCACAGCACCTGCACCTGACCCAGCCTTCCATCTCGGATCGTATTGCCCGGCTCGAGGACTTCGTCGGCGGGCCGTTGCTGGATCGCGCCCAGCGCCCGATCCAGCCCACGCCGAAGGGTCGACAGTTCTACCGCCACGCTCAGCACATGCTGGAGACGCGCCAGGAAGCGATGGCGATGCTCGAGGCCAACAACCCTTTCCAGGGGGTGCTGCGCCTCGGCGTGGTCGAGACCGTCGCTCACAGCTGGTTGCCGGCGTTCATTGCCGAGCTCGCCGACCGCTTTCCCGACATGACGCTTCAGCTCGAGGTGGATGGCACGCCGGGGCTCGCCAACCGGCTGCTCAATCGCCAGATCGACATGGCTTTCACGCTGGGGGCGGTCGACGCCCAGGACATACTCAGTCGTCCGCTATGCCACTACCCGACCGGCTTGATCGTCAATCCGTGCCTAGGGTTCGATCCCGACACCTTTTCACTGGCAGCGTTGGAACGCAGCGGCACGCCGCTGATCACCTTTGCCAGCGACAGCCGCCCCTATCGGGAGCTGCAGTCTCTGCTGCATCAACAGCGCCTGGAGCGGATCAAACTGCACTGTTCCGGCTCAGTCTGGACCATCGTGCGCCTGGCGCTGGATGGTATCGGCGTCGGTGCCATTCCGCCCCGCATCGTCGAACAGGAGATCGCCCGCGGCGAGCTCGTCACGCTGCCCTGTGATCTGCCACGGCTGGACTTCGCGGCCTCCTGGCCGCAGCACATCGACAAGGCACTGGCCGATGGCGTCATCGACCTGGCGATCGAACTCGGCCAGCGGGACCAGCGCGAGCACGCCTGACACTGACAGGGCGTTGCCGATGGACCCGGCCATTGAAAGGTTTTGCCGATGAAAAGGCATCATAAAAATCGATTGGATTGATGCGCCATGAACTCATAGCGTTGGATTGCATAAGGTGGCGTCCGGCTCTGTCGGCCAAAGCTGCCACGACAATGACAATCAGGATCGACAAGATGCTCTCTCTCGACGCTATCGTCTCTCCAGCCGATGCACGCGCCGCTATCCGCCGCGGCGACTGGCCCAACACGACCACCGGTATCGCCAAGGGCTATGCCCAGGCCAATCTGGTCATCATCCCCGAGGCCTACGCCAGCGACTTCCTGCGTTTCTGCATGGCCAATCGAGCTGCCTGTCCGGTACTCGATGTCAGTGAACCGGGCAGCTTTCATCCGCAGGCACTGGGAGACGCGATCGACCTGCGCACCGACGTACCCCGCTACCGCGTCTATGAACATGGCGAACTGGTCGACGAGCCAGCCGATCTGGTCTCTCGCTGGCGCGACGATCTGGTGACCTTCTCGATCGGCTGCTCGTTCTCGTTCGAGGAGCCGCTGCTCGCCGAGGGCGTGCCGGTTCGCCACATGGCCGCGCGCACCATCGTACCGATGTACCGAACCCGTATTCCGCTGATACCCGCCGGCCCGTTCCACGGCAGCTACGTCGTCTCGATGCGCGCCATGCCGCCGGCCGATGCCATCCGCGCGGTGCAGATCACCACCGACATGCCCAGCGTTCATGGCGCCCCACTGCATCTGGCGCGACCGGAGCTGATCGGCATCGACGATATCCACCGGCCGGACTTTGGCGATGCGCCAGTGATGGAAGCCGGCGATATTCCGGTGTTCTGGGCCTGCGGGGTGACGCCGCAGGTCGCGCTGATGAATGCGAAGCTACCCTTCGCCATGGCCCATGCCCCGGGTCACATGCTGATCACCGACATTCCCAACTATCGCCTCAAGTATCGGTAGCGGCGATATCGCGGCGGTCACGCTGCCCGCCGCTGCCGAAGGCTCGTAAAACAACCTCAACAAGCGAGACTCCCATGAAGAAGACACTGCTTGGCCTCACGCTCTCCGCCCTGACTGTCGGCCTTGCCCAGAGCGCCGCCGCCGATACCAGCCTCAATGTCGTCGGTACCTGGAGCGCGGTCTCCCTGCACAAGAACTTCGAGAAGCCGTTCTGGACCGAGACCCTGCCCAAGGCCAGCGACGGTCAGATCCAGGTCCAGATGACGACCTTCGATCAGATGGGCATCGAAGGCAGCGATGTCTTCACCTATCTGAAAAACGGCCTGTTCAATGTCGGTATGACGTTCTCGGACTATGTCGGCGGCGAGGCGCCGGCGCTGGAAGGGCTCGATCTGCCGATGATGACCACCGATCCCGTCAAGGCACGCGAGGTCAGCGAGGCATTCATGCCGATCGCCGAAAAGACGATGCAGTCTCACTACAATGCGCACGTGCTGGCGATCGCGCCCAACACGCCGCAGGTGGTGTTCTGCAATACGCCGATCACTGGCCTCGGCGATCTGCAGGGCAAGAAGGTTCGCGCCAGTGGCCGCACCACGGCGGAGTTCCTCTCCGCTATCGGTGCCCAGAGCACGGTCATGGCCTTCAACGAGGTCCCCGGCGCGCTGGAGCGCGGCGTGATCGACTGTGCCGTCACCGGCTCGCTCTCCGGCTACAACTCCGGCTGGCAGGATGTCGCCGATTATCTGCTGCCGCTGCCCATCGGCGGATGGGACACAGTCATCACCGCGGTCAGCAACGATACCTGGGGCTCACTCGACGATGAGACCAAGCAGATCATCGAAGACCAGATCGAACCTGGTTTCGTCGATCCGGTCTGGAACAATCTGGCCAAGGACGAACAGCAGGGCATTGCCTGTCTGACCGGTAACGGCGATTGCGAACATGGCGATCCGGGCGACATGAATCTGGTCGAGGTGACCGATGCCGACCGCGAGCGTGCCCATCAGGCCCTGGTCGACGCCGTACTGCCGAGCTGGGCATCGCGCATCGACGACGAGACGATCTCACTTTGGAACGAGAACGTCGCACCGCTGGTCGCGCTTCCCATCGTCAAGTGACCAGCACCACCTAAATCCCGCTCATTCCGGCCGGCGCCAGCGCGCGTCGGCCGGGCCGCGATGCAGGTATCCAACATGCTCTCTCTCGTTTCGCTGGTCGACGTGCTCGTGCACGCTGTGCGTCAAATCTCCCGCTGGGCTGCTCGCCTCATCGGCCTGCTACTGCTTGCCGTGGTGACGTTGGTCATTATCGAGGTCGTCAGCCGCAAACTGCTGGGTCACTCCTTCGAAGGCGTGCAAGAGTATGCCGGTTATGTCCTTGCCATTCTCTCGGCCTGGGGCCTTTCGCATACGCTGGTCGAACGTGCCCATATCCGCATCGACGTCGGCTACTCGAAGCTGCCGATCGCCGCCCGCGCCGCGCTCGACCTGCTCTCGATCCTCGCCGTCAATCTGGTCGGCTGGATGATCGTCATCCACGCCTGGCCAGTGTTCTCGGGGTCGCTTTCCAACCACACCACCGCCAATACGCCGCTGTCGACGCCGCTGTGGATACCGCAGCTGGTCTGGGTGTTGGGCTACACCTGGTTTGCTCTTTCGGCGGCGGTGCTCGCGATTCGCGCCCTGCTGGCCGCGACGCAGGGCGACAGTGCCACGATCCATACGCTGATCGGCATGGGTCATGACGCCGATCAGCAGGAAGCTGGCGACCTCGAAACCGCGACAGCAAGGGGAAAATCCTGATGCTGCTCTATCTCTCGATCGGAATTCTGGCGCTACTGCTGACCGGCATCCCTGTCGCCATTGTGTTATTCCTGCTCGCCTTCGGCGTCGATCAGTTTTTTTCGTTCTTTCCGCTGATGCGGGCGCTAGGGCAGAATCTCTGGTCGGCAGCGGATTCGTTCTTGCTGATCGCGATACCGCTGTTCGTGCTGATGGGCGAAATCATCGTGCGTGCGGGTATCGCCGAGCGCGCCTATCGCGCCATGGATCACTGGCTTTCCTGGCTGCCCGGCGGTCTGCTGCATGCCAACGTGATGACCTCGATGCTGTTCTCGGCCACCTCTGGATCGTCGGTGGCCACCGCCGCGACGATCTCCACTGTGGCGCTGCCGCAGGGCGACAAGCTCGGCTATCACCCGCGGCTTTTCTGCGGCAGCATTGCCGCCGGCGGAACGCTGGGCATCCTGATTCCACCGTCGATCAATCTGATCGTCTACGGCTTTCTGACCGAAACCTCGATCCCCAAGCTGTTCGTTGCCGGGCTGCTGCCGGGGCTGCTGCTGACCGGCCTGTTCATGCTGACGGCCATCCTGTTCTGCGCGATCAAGCCGTCGCTCGGGGGGCCACGCAGTCACTCGAGCTGGCCGGAGCGCCTGCGCCACCTGAAGTTCCTGCTGCCGCTGCTGATCCTGTTCGTCGCCATCGTCGGCTCGATCTACACCGGCTGGGCGACGCCCACCGAAGCCGCCGCCATCGGCGTGGTGGTAGCGCTGATCCTCGCCGCGTTCAATCGGCGACTGGACTGGCGCATGTTGACCGAAGCCCTCGACAACACCGTGCGCACCACCTCGATGATTCTGTTCATCATGCTGGCGGCCTCGTTTCTCAACTTCGCGCTCGCATCCGCCGGCCTTTCCAACCAGCTGACCCAATTGCTGACCCAGCTCGATCTTTCGCCGATGGGATTGCTGCTCTGCGTGCTGGCGCTATTGGTGATTCTCGGTTTCTTCATCGAGACTTTGTCGATGATGGTGATCACGCTGCCGATCATCGCGCCGCTGCTGTTCGCCGCGGGCTTCGACAAGGTGTGGTTCGGGATCGTCATGATCCTGTTCGTCGAGATGGCGCTGATTACGCCACCGGTCGGCCTCAACCTCTACATCGTGCAGGCATCGCGTCGCGGCAAGCCATTTTCCGACGTGATCATCGGTACCTTACCGTTCATTGCCGCCATGCTGGTGATGGCCGTACTGCTGATCGCTTTTCCGAGCATCGCGCTATGGCTCCCGAACTCGCTGTAATTCTTATCCATCGAATGCGGAAACCTATCTCATGCTGACTTTCGAAACGCCCCAAGGCTCCCTTAGCGTCACCCCGCAACGCCTGGCCATCGCCGGCTGGGCCGGCCGCGATCAGGCCGGTGTCCAGCATCACATCGACGAGCTGGCCGCCATCGGCGTCAAGCCGCCGTCGAGCGTGCCGCTGTTCTACCGCGCCAGCGCCCAACTGCTGACCCAGGCGGAAAACGTCGAGATGCTCGGCGGCGAGGGCTCCGGCGAAGCCGAAGTCTGTCTCGTCAGCGATGGCGACGGCCGGCTGTGGGTGACGCTCGCCTCCGATCACACTGACCGCAAGCTGGAAGCCGTGGGCGTGGCAGAGTCCAAGCAGCTCTGTGCCAAGCCGGTCGCCACGCAGGCGTGGGCGCTGGAGGAGATTCGCGAGCACTGGGACTCGCTGGAGCTTTCGAGCGAGATCGAGGAGAACGGTCACACCGTCACCTACCAGCAAGGCACGCTCGCCGAGCTGCTGGATGTCGAGACGTTGCTAGCCAAACTGCCCGCCGCCCTCAAGCAGGGGGAATTCCTCGCGCCCAATACGCTGCTGCTGTGCGGAACGGTGCCGGCGATCGGCGGCATCCGCCCCAGCGCCTGCTTCTCGATGACGCTCAACGATCCGGTCCTCAACCGTCGTCTGAGCCACGCCTACACCGTGATCGAACTCGAGGTAGCCCAATGAGTCAGCTCGATGCCGCCAAGGCGTTCTGGAATTTCCCTCCTCGGCAACGCCGGCTGGCCGACTGGCAGGCGGCGGTCGATGGCAACGCCTTCACCCCCGCCCAGGCGCTCGAGGCGCTGATCGAGCGGGCCCAGTCACAGGCCGACGTCACCGCCACGGCCTTCATCCAATTCGATGCCGACAAGCTGCGTGACCGGCTGATGCGAGTCCACCTGGCCGAATCGCTGGCCGGTCTGCCGATCAGCATCAAGGATCTGTTCGATGTCCATGGCGAGGTGACCAAAGCCGCCTCCCGGGTGCTGGGTAACGGCAAGCCTGCCACCGACGATGCGCCCGCGGTCAAACGTCTGCGCCGCGCCGGTGCGCTGCTGACCGGACGCACCAACATGAGCGAGTTCGCGTTCTCGGGGCTCGGTCTCAATCGACACTACGGCACGCCGCCCAATCCGTTCGATGCCGAGCGCATCACCGGCGGTTCGACCTCCGGCGGCGCCGCGTCGGTCGCCTTCGGCCTCGCCGCGGCGACGCTGGGCAGCGACACCGGCGGTTCGCTGCGGATTCCCGCCGCGTTCTGCGGGCTGACCGGCTTCAAGCCCAGTCAGCAAACCGTGCCCGGCGAAGGCGCCTACCCGCTCGCCCCGAGTCTCGACTGCGTCGGCCCGATCGCGCCCAGCGTCGACTGCTGCGCGCGATTGTGGTCGGTACTGGCCGAACGGCCGATGCCGCCGCTGGATGCTAGGCCGCGCCCGCTGCGGCTGGCGATCGCCGAAGGCGGATTACTGAGCGAACTCGACGACGCGGTTCGCGACGGTTTCGAGGCGGCCGTCGCTACCCTCGAAGCCAGGGGGTGTTGCATCGAGCGCCTGCCGTTCGCGGCCGTCGACGGCGCGCTGGCGATCAATCAGCAAGGTGGACTGGTCGTGCCGGAAGCGGCGGCGCTGCACCGTGAGCAGCTCGCGCATGCGGAGGCCGAATACGATCCGCTGATCGCCGAACGTCTGAATGGCGGCCGTGATATCAGTGCCGCCGACTATCTTCAGCGCCTCTGGCCGAGAGCGAACTGGCAACGACGTTTCGAGCACGAAATGGCCGGCTTCGATGCAGTGCTGCTGCCCACGGTGGCGACGCTTCCGCCACGGCGGGCCGAGCTCGAGAACGATGCCGCCGCGTTCCAGCGGGCGAATCGGCTGGCGCTGCGCAACACCAGCGTCTTCAACTATCTCGACGCGGCTTCGATCTCGCTGCCTTACTTCGCGGCCGGCGCCGAACTGCCGATCGGCCTGATGCTGTCGCGGCCTCAGGGCGACGATGCCGCGCTGTTGCAGCACGCGAGAGTCGTGGAAGCGATGCTGGGAGACTGATCCGCTCAGAGCCGCCCCTCGACAGCTTCAAGGTCTGTCGGTACCGGAGCCGAGCCCGCCGCTGAACCTCCGACCGATCTTTTCGATCAATCCCAGCGGCGGCATGGCCGGCATATAGAAGCGAGGGATCGAAGGCTGCTGGGCTCGTGGCTCATCTCGCCGGGCGAAATCGCCTCGATCCGTTGCCGCGTCGCTCCGCGGTTCGTCCGCCCGGTATCCAACCAGCATCGTCGCCACGGCAATCAGCGCAAAGACGACAAAGCAGAAGGCGTATCCCCGGCTGCCGATCAGATAGCCGGCCAGCGGCGAGCCGACGATCTGGCCCACGGCGATCATCAGAAACGGCAGGCCAAGACCAATGGCGGGCCGGTCCGCGTAGAGCCGGATCCCCCAGACCAGATAGACCCCGGTAAGCATGATGTAAGCGCCACCGAAAAGCGCCGCCGAAACGAGCATCGCCGGCAGGCTGGCAGGCATCAGTGCCAACAGGCAGAGCGAGAGCGCCATTGCGCCGAGCGACCCGCGATTAACGACGTCGAGGCCGAAACGTTTGACGAGATCCCCCGCCAGCCCCCCGACCAGACCTGCAACGCCGATCAGAATCCAGACGATATTGGCCACCGTCTGATCGAAATTCCCCTGCGTGACGACCGCTTCGCTCGAGAACGTCCAGTAGGCGGCACTGGCGATTCCCGTGCCCGCTGCGGCCAACATCACTCGCCATGCCGGTGCTCGCCATAGCCGGCCTCGGTTCTGACGACCCTCTTGCTGGGAAGAAGCCTTGCCTGCCTTGGGCGCGACGTTGACACGCTTCTCGGTGGCCGGGGGTCGCGGTACGCTGAGGAGCAATAGCACGGCGTTCACCAATGCGGTGATCGCGAACGCGGCGTAGGCGACTCGCCATTGGCCGGTGGCGAGAAATGCCACCGGGCCGGAGACCGCGACGCCGAGACTGGTCCCGGCGTTGATGATGGTGTTGGCCCGGCTCTGGCGGGCTTCCGGGATCGCGCGCGCGACGGCCTGGGCCATGGGTGGCGAGGCCAACCCGGTACTCGTTCCCGCCAGCAGAATGGCACCGGCCAGCAACAGCGGGCTCTCGCTAATCGAAACGACCGCCATGCCGGCCGCCGCGATCAGGGCGGCGGCGACGGCCATCAGCCGGGCGCCGAAACGCTCCACCAGCACGGCACTGGCCACGATGGCGAGACAATAGCCAACGTAGGCACCGCTGCCGATCGCCCCGGCCATGGCCGAACTCAGCCCGACGTCCTCGCGCATGCTGGGCAGAAACAGCCCGTAGGCAAAGCGCGCCAAACCGTAGCTCACGCCAATCAGCGCTGTGCCGGCAACGATGAGTCGAAGTTCCTGGCGGTTCATATCGGAATCCTCCTTGCTGAAGTGGTGGACGCTACCGAAACGTCCAGACGACAGTCGTGATGTAAAATGATCGTTTTCCTTGCAGTCGTAGCGAATCCGCCGGCCTTGAACCGGAGAATCGCGCCGTGGTGTTGTCAGACCATCAAGGGATGGTTAGCCAGACTGCCAGGGCTTTCCCGAGCGGAATCCGCGAAGGAAGCGCTGAATCAATCGGCGAGCGGGATGAAGCGCAAGACGCACGGAGCACAGAAGGCGAGACATAACATGGGGTTAGGCAAGCCTTCGAGCACCGCGCAACGCAGCGATTCGCCCGCGTAGGCATTTATGCAGTGCTTCCCTCAGCGCGCGCGCCTGCGATCAACCGCCGTGCTGCCCGGCGAGCACCATCGACGGCCGCACCGCCACGATAGGTCGCGGCGTGGGTCGCGCCTTCGAACAGCAGCAGAATCGCCTCGGCCAGCTCGTCGTCGCGGTGTCCGATCTCCGCCACGACGATGTCGTCGATGCGTTGCCGCAGGCGCTCCTTGTGCCGGGCCATCGCCTCGGCGATCTCCGGCACGCCACCCCCGGTTTCTCCCCAGGCCCGCAGGAACAGGCATCCTCTTGCGCCCTCCTCGGCGAACCAGGTTTCCAGCGCGCCGAACAGCGCATCGACGCTGACGGCGTCGATTCGCCGATGGAAGCGACGGTCGCGCTCGTTCAGGACCGCGGCCATCAGGCCGTTCTTGCTACCGACGTGCTTGTAGAGCGTGCGGCTGGAGATGCCGGCGGCCTGGGTCAGCCGGTCCATCCCGGTGGCGGTAAAGCCGTGGCGATCGAAGAGCTGCTCGGCGGCCGAAATGAGTCGTGTGCGAATGTCCATGCACTGAGTGTAAAACGATCACTTTACACGTACAAGCATCGATGCGCCGATCAACGATGATAAGATGCCGGCCCGCTCATGACTCGGTGATCGCTGTCGGTGGCGTGCTGCGCACGCACCAGCCGGAGCACGCTGGCGGGCACTACCCCAGACGCACGACGGCGGGGCTNNAGCCCCGCCGTCGTGTCGCGCTTGCCTAGGGTGCCAGGATCGACGGCCGATTCCCGCCGTCGCTATCTTGTTGCCGCGTCGGTTTCGAAGCGCCAGGCGTGAGCCACCATCTCGTCCAACGAGTAGTGCGGACACCACCCCAGCGCGCGCTCGACCTTTGCCACATCAGCGACGAGATATGCCGGGTCACCGGCACGGCGGTCAGCGGCCTTGACGTCGACCTCACACCCGGTCACGCGCCGGACCGATTCAATGACCTGCAGGACGCTGTAGCCGACACCGCTCCCCAGATTGAAGACATCGCCCTGCTCTCCCCGTAACAGCGCCTCCAGTCCCAGACGATGCGCGCGACACAGATCGTCGACGTGGATGAAGTCCCTGACGCAGGAGCCATCCGGCGTCAAGTAATCGCGGCCGAATAGTGTAAAGTTCGCCCGATGACCGGAAGCGGCCTGAAGTAGCAACGGAATGAGGTGCGTCTCGGGATCGTGACGTTCGCCCAACCGCCCCTCGGGATCGGCACCTGCCGCATTGAAATAGCGAAAGATCATGGAGCGAAAAGCGTAGCTGTGAGCGTAGTCACGCAGGACCTGCTCGACGAAGCGCTTCGTCCATCCATACGGATTGATCGGCGAGGTATCGCTCGACTCCCCGATGGCGCCCTCTTGAGCATCACCGTAGACCGCAGCCGTCGACGAGAAAACGAACTTATCCAAGCCCTGAGAACGCATCTCCGCGAGCAGCGATAGGGTCTTGGCCACATTGTTCTGATAATAGGCTTCGGGCTGCATCATGGACGCGCCGACTTCACTCAAGGCCGCGAAATGCATGACGGCATCGAAGCCACGGGTTCGAAAGAGGCGCCCTAGCACCTCTCTATTTCCCAGGTCACCGACGACCAGCTCAGCGTTGACGACGGCATCGGAATGTCCCGTGGAGAGATTATCCAGAACCGTCACTTGATATCCCGATCGATGCAGATGCTCGACCATATGTGAGCCGATATAACCGGCGCCACCGACGATCAGAATCTTACCCTTGGACATTTACACCTCGTGCCTAGACCCGGACTTCCCTCGTCGACTTTTCGTCCAAAATCTAGGAGGAAGTCCCGGTCAACGACCATTTTTCCAGCTTGCGGTAGATCGTGGAGGGGCTGACGGCGAGATCACGTGCAGCGCCGGGCACACTGCCACCATTGTTGGCGATGGCCTTTTCGATGGCCATTTTTTCGATCTGCTCGAGCGTCAGCCCCTGGAAAGAGAGTCCCGTCAGGGCATCATCAGCGTCTGGCGAAAGATCTATCTGACTGGACTCTCTTTCAGCCAGCTTCGCACAGGTTGTCGGCACTGTGGCGCCAGCCCCCAGATGCGACAGAGAGAGCTTGTTGCCGGCGCTCATCACCACGGCCCTGCGAATCTCGTTTTGCAGCTCTCGGACATTACCCGGCCAGTTGTACTGATGCAGCGTTTGCTGCGTCTCATCATCGAGGTCCTCGAACGCCTTGCCCTCCTCAGCGGAGAAACGCGCCATGAACGCCTGAGCCAGCAACACCACATCGCCACCGCGCTGGCGTAGTGGTGGCAGATCGATGGGCAGCACGGAGAGCCGATAGAAGAGATCCTCGCGGAAACGCCCCTCGCTCATCTCTGTCAAAGGATCGCGGTTCGTGGCACAGACCACGCGTACATCCACCGGCACGGCACGATTGCTCCCCACCGGCTGCACCATGCCGGTCTGCAGAAAGCGCAGTAACTTGACCTGTAGTTTCAGCTCCATCTCGCAGATTTCATCCAGAAACAGCGTACCGCCACTAGCCTCCCTGGCAGCCCCCGTGCGGTTCTCCAGCGCGCCGGTAAAGGCACCTTTGACATGTCCGAAGAGTTCGGACTCGAGCAGGTTTTCCGGTATGGCGCCGCAGTTGATCGCGACGAAACGCCCCGATCGCCGTTGACTGAGTTCATGAATGGCCTCGGCCGCCACTTCCTTGCCCGTTCCGCTTTCGCCAGTAATAAACACCGTGGCTTTGGAGTTGGCGACGTTCTCGATAGCGCGATACACGACCTGCATGACATCGGAGCCGCCAATGAACCCCTGGAACTGTTCACGTCGCTGCAGGCTTCGCGCCACCTGCACTTCCTGCTCGAGACGTAGTCGCTCGCCAGCGCGCTTCACGGTGGTCGTCAAACGCTCGACCGAGACCGGCTTGACCAGGAAGTCGTATGCGCCCAGGCGCATGGCCTGAATGGCCCGGTTGATGGAACCATCCGCGGTGATGACGATAACGCTGGCGCTCTGGGTCAGCTCCGGCGCATCAGCCAGAAAGTCCAGACCGTCGACGTCCGGCAATTTCAGGTCGAGCAGAATGACATCGAATGGCTGTTGCTCTCGTTGACCAGCCTCGATGTAATATCGGGCTTTCTCTCCATTATCGGCGACTTCGACCTGGCACCCGGCGGCCTCCAATTGACTGGCATAGGTAAGCGCCAGAGACACGATGTCTTCGACGATCAAAACCCGAGTGCTTTCCATCATAGGGGATAGATACCTTTTCTGGGCCGGATGATGAAACACGCGTCAGTCGCGGTACTGTCTGACTTCCAATAAACGTCGCTCTCTTCACTATAGAATGAGATGCACTGCGCGACTAGACCATAAGCGATATGGGCAAAGCCGCGATGTGAACGATAAGTCACGGTATATCCCTCTATATCACTGTCTGTTTCCACCTGCGGTGGCGAGGCATCAGGGTAAATGACCTTGACCTCCTCGTGGATATGCCCCTGCACGTGTTCGAGAAGCTCGCGGGCGCTGCTGTAACGCTCCAGCAGAAGCGGAAATCGCTTCTCGAAACGCAAGAAGAGAAAACGGCCAAAATCTTCGCACATAGCTACGGCATCGTATCCGACCAGCCCGGCTGCCGCCGCGACGAGATCCGAGGCGTAGTGACTGGGGTAATTACCGACCGCTGTGAACGCGGCCTCGTTGGGCAGTGATGCCGTCTCTACCACCCTCTCGGTGACGGCTTCTCCCAGCTGTTCATCGAGAAAATTCATCAGCTCGACAAAGATCAATCCTTTCATAATGACCCTTTTTGCACCCTAAGTAGATTTGGAATCGGAGTTAATGACAGGCTATTGCAATATCGATGCCAATATTTAGGCGCAGAAATAGCGGTAAGAAAGCCCTCTTTTTAGCAACTTGAAAGAAGAGGCTTCGCAAACGGCACCAATGAGTTTGCAACTTGCGAAAAGACAAGCGGAGTACCGCCTAACATCTAATAACACACCGATTCCTTTACGCTCCGACTTCTCTACAATGATTGATCATATAGAGAGGTATGCATGCAGAAAGACCTTTACCGCACACGCATCACGGCGTGGATCATTACCGCTGCACTGGCGCTGGGAGGCTGCTCCTCCGCCCCTACGCCCGAAAACCGGGATGGCGCCTTGTGGATGCCGCAACAGTGGGACATCGAGTCCTACCAGCGCCAATGTACGCCTGACATGACGCCTCCTCCTTCCGAGGGCAAAACGTATGTGCCGATGGCGCAAATGCGCGCCGAACCCGCCAGTCTCGCGCCCGGCGACCGCCTCAGCGTCGATGTGCTGGGTGACCCGGGTGACCTCTCCAAGATGTATGTCATCGATGAACTCGGCCGCCTGGCACTGCCAAGCCTCCCGGTGATCGACACGACGGGACGTTCCATCGCCGAGGTCGAGGCACGCTTGAGCGACATGCTCGTAGAGGAGCAGTTGGTCCGGCCGCTACCGCGTGTCGCCGCCGTCTCGTTGGTGGAGCGCGCCGGAATCTCGATTTCGGTTAGGGGGGCGGTTTTCAACGAGGGCACCGTTCGCATCGGGGAACGCCCGGCCGAGAGTCGAATCGGCCAGCGCGACGGCCCGACGGCAGGGGATGCCAACCTGGGACGCAACCTGTCATCGGCGATCATGGCTGCCGCCGGCGCGCGACCGGATGCCAACCTGGGTGACGTCCGAATCATTCGTGGCGACCAATGGACGAGCGTCGATCTCTCCGGACTGATCCAGGGCACGGGCTCCACCAACATGCGACTGGCGCCCGGAGATCGCGTCGAGGTGCCCAGCACACACTGCTTCGACGCAGCTCTCGTGCGCCCGACGCCGGTCACGCCACCCGGGATACGCGTGTTCATGTCCAACCTGTCGCGGCCCGCCCCCAGCAATGCCACCTCGGCGATCGGCAAGGAGTCGACCAGCCTGCCCTATGGCACTCGTCTGCTGCAGGGCTTGGTCGCCGCGAACTGCGTCGGTGGCTCGGCGATGAATGCGCATCGCCAGGCCATTCTGATCTCCACCAATCCGTTCGATGACACCACCGTGGTCATCGACCGCGATATCGAGAACATGCTGGAGCGCCAGGACCGGGATCGTATCAACCCCTATCTGATGCCCGGCGACGCGCTCGCCTGTTATGACAGCCGCTGGATGAACGTCAGGGACGCCGTGTCGATGGTAGGCGAAGCTCTGGGACCGGCAGCCACCGTCATTCTCATTCATGATGCCGCACCATGACTGATAAAAATTCACCTTCACCGCGCCGGTTGCTGCGTCTCTGGTGGTTCGTTCGAGATGGGCTGCCGCCGGCAGGCCGCTATCGTCGCTATATCGTCGCCATCGCTCCCTTCATGCTGATGATATGGGGATTGCTGGCTGCCTATCTGATACTGGCACCGATCAGCTACAAGAGTTCGATGACCCTGATTCTGCCCGGCTCGGGTGTCGGCGGCTCGATCAACCTGGAGTCCATCGGCCAGGCGTCATCGCAGACGAGCTCCGCCTTTGCCACCCCCTCGCTGAGCCCAACGGAGAATTACAAGCGTCTGCTGAGTTCGGATCTCGTGCTCGAGCGTGGCGCTCAGCGCCTCGACGATGGCGGCGACAGGCTCCCCAACCCGAGTGTGAAACTGGTCGATCAGACCAACCTGATCATGGTCGCCATGACAGGTCCGACGCCCGAGCTGGCACAGACACGTCTCGAAGCACTGCGCCAGAGCTTCCTGGCCAGCCTGGAGCGCCTGCGACAGGACGAAGCGGAGAAGCGCGAGACCGCCGACCTCGGCAGGCTTCAGGAGCTGGAGCAGAAATTGCAGCAAGCCCAGCGGCGGGTGCTCGAGTTCCAGGGGGAGGCGAGGCTGGCAACGCTCGAGCAGTTCAATCAGCGCCTGGGGGTCGTCGATGACCTGGAGGCGCAGAAACGCAGCGCGCGGCTCGAGCTGGAGCGCTACCGGGCCACGGCCGAGCGCCTGAGCCGGTTGTTGCAGGTATCCCTAGCAGAGGCGCGTAGCGCGCTGCTGCTGAAGGCCGATCCGATCTTTCAGTCGCTGCTGTCGCGCTACGCCATCGCACTGACCGACTGGAATCAGGATCGCGCCACGCTGGGCGATCGCCATCTGCGCTTGACCGAACTCAGGGCCCAGAAAGATACCCTGCTGCAGGCGATGCTGGCGCGCGGTGAGACTCTCACGGCGTTGCCGACCCAAACCCTGCAGCGCTTCGTCGACCTCTCGGTGAGCGAAGGCCGCGCCCGACTGTTCGATGAGCTATTGAGCGCAGAAGGCCGGGTGGCCGGCATCAACGCCGAGCTGGCGGAGATTCAGCAGCAGATTCGACGCGAGAACCAGGATCATGGCGATCTGGTGACCATGGCCGCCGGCCTGTCAGATCTGCTCAGGGAGCAGCGGATCTCCGAGGCAGTCTTCTCCTCGGCCCTGGCCCGGCTGGACACCAACAAGTCGGATCCCTTCGCCTCCTACCCGCTCGTCCAGACCTTCGAATCGCCCTCGCTGCCAAACGCCCCGTCGTCACCCTCGACGGTGCTCGCGGTGGCTGGCGGCGTGGTCGCCAGCATCTTCGTCATCATGGGCTTCCTGCTGCTATGGCTACGCCAGCCGATCATCAAACTACTGCTGCCGAAAGGCTGATCTCGGTCGCCATTCAGAGCACCTGGCTGCTCTGGCTGCTCGGCGGCTTGTACATCGCCGGGCCAGCCATGGCCTGGATTCTGACGGCGATGGCGGCGATCACGCTGTACCTGGCGCCGGCAGACTCCGCGTCGTGGCGCCCGCCGCCGCCCCATCCGGTGATCTTCATCTGGCTGCTGGGGATGCTGGCGATGCTGGCGATCCTGATCGTCGGGCATCTGCTCAATGAACTGGGCACCGGCAAGACTATTAAGTCCTCAATCGGCTGGGCCAAGGGCTGGGCACTGCTGGCGCTGTTCCCGCTGGCCGGCGCCTTGCTGCCCGTGCGCCCCGAGGTGATCTACCGGGCCGTCTGCCGTCTGGGGCTACAGACACTGATCTTGATCCCGCTCTTCCTGGTCGCGCCGTTCGCGGGCTTGCCAGGCTTGCTGTATGTCTCGCCACTCAAGATCGTCGGCGGCTCGGGGCCAGAGTACTTTGCGGTGATCCTGTATACGCTGGAGCCGGGAACCGGCGTGCCGCGCTGGCAATTCTTCGCGCCCTGGTCGCCGGCGGCCGGGATGATCGCGGTGGTGCACATCCTCTGCGCGCTGGAGGAGAAGCAGTTGGGCTGGAAAGTCATCGGGGTGTCGGCGGGCCTGCTGATCGCGCTACTCTGCCAATCGCGACTGGCGCTGGTGGCGCTGGCGATCGTCTGGCCGGTGTCGTTCGGTGTCAGTCGCCTGCGCCAACCATGGGCCTGGTTCACCGCGGCCCCCGCCATCTTGCTGCTGGGACTGCTGTCGCCCCAGATACAGGGCTTGATGGACCAGGCCATACAGCGCTTCACCAGCGCTCGTGCCGACTCCAGTCGGGTACGCGCTGCCCTGGGCCGCATCGCCATCGAACGCTGGCAAAACGAGGCGCCCTGGTTCGGCCATGGCATCGTGGAAAACGGCCCCCACCTGGTCGAATACATGCCGATCGGGAGCCACCATAGCTGGTATGGTCTGCTGTTCGTCAAAGGCTTACTGGGGGCGATCGCCCTGGCCATTCCACTGGCGGCGAGCTTCTGGATGGCGGGCCGGCTGGCACTCTACCAACCGATCGGTCGCGTCGCCCTGGCCATGCTGCTGCTGCTCACCCTCTACAGCTTCGGCGAAAATCTGGAGATCCTGAGCTATCTCTACTGGCCGGCCCTAGTCATCGTCGGTATCGCGGCGAGGCAGGCTGCCCTGCGCCGCCAGGAAGGCACCGGTGCGGCGACGACTGGGGGGCAGGAGCCGCCAGAGAGACGATGGCAAGGCGATGTGCCCACGCCAGAGGGAGACTCAGTCGAGCGGCAGTAACTCACGCCAGCGCAGGAGCCGATCGTCGACGAGGCCCTGCGTGGAGGCCCGCGCAGACAAGCCCATGGCCACCAGCTCCCGCGGCGTCAGGTTGTGAAGACAGGTGCGCAGCCCCTGTTCGCTATCGAAATCCACTGCCCATCCGGCCCTGGCCGCCTGTTCGGGCAAGCCATCCACACCCGCGACCAGGATCGGCCTAGCCGCCTGTCGGGCCTCGGCCGCCACCAGGCCGAAGGCTTCCCAGCGCGATGGCACGGCGATGATGTCACACGCGCCCAGAAAAGCGGCACGGTCGTCGACCTGACCGACGAAATGAATGTGCGGCGCCTCCCCCGCCAAGGATCGCAGCGCCTGCTCCTCAGCGCCGCTTCCTCCCAACCTTAGCTGATAGCGTGCGGGGTCCAGTGTCAGGAAACGGGCGATCAGCCGCTCGAAGCCTTTCTGCCGATCAAAGCGACCATAGGCTCCCACCACCAGCGGGCGCTGCCCCTGCCAGTCCGAGGGGGGCATCTCCTTCAGCGCGGGGACATCACTCCAGGGGGACACCACCTGCACATGCTGTGGCGCGATCCCAACAGCTTCGGTCAACCATTGCGACTGCCCCTGCGACACCGAGACGATGCGGTCGAACAAGCGAGCGGCGATGTTCAACATCATCCGAAAACGGCAGAAGTGTGGTACGTGATGTGCCGCCCAGGAGCGCGTGTAACTGTGTTCGATATGGATCAGCCGAGCGTGACGATTGCGCAGCCGCAGCGACACCAGGAAGGGCAGCGCCCGCCAGCGCGGCGGAAAGTGAGTCATGATCACATCCGCATCCAGCCTCGACGCCAGCGAATGATCCGGCTTCACCGTCACCACTCGGCAGCGCAGACGACCGACCCAGGCAGGATGCTCGAAGATGGCCAGGGCCTGCATGACGCCGCCGGGTGACACATCGTCCAGCAGATGGACGATCTCGAGCGTTTTCATGCCGTCACCTCGGTACCCAGACGGCGACTCAACAGCATGGTGAAGCGTTCGCGTGACAGCCAGCGTGCCGCCATCGCGCCAAGGCTGGTCTCGAGCGTCTTGACGGGCTCCTGCAGCGCGATCCAGGGGCTGGCCGCCAGCGCCTGACGCATCAGCGCCACGGCGAAGGAGCCATCTCCCAGCTGCACCGCCCGTCTGGCCAGATAGCGAAGTTGATAAGCCCGGGCCCGCGCGCCGTGACGAGCCAGCAGTGCAGGCGCGTAATCTTGTGCCTTGGAGATCGCCCGCTCCCAGCTTTCGTACTGGCGGATCACATTGGAGGAGAGCCCGCCGATGACGATGCGATAGTCGGTGAGCAGGCCTTCGATGCCCTCGAAACGGCAGCCGGACCCCGCGATCATGCGCAACCACAGTTCGATGTCCTCTGACTGGCGGAAGCTCTCGTCGAACCAGCACAGGCGTCCGCGCTCCTGCGGGTGTACAAAGGCGACGTGATCCAGGGCACGGCGCCGAATCACTGGCGCTGACCCATTGCCCACCGGGTTACGCGTGAGGACGTGGCGGGCCTCGACACCGGTCAGCCGGGGCTGCTGGCTGACGCCGAGCGGACGCCCCTCGGCGTCGATCAGGCGAGAGCCGGAATAACTGACGTCGACCGACTCGTCGGCATTGAGGTGGATGAAGTGCAGCGCGAGCTTGGTCGGGTCCCAGCGATCATCGGAGTCCAGCAGCGCGATATAGCGGCCGCGTGCCACCGCGATGCCACTGTTACGGGCCCCCGCGAGCCCCCGATTGCGCTGGGTCACGATGCGAATGCGCTCATCCGAAAATGCGCGGCATACCTGCATGCTGTGATCGAGGGAGCCATCATCGATGATGATGAGCTCGAAATCCTGGAACGTCTGATCGAGCACTGACTGGATCGCCTCGCCGACGAAAGCTTCCACATTGTAGACGGGCATGATGACGGAGAAGATGGGCAGGGTCATGACGGTTACTCCAAGCGTAGTGAAGAGAGGGGCTTTCTCTTTGAGTATCAAAAACCATGCCAACTTTAATTTTCATTAAAAATCAATAACTTGAAAAAATACCGCCGTCATCATATCGATGATCTGCGCTAATGACTGCAGATTGCAACGCACGCCTTTTGCGGTTTCGCAATTTGCCCGTGATCGATACCAGCGAAGAAGAAGGGCCAGCGATATACCAGCCAGCCTGAGCGATGCCGTCATACCCTGCATGCGGGATAGGCCAGCGCGCGCAGAGATGTCGCGGCGGTGCGGAGCGGCCAGTCGACGAGACTGGCTTGAGGAGACTATCGTGACAAGGCCTTCGCGAAGAGACTGTCTTGGAGAAACTAGGCGAAGAGACGCATGCGCAGGGTGCGATGCAGCAGCGGGCTGACCATCGCCCCCGCCAGGGTCATCATGCCCCGGCGTCGATCGCGGAAGAACGCCCGTGGCGAACTCGCCACCCCGACCAGCGCAAAGCGCGGTGCCTGCCATGGCGAACTGCCCGCGCGAAGCGCCCGGCGCGCCAGGTAGCGGCAATACAGCGCCCGCGCGGAGGAGGCATCGAAATCCGCCGCGTAGTCCTGAGTCAGCGTCTGCCAGCCGTCATACATGGCGCGCAGATTGGCCGACAGCCCGCCGGCCGACAGTCGATATCCGACCAGCAGCACATCCATGCCACGAATACGCCGCCCCTGGTTGACGGCACGCGCCAGCCACTCCTGATCCTCGGCGTACTGCATGCCTTGACGAAATCCGCCACTGGCCTGCCAGCATTCGCGACTGACGACCAGATTGGAGCTGGTGCAGACCGGGTTCTCCCCCAGCACATCCTCGAGCGTCAGCGCGTCCGGCGGAACCGTGGAGATTGTCTGCGCGCGTGCCAGGTCGTCCCCCTCGCCGAGCAGAAAGGCGATCTTGGCGAAACTCATGTCGAGCAGCGGATCCTGGCCATGATGATGCCAATGTCGCTCCAGCTTGGTGGGATGCCACACGTCATCGGCGTCGAGAAACGCGATCCACTCCCCTTCGGCACGGTCCGCCCCAGCGTTGCGCGCTGCGGCGACACCACCATTGGCCATGGAGACCACGCGAATACGCGCATCGCGTGCCTCCAGGGCGTGTAGACGCGCCAGTGAGTCATCGGTGGAACCATCGTCGATGAGCCATAGCTCGAAGTGAGGTTCCGTCTGTCGCAGCACGCTCGCAACAGTCTCCTCGATACTGCCCGCGGCGTTGTATACCGGAATCACGACGGAAAACCTCGGTCGAGTCATGCACAAGCCCTCTTGAACGGCATCCGTGAGACGATGCCAGCATCTTGTGTCAGGCACCAGATCGAGCCAGGAATCAGGATCAGCGCGAGCCCCGCCACGTAGGCACCCGCGGCCACCAGCAACCCCCAGCCGGCAAAGGCCGCCAGGCCACCCAGGGCCGCCGCCGTCGCCATGCTGCTCATCATGGCTTCGACTCCCGGCTGGTCGAGCGCTCGCAACCAGGCGCTGGCCACAGCGGCGAAGATCATCGGCATCGCCCCGAGACCCAGAATCGAGACCAGCGGGGCCGACGGCGTCCACTGGGCACCGAAGATGAACGGTACGTACCAGGGCGCCAGGCAGACCTGCAGCAGCAACACCGGCATGAACACCACCAGCGCCAGCATCAGCCCGTTGCGACACCGGCGTCGGCGATCGGCCAAGCCATCCGCGCGGCAGATGTAGGGGAACAGTATCTGACCCAGCGCCATCACGAATGAGGTGGTGATACCAAGGCCTGCGTTGAACGCAAAATAGTAGATACCCAGCGCTTTAACACCAAAGACGGCCCCCACGATCAGCTTATCGAGTTGCGTGCGTGCGACATTGACCATTTCGGTGATCAGGACACCGACGGCGAAGCCCATGAAGGTACGCCAGGGCACATGGCCCGCCTCGTGCTGCGGCACCCACCGTTTGGCCCGACGCACCAGTACCAGCCACACCGGCGCAGTGACCAGCTTGGGCAGCACGATGGCCCAGGCACTCGGCCACAGCAGCACGAAGAGCAGGGTCAGCAGATGATCGCTGACGTTCTGCACGGTCGCGATCCGCGCGATCGCCCCGAAGCGCTCCTCGCGCATGAGCAGAAACACCTGCACCAACCCCGCCGGCATGAACAGATAGACACCGGAGAGCAGGGCCAGCATCAGCGGAATCTCTTGCATGCCGAAGAGATGCAGCCCAGCGGCCAAGACGAGTTGAATCGCAGCCACGCCGAGGCACCAGCACCAGAACAGCCTGAGGGCCGTGTTGCAGGTCGCCGCCAGCGCATCCACGTCGGCAGCGATGATTCGCTGGCCGATCCCGGCGTTGGCCAAGGCTCTGACCACTTCGAACAGGCTCAGGGCCAGCGCCGCCACGCCCATGATGGTGGGGGACACCTGCCGGGCGATCACCACGATCGCCAGGATACGCACGACACGATTGATCATCTCGGCACTACCGAAGGCGACCAGGCCACGTATCAGTGGGCTGACGTCCTGACGGGCATTGCGAAAGCGAAAAGCGAATGGATTCATGTCCGGCACCGGTCAATAGTATTTGCCCATATCATTCAATAATCGGGCCAACTCCAAAAACCTATTAAATTGCAACTAGTTAGCTAGATATCCCTGCCACCACATGGTGTTTTCCAGCGACTTCGTCGCAAATTGACATGCCATTTGCATTCGACGACGCAAGCTGCAAACCGAGCGCCTGGCAAGCCCTGTTCCAACGCCATTTCCCCCGCCAAAATAAACGCAACAAATTGTTTATTAACAAAAAATAAAAGTTGGCACGATTTATGACACATCTTCTCCAGACAGCTCATTCGATCGCCACTGGAGAGTCACCATGAACACTGCCCATCTCGACACCCACACCTCGACTGCCTTCGTCTCACCGGCACCGGAACAGGCCCTGGCCACGGTCCCCCTGTTCGGCCTTCCGCTGGTGTCGGCCACGCTTAAGGCGGCCGTTGACGCCATCGCCGAACGCGCCGTTCAGCGCACGCCGACGACGATCAACTTCATCAACGCACACTGTGTCAATGTGACCCGCCGCGATGCGCAATATCGCCAGAGCCTGGCGCAAGCCGACCTGCTGCTGCCGGATGGCTCGGGCATTCGCATCGCCTCCAAGCTGGCCGGCTCGCCGCTGGGCGACAATCTCAACGGCACCGACCTGTTCCCGGCCCTGTGCGACCGCGCCGCCACCCGAAAACTCTCGATCTACCTGCTGGGCGGCAGCCCGGGCACCGCAGCCAAAGCCGCCGACGCCATGCAGCAGCGCTATCCGACCCTGGACATCGCAGGCACCCAACACGGTTTCTTCGCCGCCGAGGAGACGGAGCTGCTGATCTCGCGCATCAACCGGGCAAAACCGGATCTGCTGTTCGTGGGCTTCGGCGTGCCGATCCAGGAGAACTGGATCGCCGAGAACCGTCATCGCCTGCGGGTGCCCGTCGTGTTGGGTGTCGGCGGCCTGTTCGACTACTACGCCGACAATGTCAGCCGTGCCCCGGCCTGGGTGCGACGCTGCGGCTGCGAGTGGATGTGGCGCCTGGCCCAGGAACCCCGGCGCCTGGCCCAGCGCTATCTCATCGGCAACGTGACCTTCCTGGCACATGCCACGCTGGCGGGGCTGCAGACACGCCTGGCCAGTACCCGCTATCACGCGGCGCTCAAGCGCCTGGTAGATGTGACGATCGCCGGTTCCGCGCTGCTGGTCCTCGCCCCGCTGTTCGCGCTCATCTCGCTGGCCATCCGCACCGAGGACCGGGGCCCGGCACTGTTTCGCCAACGCCGTATCGGTGCCAACGGCAAACCCTTCATGATGCTGAAGTTCCGCTCCATGGTGCGAGATGCCGAAGCCCGTCGCGCCGAGCTGCTCGCCAGCAGTGAACGGGATGGCGTCTGTTTCAAGATGAAGCGGGACCCGCGTATCACCCGAGTGGGGGCCTGGCTGCGCAAGACGTCACTCGACGAGCTGCCCCAGCTGATCAACGTGCTGCGCGGTGACATGTCGATCGTCGGACCGCGCCCTGCCCTGCCGGACGAAGTCATCACCTATCGCGATGCCAGCTGGCAGCGTCTGGGTGGCAAACCCGGCATCACCTGCACCTGGCAGGTCTCGGGCCGCGCCGACATCCCCTTCGAACAGCAGGTCGTGATGGACATCGATTACCTGAACGGCCGTAGCATCATCCGCGACTTCGCGCTGATGCTGCGTACGGTCCCCGCCGTCCTTAGCCGTCGCGGCGCCTACTGAAGAGCTGGCCGGAGTCGCAAGGGCTCACTCCAAATCCAGATCGGCAAACAGGTCGCGGACGTGCTCGATCACGCCCGCGACCTGTTTGCGCAGGGCCGGCAGGCGTGCCGCGGCCTGGTCTACCGGCAGTGCCCGGTAGGCCTCGACTGCCGCCATCAGCGAGAAAGCGCCGAAGTTGCCCGACACCCCCTTGAGACTGTGCGCGGCGCGCTCGATATCCTCGGCACTGTTGCGCGCGTGGCCTGCCTCCAACTCCTGGATCAGCCTGTCGAAATCATCGATGGCCACCTTCAGCAGCAACTCCCGACGCGACGCGGCCAGCGGTTTGAAGAGCGTGCGGAAATAGTCCGGCTCGATGGGTGTCGACGGCGAAAGGTCCGGAGCCAGTGTCGTCTCGTCGCTCAGTGCATCGTCATCGCCGGATACGTCGAGAGTGCCATCGTCGAGAGCACCTGCATCGAGTACCCGCCGCAGCACCGCCGAGAGCCGCTGATGATCGACCGGTTTGGTCATCGCTTCGGTGAAACCCTGTGCACTCAAGGCCGCCAACTCTTCCCGGCCGGCATGCGCCGTCACCGCGACAATGGGCAGGCGCTGACATCTCGGATCCGCCGCTGCCCGAATGCACGCCACCGCCTCCTCCCCGGACATGCGCGGCATACGCAGATCCATCAGCACGACAGCGTATGCCTCGCCCTCGCCCAGCACCTTCTCCACGGCTTCATCGCCATCACAGGCGACATCGCTGGCGTAGCCCATGACCTGCAGCAGTTGGGTCAACACGACACGATTGGTCTCAATGTCGTCGACGACGAGCACGCGAGGCGTGTCGCCGTCGGGCCAAGGGTGTGGCGTCTCTTCCGGTGCAGACAGCTCAGGCTGCACCCCTGGCGACGCTTCGGCGGCCGCCAGCGAGAGCATGATGCCTACCCGCGCCCTCGCGTTCAGCGGCCGTATCTGCGCGCCGATCGTAGCCGCCAAGCGCTTCAGCCGTGCACGCTGACGCGGATCTGCCACCAGGCGGGCCTGTTCCTCACCGCGGCAGGAGAGCAGGATGTCGATCCCCTCCGGTTGCCGCTCGACACGGATCCGGATCGGCACGCCCCGTTCCGCCAACCGCTCGATACAGACATTGAGGATCTGTCGCAAGCGCACCGGATCGGTGACCAGCGTGCCCCCCAGTGACGGGTCGATGTCCAGATCGAGCGACGGCGTCGGCTCCTGGCGCCCGCCCCCCTGCCAGAAGCGGATGACCGCTTCGAGTTGCCGACGGATGTCCACCGCCTGCGGCCAGTACTCCAGGGCGCCTTCATCGGTCTGCGCCATGTCGATGACATCTTCGATATAGCGATGCAACTGGTTGGCGGCATCCTGCGCAATCCCGAGCCGTTCGTGCTGATCGACACGCAAGGTATCCAGAGAGAGCAGGTGAAGCATGCCCATGATGCCGTTCAACGGCGTGCGGATGTCATGACTGACGGCGGCGAGGAAATCGGCCTTGACCCGCAGCGCCGCTTCGGCGGCATGGCGGCTCGCGCGCAGCGCCTCGCTGAGCCGGGTCAACTGCTTCACCCGCCGCTCGGCGACCAGCGCCAGGGCCCGCGCCCTGCGCTCGGAGGCGCGCTGCTCGGTGATGTCCTGTATGGCACCGATGAACGAGACGAAACGGTTCTGCTCGTCAACCTCCTTGCGAATGATCCAGCGAATCCAGCGGATCTCGCCGTCACGCAGAATCCGGCAGTCGTACTCGTGGTCTATCCCCGCTTCCGCGGATTGATAGAACGCCGTTTCCGCACTCTGTATCTTTTCGCGATCTAACGGATGGATGGACTCCCATAGCGCCTGCGCGCTGGCCTTGGCCTCGGTATTGATCCCCAGGAGACTGTTGAAGGCGGGCGACGTCGCCATCCGGCTGCCGCGATAGCGGTGAAAGGTCGCCATTCTTGCCGTACGCTGCGCGCGGATCAGATGCTGAGTCTCGCGCTCCAGCCTGGCGAGCAGCTCGGACTCGCGCTCCATCAGCTGTTCGTTGGCCTGCAGCAGCTCCCGGCTGCGTCGCTCGAGAATCGCCTCCGCCTCTTCTCGCGCATTTTCGGAACGCTTCAGCCGGCGCGTCAGACGCTCGACCTGCTCCTTGGCGGATACTTCATCTGGGGATGTCGCCAACGTGGGCTCCTCGTATCGTTCGCACCTTGACTCTCAGCGTAGCGCAGGCAAGCGGATCGTTAAGCAATGTCTAAATCGTACCGTGCTTGCCCAGGCATTGTGACCCTGGCCAGCGTTCCTCCTGGCCGCGCTTTCTCCTCGTTGGCTCGGTGGCGTGCGCCAACCCGGCCCCGCATCGGGATGCGATCGACACCGGCCGAATTCGAGGCGACATCGCGGTGCCAATCGTCCGTTGCAGCGCCAGGTCATCGGTCATCGATGTTAAGCTAGCGCCTCGATTTTCCCGGACTTTTGCCATGTCGACATCACTCAACCGCGCCCCGCTACCCGCCTGGCTATGGCTCGTCGCTTTCGGTCTGGCAGCGATCAATCTGCGTGCGCCGATCGTCGTCATCGGGCCAGTGCTCGATCCGATCATGTCGACGCTCTCCATCGGCGCGGGGACGGCGAGCCTCTTCACCACCGGGATGATTCTCTGCTTCGGGCTGCTCTCGCCGCTGGCGCCGGGCTTCGCCGATCGCGTCGGCCTCGACCGGGCCATCGCCTGCGCGATCACGCTGATCGCCATCGGCGGCGTGCTGCGCGGTATCGAGAGCCTGACGGTCATGCTGCTCGGCACCCTGTGCGCGGGGATGGGCATCGCCTTAGGCAACGTGTTCATGCCGAGCCTGGTCAAACGTGATCGCGGTGATCGACTCGGCCGCACCATGGGGCTCTATACGGTGATGATGGGCGTCGGCGCCACGATCAGCGCCGGCAGCGCCATTCCGCTGATGAATCTGTCGGGAAGCTGGTCCACGCCAATCTGGCTATGGGCCGCCTTCGGCATCGGCTCCGCCATCGTGTGGTGGCGCGTGGCGATCTCGCTGGCCCCCGCCGAGCGGGCATCGAGCCGACGACCGCCGATGTCGCGGCTGTTCCGAAGCCCGGTAGCGTGGACATTGACGCTGTTCATGGGTGCTCAGTCGCTGAGCTTCTATACGCTGCAGACATGGGTACCGGCGGTGGCGATTCAGGCCGGCGTACCCGTGGCGACCGCCGGGATCATGCTGTCGCTGATCAACCTCACCAGCATCCCGGGCAGCTACGTCGTCGCCAGACTGGCCTCGCGGCTGACCCATCACAGCCTGCTGGTGCTCGGGCTCTGTTCGCTGGTGGCGCTGGCGCTGTTCGGCCTGCTGCTGGCCCCGACCGCCTCGCCGCTGCTGTGGGCGCTGCTGCTGGGGGCCGGTCAGGGCGGCTGTTTTGCCTTCGCGCTGACCATGATCGTGCTGCGCACCCGGCAGCCACAGCACGCCGCGATGCTCTCGGGCATGTCCCAGAGCATCGGCTACCTGATGGGCGCCAGCGGGCCGCTGCTGTTCGGCACGTTGCACGGCCTGAGCGGCGACTGGCAGCTGTCGCTGATCTTTCTGATCGTGCTGCTCGCCGCCCAGAGCGTCGCCGGGGTGCTGATCGGACGGCCGAAGATGGTCAAGCTGGGCGATGACTGACTTGCCCCGCCGAGCACGCCGTGGTCGTCACATCATTTCTTGCCGTAACGATCTCTAATGCGCTTCTGGTTTCATGGGCCGGCAGAAAAGACAACGAAGCCAACTAGCATCAGCTCATCGACTCCATCGCGGGCCACGATGCGTTAGAATAGAAAAAACGCTTGCAGGAGTCGTCATGCCAAACGTATCTCTCAAGGCTAAGCGGGCCTATTTCGCCAAGGTGAAACAGGCCAACTATGCGGCCAGTCTGCGTCTCGAAGGGATGGACTCGACTATTCCATCCCGCCCCCTGAGCAGTAAGGCGGCTGTTCTGGAAAAATATCGTCAGAATTGATCCGTGGATGAGTACGGCGCCGGTCAGGATCCCTATTGCTATGAGGGGACCACCATACTCAGGAACTTACTGGGCATTGGGGATGACCCGACACTGGAAGCCGCGGAGCGCGAACTGACGGTTCTCGCAGCAGAGACTATTCAGTTCGCCCCACCACCTTACGACCTCGGTTATTTAAAGCGCCTTCATCATCAGCTATTTGCCGATCTTTACCCCTGGGCCGGTGAGCTCCGAACCATCGACATCGTCAAAGGCGAGACTCGCTTCTGCAACGTACAGCGCATCGAACCCGAGGCTGGCAAGCTCTTCACTCGCCTGGCCCAGGAACAGGAATTCACCAACCTTTCTCGCGGCCCACTGGTCAGCGCCATCGCTGGGTTCTATGGCGATTTGAACGTCATTCACGCCTTCAGAGAAGGTAACGGTCGAGCTCAGCGCCTCCTTTTCGAGCATCTTGTCATCAATGTCGGCTACGAAATTTCATGGGATGGAATCCAGCGTGAGGAGTGGCTGCACGCCAATATCGCTCCCTACCATTGCGACTACGAGGCCATGACTGTCATCTTCGATAAATGCATCGGTCGGCCACTGGATGAATTGCCTCCCGATCCATGAGGTTTTTTGCCAGTCTGCGTTTTGACCGCTTTGCAGTGAAGCTGACGAGCCCCGGGCGCCGGCTGGCATCGAGCGCCGACCTCGAGAAATTTTCTCCCGACTCGATCACCGAGGACCGATATGGACTGGAACGTGGCTTATGTCTGGCTGGCCGTCGCGCTGCTGCTGGGGCTGGCGGAGCTGGCCTCCGGCGCGCTGGTATTGCTGGCGCTGGCGATCGCCGCCGCCACCGCAGCGCTGCTGGCCTGGCTGGGCGCTTCATTGACCTGGCAACTGATCGGCCTGGGGCTCGTCGCCGGGGTGCTGCTGCCGGTGGTCATCCGGGTGATCCGCCCCCGATTCTCACCACCGGGCGTCGACTACGGCACCACTGGCACCGGCGTCGAGAAGGGCAACGAGTACCGCACGCTCAAGCGCGATTTCGATGGCGCCAGCGGCCTCAAGATCAATGGCGATTTCTATCGACTGAGAGTTGCCGATACCGACACGACCGAGCTGCCACTGGGCAGCCCGGTCATCTTTCAGCATTTCGACGGCACCGAGGCCATCGTCACGCTGAAGCGCCCAACGGAGTGACCAACATGGATTTTCTTGCCAGCCCGGGTCTGATCATCAGCCTGATCATCGTCGCCATCGGCGTGCTGCTCATCGTCAAGGGGCTGGTGATCGTTCGCCAGTCTGAGGTGATGGTCGTGGAGCGCCTGGGGTCGTTCAATCGGCTGCTCGAGAGCGGGATCAACTTCATCATTCCGTTCATTGAGCAGCCTCGCGCCATCAGCATGATCCGCTATCGCAAGCAGGGCGAAGAGTACTATCCCATCGCCACCGACGAGATCCGCATCGACCGCCGAGAGACGGTCATGGATTTTCCCGGCCAGCCGGTTGTGACCACCGACAACGTGACGGTCACGATCAATGGCGCGCTCTACTATCAGATCATCGACCCCAAGCGGGCCGTCTACGAAGTCGCCAACATGAGCCAGGCCGTCGAGGTGCTGGCCAAGACCACGCTGCGTTCGGTGGTGGGCAAGATGGAGCTGGACAAGCTGTTCGAGTCGCGTGCCGAGGTCAACAACGCGATCCAGTCCGCCATGGAGGAGCCTGCATCCAAGTGGGGCGTCAAGATCTCCCGTGTCGAGGTGCAGGACATCGCCATGCCCGAGGAGGTCGAAAGTGCCATGCGCCTGCAGATGGCCGCCGAGCGTAAACGACGCGCGACGGTAACCGAAGCCGAGGGCGAGAAATCCGCCGCCATCGCCATGGCGCAGGGCCAGCGCGAGTCGTCGATTCTCAACGCCGAAGGCGACAAGCAGTCCGCGATCCTGCGTGCTCAGGGCGAGCAGGAATCGATCAAGCTGGTGCTCAATGCCATCGGCGAGAACGAAGAGAACAAGCGAACCGTGGTGGGCTATCTGCTCGGCCAGAGCTACATCAAGGCGCTGCCGACCATGGCCAAGGATGGCGAGCGCGTGTTCGTCCCCTACGAGTCTTCCGCCCTGCTCGGCAGCATGGGCATGTTCCGGGAACTGGCCGGCTCGCCGGAAGACACCGTCAGTCAGCACCTCAAGACGCGTCACGACTCCTCGAACCTGCGCAGTGGCATGGTCGGCGGGGCTGCGGGCCAAGGCTGACCGGCCGGTTTACGCCCCCATCTGAAACGGATAGACGTTGCCGATGCCCAGCAGCCGGGTCAGTTCGTCGAGCGCCGTGAGCGTCTCGTCGGCTAGCCGGGGATCGGCCAGGTCGTCCGGGGTCAGGCTGTCGCGATAGTGGCGCTCGACCCAGCCCACCAGATCGGCATAGAGCGCGTCATTGAGCAGCACCCGGCCGCTCAGCGCCTGGCGTTCCGCCGCCGAGAGCACCACGCGCAGACGCAGGCAGGCCGGGCCGCCGCCGTTGCGCATGCTCTGCTTGACGTCCTTGACCGTGACGTCGCCGATCGGGTTGTAGCCCGCCAGCAGCAGATCCTGAACCGTGCGCCAGACCGTCTCGTTCTCCTGGCACTCCCCCGGCACCACCAGCGTCATGCTGCCATCCGGATTCGACAACAGCTGCGAGTTGAACAGATAGGTCGAGACCGCGTCCTCGAGGCTGATCGCCTCGCTCGGCACCCGCACCGGGATCAGTGGCGAGGCCATCCGGGCGCGCAGCGCCTCCAGCGTCTTCTCCTCGTCGAGAAACGCCATCTCGTGGTAGAGCAGCACCGGCCCGTTGCCCACCGCGATCACGTCGTTGTGGAACACGCCGGCATCGATGGCATCCGGATGCTGCTGGGCGAACACGAGCTGGGAATCCTCGAGCCCATGCTGGCGCGCGATCGCCTGACTCGCCTCCAGTGTCTGGCGAGCCGGGTAGCGCCTGGGGCCACGCTCGCCGCCGAAGGCCTGACGCCCGTAGACGAACAGGTGCACGCCGGGCTCCCGATGATCGCCGCACAGGCGGGTATGGTTGGCCGCGCCCTCGTCGGAGAACGCCGGCGTCGCCGGTAGTACGCCATGATGGGCGAAATGACGCTCGTCACGGAAAATCGACGCCAGCACGCGGCCTGTGGTCTCCGGTTCGAGATAGCGGTGAAAGCTGGACTGCAGATTGGCCGGCGTGAAGTGCACGCGCCCGTCCGAGGCATCGAGGCTCGGGGTGATGGTGGCGGCATTGGCCGTCCACATCGACGAGGCCGAACACACCGCTCGCAGAATCTGAGGCGCCTCTTCCGCGGCACGGGCCAGCACCCGGGAGTTGTCGCCATGAAAACCCAACGCCCGCAACGCGCCCAGATCCGGGCGCTGCTGTGGCGGCAGCACGCCCTGGGCGTAGCCGGCATCCATCAGCGACTTCATCTTGGCCAGCCCCTGCAGCGCAGCCTCGCGCGGATTGGAGGCAAGCCCGCCATGGCGCATCGAGGCCACGTTGCCGTGCGCCAACCCGGCATAGTTATGGGTCGGCCCGACCAGGCCGTCGAAGTTGACCTCGCGAATGTCCGGCGCGTCAGCGTTGATCGTGTCGCTCATGATGTGACTCCACTGAGGGAATGGCTCATAGCTGGATGCCGGGCGGCAGCTCCGCCGGCATCGTCAGCGTATCGGCCTCCATCGAGGCGACCGGATAGGCACAGTAGTCCGCCGCGTAGTAGGCGCTGGGGCGATGATTGCCGCTGTCGCCGATGCCGCCGAACGGTGCATCGCCGGAAGCGCCGGTGGTCTGACGGTTCCAGTTGACGATGCCGGCGCGAATTCGCAGCAGGAAGTCGTCCCAGTCGACCTGATCTCCGCCGATCAGGCCGGCAGAAAGCCCGTAGCGGGTATCGTTGGCCAGTTCGATCGCCTCGTCCCAGCTCTGGTAACGATGAACCTTGAGCAGCGGCCCGAAGTGCTCCTCGTCCGGCACCTCGCAGCCGGTGACGTCGACCAGCCCCGGCGAGAGCAGACTGGTCCCCGCCTGCAACGACTGCATCCGCACCAGCACCCGCCCGCCTCGCGCCTCGAGGTCGCGCTGCGCTTCGAGCAAACCCTCGGCCGCCTGCGGGCTGACCAGCCCGGCATAGAACGGTGCCGGCTCGCTGAACGGCTCGGCGACGCGCAGCCCGGTCAGCGTGCGCGTCAGTTTCTCGATCAATTGATCGCCGGACTCACCCATCGGCACGATCAGGCGACGGGCACAGGTGCAGCGCTGACCGCCGGAGAGAAACGCCGACTGGATGACGGTCAGCACCGCCGCGTCGAGATCGCGCACGTCCTTGACCACCAGCGGATTGTTGCCGCCCAGCTCCAGCGCCAGGATCTTGCCCACCTGGCCGCCGAACTGGCGGTGCAAAAGCCCGCCGACCTTGGCGCTGCCGGTAAACAGCAGGCCATCGATATCGGCGTTGCCCGCCAGCGCCTGCCCCACTTCCGCCGCGCCCTGGACCAGGTCGATCACGCCGGCAGGCAGGCCCGCCCGCTCCCAGCACTGCAGTGTCAGATCGGCGGTCATCGGGGTCTGCTCGCTGGGCTTGAACACCACGCAATTGCCCGCCAGCAGCGCCGGCACGATATGCCCGTTGGGCAGATGCCCCGGGAAGTTGTAGGGGCCGAAAACCGCCAGAACACCGTGCGGGCGATGGCGCAGCACGGCGCGCGTGCCGCCCGCGTCCCGGGCGCGCTCGCCGGTGCGTTCGTGATAGGCGGTGAGCGAGATTGCCACCTTGCCGATCATTGCGCCCACTTCGGTGCGCGCTTCCCAGATCGGCTTGCCGGTCTCAAAGGCGATGCTCTGGGCCAACGGCTCGCGATTGGCCTCGAGCTCGTCGCGGAAGCGTTCGACGATGGCCTGACGTTCGGCAAAGGGTCGTCGCGCCCAGCCAGGAAACGCACGCCGTGCAGCCGAGATCGCCTCGTCGACCTGCTCGGGCGAAGCCGCCGCCGCCTGCCATAACACGGCACCCGAGACCGGATCTCGCTTGTCAAAGCGCGCGGCGGCGCCGTCGGTCCAGCGCCCGTCGATCAGCAACTGTTGCTTGGCGTGCATACATCACTCCTGATGGTTCTGAAAAAGGGGGCGGCCCCGCGTCACCGGGGCCCTCGAACGGGCCGGTTTTTGTAAGGGCGGCTCCGAATGCGTCCTTGCACGGGTCAGGACTCGAGCACCCGCAGCGCATCGCCGCTGGTCACGCCCAGCCGCTCGGCTTCCACGGTGGTGAGCGCGATCACGCCATCATCGCTGGGGCCACGGCCGATCCAGCTGCAGCGGAAGTCGCTCATGCCAGTGGTCGCGGCCATCCAGCCGGGGCGTTCGGGCTGGGCGAGAGAGTCGCCACTGACTTCCACCGTGACGCAGGAGGAGTGGCGAATGGCGCGAACGTCGTCGATGTAGGCCTCGACCGTCGGGCCGCCATCGAAGATGTCGATATAGCCTTCCCAGCGCAGCCCTTCCTTCTTGAGCATCTCCAGCGCGGGGCGGGTGTGCTCGTGGACCTGGCCGATGCACTCCCTTGCCGCCTGCGGCAGAAACGGCGTGTAGATCGGATACTTCGGCATCAGCTCGCCGATGAAACTCTTCTGCCCCAGCCCGGTGAGCTGATCGGCCTGCTTGAACTCCATCGGGAAGAAATGACTGCCGAGACTTTCCCAGAACGGACTGACGCCGTCCGGGCTGAACACGCCGCGCATTTCCGCCAGCACCTTGGCCGGGAAACACTCGCGAAATTCCGCCATGAACAGCCAGCGCGCCTTGGAGAGCAACGTGCCGTTGCGATCGCGGCGATAGGCCGGGCGCAGGAACAGCGAAGCGACTTCGGCGTCGCCGGTATGATCGGAGCTCAAAAACAGCGTATCGATGGTGCGATGCAGATCGAGCTGAACCGAGGAGTGAGCCAACTTGCCGACACGGTAGTGATAGAACGGCGTCTCGCGACCGACCTCGGCCTCGATCGCGCAGCACCCTGCCAGTTCACCGCTCTGTTCGTCCTCGAGCACGAAGAAGTAGAGTCGTTCCTGTTCGGGAACGCGGCCTTCGAAAGCCGCCACCGCGTTGGCGATCTTGGCCGCCAGAAATTCGCGGCTATTCGGCAACGAGGTGAAACCGACACCGGTCTCCTGGGCCAAGGCCTGCAGTTCGTCGATATCGTGATGCCCAATGGGTCGCAGGCGCATTACAGTTCTCCCTCGTCCAGCGCGTCTTCGACATTGGGTAGCGCCAGCGGCGCGACCAGTACGGCACGCCCCTCCTCGACGCCGAGCAGTGCCGCCTGCTCTTCCGACAGCAGCAGCTGGCCGGTCGGCGTGAGCGCGTAGCGCGCGACGGTGCAGCGAAAGTCCGCCAGCTGCTGATTGGCCACCATGGCGGGCTCCGCATCCGGCAGGGAGGCCGCCGGGCGAATGCGTACCGGATGCCAGCCGCAGTGGGTCAGCGTGTGCAGACGCTGCCGTTCCGCTCTGACCACTGGACCGGCGTCGAAGATATCGACATGCCGCGAACGCACGAAGCCTTCGGCCAGCATCTCCTGCAGTGCCGGTTCATGGGCGGGATGTTCGCGCCCGATCGCCGCCCGGGCCTGCGGGGTCAGCAGCGGCAGATAGAGTGGGAACTGCGGCATCACCTCGGCAATGAAGCTTTTGGAGCGCACGCCTGCCAGCAGATTGATTTCGTGGTAGCCCTGCTCGAAGAAATGGCGACCGACACTGTCCCAGAACGGCGAACCGCCCGCTTCGTCGAGATAGCCCGGAAAGGCGACGCCCAGCGTTTCCGCAAAGCGCTCGGGATACTGGGCGATGAACATCAACCGAGCACGGCGCAGCAGCGTCGCCGCACTGGTGCCGCGATAGCGCGAATCCAGCGACAGCGCGCACAGCAGCGAGACTTCCGACATCTCGTGAGAGAGCGACAGCGTCTGCACCTCGTGGCGCAGATTGAGCTGCTGCGAGGCGTGGATCAGGGTTTCCTGACGATAGGTGTAGTAGGCGTCCTGCGCGCCGGCCTGAGCCCGGATGCTGGCGGTGCCGACGATCTCGCCCAGATCCCGGTCCTCGAGGACGAAGGTGTAGAGTTCGTCGCCGGGGAAGTCGACGTTATGCGCCAGCGAGCGGTTGGAACGGGCGATTCGCTCTTCCAGCCGATCGCGATGCGCGGGCAGGTTCGTCAGTCTGGGCGTGGAACCGCCGGCGAGGCGCTCGATCGCTGCCAGATCGCCCGACTGTGCCGGACGAACCAGGAGATGACCGACGCTTCTCACCGCGGGATCCGCCACGGCAGCTGAGACGTTATCGGCGTCGATCATGATGGGTCGACGAGCTGCCCGATGGCCAGTTCCAGCCGTGCCATGCCCTCCTGGATATCCGCTTCCGGGATCACCAGGGAGGGCGCCATGCGCAGCACGTTGGGACCGGCCACCAGAATCATCAGCCCCTGCTCCAGCGCCAGCGGCAGGATGTCCCGCGCGCGGCCCTCGAAGTCGTCGCTCATCTCGGCACCGATCAGCAGGCCCATGCCGCGAATCTCCTTGAACACGCCGTACTTGCGATTGATGACTTCGAGATGCTCGCGGAACAGCGCATGGCGCCGCTCGACGCCCGCCAGCACTTCCGGCGTGTCGATGGTGGTCAGCGCGGCCAGCCCCACCGCGCAGGCCAGCGCGTTACCGCCATAGGTGGAGCCGTGCGTGCCCACCGCCAGCGACGGCGCCACGCGATCGGTGGTCAGCATCGCGCCGACCGGGAAGCCGCCACCCAGCGCCTTGGCGGTGGTCAGGATGTCCGGCGTTACGCCGTAGTGCATGTAGGCGTAGAGCTTGCCGCTGCGGCCGACACCGGATTGCACCTCGTCGACCACCAGCAGCGCCTGATGCCGATCGCACAGTTCGCGCAGGCCCTGCATGAACTCCGGCGTTGCCGGCGTCACGCCGCCTTCGCCCTGGATCGGCTCGACCACGATGGCGCAGGTGTCGTCATCGATCAGCGTGCGCACGCTGTCGAGGTCGTTGAACTCGGCGTGAACGATGCCGCCCGGAATCGGGCCGAAGCCTTCGGAATACTTGGGCTGACCGCCGACGCTGACGGTGAACAGCGTACGGCCATGGAACGCCTGTCTGAACGAGATGATCTTGTGCTTCTTCTCGCCGAAGTTGTCGAACGCCCAACGCCGCGCCAGCTTGAACGCCGCTTCGTTGGCTTCGCCACCGGAAGAGCAGAAGTAAGCCTTGTCGGCGAAGGTCCGCTCGACCATCTGCTTGGCCAGTGCCAGCGCCGGCTCGTTGGTGTAGACGTTGGAGAGATGCCACAGCTTGTTGGCCTGCGCCGTCAGCGCGCCGACCAGCGCCGGATGACAGTGCCCCAGCGCATTGACCGCGATGCCGCCGGCGAAATCGATGTACTCCTTGTCCGCCTGATCCCACAGCCGGCTACCCTCGCCACGCACCGGAATCGCCTGCTGCGGCGAATAGTTGGGGGTCATGTAGCGGTCGAAATCGTCACGTGTCGGGCTCGCGGCCATGTCTTTCTCCCTGAAGGTTAGGGTGGTGTCGGATGAGTATAAGGAGGCGATGACGCCCGGGCTTTCAGCGATGGGACGGCGAATTGCGAAAAGCGCCCCATGCTGAAACGGGCAGCGGGGTTGTGGCTGAACTAAGCTGCCCTAATTGAATCAGTGTACCTCTGCGACTTTCGTCGAGGCCACGATGCATTCTCGATTCACGCCAGTGTGACTACATTGGCCCAAGGAGAGGGAGATACCCGATGAAAATCGATCTGACCGGCAAGACCGCCATCGTCACCGGCTCCACCGCCGGCATCGGACTGGCCATCGCCCAGGGGCTGGCCAATGCCGGCGCAGCAGTCACCGTGACCGGGCGCACCCAGGCGCGCGTGGATGAGGCCATCGCCACGCTCGAGCAGAAGATTCCGGGGGCAAGCGTGGATGGCGTCGCGGCGGACCTGGGTACGGCCGAAGGGTGCCGGACGCTGATCGCTCGGAAACCCGACTGCGATATCCTGATCAACAACGTCGGCATCTTCGGACCCAAGGATTTCTTCGAGATCCCCGACGAGGAGTGGCAGCAGTTCTTCGACGTCAACGTGATGAGCGCCGTGCGCCTGTCGCGTCACTACGCCCAGGGGATGAAAGCGCGCGACTGGGGCCGGATCCAGTTCCTCTCCAGCGAATCGGCGCTCAACATCCCGGCGGAAATGGTCCATTACGGCATGACCAAAAGCGCCGTGCAGTCGATCTCGCGCGGGCTGGCCAAGGTTCTGGCGGGCACCCAGGTCACGGTCAACGCCGTGCTTCCCGGGCCGACCAAATCCGAAGGCGTGGGCAAGATGATTGCCGACATCGCCAGACAGCAGGGCATCAGCGAAGTCGAGGCGGAAGCCAACTTCGTCAAGGAGAACCGGCCGTCTTCGATCATTCAGCGCGTGGCCGAGGTCGAGGAAGTCGCCAACCTCAGCGTCTACCTGGCCTCGCCCCAGGCCAGCGCCACCACCGGCGCGGCAATGCGAGTGGAAGGCGGCATCGTCGATACCATGGCCTGAAATCGCTTTGGTAAACTGGCTACGCTCGGTCAAACGTTGTTGAAAATCGGCTCGGGTTACTCATTTACCCCGGCAAATTCCGTGCCCTCGCCAATTTTCGCCTAGCCTGACCATCGCTCGCCAAGTTTCCCATTATCGATTTGGCTGCCAAAGAAACGCGCCGCTAGCCTTAAGGCCAGCGGCGCTTTTTATGTCCGGGTAGGCTCAGGCGGTGCCGAGCGCAGCCCGTTTCAGTCGGTTTCAAGCATCGTAACGCTTGAAGATCACGCTGGCGTTGACGCCGCCGAAACCGAAAGCGTTGCAGATGGCGTGTTCCATCGGCATCTTGCGCGATTCGCCGTGGACCACGTCCAGATCCGCCGCCAGCGGGTCAGGATCGGTGTAGTTGCGGGTCAGCGGCGCAACCTGGTCGCGCAACGCCAGCAGCGTGAAGATCGCCTCGACCCCGCCGGCGGCGCCCAGCAGGTGGCCGGTGGTCGCCTTGGTCGCGCTGATCGCTGGCGAGTGGTCGCCGAACAGCCGATGGATGGCGGCCAGTTCGCCGCGATCGCCGACCGGCGTCGAGGTGGCATGGGCGTTGAGATGCTGGATCTCGGACGCTTCCAGGCCGGCCTGGCGCAGTGCGATCTGCATCGCCCGTGCCGCGCCGGAGCCATCCTCCGGGCCTGCGGTCATGTGATAGGCGTCTGACGTCGTGCCGTAGCCGACCAGCTCAGCGATCGGCGTCGCACCCCGCGCCAGGGCATGTTCGAGCGTCTCGATCACGATCAACCCGGCGCCCTCTCCCATCACGAAGCCATCACGGCCCTGATCGAACGGCCGCGAGGCCTGTTCCGGCGTGTCGTTGAAATGGCTGGAAAGCGCCTTGGCGGCGGCGAAGCCACCCAGGCTGACGCGATCAATACAGGCTTCGCTGCCGCCGCAGAGCGCCACATCGGCCTCACCGGCGTGAATCATGCGCGCGGCGTCGCCGATCGCCTGCAGACCGGCGGCACACGCCGTCACCGGCGCGCCGAGCGGTCCCTTGAAGCCATGACGAATCGACACCTGACCACAGGCGAGATTGGCCAGAAACGAAGGGATGGTGAACGGCGACAGCCGGCGCGGCCCGCGGCTATCGACCGTACGCACCGCGTCGGCAATGGCGGGAAAGCCACCGATTCCCGAGCCGATCAGGGTCGCCGTGCGCTCCTTTTCGGCTTCCGTCTGCGGGAACCAGTCGGCCTGGGCCAGCGCTTCTTCCGCCGCCGCTACCGCCATCTGGATGAAGCGGTCCATCTTGCGCCGCTCCTTGGGATCCATGGTCGCGTCCGGATCGAAGCCAGCGCTGTCGTCCTCGATGGTCGGTACCGGCCCGCCGACACCCACGGCCAGCCCCTCGACGGTCTCCGCCGGCAATCGGCGTAGGCCGGAGGCGCCCGACAGCAACCGCTGCCATACAGGATCGATGCCGCATCCCAGCGGCGAGAGGAGTCCCATACCTGTCACTACGATACGTCGCATGACGATGTCCTTTCAGTCATTGATCGAGTCACTCGCAGCATCGGCTGTCTGGCCGGCGGCCGTTGCCATTGTCGGCTGCGAGTCGGAAATACCGCCACGGTCGAAGGCAGCATGCATGCGTTCGACACGGGCATGAACCGCCGGAGTGGCATCGGGTCCCGGCGCCAGACGCACGTCACCGGGCGCCAGGGGGCGCTGATGATGGCGGTCGTACAGGATCGGATCGACGGGTTCGCGGGTCTGTCGATCGATCAGATAGAAGCCGTTGGCTTCGATCGGCAAATGGTGCTCTCCCCAGCGATAGAGCATCAGGATGACCGGGGCGAGGTCCTGCCCCTTGGCTGTCAGATGATACTCGTGACGCGGGGGATGCTGCTGATAGCAGCGCTTTTCGAGAAGCTCGTCGGAAACCATGCGCTCCAGGCGTCGCGTCAGCATGCTGGAGGCGATACCCAGGCCGCGCTGGAATTCGTCGAATCGCCGCGCGCCGTGCATCGCATCACGCAGAATCAATAGCGTCCAGCTGTCGCCCACGCATTCGAGCGCGCGAGCTACCGGGCAGAACAGGGAAATATCATGGGTCACTTTCATTATGGAAGTGACTCTACCGAATTCACCGTTCCAAGGAAAGTCCAGGCGCCTGACATCAATAACCGGATCACTGGACGTCGGTATCTTCCATGGTCAAACGCATCCGCATCCTCGCCAGCCGCTCGCCATGGCGTTCGACACGCTCCTGTTGGAGTGTTTCCCAGCCGCGCCCGGCCAGCGATGGCGCCAGCACCAGACTCGCTTCGATCGACACGACCTTGTAGCCGGCGTCGCTCAGCGCCTCGACGGAGAGCGCCAGCAGACGCGAGCCCAGTCCCTGTCGGGCCACCGACGGCCAGACGTAGAGCGTCTCGATACGCCCGGCCGACAAGTCGCGTTCACAGAAGCCGACGCAATGACCGTCACATTCGGCGACCAGCGTGGGATAGAGTGCCTGACGGGCCACCCAGGCCTCCGCCGTTCGCGGCAGCACTGCCGCCCAGGCCTCACGCTGCGCCAGCGTGTAGTGGCCGGCGGCGCCTTCCATGATCGCATGATGGAAGACTTCGGCCTGGTCCGGCGCATCCTTGGGTAGCGCCTGCCGGAAACGGGTTCGCTCGAGCATGGCGGTCTCTCCTTCATCAGCGCGAGGCAGATCGCTGTCACGCTGCAACGTTGTCGACCAACCTTTCGAAGCGCGGGAATCGCAGTGCGATGTCGCTCGCCGTCGCGATGAGGTTGGGCGACCGGGTGTTACTTAGCGCCAGCAATAGAAAGTCGGGTTCGGGCCCGATATCGAGCCAGTGCGGCAGTCCCGCCGGGACCGAGATCAGGTCGCCTCGATCGCAGCCGACGACGTAGACCCGATAGTTGAGATGGAAATAGAAGATCGCCTGTCCCCTGAGAAAGAGGTGCCAGGTCTCCTCGTCGTTGGACGATTCCGTGCAAAGGAGTTCACGCCGTAACTCGAGACCGGGATACTGCGGGCTCATTCCGCGCAGATCGCAATATTGGCGCCCGCTCAGACGCTGGATGTCGATCGCGGTCTCGTTGTTCAACACCATGAGCTGCTGTGTATCGATACCCACCGGCAACTCCGTCAGTTCGCGTCGATCGAAGTAGATCTCGATCGAGCTCATCTCCAGCGCGATGCGGTAGGCATCATGGGTACTCAGTAGCGGTTGATCACCATCCGCCTCGTGGTAAACGTGCAAAAAACTCATCCAACACCTCTCCTTGGTATCATGCGAGTCTTCAAAATCCCGCGCGCGCGGAGGCCCGAGCGCCACTGCAGTATGGCACCGTTGCGAAATTTCACCTCGAGAAGCGCGATTCCATGATTCCAGAGCCTCGATCTCACGTCCCTCCACACGACAGCGCTTTCACGCTGGAGACCATTGGTCACGTCGCCAGCGATTATCCCGACAAGTTCGGGATTCCGCGTCAGCCGGGGCTGGCACCGTCGGCGCGAGCGATTCTCTACCTCGCACCGGCGTTCGACGACCCTCTCGCCGTCGAGGGGCTGGAGGCGATGACGCACCTCTGGCTGACGTTCGTCTTCGATCGCAGCCCCGAAAGCTGGAAGCCTCGGGTTCGCCCGCCGCGCCTGGGGGGCAATCAGCGTATCGGCGTCTTCGCCAGCCGCAGTACCCACCGGCCCAATCGTCTGGGACTGTCACTGGTCGAACTGGTCGCCGTCGAGTGCACCGCCACACCCTCACTCGCTCGGGCACCGGTTGCCGGCTCGCGGCTGGCCGAGCGCCGGAGCCGAGTCAAACTGCATCTGCGCGGGCACGATCTCTGCGACGCGACCCCGATCCTCGACATCAAGCCGTATCTACCCTGGGCCGAGTCGCGCCCCGATGCCAGCGCCGGATACGCGCCCGTGCCGCCGCTTCAACACCGCGTCACTTTCAGCGCCACGGCCAGCGAAGCGCTTCGCTGTCATCCCGACGGCGAATCCCTGTCGCGTCTGATCGAAGAGGTGCTGGCGCAGGACCCGCGCCCCGCCTATCACGGCGGCGCGTCTTCATCGTCGAGCCTGAACGACACCGCGAGGTGCTATGGCGTGTTCCTGCGTGACGTCAACGTGCGCTTTCGCGTCAGGGACCGTGACGGTGAAGCCGAAATCCACGTGGAGACGATCGAGCCGCGTTAAACGCATCTGCACCGGGGTCGACACTGGTCAGCGGGCATCGATGCGGCTAGGCTGGCGTGCTTCGACGAATGACTGGAGTGCCCTCGATGCGAAAGTCGCTGTTTTCTCTCTGCCTGTCCGCCCTGGCGCTGTTTTCTCTTCCGGCGCTGGCCGATGCCGATCACCCCCACGTGCGTCTGGAGACGAGCCAGGGCGACATCGAAGTCGAACTCGACGCCAAGGCTGCACCCGACACGGTGGACAATTTCCTCAGCTACGTCGACGAAGGTTTCTACGCCGGCACCGTCTTTCATCGTGTCATGCAGGACTTCATGATTCAGGGTGGCGGCATGACGGCGGATCTCGAACCGAAGGCGACCCATGATCCGATCGCGCTGGAAAAAAGCGGACTCGACAACACCCGCGGCACCATTGCCATGGCGCGGACCGCCAATCCGGATTCGGCGACCAGCCAGTTCTTCATCAACCTGGTCGACAATACCGCGTTGAACTACCGCGATCTCTACAACCCGGGCTACACGGTATTCGGTCACGTGGTTTCGGGTATGGACGTCGTCGACAAGATCGCCGGAATGCCTACCGGACGACAGGGCCCGCATGCCGACGTGCCGAAGACACCGATCACCATAGAGGGCGCGGAGCGCATCGACTGAACGATGACGCGAGGCGTTGAAACGTCTCTGTCACCGCATCCGAACAGCAACAAGCCCCGGCGTTTTCACGTCGGGGCCTGGTCGTATCGGTCTCGCGATGATGGTTCAGTCGAAGGTCATGCCCAGACGGCGCCCCACCTCTTCATAGGCTTCGATCACGCCACCCAGGCCCTGGCGGAAGCGATCCTTGTCCAGCTTTTCCCGGGTCTCGGCATCCCATAGCCGGCAGCCATCCGGAGAGAACTCGTCGCCCAGCACGATCTCGCCTTCGAAGACACCGAACTCGAGCTTGTAATCGACCAACAGCATGCCGCCATCGAGAAACAGCTGTTTGAGCACGTCGTTGACCTGGAACGTCAGCGATTTCATGGTCGAAAGCTGCGCGGGCGTCGCCCAGCCGAACGTCTCGGCCAGCGACTCGTTGATCATCGGGTCGCCTTTCTCGTCGTTTTTCAGAAACAGCTCGAAGGTCGGTGGAGCGAGCTCGATGCCCTCCTCGACGCCGAGGCGACGGACCAGGCCACCAGCGGCCAGATTACGCACCACGCACTCGACCGGGATCATCTCCATTTTCTTGACCACGCACTCCGTATCGGACAGCAGCTGTTCGAAATGGGTGGGAATGCCGGCGGCCTGAAGCTTCTCCATGATGAAGGCGTTGAACTTGTTGTTGACCATGCCCTTGCGCTCGAGCGCTTCTTTCTTCTTGCCATCGAAGGCGCTGGTGTCATCGCGAAAGTGCAGGACAAGCCGCTGCGGGTCGTCGCTCAGATAGACCGACTTGGCCTTGCCGGCATAGAGAAGATCGCGTTTTTGCATGGAGCTGTCTCCGCGTCGCGGCCCCTTGGGGCAGCAGGTTCATGAACAAGATGAGAGTGAAGCGTGGTGTGTGGCCGCGACGCGGATTCATTCCGCCGTCATGCCACCTGCTGCCAGTCGATACCTCGATCCTGGGCCGAGACCAGCAGACGCGATTCATCGCCGTCGAGCAGCGGCACCAGCGTTTCCAGCACTCGCTCGGGGTGATTATTTTGCGCCGACAGGTGCGAGCAGACAATCCGCTGCAGTCGGTCAAGCCCCAACTGGCGCAGCAGATCCGCCGCCTGACCGTTGGCCAGATGCCCCCAGCGACCGGCGACACGGCGCTTCAGATGAGGCGGATAAGGCCCTTCGGCCAGCATCCGCGGATCATGATTGCACTCGAGGAACAGCGCATCGCAGCCATTGAAGACATCGACCACGTGAGACGTCGGGTGACCGAGATCGGTCAGCACGCCGAGACGACGATCGTTGGCACGAAAGCAGAACTGGATCGGCTCGCGAGCATCGTGGGGAACGGTGACCGGGTCGATCTCCAGCCCGCCGATGGCGAAACGCGCCTGCGGTACCAGCAACTGGTGACTGGGCACCTCGCCGAGCTTGCCGGAGAGCCAGCTGCCGGCGCTGAGATAGACCGGCAGCTGATGACGGCGAGCCAGCGCCCCCACGCCCGTGATGTGATCACTGTGCTCGTGGGTCACGAGCACCGCCGCCAGCTGACGCGGATGGACGCCAAGCCGCGCGAGGCGCCTTTCGGCCTCGCGCACACCAAAGCCGCAATCCACCAGGACCAGCGTTTCGCCGTCGCTGACCAGCGTCGCGTTGCCCTTGCTGCCGCTGCCCAGCGAGGCGAAGTGAAGGCCCGGAGTGGACGGCGACGACATCAGCGCAGCTTGGACGCGATGGCGTCGAGCAGCTCCCGGGCCGCGGCCGGCGATACTGGCTGACCTTCGGCGTCGGCCACCGTCACCACGGTATTGCCGGCGTTGGAGTCGAGCTGCAGGCGATAGTGGCTGGGCTGCGGATCGCTACCGAACCAGTTGAACCAGCCGCCATCGCCGGCGTCAAGCGGCAGGTAATCGATGAAGAACTGGCCAGCGCTGCGATTCTGATCGGTCACCGTCAGGCGAGCGGCATCGAATCCGTTCTGCAGCTGGTAATAGAGTTCGGACCAGGCACGTTCGCGATCCAGCGCCAGGTCGAGCTCCCAGCCGCCATCGCGGCTGCGCAATCGAACCCGCTCGCTCTGATCGAGCGGCTGCGCGGCCAGCGACACGCCGCTGTCGGCCGTGTGGTTGGCATCGAGATAGGCCTTGACCGAACTCAGGCAGGGTTTGCTGCCGCCGATATCGCAGCGCACTTCACTGGTACCGCTGCGCAGCCCCTGGCGCAGGCTCATGCTGCCCTGAGCGGTCTCGATACGACCACTGGCAGCATCGATGGCCGTCGGATTGACGCCGTGATCGACGGCGAACCCCTGCAGCCGTGGCCATACGCTTGCCGGCGCGGCGTCGACCAGCAGCCACTGCTCGCTGCCGGCCTGACGCATCTCCACGTACGGCTGCTCGTCGCTCTGCCCCGAAGCCAGAGGCTGCGGGCGGGGTGCCTCCTCGACGCTGTCGTCGGCCGAAAAATCGCTATCCGCTTGAGGTACCGGCATCGAATCCTGATATCGGACCTTATTGCGTGAAGCCGGCAGATCCAGCGGTTGGGTCATCTTGGCGTTCTGATATTCGTCGTTACGGTCGTAGTAGTAACCGTCCTGGAATAGCCCGCAGCCCGAGAGGGCCAGCGACGAGCACAACATCAGAGGCATCCATTTGAGGATGGGCTTCATGCATCCACCTTTGTTTGAAGCAATGGGCTGATTAGCGATTCGTTCCACGTCGACAGACATCACTTCCTGTCGATACCGGCGAGCTGCAGCGCTTCGCCGACGTTGCCGTGGTAGCGCTCGGACAGCCAGGTCAGCGGCAGCCGGATGCCGGTTTCGGCGTAACCCATGCGATTGAGTGCCCACTTGACCGGAATCGGATTGGATTCGATCCCCAGCGCCGTGTGCAGTGGCGCCAGGCGGGCGTTGATCTGGTGCGCCTTTTCACGCTGGCCGCTGGTCGCCGCGACACACAAATCGTGCATCGACTGCGGTGCCACGTTGGCAGTGACCGAGATATCGCCGTGGCCACCCATCAGCATGAAGTCGCAGGCGGTGGGGTCGTCACCGGAATAGAGCGCGAAATCACTGCCCTCGAGCCGGTCGATCAGCTCTTCGGCACGCTCCAGATTGCCGGTCGCATCTTTCAGACCGACGATTCGCTCGAGCTCCGCCAGACGGAAAACCGTCTCGTTGTAGATATCGGAGCAGGTACGACCGGGCACGTTGTACAGGATGATCGGCAGTTCGCTCGCTTCGGCGACCGCCTTGAAGTGCTGGTACAAGCCTTCCTGGGTCGGCTTGTTATAGTAGGGCGCCACCGACAGACAGCAGTCGGCGCCCACTTCGCTGGCATAGCGCGCCAGCTCCACCGCCTCGGCGGTGTTGTTGGCACCGGTCCCGGCAATCACCGGAATCCGACCGTTGACTTCCTCGACCACGGTGCGGATGACATCGAAATGCTCGGCAAACGACATCGTGGTCGGCTCGCCCGTGGTACCGGCGGCGACGATCGCGTCGGTGCCGTGGTCGAGATGAAAGTTCACCAGGCGACGCAGCGCCTCCCAATCGATCTCACCGCCGGCTTTCATCGGCGTCGCCATGGCAACGATACTGCCTGTGATCATTTTGCAGCTCTCTTCCTGTGGCCGGGATGGTCGGCCGCTCGCGGATTCCGGAACCCCGGCCGCATGCCGAGTTGGCATGGCGCCTGTCCAGGCACGATTTTGCAGATCCCAGATGGTACTCAGGCAGCCCCGGCGTGTACAGCCGACAAAGCCGGCTCCCGGCGATATCGGCGTCTCCAACGATGGTCACGTCGGTTCTCAACGATGGTCCTGTCGACGATGACCGGGGTCACATCGATGGCGGCTGACAAGTCTCGGCGTCCCGACGACGGAGGCGACTGAGGGGATCCGGACGACCGTCACGGCGAGGCCACGCCCGAGCATTGACCTTCAGAATCGGCTATCGTTCGATCACGACGGATTCCCGAGGAATCCCCACGACTCATCTTCTCCTCATTTCGGAGCGACTCATGACAATCCGCGTTGGACAACCCGTCGACGATTTCTCCGCCGAGGCCACCGGCGACACCGCCTTTCGGCTCAGCGACTATCGCGGCAAGCAGTTGGTGATCTACTTCTATCCCAAGGACAGCACGCCCGGCTGCACCACCGAGGGCGGCGACTTCGGCGCCAGAATCGGCGAGTTCGAAGCCGCCAACACGGTCGTTTTCGGCGTCTCCCGGGATGGCCTCAAGTCTCACGAGAACTTCAAGGCCAAACAGGGCTTCCCTTTCGAACTGATCTCGGATCGCGACGAGGCCGTTTGCAAGCAGTTCGACGTGATCAAGTTGAAGAAGATGTACGGCAAGGAACATCTCGGCGTCGAGCGCAGCACCTTTCTGATCGACGCCGACGGCAAGCTCGCCCGGGAATGGCGTGGCGTCAAGGTTCCTGGCCATGTCGAGGAAGTGCTCGCAGCGGCACGCGAACTTAACGGCTGAAGTTAATTGGGCCGCACCGCATCAAGCCAGGCGCCATGTCAGCCGCGGGCCGCCAATAAGGCGGTCTGCGGCCGAACACAACCATGCCACGACCTCCCATTACCCTGCCCCTTCCGAGCCCCCTGCACCACCGAGAGTCAATTTCGTTCAAGACACCCAGGTGGATCTCTTTGATAGTTGCTCCAGTCACGGTCACCGATCCCCCGATCACTCACTACGGGCCGGGTGACAGCTCTCGATCGATCGTGAGACGACCAGATGAAGACAATGGAAGATACAGGTCAAGCGAGGAAAATCGGCCATGCTACACCGGGTTCAATCTGCGCACACCGCACTGCCTGGCGCTCATCTCATCGAGATCCAGTCGGATCGACGATTCCCCCGTCACTCGCACGATGAGTACGGCATCGGCGTGATGCTCGACGGCGGACACGTCTCGTGGAGTGGCCGCGGAAGCGTCGAGGCAGGCCCGCGTCACGTGATTACGGTCAATCCCAGCGAGCTTCACGACGGTATCCCGATAGGCGGTTCTGCGCGCCGCTGGCGCATGCTGTTCGTCGAACCAAGCTTGATCGCCCGCGCCTTCGGCACCGACCTGGCATCGCGTGAATTCCACCATCCGGCGCTGAGCGACCCCGCCTTGACCAGGCGCCTACTCCACGGCATGGCGGATATCCCCAACAGCGCTCCCGACGAGATCACGGAAATCATCGGCGATCTGTTCGGTGCGCTGCTAGACACGTCGCTTCCGATACCAACGGCCGCCCCTCCTTCATCCGCGGTTCAGCGAATGCTGGAACGACTTCATGACGACCCGCTCGACGCCCCAGCGCTCTCTGAGCTGGCCCGCATCGCCGAGCTGACGCCCTACACCGCGCTGCGTCGGTTCCGGCGTGAAGTCGGCACCACTCCCCATGCCTATCTCAAACAGCGCCGCGTGCGCCTGGCCTGCGCAGCAATCAGCCGAGGCACCTCCCTGACGGAAGCCGCCGACGTGGTCGGGTTTGCGGATCAGAGCCATATGACACGGGCTTTCGTGCGGCAATTGGGCGTGACGCCTGGTCAGTGGCGTGGTTGATTCATCGCCCTCTGAACATCGGAACTCACCATGACCCTCGAATTTCTGCTGACTGCCCTCATCGTTGTGGTGCTGCCAGGCACCGGCGTGCTCTACACACTGGCCACGGGATTGGGACGAGGCGCACGCGCTGCCATGCTCGCCGCGCTGGGCTGCACACTGGGCATCGCGCCCCAACTACTGCTGGCCACGCTGGGCCTGACGGCCATCCTGGAAATGAGCTCCACCCTTTTCCAGGCAATGCGCATCGCAGGAACGCTCTATCTGCTATTCATGGCGTGGCAGGTATGGCGGGCGCAGGGAGTGATGGCCGTCGATAGTCAGCACTCGCCTCGCGGTGGCCTGGCGCTGATCGGCACGGGCATCTGGCTCAACCTGCTCAACCCCAAACTTGGTCTATTCTTCCTCGCCTTCCTGCCCCAGTTCGTACCGATCGATAGCGCCGACGCACGTAGCGATTTTTTCCTTCTCGGTCTGGTATTCGTGGTCATGACATTGATCGTGTTCATTGGCTATGGACTGATGGCGGCTTGGGTCCGCGATCATGTCATCGGCAGGCCACGAGTGATGGCATTCATTCGCTATGGCTTTGCTGCCGCTTTCGTACTGCTGGCCCTGCGTCTCGGTTTCGAAAGACTCTGACCCCGCGCCAGCGCAGCGAAAGAGAGATTGCGCGGCTCAGCCGCCCGCGGACGTGACTTATCCCGTTCCTGCGCGGCTTCACCCACGCGTCACACCTCGACCTGGCCCGACTCGCCTCGCGGCCAGGCCTGGACCAGCGCCTTGATCAAGGTCGCCAGCGGAATGGCGAAGAACACGCCCCAGAACCCCCACAGGCCGCCGAAGAACAGCACCGCCAGGATGATCGAGACGGGGTGCAGGTTGACCGCTTCCGAAAACAGGATCGGCACCAGCACATTGCCGTCGAGCGCCTGCAGAATGGCATAGGCCACCAGCACGTAAAGAAACTGATCGCTGATGCCGAAGTGGAAAACGGCCACCGCCGCCACCGGCAGCGTGGCCACCGCCGCGCCGATATAGGGGACCAGCACCGACAGCCCAACCATCAGCCCCAGCAGTGCCGCGTAGGGCAAACCGAACGCCCAGAAGACGATGAAGGCAACGCTACCGACGATGATGATCTCGATGGTCTTGCCGCGAACGTAGTTGGCGATCTGATCGTCCATCTCCTGCCAGATACGTGTCATCAGGGTGCGTTTGCCCGGCAGCATCGACAGCATGAAGTCGACCAGCCGCTCGCGATCCTTGAGCATGAAGAAAACCAGGATCGGCACCAGCACCAGATAGATGATCACCGCCATCAGGTTGCCCAGCGACGCCAGCGAGAAAGTCAACGCCCGCTGGCCGATCTGGGAGGCCTGGTGGCCCGCGGTGGCGATCCAGCCCTGGATCTGGTCCGGCGTGACGATGGTGGGGTATTTCGCCTGCATCTCGCCCAGCCAACGCTGGCTGCTGGCGAACATGCTGGGCGCTTCCTGGACCAGCTCGACCAGCTGGTTCCAGACCAGCGGCATCACGATCAGCGCCAGCGCCAGCACCGCCCCCACGAACAGCAGAAAGACCAGCCCGACCGCCAGCAGCCGTGGCAGACCGCGGCGCTCAAGCCAAGCCACCACGCCCTGCAGCAAAAAGGCCACGACCAGGGCGGTGAAAAACGGTGCCAAAGCGCCACCGAGCCAGATGACGATGGCAAAGCCGCCCACCAGCAGTGCCAGCAGGACGATGGCCTCCTCGTCGGAAAGATAACGTTCGAACCAGTGACGCAGAATGCCCTTCAAACTCATGCTCGTGCGGCTCCATCGGCCTTGCGCAGCCAGTAGCGGTAGACGCCCTCCGACGCCTCACGTTCGACCAGCGTATGCTGGCTATGCTCGACGAAGCTTTCGAAATCCCGCCACGAGCCGGCATCGGTGGCAGTGACCTCGAGCAGTTGCCCGCCTTCCATGTCGGCCAGCGCCTGCTTGGCCTTGAGCAGCGGAAGCGGGCAGCTCAATCCGGACGTATCCAGTCGGCAATCGGGCGTTCGAGACATGGCGCATCCCAGGTTGATGAACGTGAATTGAAAGAGGAATCTAAAGTTCGTTAGCCTGCCACGGGGCCGATGACATCGCACCCTGGCTTTTCGAACAGCGCCCAGGCAACGTCTTCACCACACGGTGGTCGAAGTCATGATACCTCAGACCATGACCACCGAACGTGGCTCTGAAAGCCTCGTGTCTGCCAGTACACTATCGCCATTCCACTAGCGTCTTTGCCTTAATGGGGATCGAGATCGTCAGCATGACCAATCAACGACTGACATCATTCAAACGCCAGCTGCTGGCCGTCTCGCTGCTATCGGCCGGCCTGGCCGGTTCGATCCCGTTGGCTCAGGCTCAGCAAGGCTATCAGCTTCCGGATCTCGGCAGTACCAGTGCCGCCGTCACCACCAACGACGAGTATCGTCTGGGGCGGGCCTGGTTGCGCCAGTTTCGGGCGCAGACCGATCCCTGGCAGGACCCGATAACCCAGACCTACGTCCGCTCGATGCTGGCCAAGCTGGTGCCCTACAGCGGGGTCAACGAACGGCTCGTGGTGACGCTGATCGACAGCCGCCTGTTGAATGCGTTTGCGGTGCCCGGTGGCGTGGTCGGCGTCAATGCCGGCCTGTTCACCACCGCCCCCAATGAAGACGAGTTCGCCTCGGTACTGGCTCACGAGCTGGGCCACCTGGCCCAACGCCATTATGCCCGGCGCATGGAGCGGGTCGAGGAGACGCAACTGCCGACCATGGCAGCGATGCTGGCGGGGATGATTTTTGCCGCGGGCGGCGGCGGTGGTGCCGGCATTGCCGCCATGATGGGCTCACAGGCAGCATTCATTCAGGATCAGCTGGCCTACTCACGACGCTTCGAGCAGGAGGCCGATCGCGTCGGTCTCAGCGCCATGTCCAAGGCCGGATATGATCCCCAGGCCATGCCGGAGATGTTTCGCACCTTGCAGAAGCTGGCCGCGCTTCAGGGCGGCAACCCGCCGGAGTTCCTGCTGACGCACCCGGTCACCGAATCGCGGATCAGCGATACCCAGGCTCGTGCCGACCAGCTGCCCTCTCCCCCACACCGTGACGACCCGACCTACGCCATGATCCGTGGTCGCGCGCTGGTGATGCTCAATCAGGACAATCCGAGCCAGGCAATGACGACGCTGGAACAGGACGACCCGCCCCAGGCCGCCGTCCGCTACCTGCAGGCACTGATCGACGCACGACAGTCGCGGCCGGACGCGGCACTGAAGACGCTCGACGAACTCGCCGAGGCGTATCCCGATCTTTCGATGATCCCCGCCACCGCCGCCGAGGTCGCCTACGACGCCGGCCGCCGCCAGGACGCGCTGACCCGGGCACAGCACCTCCTGCGACTCTCTCCCCGATACTATCCGGCGCAGTGGGTACAGGCGGAAGCCCTGGTGCAGACGTCTCCGGCCCAGGCATTCGACGTGCTGCGCGACATGAGTGAGCAGTATCCGGAAGATCCCGGCGTGTTCGGGTTGCTATCCGAAGCCGCCGGCCGCACCGGCCGCGACGCCTGGGGGCAGCTGGCGCGCGCCGAACAGCTCCAGCTCGAGGGCCGGATCGATACCGCCATCCGTCAGATCGACTCCGCCGAGAAAGTCGCCAAGCAGAACGGTGACTACGCCATGGCCAGCCGTATCGAACAGCGACACAAGGATTTCCTGGGCTATCGCGAAACGATGCGCAACTTTTAGCGCGGCAAGCCGTTCGGGGTGAAGAATGGGGGGTAAAAAGCGGAACATGAATCGAATGGTGGGCCCCGCCCGACGATGATGGGCACTACCTCTACGCTAAAGCACTCTAATGGCGCCCTCTGCCCGAAGCAGGCACTTCGGGTTGCGCGGGTTCTGACGCGGGAAGCATGGGCGTCGCGTCATCGCGGTCATTCCAATTCTGCGCCAGACGCCTGATAACTGCATAATCGAGCAGCAGGTGAATCGCCGCGCCGACCATGCCGCCCAGCAAGACCTCGCCGCTGCGTTGGGCGGCAGTGTATAAAATACTATGGTCGGTGGTGGCGGTCAGGATCACCAGCGGCGCGGTCCACAGGCAGACGCGCATGCGCGGCCAGCGTCGGGCGATGGCGGCGCAGATCGCCACGGCGGCGCCGGTAGCGGTCAGGGGATGCGCCGGATCGGGCATCAGCAGCACCGCTGCCGGCAGCGCCGCGCCCGTCCCGATCAACGTTCCCGCCGCCCGCCACAGGAACGAGCGCCGCGTTTCGCGAGCGGTTTCCTGCGACACGATCAGGGCGGAGACGACCGCCCAGACCGGGTGCCCCAGCCCGAGCGCATCCGCGACGGCATAGGACAGGATCGCCGCCGCGGTGCAGCGCGCCACCAACAGGGCCGAGCGAATCCTCGCCAGGTTGCGCGGGCCGAGCGAAGCGATCATCGCAGGAGATTGGTCCGTGCGAGTTCGACCAGTTCGTCGCCGCGCCCGTTCATGATCGCACGGGTCGAATAGAGGCTGAACCCCGCCACCTGCTGCGCCTTGATCTTCGGCGGCATCACCAGTTCCATGCCATCGGTGACGACATCGACCAGCGCCGGGCCGTCATGCGCGAACGCCTCGCGCAACACGGTTTCCAATCGATCCGAGCGCGTCACGCGCTGGCCAAAAAAGCCCATCTCGCGCGCGATCGTGCCGAAATCGGGGTTCTTGAGCGATACGTTGGTGTCGAGATAACCGGACGCCTTCTGCTCCAGCTCGACGAAACCGAGCGTGCCGTTGTTGAAGACGACGATCTTGATCGGAAGCTGCATCTGGATCGCGGTCAGGAGATCCCCCATCATCATCGTCAGCCCGCCGTCGCCCGACAGCGACACCACCTGCCGCCCGGGATAGGCCGCCTGCGCGCCCAGCGCCTGCGGCATCGCGTTGGCCATCGAGCCGTGGTTGAACGATCCGATCAGCCGGCGCTTACCGTTCATCGTCAGGTAGCGGGCTGCCCAGACCGAGGGCGTCCCGACATCGGCGGTGAAGATCGCGTCGTCGGTCGCAAGGTCGTTCACCATCCTGGCCACATACTGCGGATGCAGCGGCTTGTCGCCCTCGCGCGGGGCGGCGAGGTCATCGAGGCCCTCGCGCGCCTTGCGGTAATGCCTCAGCGCCTTGTCAAGGAACGTCCGGTCGCGACCACCCGCAATGAGCGGCCGAAGCATTGTCGCCGCTTCGGACACATCGCCGACAATGCCTTGGTGGAGCTGCGCGCGGCGGCCCAGCGCCGACGGATCGCGATCGATCTGCACGATCGTTGCCTTCTCGGGATAGAAGTTGCGATAGGGAAAATCGGTCCCCAGCATCAGTAGCGTGTCGCACTCCATCATCGCGTGATAGCCCGACGAAAAGCCGATCAGCCCGGTCATGCCGACGTCGAACGGGTTGTCCCACTCGATATGTTCCTTGCCTCGGAAAGCGTGGACGATGGGGGCGCCGAGCGCGTCGGCGAGCGCTACCACCTCGGCATGAGAGCCCGCGACTCCCGACCCGCAGAGCAACGTCACAGCCTTCGAGGCGTTCAGCGTTTCCGCGAGCGTCCCGATCTCGTCGGCATTGGGAACAATGCGCGGCGCGAACAGCGGCGGCATTTCGGCACGCGCATGGGCGGGCGCGTCCTTCATCGACACGTCGCCGGGAATGACCAGCACCGCGACGCCGCGCTGCCCGATCGCGGTGCGGATCGCGCGATGAAGCAGTTCGGGCAGTTGCGCCGGGTCCTGCACCATCTCGCAGAAATGGCTGCATTCGCGGAACAGCTCGGTCGGCCGCGTCTCCTGGAAATAGCCAAGGCCGATCTCGGACGAAGGAATGTGCGCGGCGATGGCGAGCACGGGGACGTGATTGCGCTGGCAGTCGTAAAGCCCGTTGATCAGGTGGAGATGACCCGGCCCGCAACTGCCGGCGCAGACCGCAAGCTTGCCCGTCGCCGATGCCTCCGCGCCAGCGGCGAAGGCGCCCGTTTCCTCGTTGCGCACATGCATCCACTCGATGCTGCCCAGCCGCCGCAACGAGTCGTTGATCGCGTTCAGGCTGTCGCCGGTAACGCCCCAGATCCGCTCGACACCGATATCGGCAAGAGTCTGGGTGATGAGGTCGGCAACCGACAGCGTTTCTGTTTTTCCGAATAAGGTCATGAGAGAACTCCTACGATGGCGATGCCGCCGCTGATGGAAAGGATGGCGAAGAGGGCGCTGGCCATCACGCTGGCCGCAGCCTCGTCCGCATAGGTTTGATGCGCCAGGGCAAGCGTCGGCACTGCGGTCGCCGCCGGCAGCACGCCGATCAGGAAGACCTGGGCGAGCTGGTCCCCCGACAGGCCCACCGCCATCCCCGTCCCAAGGATCAGGGCGGGCTGAACGATGTTCTTGAGGCTGACATTGACGAGGACGTCGCGGTCGATCCGGGGCGTGATCCGGGACAGGATCAGGCCAAGCGTGAAGAGCGCGGCGCCGCCCGCCGCCCTGCCGATCTCGTCGACCGAGGATGTCAGCAGGTCGGGCAGGCGGACACCGGCAACGGCAAGCACCGCGCCGAAGACCGGCAGCAGCACAAGCGGCTGCAGCACCGCCGAGCGGATCGCGCGCGCGATGCCGCTGCTGCCGCCGAGCAGAACCAGCGTCAGGGGAATGAGGATCAGCGTCACGATGAGATTGCCCATCACCACCGCCAGCACCGCGGACGGTCCGATCGCCGCGATCAGGACGGGGGGGCCGCAATAGGCCATGTTGGGAAAGGACGCCGCGATGGCCTGGACGGAGGCCTCCGGCACGGTTCGTTGGAACGCGAAGCGAGCGAGCAGCAGCCCGATCGCGTAACTGCCGACGAGCCCCGCTGCGAGCGCGGCGAGGTAGGGTGGGTTCAGGATCTCCGACGGCTTGGCTGCCACGGCCGCCAGAAATAGCGACAGCGGTAGCGCGAAGGTGACGACGAAACCCGCCAGCACCGCGGCGGCGTTGTCGGGCAGCACCTTCCAGCGCCCGGCGAACCAGCCGAGCGCCGTCACCAGCGCGATCGGCGCCAAAGCCGAGACGATCGTGCCGATCATGCCGTCCCGAGCTCCGCGTAGGCCGGCGTGTAGAGCATCCCCTCGATCCATGCCCGGACATCCGCCGGACGCTCGACCGTCGCCGCGCAGATGAAGCGTACGTCCTCGACCGGCCAGGCGCGGAGCACCTCGGCGACGCGGCCCTTGTGGGTCAGCGACACATACATTCCGCGTGCCCGGCGGTAGATGTGTCCGAACTTCAGGCATACCTCGCCGACGGTCGGATCGTAGAGGATCGGCAGGAAGCGCATCGGGTCCGCCATCACCATCTTGTAGAACAGCGTCTCGTTGCGATAGAGGAGCTCGATCAGATAGATATAGCGTTCGAGGTCGCTGTCCTTGGCCGCAAGATGGGTCTGCACGCGCTCGACCTGCCGGTCCAGCGTTTCGACCGTATCGGGAAGCAGACCGACGAGGCCGTATCGTTCCCGTTCGGTGGCGGTAAAGGCGGTGCCCTTGTTGAGATGTGGATCGTTCAGCAGGGCTACCCCTGAAATGTCAGCAGGGGAGGATTTTATTCTCGATGCGTTTGCCATTCTGAAACCACCTTGATCTGCACATGACAATGCATATGAAAGTCCTATCGTAAGATAAATTCCGATATGACTTTTAAGGTTTTTTGATATGATATGAATATCGAAATCAGAAAACCGAAACCCAAAGACGTCTCATGTGGCAGTCACGCCGGAAAGAGCCGTCGTGATCCGGGAAGAAAACAATGACTAAACCGCAGCTCGATCTCCGTCGGCTTCGCTATTTCGTCGCTGTTGCGGAAGCATCGAGCTTCAAACGCGCGGCGGAGCATCTCGGCATGGCGCAACCGCCTCTCAGCCAACAGATCATGGCGCTGGAGGCGCAATTGGGTCAGCGACTGTTTATCCGCCATGCGCGAACGGTCGAACTCACCGATGCCGGACAAGAGCTTCGCGCGCTTGCCGAACCTCTTCTAACCGCAGCGGCCGCGATCCCCGCCCGTGTGCAGAGCGCAGCCAAGGGACGCAAAGGGGCGCTGTCAATTGGGTTCACGCCAGGCGCAACGCTACATCCGCTGTTACCAAGGGCCATTCGGGCCTTTCGTGAAGAGGCCCCTGACGTCGATCTGCTGTTCGAGGAACGCGACACAGTGCCACTGTGCGACCGCGTGGCAGACGGAAAGGTGCAGGTCGCCTTCATCCGGCCGCCCGCGCCCGTTCGCGACCGACTGCGCGTCGAGCATATCGTCGATGAACCGATTGTCGCCGTCGTCCCGCATACGCACCGCCTGGCGAAGTTGGAGCAGGTCTCTCTGGCCGATTTCGCCAACGAAGATGTGGTGATGTTCGAGCGCAGCCTGGCTCCCGCCATCTATGATGCGATCCTTGGCGCTTGTGCGGATGCCGGCTTTTCTCCCCGGATCGTCCACCATGCCCCTCAAAAGGCATCGGCGATGATGCTGGCGGCCGGAGGTGCGGGGGTCACTTTCGTCCCGGCCTCGATGCGGGGGGTTCAAACCGGTGCCCTGAAGCTGGTAAGACTCGTGGGGCCGCAACCCGTTGCCGCGTTCGCCATCGCCACCCGTGACCGAGAGCAGAGTGTGCTCGCCCAACGCTTTCGCCAGACCGTCATGGCCGAGGCCGCCTTGCTGGCGGAACCGGACGTCAAGACGGCGGGATAGAGGCGAGCCATTGGCACGGCGGATGAAGAGTCGCCAAATAGAACAGCGTCATCCATTGTCGGGATTGCCGCGCCTACCTGTCATTGTTCCAAATGGCGCACCTATCAGAAGGTACGGTAATCGGCGGTGTTAGCGTCACGATTGCGCGTAAAATCGCGCTGTGGCGTGGAATCGGCGGGTCTGGTGGGTCGTGTAGGATTCGAACCTACGACCAATTGGTTAAAAGCCAACTGCTCTACCAACTGAGCTAACGACCCAGAACGTGCGACCGGCGAGAAATGCCGAATCAGTGCCATAAAGGCGAGGGATTGATCGATGGTGGGTCGTGTAGGATTCGAACCTACGACCAATTGGTTAAAAGCCAACTGCTCTACCAACTGAGCTAACGACCCATGCGCTGTTGATCCATGGCGCTAATCGGCGCCAAAAGCATCGACCCGTCGGAGAGTGGTGGGTCGTGTAGGATTCGAACCTACGACCAATTGGTTAAAAGCCAACTGCTCTACCAACTGAGCTAACGACCCCTTCCGACTGGGCGCACATATTACTCATAACCATCGGAGCAGGCAAGCGTTTTTTCCCGCCCCGAGGCGGCTGTCACGACACCGGAATCAGGAGTCTTCGCGTCGCGGACGACGCGGTTTCTTCATCGCCGTCACCGGACGACGCTTGTTCTTGTCGCGGCTCCAGCGATTTTTCTCGTCAGGGGTCAGCTCCGGCACCTTGCGCGGTTCGAGGCCGGCCAGGGTCGACAGCTCGTCGATCTCGTCCTGGGTCATCTCGGTCCACTCGCCGGCCTTGGCTCGCTTGTCGAGGAAGATGTTGCCATAGCGCACGCGCTTCAACCGACTCACCGTCAGCCCCTGGGACTCCCACAGCCGGCGAACCTCACGGTTGCGCCCTTCCAGGATCACGACGTGGAACCAGGTATTGATGCCTTCACCACCGAACTCCTGCACGTCGGAAAAACGCGCCGGGCCATCCTCGAGCATCACGCCCTCGACCATGGCGACCACGTGCTCGCGCTTGACCTCGCCCATCACGCGTACCGCGTATTCGCGCTCGATCTGGTGGGAGGGATGCATCAACCGGTTGGCCAGTTCGCCGTCGGTCGTGAACAGCAGCAGCCCGCTGGTATTGATATCCAGCCGGCCGATCGCGATCCAGCGCTCGCCTTTCAGTCGCGGCAACCGCTCGAACACGGTTCGCCGCCCCTCCGGATCCTTGCGCGTGCACAGCTCGCCTTCCGGCTTGTTGTACATGATGACCCGGCGCGGGACTTCCTCGACCGCCCGCAGGTTGATCGGCCGATCGTCGAGTGCCACGCGATCACGCGAGCCGACCCGGTCACCCAGCTTGGCGACCTGACCGTTGACCTTGATCCGGCCGGCGCTGATCGCCGTTTCCATTTCCCGCCGCGAGCCATAGCCGGCACGCGCGAGCACTTTCTGCAGCTTTTCGGTGTTGATGTCCGTCATGATGTTTCATTGCCTCATCGGCTCGAGAAGCCACCGGTGATCGCCTGCCAAAGGGCAACCCGATCGGTCGTGGTGACGCTCATGTGTCCGTGTCCGACTTGCCATCCGCCGGGGCGGAGTTCGACTCCGCTTCCTCGGCCTGACGCTGTCGGGCACGTTCGGCCAGTCGCGCTTCGAGCTCGGCAAAACTCGGCGACTCGCCGGGGGACGCCATCTCGGCGTGTTCGTCATTGTCGGAACCTTCCGACGTTGCCGATATATTTTCCGTATCATTCGATCCGTCATCGATATCCGCGCCGCCCTCGATACCCGCACTGAGGTCGCCCCCGATCGTCTCGTCATCGGAGGGCCCGGCATCCGATGCATCGCTGCCATCGGACACCTCGGGAAACGGCTCGGCCATGCCGGTTTCGAACGTTTCGAACGTCTTGAGCTCATGCATCGGCGGTAGCGAATCCAGCGTCTTCAGCCCCAGATCATCGAGGAAGGCCCGCGTGGTCGCATAGACCGCCGGCCGCCCCGGCACGTCGCGATGACCGACGACGCGAATCCAGCCGCGCTCCACCAGCGTGCGCATGATCGAGCTGCTGACCGCCACCCCGCGCACCTCTTCGATATCCCCGCGAGTGACCGGCTGGCGATAGGCGATCAGCGCCAGCGTCTCGAGCAGCGCCCGGGAATAGCGCTGCGGTTTTTCGTCCCACAGCCGCGACACCCAGGGTGAATAGCGCTGCCGGATACGCAACTGATAGCCCGATGCCGATTCGTTGAGCTCCAGCGCCCCGCCGGCTGTCAGCCGATCCGAAAGCTTGTTGAGCGACTCGCGAAGCGCCGCTCGCGAGGGCGGCTGCGCTGACTCGAAAAGCCCCTCGTCGAACAGCGTCTCGAGTCGCTCCAGCGATACCGGCTCGCCGGCGGCCAGCAGCACCGCTTCGAGAATGTCGTCCAGCATGGGGGTCACGTAGGGGTCGGTCAGGCGGTTCATGCCTTCGCCTCGTCGTCGCTGCCGGTCTCGAAGACACCCTCTGCTTCGCCGGGAGCGCCTTCGGTCTCGTCGACGATGCCCGCTTCCAGCGCCAGCCGCGCCCGCAGGTGAATCGGCGAGAGCGGCGCATTCTGCACGATTTCGATCATCGACTCACGCGCTAATTCGAGAATCGCCATGAAGGTCACGATGACCCCGGCACGCCCCTCGGAAAGCGCGAACAGCGCCTCGAACGGAGTGTAATGATCCGCGTTCAGCCGGGCCATGATCGCGAGCATTCGCTCGCGGGTCGAGAGTACTTCACGACTGATCCGGTGCGACTGACGCAGATCGGCCCGCTTGAGCATGCCGCCCAGCGCGCCCAGCAGATCGCCCAGCGAGACATCCGGATGCACCACGCGCGGTTCGAGCTGCGGCAGCGCCGCCTGGGCCGGGTGCCAGTCGCGTCCCATGCGCGGCAGCGCATCGAGCTCCTCGGCGGAAAGCTTGAGCTGCTCGTACGCCTGCAGGCGACGGATCAGCTCGGCACGCGGATCGTGCTCTTCATCCTCTTCATCGCCCTTGGGCGGACGCGGCAGCAGCGTGCGCGACTTGATCTCGGCGAGCATCGCGGCCATCACCAGATACTCGCCGGCGAGATCGATCTCCATCGCCTGCATCAGATCCACGTACTCGACGTACTGATGGGTGATCGCGGCGACATTGATGGCCAGGATATCGAGATTCTGGCGGCGGATCAGATAGAGCAGCAGGTCGAGCGGCCCTTCGAAGGTCTCGAGAAAGACCTTGAGCGCTTCTGGCGGAATGTAGAGATCCTGCGGCAGCTCGGTCAGCCCTTCGCCATTGACCCGCGCCACGAACTCCAGCGGCAGCTGACCGGCAGGCGACGCCTCGGCGGCATCGGGTCGTTCGGATTCGATAACGCTCACGCCGCCTCCCTCTTTGTCGCGCGATGAAAAGCCGCTGCTGAATGAAAGGATGTCCAGTCTATCAAGCGTTGGCAGCGTGGCCTATCGGGAGGAGGCGATCGCTCTTTTCGGCGGCGTTGTCAGGCAAGATCGTCTTAGGCAGGCTGGCGCGCAAATCGGCGATAGGTAAATTCATCGTCTCGACTCGAATCGATGATCGCCAGCGTCTGGATCTCTTCGTGATAGGGCGAAAGCTCGCAGACCGGGTCCATCTGGGTGGCGTCGCCGGTCAACATCAGGGCCTGGCAGCGACAGCCGCCCCAGTCGATCTCGCGGCGCTCGCAGCCCTGGCAGGCGTCGGGCATCCAGTCGGTGCCGCGATAGGCGTTGAACGCGGGGCTGTGCTGCCAGATATCGCCCAGGGCGTGCTCGCCCACGTTCCAGAACTCGAGTCCGGGGATCGTCTCGGCGGCGTGGCAAGGCAGCACCTTGCCCGCGGGCGTGACGTTGAGCGACTGGCGGCCCCAGCCGTTCATGCACGGCTTGGGCAGCCGCGCGTAGTAATCCGGCACCACGGCGTCGATCACCAACTTGCCCTTGAGGCGCTCGCGGGCCGCCTCCACCAGATCGAGCGCCTCCATTACCTGTTCACGCGGCGGCATCAGCGCGCCACGGTTCTGAAGCGCCCAGCCGTAGTACTGCGCGTGAGCGATCTCGAGACGCCGCGCGCCCAGCGCCAGTGCCAGTTCGACCAGATCGGGAATCTGATGCAGGTTGACGCGATGGATCACGCTGTTGAGCGTCAACGGCAGCCCGACGTCGGTCACTTCCGCCGCAAAGGCCAGCTTCTTGTCGAAGGCCCCGGGGAGATTGGCGATATGATCGTTGACCTCGGCAGTCGCGCCCTGCACCGAGAGCTGCACGTGATCGAGCCCGGCATCCGCCAACGCTTCGAGCCGCGCCCGGCTGATATTGACGCCGGCGGTGATCAGGTTGGAGTAGAGGCCGTGCTCGGCACAGCTCGCCACCAGCGCTTCCAGATCCTGGCGCAGTGCCGGCTCGCCACCGGAAAGATGCACCTGCAGTACGCCAAGCTCGGCCGCCTCGGCAAAGACCCGCTGCCAGGTCCCGGTATCGAGCTCTTCGCGCTTGCGGGTCAATTCGACCGGATTGGAGCAGTACGGGCACTGCAGTGGGCAGCGGTGGGTCAGTTCCGCCAACATGCCGATGGGGGGTGGCTGCATCGAGGGCGACTGTCGCGCTTCCGGCTGAGTATTCATGCCACTTCCAGGACGTTCTTGGTGATCAGATCGGCGAGCATCGCCCCCACGTCGACGAGTATGCGATCCCGCGGCGCGGCGAACGTCTGCGCAAGATCATCGACGATGGCGGCGACATCACGCTCGCCATCGACGCGGGTGAGCACCTGCTGGGCGATGGGATCGAGCTGGAACACGCGTTCCGGCGCCAGCAGCACCCAGCCACCGCGGGCCTTGTCCTCGCGCAGCCGAACGCCGCGCGGGATCTTCACCACGTCGGATTCGTGAAGACCGGGCACGCCGCCGGTGTCGCCATTGCTATCGGTATCGGCACTCATCGGGCATGCCTCCCGTGGTCATTCAGGCCGTCACTCAGGTGGCCACTCACGTAGCCACTCACGTAGCCACTCACGTAGCCACCCAGGCCGTCACCTTCGATCTCCTGCCCTTCGATGCCACTGCCCCAGGCGCCCGGCGGCACCAGACCCGCTGCATTCGAGCCGGAACCGACATAGGCGTGTTGCAGCGCATCGAGCATCGCCCACAGCACGCTGCACTTGAAGCGCAGCGCATCGATCACCGCCTGCTGCTGGTCGGCGCGCTTGGCATGGCGTTTGACGTAGTCGAGCGCCATCTCGGCGTCGCGCGGCGCCTGGGTCAGGCGCGGCTCGAAGTAGGAGAGCGTCTCGCGGGAGACGAAGTCGTAGTGTTCGAGCATGCCGCGCACGCGCTGGCCGATCACCATCGGCGAGAACAGCTCGGTCAGCGACGAGGCGATCGCCTCCAGCAGCGTCCGATCGCGCACGAAGTGGGTATAGGCTTCGACGGCAAAACGCGTCGCCGGGAGGATGCCGCGAGTCGAGACGACCAGCTCACGCGACAGGCCGAGGCCGTCGGTCAGCTTGAGCCAGCGCTCGATGCCGCCCTCGCCCGCCACTTCACCGTCGTGATCGACCAGTCGCGAACGCCAGGTTCGGCGCAGGTCAGGATCGTCGAGCCTGGCCATCAAGGAAGCATCCTTGATCGGAATCATCGCCTGATAATAGTAGCGGTTGAGCGCCCAGGCCTGGACCTGACGCTTGTCGAGCTCACCGTTCTGGAGCATCAACTGGAACGGATGACGATGATGGTAGCGGGTCTCGCCGACCTCGCGCAGGCGCGCTTCCAGCGCTTCGATGCTCAGCGGTTCGACGAGATCGGGATGGTTTTCGAAATTCAGCAAGAGAGCTCCATGCCGTCATGGGCGATGTCCCAGCCGGCGCGTTCGGCCGCCTGACGCTCGGGAGAATCCGCGATCAACACCGGATTGGTGTTGTTGATATGGACGAAGACACGCCTGCCCAGCGAGAGCTCGGCCAGCGCCGCGATGCTGCCCTCGGCGCCGGACATCGACATGTGGCCCATGCGCTGGCCCGTCTTGTGGCCGACGCCCGCGCGTACCATTTCGTCGTCGCGCCACAGGGTGCCGTCGAACAGCAGCAGGTCGGCACCTTCGAGACGCGCAGCGAGTGTCGGCGTCATCGCGGCGCAGCCGGGGATATAGTAGGCGCGCTTGTCGCCGCCGATCAGTTCGACGCCGACGGTACTCTCGCCTTCGACACCGATCTCGACCCGGTCGCCCTCCAGAAAGAGCGCGGTCTTGCCCGGCACCGCGAACAGCCGAGCCTGCAGGCCGTCGAGCAGCGTGAAGGGTTGGTCCAGGGCGATCGATTCACGACTGACATGATCGGGGTTCAGTACATCGAAGATCGGGCTGCCACGCAGCACATCCTGGATCATCGGCGTCGCCAGCAGCCGAAACGGCGAGCTTTCGCGGAGATTGAGCAGCCCGCCAATATGATCGACGTCGGCATTGGTCAGCAGCACGCTGGCGATCGGCGTGTGCCGTCGGCCCTCGCGCGGATGCAATGCCGGCGTCTGTTGAATCTGTTTGAGAATATCGGGCGCGCAGTTGATCAGCGCCCAGTTTTCGCCGTCGACACTGACGGCAATCGAGGATTGGGTTCGCGGCGTCACGCGCGGATCGCCTTCCCAGACCAGGCGGCACACCTCGCAGCGGCAGTTCCACTGAGGCGAACCGCCACCGGCGGCCGCCCCCAGTACGCGCAGCTGCAGAGCAGCGCCGCCGCGCGTGTCTTGCTGTTGGCTCAAAATTCAGCGGGCATGTAGTCGTTGATTTCCATGCCGACGCAGATTTCCTTCACTTCCGGGGTCGTCCAGCTCATGGGGAGCTCCTTGATCTTCGGTTTGGGGTGAGCGCTCGAACGAGCGGCACTTCATTCTAGTCAAAGGGCGCGATTGGCCCAATGCTTTTATTAGCAAGAAAACGATTCTACCCTTCGGCGCCTGCCGTGTCCGCCGTGCGATAACGCCCGACATAGTCGAACAGCTTCTCGTCGACCCGCCAGTGACGCCCGGTCTTGCGGCCGATGACGAAGTCCGGCGCGCGCAGACGCGCCGCTTCGGCAGCCGCCTCCTCGGCCGAGCCTGGCCGCCAGCCGCTGCCCGGAGCGCGCAGATGCTGGCGTAGAAAGACGCGTGCAAAGACATGCTGCTGAGCGGGCGTGTCGAGCCCGAACCATTCATCCAGCGTCTCGCCGTCTTCATCATGGTAGGTCACCTTGAGCCGCGGCACCCCGCGCCCGTTGGTGGTCGCCTCGAGCTGCATGCCACTGACCCGCAGGACCTTGGCGTGACGCAGCTTGAGCGCATCGCGCAGCTTGTCGTCCGGATCGACCAGGTGCTCGCCGCAGTGGCCGCAGGCGCGTGCGGCGATATCGTTCTCGCCCCCGCACTGCTCGCACACCTTGAAGCGAAAGCGGAAGGTACATTGACTTTTTATAGCGCCCGAGGCCGCGCCCTTGCTTTCATCGGCGCCCGACCCAGCGCCGGCATCAGGCTCACCCGTCGGGTTTGACCTTTCGCTTTGCGCGTGGCTTTGGCCGCGATAGACGATACCTTGACAGCGCCGACCGTGATGTTCGATCACGAAGTCGCCGTCGCGCTTGCCCCAAAAGGTATTGGCGAAGCCGCATTCGGGGCACTCGACCTGCACCGGTTCGCTTTCGCCGTCCGGGCGCGCCTGGGCAATCTCCGGCGCGTAGAGCTCCCAGGGGTTGCCGGCGTAGTCGAGAATCAGGCAGTCGCGCTTGCCTGGCGAGAGCCGCAGGCCGCGCCCCACGATCTGCTGATAGAGCCCCACCGATTCCGTCGGGCGCAGAATGGCGATCACATCCACGTGGGGCGCATCGAAACCGGTCGTCAATACCGCCACGTTGACCAGATACTTGAGCTCGCGGGCCTTGAACGTCGTGATCAGGCGCTCCCGCTCCGGCCCCGGCGTCGCCCCGGTCACCAGCGCGCTTTCCCCTGAAGGCAACAGCCCCAGCACCTCCTCGGCGTGAGCCACCGTCGCCGCGAAGATCATCACCCCCTCTCGGTCCCGGGCACGTTCGATCACGTCGTGAATGATCTGCGGCGTGGCACGATTGCCTCGAACCACGCCGTTGAGATCGCGCTCGGCAAACTGGCCGTTGCGCTGTGGGGTCAAGCGCGAGAAGTCGTAGAAGGCCATGGCCCCGTCGATGCGCCGGGGTTCGGCGAGGTAGCCCTGGCGCACCATCACGCGCAGCGGCTGCTCGAACACGCAATCGCGAAAGAACGCCGCCTCCGGCCCTTTCACCATGCCGTGGTAGTGGCGGTGATAGAGAAAGCCCTCGCCAAGCCGATACGGCGTTGCCGTCAGTCCCAGCACCTTGAGGTTGGGCCGCGCCTGGCGCAGTCGCGCGATCACCTTTTCGTAGGTGGAGACGGTCCGCTGACCCGCTTTTCCCGACGCTGCCGCATGGCGCTCCGAACCGCCCTCTCGAGTGAACGTGACCCGGTGGCACTCGTCGATCACCAGCAGCGTGAACTCGCCGGTGGCGAAATCGTCCAGACCGTTGACCACCGACTGCACCGAACCGAACACCACCTGGCGACCGCTCTCCTTGCGGCCCAGGCCGGCGCTGAAGATATCCGCCTCCAACCCATAGGCCAGGTACTTGGCATGGTTCTGCTCGACCAGTTCGCGCACGTGGGCCAGCACCAGTACCCGGCCACGGGCACGCCGCGCCAGCTCGGCGATGACCAGAGATTTACCGCTCCCGGTCGGCAACACGACCACGGCCGGGTCGTCGCTGCCACGAAAGTGCGCGATGACGTTATCGACGGCTTGCGTCTGGTAGGGCCGCAACTGGGGAGCGTGGGAGAAGGGGGCGTCGTTGACCATGGCGGCAGATTATATACGTCCATCCACCCCGATGCTTACAGCGACGCCCCCGCACACACGGTCAACGTCTGCCCCGTGATCGAGCGCGCGTCACGGGAGATCAGGAACTCGATAGCGGCGGCAATCTCGTCAGGCGCAATGAAATGCCCCATTGGCGGCGCTTGAGGCGGCACGCCAGTTCGAGCCGGATCATTGAGCATCGGCGTGTCCGTCGGCCCCGGGGCCACCAGATTGACCGTCACGCCTTGGCCCACCAACTCCATCGCCCATGAGCGCACCAGCCCCTGTTGCGCCGCCTTGGATGCCGAGTAAGCGCTTTTCCCCCTCGCGCCCTGCTGTGTTCGGCTGCCCACGAGGATGATCCTCGACAGCGGGTGTCGCTGTGCCATCAGCCTGTCGACCAGGCGCGAGGGCGCCTCCACGTGCAGCCGCCACATCGTCTGCGCTTGTGCTGGATTCAGCGCCCCCAGATAGGCCGTATGCATGAAGCCGGCAGCATGGACCAGGGCTTCGATGGCCAGATCCTCGACCAGCCACGCCATCCCATCATCGGAATCCAGCAGATCCGCCGGGCACCATCGAAATCCAGCGGTCTCGATGGGTGGCGGCCGCCGACTGATGCCGATCAACTCATGGCCTTGATGGAGCAGTCGACGGGTCGTTGCCAAGCCAATACCTGAACTGCAGCCGGAGATCAGAATGCGCATGTCGGTCAAACACCTCGGCAAAAATGGAAGAATCAATCATACTCGATCACCATGCCGAAGCCGTTAGACCAAAGCACTATCTTTTATTTTTCATTTAAAAACATAAAATTATAGACAAAATGGCTAACAGCTAGACCTTGGTATAAGCTTGTCTTTCTTGCGAAAAAAGATCGAATTGATCAGATTTGTCGCCACCAAAAAGATCGAATCAATCAGATGCTGGAGGCGGCATTCATGTCACAACGCTCAGTCACCGCACAGGCGATTCCGCCCGCGCCGCAAGCCGAAGGCAGTTCCGAGCCCCTGCTACCTCGCACGGCAGGCGAATACATTCGCTGCATCGGCCCTGGACTTGTCCTGGCCATGGCTTTTCTGGGCACCGGGGATCTGGTCAGTTCCACCGTATCGGGCGCCAACTACGGCTATGCCCTGATGTGGACACTGGTCGTCGCGCTCTTTGCGCGCTACTGCATGATCTCGGCCATCGCCAAGTACAAGCTCGAGAACCGCTTTGGCGACACGTCGGTCCTGCAAGGCTTTCAACGCGTCTGGCGAGGATTCCCGATGTTCTTCGGGGTGGCGATTTTCTTCTACGCCATCATCATCCAGATGAGTTTCCTACGCGCCTGCGCGGTCGCGCTCTACCATCTTGGCGGTGGTATCGGGACGACTACCTGGGGTTACTTCATCGGTGGCGCCATCGTCGTGGTACTGACCATCGTGATGCTGTCGAGAAGTAACGCCTACCAGTGGCTGGAGTGGACGGCACGAATCGCATCGGTGGTCATCATCGTGACCTTCATCGGCGCGATCGCCGCGACCGGGCATATCGATCTGGTGGAAATGGTCAAGGGGCTGACCTTCTCGATCCCGGCCAACAACGGTCCCTTCGACGCCATTTTCATCGCCGTCGCGACGATCGGCACCATCGGTGGCTCGGCACTCAATCTGCTCTACCCTTACTTCATGGATGAACGCGGCTGGAACGGCCCCCGGTATCGTCGTCTACAGCAGTTCGACCTGCTGGCGGGCATGTTGCCGCTGCTGATCATCAATGTCCTGTTCTGGATCGTCGCAGCGGAAACCATCCGCGGTACCGGCATGACCGTCTCCAACGAGAACGACCTGGCGACCATGATGGAAATGGCCGTCGGCCCGCTCGGCCCGCCGCTGCTGTGGATTAGCCTGTTCCTGGCGGCGTTCTCCAGCTTCCCGGCCAACGCTCGCGGTTTCGCCAACCTGATGTTCAACGGCCTGCATCTGGCGACCAAACGCGGCAAGTCCTTTGCCAAGCCCGTGGACGATCCCTGGTACAACCGCGTGCTGATCGCTGCCTTCATCGTCGTGCCGCTGTTCATCTGCATGCCGCAGGCACCCAACCTGGTCTATCTGAGTGTCTTCGGCACCAGCGTGATCACGGCGATTCTGTTGCCGCCGATTCTCTATGGCGTGCTACGCATGACCAGCTCGCGTCGGTTCATGCTGGACGAGCACGTCAACCGCTGGTGGCAGACGCTGATTCTGATGGTGCTGTCGTTGATCGGCCTGTGGTCGCTTTACGCCATCGTCGACAATCTCATCAAGGCAATTGGCCAGTTGAGCTGATTGGGAAACAACGAGGAAATTTCATGAGCAACGAATTCCAGGGCATCGTGCCTGCCATGATCACCCCGCTGGACGAGCACGAGGAGATCGACGAGCCAGGTCTGCGTGATTTGACCGAGACCCTGATCAACAAGGGCGTCCACGGGCTCTTCGCATTGGGCACCAACGGTGAATTCTTTTCGCTCACCGATGATGAAAAAGTGCGCGTCGCCTCGATCGTCAAGGACCAGGCCGCGGGGCGCGTACCGGTCTTCGCCGGCACCGGTGGCTATACCACGCGTGGCGTGATCGCACTCAACCGCCGGATGGAAGAGGTCGGCGTCGATGGCCTGTCGATCATCACGCCCTATTTCAACGGCGCCACCCAGGCCGAGCTGATCACCCATTACGAGCGCATCGCCGAGGCCACCGACCTGCCGATCCTGCTCTACACCATTCCGGCCAAGGCGGGCGTGACGCTGACCATACCCAGCGTGGCGACGCTCTCTGAAATACCCAATATCCGCGCGATCAAGGATAGCGGCGGCGACTTTGACCGCCTGGTGCAGCTAATCCGCCTGCGCCGCGACGACTTCGCCGTCTTCACCGGCACCGACTCGATGATCCTGTGGACGCTGATGGCCGGCGGCGACGGTGCCGTTGCCGCGACCACCAATGCCGTGCCCGATGTCGTGATGACGATCTGGAACGCCTGGCAGGCCGGCGATTTCGAGACCGCTCGCGAAGCTCAGGAGAAGCTCCGCCCCCTGCGCAACGCCTTTGCGCTGGGCACCATGCCGAGCGTGCTGAAGATGGCCGCCGGTCTTCTCGGCATGCCGGCCGGCCCGGCCCGATCACCGGTGCAGGCACTGGAGCCGGAAGCGCTGGAGAAGCTCAAGCAGGCCATCAAGGTCTACGACCGTGTCGAACGCTGAGCCCGCACCGAATGACGAGTCCACCGGCGTCGAGACGATACCAACGCGCCTGCTGATCCTCGCCGATGACCTGACCGGCACCGCGGACTCGGCCATTGGCTGTGCCCGGGCGGGGCTGGAGACGACCGTGGCCCTGGACGCCGAGGACATCGTCGGCACCGAGGCCGTGGCCATCGACATGGATTCTCGCGGCCGCACGCCCGGCGAGGCCGCCGACCGTCACCGCAAGGCACTAGCGGCCTGGCGTGGCCGCCACCACTATCTCTACAAGAAAGTGGATTCGACCCTGCGCGGCAACGTCGCCGCCGAGATCGCGAGCCTGGTGGACGTTGCCGGCATGGCGATCGTCGCCCCCGCCTATCCGGCCACCGGTCGCACCACGCGTGACGGTCGTCAATGGCTCCATGGCCGGCCGGTGGAAGAGACGGAGGTCTGGACCAACGAAGGCATTACCGGCCAGGCCGATCTGGTGGCGATGCTTCGGGGGACGGCGCTGCGCACCGGCCATCTCGATCTCGTCGCGCTCAACGGCCGCGAGGAGGATGTCGTCGCCACACTACGCGAGCAGCAGCGGCTGGGCGTCCAGGCCGTGGTCTGCGATGCCGAGACGGACAGCGACCTCCGCCGTCTCGCGGCGCTCAGCGCCAGGCTGGAAAATGTCTTCTGGGTCGGTTCCGCCGGTCTTGGCGAGAGGCTTCCCGAGGCGCTGAAACTCGTCGGAAGCGTGACCGGTCAACCGGCGCCGCGTACGCGTACGCGTCCGACGCTGATCGTCATCGGCAGCATGAGCGGTATCTCTCATGCCCAGGCCGATGCGCTTGTCGGCCATGCCAAGGGGCTGGAGGTCATCGAGATCGAAGCCGCCACGCTGCGTCCGTCGGCCCCGCAGAGCGCCGTGGCGGCACTGAATCGGCGTGTCGCCGGGTCGCTCGCCGAGGGGCGGGACGTGATGGTACGCCTGCGCCAGAGCGAGGATCGCGATGCCGCCGAAGGGCCCCAGCTCAGCCTCGCGCTGGGCAGGCTGTTGGCTCCCCACCTGGGCACTGTCGATCGCCTGATTGCCACGGGCGGCGCTACCGCCAGGGCGCTGCTGATCGCCGCCGACATCACCGAACTCGTGCTGCTGGACGCCCCCGATACCGGTATGGCACGGCTGCGCTGCCAGCTTGGGCAGCGCCAACTGGAGGTCGTGACCAAGGCCGGCGGTTTCGGCGATACCCACGCCTTTCAACGGGTCTGGAACGACAGGCCCATCGCTACTGCTTCTTCGTCCACACCTTCGCCCACACATTCGCCCAACCCAAGGACACTGTCATGAGCGAACGTCCCGTCATTGGTATCACCATGGGCGATGCCGCCGGCATCGGCCCCGAAGTCATCGTCCGCGCGCTCGCCCACGACGCGGTTCACGATATCTGCTGCCCGCTGGTCATCGGTGACGCCGGACGCCTGCGCAAGGCAATGGCCATCGTCGGTTCGAAGCTCGAGCTACACACCGTCGAATCCCCCAGTGAAGCGCGCTTCGAACGCGGCACGCTGGAGTGTATCGATCTCGGCCTCATTCCGGACGATCTCCCCTGGGGTGCCGTCTCCAGCGTCGCCGGCGATGCCGCCTACCAGTACATCGCCCGGACCGTGGAGCTGATCGAGTCCGGCGAGTTGAATGCGATCTGCACCGCCCCGCTCAACAAGGAAGCGCTGCACGCCGGCGGCCATCTGTTTCCCGGCCATACCGAACTCCTGGCCCACCTCACCGGCACCGATGAGGTCTCGATGATGCTGGTGACACCGAAAATGAAGGTGATACACGTCACCACCCATATCGGCATCATCGACGCCATCGCACGCATCGAGCCCGGCCTGGTGACTCGCACGATCGAACGTGCCCACGAAACGCTGGCGCGTGCCGGACAGCACGATCCGCGCATCGCGGTCTGCGGTATCAATCCGCACGCCGGCGAGAACGGTCTGTTCGGTTATGGCGAAGAGGAGGAAAAGATCGTCCCGGCGATCAAGGCGTTGCGCGAGCGCGGCTGGAACGTCGAAGGCCCTCTGCCCGCCGACACGCTGTTCTTCCGTGCCGGCCGCGGAGACTTCGACTGCGTGGTGGCGATGTATCACGACCAGGGCCATGGCCCGGTCAAGGTGATGGGCCTGGAAGCCGGCGTCAACGTCACCGTCGGCCTGCCGGTGGTACGTACCTCGGTCGATCACGGCACCGCCTTCGACATCGCCGGCAAGGGTATCGCCGACGAACGCAGCCTGATCGAGGCGCTGCGTCAGGCGGTCGAACTGGCGAGCCGCCGGAAGCCGAAGGCGGCGTGAGCCGTAAACACGACAAATCTTATCGAGCACATAGGAGACAGACATGCCGACCATCGGTTTTGCAGGACTGGGACTCATGGGAGCCGGCATCGCCGGCAATATCCTGAAAGGTGGCTATCCTCTCGAAGTTCTGGCGCACCGTAACCGTCAACCCATCGACGACCTGGTCGCCAAAGGGGCCACCGAGGCGAGAGACGCCGCTCAGCTTGGCGCCGATTGTGACATCGTCTTCCTTTGCGTGACCGGCGCACCCCAGGTAGAGGCGCTGATCGAAGGGGAAGCGGGTATCCGCGCCGGCGCCAAACGGGCGGGTCGTGATGCGCTCGTCATCATCGACTGTTCGACTTCGGAGCCGACGGTCACGCGCAGGCTCGCCGAATCGCTGGCAGCGGAGGGGTTCGACTTGATCGACGCGCCGCTCGGCGGCACGCCGACCCAGGCCACGGCCGGCGAACTACAGGCGATCGTGGGCGCGGATGATGGCGTGCTGGAACGCGTAAGGCCGGTTCTCGAGACCTGGACGTCGAAGATTATCCACGTCGGCCCGGTCGGCGCCGGCCATACCATGAAACTGCTCAACAATTTCCTTGCCATGGGCTATGGCGCGATCTTTGCAGAAGCCCTCACCATCGGTGCCAAGGCTGGCATCACGCCGCAGACGTTCGATAGCGTTATCCGGGGATCGCGCATGGACAGCGGTTTCTACCGCACCTTTTTCCAGTACGTCCTCGAGCGCGATCGTGACGCCCACCGCTTTACCTTGACCAATGCCCACAAGGACACGCGCTATCTGGCCTCGCTGGCCGAGGCGATGAACGTGGAGGCCGGTGTCGCCAAGGCGGTCCGCGATCTCTATGCCAGCGCCGAATCCCAGGGCGACGGTGAAAAATTCGTGCCCGAACTGTCGGATATCGTCGCATCCCGCCATCACCTGTCACTGGCTTGATCTTTCCACTCGATGCCAAGGAGCGACCATGACGACCGTAAGTGAAGTCACTTTTGATGGCGAGCTGCGCCCCGCCTTGGGGGATTCGGCACGACTGAATGCACTGCTGCCCTCCCCCTGCGTCCAGAATCACGCTGCCAATCTTCACGTTCTCCCCTCGGGCGAGCTGCTCTGCGTGTGGTTCGGCGGGACTCAGGAAGGCATCCCGGACATTTCGATCTATCTCTCGCGTCTGCCGACCGATGGCGAGCGCTGGAGCGAGCCGGTCAAGCTGTCCGATGACGACACGCGGTCCGAGCAGAACCCGATTCTGTTCGACGCCGGCGATGGCGAGCTCTGGCTGCTCTACACCGCCCAGCTATCGGGGCACCAGAACACTTCGATCGTGCGTCGACGCATCTCTGTCGATGAAGGAAAAAGCTGGGGGCCGGTCGAGACGCTGTTCGATCGCCCCGGCACTTTCGTTCGTCATCCGCCGGTGATCCTCGATAACGGTGACTGGATATGCCCGGTCTTCTATTGTCGAACGCAGCCGGGTGAACGCTGGGTCGGCAACGATGACATCAGTGCCGTGCTGGTTTCCAGCGACCGTGGTCGCCGTTGGGAGGAGCATGAGGTGCCCGACAGCGTCGGTTGCGTCCATATGAACGTGATCGAACTCGAGGCCGGCGAACTCGTGGCCTTCTACCGAAGCCGCTGGGCGGACAATATCTACCTCAGCCGTTCCCACGACGGTCGCCATTGGAGCGCTCCGGAAAAAACGGCGCTTCCCAACAACAACTCATCGATCCAGAGCATTCGGTTGGCAAACGGCACGCTGGCCATGGTTTACAACCATATCAATGCCGACGGCGTCTCGGAGAGGAGAACGTCACTCTACGACGATATCGAAGATAGCGAATCTCACGGTGAGCTAAGAGACCAGGATGCGATCCATGGCAAGAGCGCGTTCTGGGGCGTACCTCGCGCGCCAATGAGCCTGGCTTTTTCACGGGATGGCGGCAAAACCTGGACACGACGCCGGGACCTGGAAGTCGGCGACGGCTACTGCATGACCAATGACTCGGCGACGCGGGCAAACCGGGAATATTCCTATCCATCGATCGTCCAGAGTGCCGACAACGCCTTGCACATTGCCTTTACGCGATTTCGGCAGTGCATTCAGTACAGTCGAGTCACGCTGGACTGGATCGAGGGTTGAAACCGGGATCCCGGTCACAGGGAGGGCGCTATGGCATACTATCGTTGATGTCCAGGAGTCTGTTATGAAAGTCGCCAAACGCCGCCATGACATGCTGGAAGCCGTCCATGCCGGCATCACCAGTATCGAGGCTCTCTGCCGCCACTTCGGCATCTCCGAAGCGACCGCCCGGCGCGATCTGGGCGCGCTTTCCGACCAGGGCCTGCTGGTGCGCACCTATGGTGGGGCGGCAGCCCACATCGGCCATCGCGAACCGGAGCTGACGCTGGAGCAGCGACGCACGCGCCAGGGCGACGTCAAGGCGCGCCTGGCGGACTGCGCGCTGGGTTGCATCGAAGACAACGACACCGTGCTGCTGGATGGCGGCACCACCACAGCGGCGCTGGCCGCCAGGCTCGGCGAGCGGCGTGGTCTTCACGTGGTGACCAACAACCTGGCCGCCCTGCCCTGGCTGACACAGCTGCCGGAGGGACACACCACCGTGCTCGGCGGCGACCTGCGCGCCTCGAGCATGACCGCGTACGGTCCGCTGGCGCACGCAGCCCTTTCACGCCTGACGGTCGACCGACTGTTTCTCAGTGCCGACGGTGTCACCGAGCTGGGGCTGTGCGAAGCCAGCCCGGAACAGGCGTGGCTGAAGGAAGCGATGATCTCCCGGGCGGCGGAGGTCTACGTCATGGCCGACGCCACCAAGCTGGGTCGCGCGAGCCAGCAGCACTGGACCCCGTTCCCGCATCAATGGACGCTGATCACCGATGCCTCGGACGAACGCCTGGAGTCGTTCAGAGCCCTCGGCGCCACGGTCAGACATCCGGCAGCGACCGAAACCTGACCGCCTTGGCGCCCTGCCTTACAATGGGGGTCATGGCGCCACCGCGCCCACGACATGACTCTGCCCGGAGCGCTTTCATGCAGGCTGATACTTCCCACCCATCCCCCACGCCACTCGAACGTTACATCGAGCAGCTGCGCGCCATTGAAATCGACATCGAGGCGATGGACGCGCAGGCCGCACGCATCCGTCAGGATCAGCTGGAATTCGTGCTGGTCGTCGCCACCGACGAGCCCGCGTTCTTCCAATTGATGCTGCCCGGGGTGTGGCAGGCTGCTCCTGCCACCCATCGCACGCTGCTGCTGGAAACCGCCAACGATGTGATGAACACGCTGAAAGCCGCCAAGCTGGTGGTGCACAACGAAGCCGTGCACGTCAGCGTGGAGCAGTTCGTCGAGGGGCCGGATCAGGGCGTGGCGCTAATTCCCGGACTGCTGGAACTGCTCAAGAGCGCCGTTGCCGAATTCCAGGAACGTCTCGGCATGGGCGAGGCACCACGCGTACACTGAGGTCAGTAAAGACGCGCTGGCGGCAACCGCTCCGCAGCCCGTTCCCACGACCGTTTCGACATCGATAAGGGAGATCATCATGGCCGATGCCACCCACTTCGTGGTCATTGCCGAATTTCAGATCAAGCCGGGCCAGATGCCGGCCTTTCTCGCGCTGGCGCACAACGACGCCAGTGAATCCCTGACCAACGAGGAAGGCTGCCTGGCATTCGACGTGCTGACCCCGGAGGGCAACGAGAATGTCGTCGTGCTTCATGAGGTCTATCGCGATCGTGCTGCCTTCGAGCACCACATGCAGATGCCGCACTACCCGCCGTTCAAGGCAGGCACCGCGCCGCTGATCGACGGCGAACCCTCGGTCCGTTTCTTCCATACTGCCAGGCGTCCCGAATAGACCCGCCGAGAACTGCGTCCCGCGGCATCCGCTAGCCGGGGGATGCCGCCCGCGGCTAAACTCGGCGCTCCATCAGTTCAATCGGACGCCGCTGCATGCCCCCGAACATCCCGCAGGTTACCTTCGGCCCCACGCCGCTCTCCATCGAATCCGTCATCGCGCTGAGCGAACGCCGTGCCGAATCGACACTCGAGGCGGATCCGCAATGGCGAGCGCGGATCGACCGGGGTGCGTCGGTGGTCGACGGCCTGCTGGATCGCGAGGGGCAGATCTACGGTATCACTACCGGCTACGGCGACTCCTGCGTCACCGCGATTCCGCCCTCTCAGGTCGAGGCGCTGCCGCGCCAGCTGTACACGTTCCATGGCTGCGGGCTGGGTCGCTTTCTCGAACCCGAGGCGGCACGCGCGGTGCTCGTCGCTCGCCTGCAGTCGCTGTGTCAGGGAGTTTCCGGCGTGCGCTTCGCGCTGCTCGAGCGTCTTCACGCCTGCCTGCGGGAAGACCTGCTGCCGCGCATTCCCGAAGAGGGCTCGGTCGGGGCCAGCGGTGACCTGACGCCGCTCTCCTACGTGGCGGCGATGCTGTGCGGCGAACGCGAAGTGATCTGGCGAGGCGAGGTCCGGATGGCAGCCGACGCGCATGCCGAGCTCGGCTGGGAACCGCTAATGCTGCGCCCCAAGGAGCCCCTGGCGCTGATGAACGGCACCGCGGTGATGACCGCGCTGGCCTGCCAGGCCTTCGGCCGGGCCGAATACCTGCTGAAGCTCGCCACCCGTATCACCGCGCTCAACGTGATCGCCCTGCGCGGCAATTCCAACCATTTCGAAGCCCGGCTGTTCGCGGCCAAACCGCATCCGGGTCAGTCGCGCATCGCGGCGTGGCTGCGCCAAGACCTGGAAAGCGAGAAGTCCGATAGCGATGATCTGCCATCGCGGCAGCGCCTGCAGGATCGCTATTCGTTGCGCTGCGCGCCGCACGTGCTGGGCGTGCTGGCCGACAGCCTCGGCTGGCTGCGGGGGTTCATCGAAACCGAGCTCAACAGCGCCAACGACAACCCGTTGATCGACCCGGATGCGGGCGATGTCATGCACGGCGGTCACTTCTACGGCGGCCATATCGCCTTCGCCATGGATAGCCTCAAGACACTGACCGCCAATGTCGCCGACCTGCTCGACCGCCAGCTCGCGCTACTGGTCGACAGCCGCTACAACCACGGCCTGCCGAGCAACCTCTCCGGCGCACCGGCCGAGCGCGCGATGATCAATCACGGCTTCAAGGCGGTACAGATCGGCGCCTCCGCCTGGGCCGCCGAAGCGCTCAAGGGCACCATGCCGGCGAGCGTCTTCTCCCGCTCCACCGAGTGCCACAACCAGGACAAGGTGAGCATGGGCACCATCGCCGCCCGCGACGCCCTGCGCGTGCTCGAACTCACCGAGCAGGTCGCCGCCGCGACGCTACTGGCCGGACTGCAGGGGGTTGGGCTGCGCGGCGATCCCCTGCCCGCCCCGCTTGCCGAGATGGTCGACATCCTGCGCGAAGAGTTCGCCCCGGTGGTCGAGGACCGCGCCCTGGATGGCGAGCTCAGGCTCTGTCTTGAGCGAATACGGGCGCGGTATTGGGCGCTTTATTCGGAAATCTGAAAGGTGGTCACGACAAGTTCAGCAAGGACACTACTGCCTACGGTCTTACCACCCTATCGCACGGTCTGAAGAGAGGGCTTAACGCTCGCCCTCTCTTCGCTCTCCCTCTTTCTCGCGCCCGAAATCGCGAAACCCTGGCAGATCGTCGGCTACGCTTCGAGTCGGCGCGTACGGACATCCTGTCCTGACGCGCCTCTTTCGACATCCATGTCGAAAGACCCGGCTAACCGTCGATCCGCCAGCGCGCTCTCGAAGGCGCTGGCGGATATAACGATCCATAGCGACATCCTCATAAAAAAACCGGCTTGCCCCAAGGTTATAAACCCCAGGACAAGCCGGTTTTCGTCATGACGCCGGTTCCAGTGTCAGTCGACCCTCACATCAATCAACCCACACGCGGCCATTGCGGAACATCCGCATCCACGCGCCATCCTGCGTCCACGCCGACGGACGCCAGGAGTTGGTCACCGCACGGGCGACGCGTTCGGGGTGCGGCATCATGATGGTGACGCGCCCGTTCGGCGTGGTCAGCCCGGTGATGCCGGCGGGCGAGCCGTTGGGATTGGCCGGATAACGGCTAGTGACCTGGCCTTCGTTGTCGATGTAGCGCATCGCGATCTGGCCGCTGTTCTGCATGCTGCGCAGATGGCCGCTGTCCTCGAACAGCGCCTGGCCCTCGCCGTGGGCGACGGCGATCGGCAGGGTCGAACCGGCCATGCCGGCGAGCAGGATCGAGGGGCTCTCCTCGACCTGGACCATCGACACACGCGCCTCGAACTGCTCCGAGCCGTTGCGCACGAAGCGCGGCCAGCGCTCGGCGCCGGGGATCAACTCTTTCAGCTGCGAGAACATCTGACAGCCGTTGCAGACGCCAAGGCCGAAGGTGTCCTCGCGAGCGAAGAAGGCCGCGAACTGATCGCGAGCGCGGGGGTTGTAGAGCGCCGACTTGGCCCAGCCGCCGCCGGCGCCGAGCACATCGCCGTAGGAGAAGCCGCCGCAGCCGACCAGCCCTTTCATCTCCTCCAGACCAACGCGACCGGCAAGAATGTCGCTCATGTGGACGTCGACCGCCTCGAAGCCGGCGTGATCGAAGGCCGCGGCCATCTCCATGTGACCGTTGACGCCCTGCTCGCGCAGGATCGCCACCCGCGGGCGTACGCCACGTTGAATGTACGGCGCCGCGACATCCTCGTCGACATCGAAGGTCGGATTGGCCGAAAGGCCCGGGTCACGCAGGTTGAGCAGGCCGTCGAACTCGCTCTTGGCAGCCTCGGGATTGTCACGCAGCGCCTGCATTCGATAGCTGGTTTCCGACCAGATGCGCTGCGTAATGGCGCGGGTGGTTTCCAGCAGCGGCTCTTCGAACAGCGTCACGCGGATCTGGTCGTCGTAGCGCGGCCGGGCGATCACGCCGCAGGTCTCGATGCCGGCGGCGGCAAACTGCGCCAGCACGAACTCGGTCTCCTGACGGTTGACCTGAATCACCGCGCCGAGCTCTTCGGCGAACAGGGCGTCGACCGCGCCGACGGCATCGTCGGTGAGCCAGTCGAGCTTGATCTCGAGCCCGCCGCGGCCGGCAAAGGCCATCTCCAGCAGCGTCACGATCAGGCCACCGTCGCTGCGGTCATGGTAGGCGAGCAGCTTGCCGTCGGCGTTGAGCCCCTGAATGACGCTGAAGAACGCCGCCAGGTCTTCGGCCTCGTCGAGATCCGGGCAGACGTTGCCGACCTGGCCATAGACCTGGGCCAGGGCCGAGCCGCCGAGACGGTTCTGGCCACGACCGAGATCGATCAGGATCAAATCGCTTTCGTCCTGATCGAGCCGTAGCTGCGGCGTCAGCGTTCTCAGCGCATCGGTGACCGGCGCGAAACCGGTGATGTTCAGCGTCAGCGGCGCGGTAATGCTCTTCTCGTCGCGGCGATCGCCCTCTTCGACCTGCCAGGCCGTGCGCATGGACATCGAGTCCTTGCCCACCGGCACGGCGATACCCAGCGCCGGGCACAGCTCCATGCCCACCGCGTGGACGGCGTCATACAGCGCCTGATTCTCGCCGGCATGATCGGCAGCGCTCATCCAGTTGGCGGAGAGCTTGATGTCCGAAAGCGCCGCGATCGGTGCCGCGGCCAGGTTGGTGATCGCCTCGGCCACGGCCAGCCTCGCGCTGGCGGCAGGATCGATCAGTGCCACCGGCGGACGCTCGCCCATCGCCATCGCTTCACCCGCGTGGGTGTCGTAGCTCGACGTGGTCACCGCGCAGTCGGCGACAGGCACCTGCCACGGGCCGACCATCTGGTCGCGCGCGACCATCCCGGTGATCGAACGATCGCCGATGGTGATCAGGAAACTCTTGGACGCCACCGTGGGCAGACGCAGCACCCGATCCAGCGCTTCGCGCAGATCGAGGTTGTCGAGTCCCAGCCCCGGCAGGTTAAGCGTGTGGCGCTCGAAACCGCGCTGCATCTTGGGCGGCTTGCCGAACAGCACGCTCATCGGCAGATCGACCGGATCGGCCTCGAAATGGCCATCGCGCACGGCCAGATGGTGTGCCTCGGTGGCCTCGCCGACAACGGCGTAGGGGCAGCGCTCGCGGGTACACAGTGCATCGAAGACATCGAGCTGTTGCGGTGTCACCGCCAGCACGTAGCGCTCCTGGGCCTCGTTGCACCAGATTTCCAGCGGGCTCATGCCCGGTTCGACGTTGGGCACCGCGCGCAGATCGAACAGGCCGCCGCGGCCGCCGTCCTTGACCAGTTCCGGCAACGCGTTGGAGAGGCCGCCTGCACCGACGTCATGGATGAAGGCGATGGGGTTGTCGTCACCCAGCGCCCAGCAGCGATCGATCACTTCCTGGGCGCGGCGCTCGATCTCGGGGTTGTCGCGCTGCACAGAAGCGAAGTCGAGATCCTCGCTGGAGGCACCGGACGCCATCGACGAGGCGGCGCCGCCGCCCAGGCCGATCAGCATCGCCGGGCCACCCATCACGATCAGCTTGGCGCCAACCGGAATCTCGCCCTTGAGCACATGACCGTCACGGACATTGCCGTAACCGCCGGCCAGCATCACCGGCTTGTGATAGCCGCGACGCTCGATCCCGTCGGCGCCCACCGCATCGAGCTCGAAGGTGCGGAAGAAGCCGTTGAGATTGGGCCGGCCGAATTCGTTGTTGAACGCCGCGCCGCCGATCGGACCCTCGAGCATGATGTCGAGTGCCGACTGAATCCGCTCGGGCTTGCCGTAGTCGAACGCTTCCCACGGCTGCACGAACTCGGGAATCCGCAGATTGGAGACGGCGAAACCGGTCAGGCCCGCCTTGGGCTTGCCGCCACGCCCCGTCGCGCCCTCGTCACGGATCTCGCCGCCGGCACCGGTCGCTGCGCCCGGATGCGGCGCGATCGCCGTCGGATGATTGTGGGTCTCCACCTTCATCAGGATATGGATCGGTTCCTGAGTCGCGCCATAGACCTGGGTCTGTGGCGCGGGGAAGAACCGCCCCGCCGTCGGCCCTTCGATGATCGCGGCATTGTCGCTGTAGGCCGAGAGCACCTTGTTGCCGGACTGCTCGAAGGTGTTCTTGATCATCTTGAACAGCGAATGGGTCTGCGGCTCGCCGTCGATCACCCAGTCGGCATTGAAGATCTTGTGACGGCAGTGCTCGGAGTTGGCCTGGGCGAACATCATCAGCTCGACGTCGGTCGGATTGCGGCCCAGTTCCCGGAAGGCGTCGACCAGATAGTCGACCTCGTCGTCGGCCAGCGCCAGCCCCAGCTGATCATTGGCGTCCGCCAGCGCCGGGCGCCCGCCGCCCAACACATCCACCGTCGCCAGCGGTGTCGGCTGGTGGTGCGAGAACAGCTTGGCCGCATCGCTCGAATCGAATAGCACCGTTTCCGTCATCCGATCGTGCAGGCGCGCCACCAGAGCATCGTAGGCCTCGGCGGTCGGCGCACTTTTCAACGTCACGCGGTAGGCGATGCCTCGTTCGAGACGCGCGACCTGCTCGAGCCCGCAGTTATGGGCGATGTCGGTGGCCTTGGAGGACCACGGCGAGATCGTGCCGACACGCGGCACGACCAGAAACAGATGGCCGTCGGCGGGTGCACCCTGGTCGACGTCGACGCCATGGCCTTCATGGTTTTGGAAACCATGGCTTTGAAAACCATAGTCCAGCAGCCGATCCAGCACCTGGCGTGCCTGGTCATCGAGTTCGTCATGATGGTCGACGAAGTGAACATAGTGCGCCTTGAGAGACTCGACTTCGGGAACGACAGCGCGAAGATCGGCGAGCAGTTTGGCGTGACGGAATGCAGATAGCGCGGGAGCGCCTTGCAATTCGAGCATGGCGTGAAAAGCCTCCAGGACGGTCGAGGATCGCATCTGTCTGTTGCGAGACGGGGCAGCGATGCCGGGATCAGGGCGACATGATACTGGAAAGCGGCGGCGCTCGCTAAGGCAACGCATCGATCGGCAACAGACGTGACGGAGCCGCGAATCCATGGCACCAGCCCGCCGGCGCCGATGCCGTCGAAGTCCCGCGAACAGCGGCCCGTAGCAGACTAGCCAATAGATGACAGCGAGACGGCGGCCGGCTATGGTGTGCCGTCACGCTGTCACCGATCCCATTGCATGTCCAAGCTCCTGACACGTCTGCGACTCGCGCTGACGGTGCTGCTGACGCTGGCGACCCTCCTTTGTCCCGCTCAGCTGGCGCTGCGTTACAGCGACGGGCTCGACCCGATTCGCAAGCGCGATTTCCTGCAGGTCGCGACTCGCAATGGCCCCATCACCTTCTATGCAGGCGGGCATGGGCCGACCGGCTTCGAATACGAGCTGATGCGGCGTTTCGCACACTCGCTCGGTGTCAGCCTGGCAGTCGACAGTGATACCCGTATCGGTGGCGTCCTCGACGACGTCCGCAGCGGCAAGGCGGACATGGGCGCCGCCGCGCTGTCGCTCGACCCGGCTCAACCGGGCATTCGCTACAGCCAACCGATCCTGACGTTGCAACCGCTGGTGGTCTATCGCCGCGGGCTGCCACCGGTGCGCACTCTGGATGACCTGGTGGGGCTTCGAATCGGTGTCATCGCCGACTCCGGCAATGCCGAGGCGCTGCGCACGCAGCAGCAGAACCTGCCGGGGCTGGGCTGGCGCGAAGCGGACGGATTGACCATCGCCGATCTGCTGGAAATGGTCGAGCGCGACGATCTCGACGCCGCCGTCGTCTACACCCACCAGTTCAAGCTCAATCGCCTGTTTTTCCCCAACGTCGAGCGGGGCTTCGCGCTCGGCGAGCCGATGAGTCTGGCTTGGGCCTTCGCTGCCAATCAGCCGATCGATCTGCTCGACGCCGCCAACGAGTTTCTCCAGTCGCAACGCCGCCACGGCAGACTGGACGAGCTCATCGGTCGATACTTCGGCCACGACGATTACCTCGAGTACGTCGGTGCCCGGTTGTTCATCCGCCATGTCGGCACGCGTCTGCCGCGTTTCTTGCCTTACTTCAAGGAAGCCGCGCGCGAAACCGGTTTCGACTGGCGACTGCTGGCAGCGCTGGGCTTCCAGGAATCGCACTGGAAACCCGATGCCGAATCACCGACCGGCGTTCGTGGACTGATGATGCTGACACGTCCGACCGCCAGGGAGATCGGTATCGATAATCGCCTGGATCCGCGCCAGAGCGTCGACGGCGGCGCGCGGTATCTACTTCAGGTCAAACAGCGCCTCTCCGAGGACATTCCCGAGCCGGATCGGACCTGGATGGCACTTGCCGCCTACAACGTCGGACTCGGACACCTGTTCGATGCCCAGGAGATCGCACAGCTGCGCGGCGGCGATCCCGACCGCTGGGCAGACGTTCGCGAAGCGCTGCCGCTGCTGCAGGAACGGGAATGGTACTCGCGGGTACACCACGGTTACGCTCGCGGCGGGGAACCGGTAATCTACGTGCGTAACGTGCGTCGATACTACGAGATCCTCAAGTACGTCAATCGCAGTCAGCAGCAGTTCAATCAGTTGGGTGAGCGCGCACTGGACGGGAGCACCGCTCCCCTCGAGACCGTCGCTCCTCTGCTGTAATCGGGTTGTCGTTGGGCTGCCGTTGGCGGTTGCGGTGGAGAACCACAACGCCTATGCCCATGGTGGTTTCACGCCTGTCGCTGTATCTGGCGCTGCCGATTCTGGCGTTCGCCATCTGGCCGAGCGACGAGCCGGATCAGCGTTGGGTATTGATGCTGCTGCTGGGCGTGCTGTGGCTGGGTCAGCTTGCGGCCCTTCACCACTGCCTCAAGGTCAGCCGCTGGCTGTTGATCCCCACCGGGATACTGACCCTGACGATCATCGCCAGCTTCTTGATCGGCGAGGATTGGCTGAGCGTCGATGCCTGGCAGCGCTGGCTCGATATGCTCCCCGGCAACTGGGAACTGTTCCGCAGCCGCCCTCCCATCCTCGCCCTGTGCATGGTCTTCGGGCTGATCCTCAATGTCCTGCTGCTGTCGCGCCTGGGCCTTGGCTCGCCGATCCTGCTGCTGCTGGTCGCCATGGGCGGTGCCTGGCTCAGCTACCGCTCGCTGACCCCGCCCCCCCAGTATGCCTCCAGCATGAACGGCGTCCCGCTACCGATCCTGGCCGCATTGTGGCTCTTCTGGGTCGCGCACTGCGTGGCACTCTACCCGACGCTACGCTGCTACTGGCGGCGAATCCTGCCGCCCCTCATGGTCGGCGGATTGATTGCGCTGCTGGCCATGATCAGCTGGCAGGAGCAGCGCCAGACCGACAATCGGCGTCTCTACGAGATCGCTGCCAGCGAAGGCAGCAATATCGCCACGCTGATGGCCACGGAAACCTCGTCTCACCTCGAGGCGATGCGCAGGTTTACCAGCTTCTGGAACATGCTGGGGCACGTCCCCACCCGTTCGGAGTGGGAACAGCAGGCCAAGACCTATCACGACGACTTCGGCTACTTTCGCAACATCGCCTTCATCGATCTCGATGGCACCGTGATCCGTGTCTATCCGCTGCGTGGCAACCAGTCAGTGCTTGGCGTCAACCTCTATGACAGTGACCCCCAGAGCCGCGACGCGCTGGATCGGCCGCTGGTCTACGGCATCGAAGGTCAGACCGGTATCGTCGATTTCATCCAGGGCGGAAGGGGTGTCATCAGCTATCTGCCGGTGCGTGACGTCGTCGACGGCACGCTCCTGGGCGCCGTGGGGATGGTGGTCAGCGTGGACAACCTGCTCAATTCGCTGCTTGCGCAGACGGACAATCAGGATCGAGCCGTCACCCTCAGCGGCGCCGGTCAGCTCTACTTCCACTATGGTCCGATGGGCGATCTTGCCGACTGGCGCTATCAGCAGACGGTCGCCCTGGGCACCGACCGAATGACCCTGAGCGTGAAGCCCTCTTTCCACTGGCTGCAGGCAATGCGGGCCAGACTGCCGGAAATCACCCTGGTCTTCGGCATTTTCCTGGCCTATCTGCTGCACATGGTGCTCTACATCTACCGGCGCCTTTCGAATCAGCACCGTCTCGCCAATCAGGCGAATGCTTCGCTGCGCGAGGAAATCAAGGAGCGCGAACGGCTCCAGCAGGAAATCGAGTGGATCGCCAGACACGACGAACTGACCCAACTGCCGAATCGTCGTGAGCTGCTGCGCTGGATGGACGCCTATCGCGATCCGTTGCCAATGGCGTTATTGATCTGCGATCTCGATCATTTCAAGAGCGTCAACGACCACTTCGGTCACCTGGAAGGCGACCGCTATCTCCGGACGATCGCAAAGTCCTGTCGCCTGCCGGTCGAGCGAGCGGGCGGCATGTTCGCTCGCTACGGTGGCGAAGAGTTCGTGGCATGCCTGCCCCATTGCGATCGGCAGACGGCCGGAGAGATCGCCGAGACGCTGCGTCGAGCCGTTGCCGAAAGTGGACTGATCCGGCCCGATGACGAACCGGTCACACTGAGCATCGGAGTCAGCATCGCCGACACGCTTCCGCTGCACCGCGACCGGATCTTCCAGGCTGCCGACGATTCGCTGTACCGCGCAAAACAGGGCGGGCGCAACCGGGTGGTCCTCGCCGAGGCAATCTGAACCTGACCCATCTGAACGGCACGACCGTTTCGCTCGAAGATTTTTCCCACTTATCCCCGGGATTCCGCTGACGAATCGCCCTGACGGCGTTCCCGGAAGAACTGCTGGAGAAGCCGCCTGGCGGGCGCGGCGAGCACGCCACCCTCGATCTCGACGCGGTGATTGAACCACGGCTGAGCAAAAAGGTTGGCGCGGGATTCGACCATTCCGCCCTTGGGTTCGGCGGTGGCATAGACGACCCGCCGAACGCGAGCGTGAATGATAGCCCCCGTGCACATCAGGCACGGTTCGAGCGTGACGAATAGCGAACAGTCATCCAGCCGATAGTTGCCCAGCGTCTGCGCCGCGCTGCGCAACGCCTGCACTTCGGCGTGGGCGGTAGGATCCTGGCCGCTGACCGGGCAATTGTAACCGGCACCGATCACTGCACCGGCGGCGTCGACCACGACCGCGCCGACCGGCACCTCACCACTCTCGAACGCCCGTTGCGCCTGCTCGAGCGCGCGGTGCATGTAGAATTCGTCGCTACGTATCATGATCGTCCCGTATTGCGGCATCCAACGTCGCGCCGAGTCGCCGTCAGGCAGGATATACTCGCGGCAAGTCTGATTCGAAAAGCCTGATTCGAAAAGTCTGATTCGAAAAGCCTTCACTGACGCGCATCAAGGATACCCGAATGACACAAGCGCTGAACGACCTCATCCAGCTTCTTGGCCTGGAAGCGCTGGAAGAGAACCTGTTCCGCGGCCAGAGCCAGGATCTGGGACTGCCGCAGCTGTTCGGAGGCCAGGCCCTGGGGCAGTCCGCCGCCGCCGCGACCCGCACGGTGCCCGAGGATCGCTATCTGCACTCGCTGCATGGCTACTTTTTGCGCCCCGGCGATGCACGACTACCGGTGATCTACTCCGTCGATCGCGTTCGCGATGGCGGCAGCTTCACCACGCGGCGGGTCACGGCGATCCAGAAAGGCAAGCCGATCTTCTTCTGCAGCGCCTCTTTCCAGGGGCCTGAACACGGTCTGAGCCACCAACCCATGGCGCCCGAGGTGCCGTCGCCGGAGGCACTGCTGGCGGAGGGCAAGGCGGTCCACCAACGGTTTCGCGGCCACCCCGTCGAATTCATCACGGTCGAGGAGCGCCATGACTGTCCGCCCTCGCGAATGATCTGGTTTCGCATGGGCGGCGGGACTATACAGGACAAGGGCATGCCGGCGGACCCGGCCCTGCACCGCTACCTGCTCGCCTACAGCTCCGACTTCAACTTGCTGCTGACCTCGCTCCTGGCCCACGACGTGGAGTTCGGCGATCCGCGTCTGCGCATCGCCAGCCTGGATCACGCGTTGTGGATCCATCAGGACCCGAAGATCGACGAGTGGCTGCTGTACGTGATGGAGAGCCCTTGGGCGGGCGGCGCACGCGGTTTCGCCCGCGGCAGCTTCTATGATCGCGAAGGCCGCCTGATCGCATCGACGGCGCAGGAAGGATTGGTGAGAGTCGCCAGCGACGACTGACAGGCTCTGCCGAAGAGCCTGAGAAAGCCACAAAAAAAGCGTGGCCCGAGGGCCACGCTGTCAGGATCCTGCTTTCGGGAATCGATCAGTGCCAGTCAGGCGGCAGCTCTTCAGCCAGCATCCTTGATCGACGCCATGTCGATCACGAAGCGATACTTCACGTCACCCTTCTGCATGCGCTCCCAGGCTTCGTTGATCTGATCGATGCTGATCATCTCGACGTCGCAGGTAATGCCATTCTCGGCACAGAAATCGAGCACTTCCTGGGTTTCCGGCATGCCGCCGATCAGCGAACCCGCCAGCACGCGGCGACGGAATACCAGGTTGGCGCCGGAAACCGCCGGGTCGAGCGGCTCGAGCAGGCCGACCAGAATATGGATGCCATCCGGCTTCAGGGCATTGAGATACGGGTTGATGTCGTGCTGCACCGGTACCGTATCGAGCATGAAGTCGAACGTCTCGGTGATCGCGCCCATCTCGTCTTCGCTGGTCGAGATCACCACGTGATCGGCGCCCTGCTGCTTGGCCTCGGCCTTCTTGGATTCGGAACGGGTGAACAGCGTGACCTCGGCACCCAGTGCCTTGGCCAGCTTGACGCCCATATGACCCAGACCGCCCATGCCGATGATGCCGACCTTGTCGCCAGGCTTGACGCCGTAGTGCTTCAGCGGCGAATAGGTGGTGATACCGGCGCACAGGATCGGCGCGGCGGATTTGAGATCGATACCGTCGGGCATGCGCACGACGAAGCGCTCGCTGACCACGACCTTGTCGGAATAGCCGCCCTGGGTCAGCGTGCCGTCATGCTTGTCGGGGCTACCGTAGGTCATCACGAAGCCTTCGGCACAGTAGTTCTCGAGGCCATCGTTGCAGGCCTTGCACTGGCGGCACGAGTCGACCATGCAGCCGACGCCGACCAGATCCCCGACCTGGTACTGGGACACCTGGTCGCCAACGGACGTCACGCGACCGACAATTTCGTGGCCCGGTACGACCGGATAAGAGGCCATGCCCCAATCATCTCGGGCGAAGTGCAGATCGCTATGGCAGACGCCGCAGTAGAGAATGTCGATGGAGACGTCGTCCGGGCGCGGGGCGCGGCGCTCGAATTCCCAGGCTTCCAGCGGCGAAGTGGCGGAATGTGCGGCGTAACCCTTGGCGGGTGTTTTGGTAGCTTGTGCCATGATTCTGGCTCCCCATAACGATGGGTGAATGAACGGGATCGTGCGCACAGTGTGGTCGACAACTGGCCTGGTAGCCATGCCGTTTCCTCTGCAACATCTGCTCGATCCTCCTGAACCCGGCAGACTGCTACCCCTGGCGGGCCGGACTCATGCACAATACGCTGACCTTGATTATCATCGTCAGTGCGAGGTCGCCATGCTGGATCGTCTTCCCGAACCCTCTCGTCTGGATCGCGCGCCCCGGAACGCCGCAATCGGACCATCGCCCATGTGCGACGCCCGGGCGTCGCGGCTGGCGCGCACGCTGGCTCCGCTGGCCACGACCGACGGCTTTTCCGATACGGCCATCGACGGCGTCAAGCTGATCGCCTCGGGATGCAGCCATCCGCGGACGCCACTGATCTACGAGCCGGGGCTGTTCGTGATCGCGCAGGGAGACAAGATCGGCTATCTGGGGGATCGAGTGATTCACTATGGCCCCGGCAACTACCTGGTGCAGGCGATGCCGCTGCCGTTCGAGTGCGAGACGCTCGCCGATCCCGATACCCCGCTGCTGGGTCTATCCATCGGCGTGGATCCATTGACCCTGAGCGAGCTGGTGCACCATCTACCTGCGCCCGCCAGAGCCGAGCGCGGCAGTCCGGAACCCATGGCGGCAGTGGCACTCGATGCGCCCATGGCAGAAGCGGTGCAGCGCCTGGCCGACTGCCTGCAGGACGAGTATTCCAGTCGCGCGCTGGGCGAGGGGCGGGTGCGCGAGGTGCTGTTTGCCGCACTCAACGGGCCGCAGGGTCACTCGCTACGCCAGCTCGTCCAGCAGCACGGACACTACGCCCGCATCGCCGAATCGCTGAACTACCTTCACCGCCATTTCGCCCTGCCCTTGACGGTGGAAACGCTCGCCGAACGCGCCAACATGAGCGCCTCGCACTTTCATCATCATTTCAAGCGAGTGACCCAGCTTTCACCGGTGCAGTACCTCAAACGCCTGCGGCTGCTCCGGGCTCGGGTTCTGCTGGGTCAGCAGCGCGTCAACGTCGCGCGTGCCGCCGCCGACGTCGGCTATCGCAGCACCTCGCAGTTCAGTCGCGAGTACAAGCGCTATTTCGGCGTCAGCCCGTCGCGGGGCTAGGCACAAGGCGAATTCCGGCACTAGCCGAAAAGCCCCATCAGCCCACGTATCAGGTAATAGGCACCGACGACCGTAACGATCCAGCGCGTCCAGTAGCGGAACCCGTCATCCGTCAGTCGCGACAGCACCAGATTGCCGGTACGCGTGCCCAGGAAGGCGAAGGGAATCGCCAGCGCCACCCAACCCCACTCGCCGCTGTCCATGGCCATGGCTGCCTGCCAGTAGAAGAGGATCTTGAGGCTGTGCGCGATCACCTGAATGGTGGCCTTGGTGGCGACCACGGTGCGCCGGTCGAGCTGGGTGCGGATGAATCCGATGTCGATGGTCGGACCGGAAACCCCGACGGCGATGGTCAGGCCGCCGGAGACGAGGCCACACATGACGGCATGTCCGGGCCGCGAGACATCGAAGTGGAACCAGCGCTTGGGAATCCACACCATCACTGGCATCAACCCCAGCACGATCAGCACCACCGTCTCGCTGGGCGAATAGCGCACCAGTGTCAGCAGCGCCGCCGCGATCAATACCCCGCAGGCGATCATGCCGACGATTCGCCACTCGATGAATCGTCGCGATAACCAGGCCCGCGAGGCGTTGGCGGTGAGCTGGATCACCCCGTGTACCGCGATCGCCGTGGCCGCCGGCAGCCAGGCCAGCAGAAAGCCCAGCAGCACCAATCCGCCGGCCATGCCGAATACGCCGGACAGCACCGACGTCGAGAACACCACGGCCAGAAACAGCAACGCAACGGGGAACGCCATACGGGTTCTATACTCCAATGACGGGCCTCGGCGGCCCATGAAAAGATTCACGTCCGATGATGAATCCGCCAGGCTGACAGGCGTGCCATGCTCATCGGCACTTCACACACCGGAACAGGGAACGCTCCCGATGCGTCGTTCTGAATTGAAGCCCAATCCTCTTTTCCTGGCCGCGGCGCTACTGACGCTGGCCGGTTCCGCCAGTGCCTCCAGCGATGCCGCATGGCAAGAGCACGACCGTGCGGTCATCGAACAGTGCCAGCAGGCCAGCCAGTTTCCGGACGCCGCGCCGGCGGGCGACCCCGTGCTGTTCGACGATGAGGCGGGGATGACGGCACTGCTGATCCAGGGTCACTATCCACAGAAACAGATGAACGGTCAGGCCGGGCAGGAACTCTGCCTGTTCCTGCGCAGCAGTCAGGAGGTCTTCATTGCCGACGCCGACAAGCTGGCAATCGGCTCCGATGCCCTACCCAGTACCCCGACAGACGCCATCAGTGACGATGCCGAGTCCAAAGAGAGCGACCAGCCCCCCTCGGCGCCGAGTGGCGATACGCCCTGATCAGCCCCCGAGAGGCTCTGCCGGCGTCGACAGCACCCGCTGATAGAACGCCAGATCGAGCCAACGATCGAACTTGTAGGCGGCCTGACTAACGGTTCCCGCATGGCGGAAGCCCAGCTGTTGATGCAGCGCGATACTCGCTGCATTGGAGGCGTCGATGCCGCCGATCAGGGTGTGATACTGCTGGGCCTCGGCGCGCTCGATCAGCGCCTTCATCAGCCGGCGGGCGACGCCGCGCTGGCGGAAATCCCGATCCACGTAGACCGAGTGCTCGACGCTGTAGCGATAGGCGGCGTGGGGACGGAACGGGCCGTAGCTGGCGAAGCCCATCAATCGGCCGCTGGCGTCGTCGAGCATGCCGATGACCGGCAAATCGCCATCGCGTTTGGCCTGAAACCAGCCCTCGACGAACGCCGCGGTCCGCGGCTGATATTCGTAGAGCGCTGTCGTGTTGAGAATGGCATCGTTGAAGATCGCCAGCACGGCATCACCGTGGCGGTCGAACTCGCATTCGATCAGGGTCAAGGGTTCGATTCTCGTCGTCGGGTCGGTGTTCGCCGTGCAGTTCAATAGAGCGCATTGGCCTTGAGTTCGGCCAGCGCATGATCGCCGGCATCTTCGAGAACCAGAGACTGACCCTCGATCGAATAGTGCGCCGTCTCCGACAGCGTCGCCAGCCAAGCCTGTTCGAGCGCCGCCACCTCACCCGGGCACGCCATGCGAGTCGAGGCAAGCTGGGAGAAGGTCAGCGTATCGTCCTGCAGGGTATAACTGCCCATCAGTCGATTGCAGCCGGTCGAACCAGTCACACGCCCCTGGGCGTCGAGAACCAGATGCGCTTCACGCATATTGTCCGCGACGGTTACCGGTTTGCCGTCGAGCGTCATCAACTTCCAGTAGGTACCGACCAGCGCCTCGCTGGCGGCCCGAGTGTCGCTGTCGGCCCGAGTGTCGGGAACGGCATTGGCATCGCTGGCGCCAGGATTCGTGGTACAGCCGGAAACGGCCACGCCGGCGGCCAGAGCGGCAGCGACGGTCAGCAGAGAAAAACGTGTCAGCACGGTGGCGTCCTCTTGTGTAAGCGGATGAAAAGCGCCTCTCGTCGGCAATCACGCCGGCAATGCGGATTGCCCGACGGGCGTCGATGGATGCGCTAGGCACTGTCTGAAAACTGCCTGCGCTCGCCCATACGGCGTTAAAAATCGGCTGGTGCGCCAGCCCGGTCAAGATGCTCATTGACACCGCGTAAACGGGTACGCCAGCCCGGTCTGTCTTCATCGATTTTTGCCTTGGCTACGCGCCCCGGTCTTGCCGTCGCTCGTCGACTTTTCAGACAGCGCCTAGTGGCGTTCGATCATCGCGGTCAGATCGTCCGAAATCATCGGCAGCGTCTCCCGCCAGGAGAGGTACGGCGTCGACCCGGTGCCGTTGACGAGTACCGCAAAACTGCCCCAGCGACCACTCTCGGTTCGAAAATAACCAGCAATGGCCCGCACGGTCACCGGCTCGTTGAGCGTACCCGTCTTGAGCATCACGTGATCCTGGAACGTCTGGCTACCGCGCCGGATGAAGTGCATCGGCCCGTTGGTGGGAACCTGCATGCCCGCCACGAAAGTGGGAAACAGCGATGCGCGTCCATACATGGCACCGAGCAGCGCATTGACGCTTTGCGCGGAAACGCGGTTTTCCGGGGTCAGGCCACTGCCGCTGCGCAGCGTGACCGCGCCATGCCCTGGCAGACCGGCGGCGAAGCGCTCCAGCGCCCGGCCGGCATCCGGCAGATTCTGCTGGGTGCCGGCGGTCAGATCCAGCGCCAGCGTATCGGCCATGAAATTGTTGGAGTAGTTGAGCGTGCGCAGCAGCAGCTCCTGCAGCGGCTTGCCCTCCACCGCCGCCAGCGACTGCGCAGAAGGCGGCGGCGCCTGACGACTGATCGCGTAGCCACCGCTGATCGGAATGCCAGCCTGACGCAGCAACGACAGCAGCGTCTGGCCAGTCTGATCGGCAGGGTCCGAGCTCGCCTTGTAGACCGGACGCGGATAGCTGCCGGCGGGGATCTGACCGCTGACGCGCAGCGTATCGCCCTGACTATCGGTGATCCGCTTGGCATCGAGACTGGCCGAACCCCCTGCCGCCACTGTGGTCACGTCGTTCTCGATGCGAATGGTCGGCGCCACCGTGTCGCAACTGGTAATGCGTGCCGGCTGACCGACCACGCCCGGCATCACCGTAGCGCACCAGCTGCCGTAGTTGATCGCGGCGGAAGAGAGTAGCGAGGCGTAGGCGTTGGTGCCTTCCGTCTGCGTCTGGCAGCGATCGGTGGTGGCACAGGCCACCGGCCCGAAGCGCCACTGGCTGACCACCAGTTGGCCGTCGACGCTGGAAACGCCGAGCTCCCGCAGCTTCTGGATCAGGCGCCAGAGTTCTTCCGAAGTCAGCGCGGGATCTCCGCCGCCTTCGAGCACCAGATCGCCGTGCAGCACGCCGTTGGCATCGAGCGAACCGGTGGACACGAAACGCGTGGTAAAGCGATGCTGCGGGCCCCATCGATCCAGCGAGGCGGCAGCGGTGTAAAGCTTGGTGACCGAAGCCGGCGACAATGCCTGGGCCGGATTGATGGCACCCAGCACTTCGCCGCTATCGAGCAGTTGCGCCTGGGCGCTGACCACGAAACCTTTGTCGGCCAGCCGGCCGACATGATCGAACCCGGCCGCTTGCACAGCGATGGAGACAACGGAAAGGGATAACGCACCGACAAACAGAGAACTCCGACCTAGCCATCGCCGCATAATGGGGTGCTCGCTCCAAAGAAAAATGGGGGCCTATCTGATCCAGAGCGTACCAACTAACGGCCCCCGGAAGCGATGGCTGGTGCCATGTTAAAGTACCAGAAGACAAAAGCGCGAAAAGATGACAGCGCTACCGGACGTCAGTGCGACGAGAGTCGAGAGAAGATCTGGATGACGGCGACGCCGGCGATGATCAGCGCCATTCCCAGATAGGCGGGCAGATCCGGTCTCTCGCCATAGACCACGATCCCGATCAGCGTCACCAGCACGATACCGAGACCCGCCCAGATCGCGTAGGTGATGCCGATGGGCAGCGATTTGAGCACCAGCGACAGCGCATAGAACGAGAAACCGTATCCCGCCACCACGATGATGCTCGGCAACAGCCGTGAAAAGCCGGCGGAGGCCTTCAGCGAACTGGTCGCCACCACTTCGGCGATGATCGCCAGGGCGAGCAGAAGATAGCTCATGAGATCGGCATCCTGAATCGGCTGGTAACGATGGCTGGGAGCTCGACACGATAGCACCACAGCGCCTGGCCACTCTCGAAGTACTTCTGTTCGAACGGCGTCAGAAAAGTCTGCTCGCGCGGCGTCGTGGATGCCCCCCCCGGTACGAAAGGCGCGATCTCGCCATCGACGCCACAGAGCGTTTTCACCCCCAGCGCGAACTCCTGCACGTAGATCTCCCAGTTGGAGCGCAATTCGAGCGTACCACCGAGGGCGAGTATCGCCGGGAAGACCGGATGACCCTGCCAGCGCTTCTTGAGCTGCGTGCTCTTGGGGTAAGGATTGGGATAGAGCAGATAGTGCCGCGCCGGTCGCCAGTCGGCGTCTCTCGCCAGACGCCAGAAGTCGACCAGATCGGCGCGTACCAGCAGCGCGTTGTCAGGCAGCGCGCCGTGATCACGGGACAGCCGCTGCTCGCTACGATCCACCCCGATCACGGCATGGTCCGGATGGTGCTCGGCCAGTCGACGCGTGGAAAGGCCGACTCCACAGCCGGCATCCAGAATCAGCGGCCGATTCTGAGCCGCCAGCCAGCGGGCCGCCCCGTCGAAGGCATCACGCGTGTGCTCGGCGGGTGGGCGCTGCCACTCGCTGTCGCGGGCACGCTGAACGCGGCGGACCAGATCCTGATGCGGCCCCTGCTGACTGGAGATGATGGCGCGCGAGGACGCTTGCATGACAAGTCCCGTTGAATGATGAATACCACTAAATGATGAATACCGTTTACGGGCTGATGACAGTCGCGCAATCTAGACAGTCGCGCAATCTAGACAGTCGCCCATTCTAACAGCGACGGTGCCGTCGTTCTCGCGGCCACTGCCACGATATTCCCGCAGCGACCGCGCCGGCTTCGTCGCAGCCATTGCAGCGGTAGACGCAGAAGGAGCGCAAAGGAATCGGGCACCAACCTATCCATTGGCGCGGCATGACGGCGCACGCGCGCAGGTGTATCATCCCTGCCCACATTCAGCCAATCCTGGCAATACGGCCTTCGATGGCTTGCACGATGACGGTTTTTCACTGGTTCAGGGCTGTTTTCCAATGGCTCCGCCGCCGATAGCGCCAGCCTCGGCCGGGAATGCCCTTTCATCGCCGTTTCGTCATCCCCATGCCAATCGTTTACCGATTGCCCCCAATATTCACGAGGGACGTGGCTTGTCACATTTACCGGTCATCGTCGGCATGGGCGGCGTCAACGCCGCGGGTAGAACCTCCGGGCACCAAGCCTACCGCCGTACGATTTTCGACGCTCTGCCATCGGCCGAACAGACTCAGACACTCGTCGCACTGGCAGCCATGATGCAACTGGTCACCTCGGACGAGAGCGGCCAGTGGCAAAGTGCCGATGGCGAAACACTGAGCGAGCAGGCGGTCGCCAGCCGCTACCGCGAGCATATTCTCAAGCACACGCTGATCCGGCGCATCGAGGACGACGCCTTCCAGGAAGCCGGTATTCCCGGCAACCGCGAAGTTCGGATGACGCTCGGCGAGCCGCTGCGCTTCACCACCTCTCGACGCCAGCTGCCACAACCGCTGCCCGGGGGCTGGGAAGTTCGCGAGCTCGACAAGCAGACGGTCGAGGTCAACGTTCCCGCCGGCACGCTCGATGCGCTGCTGCCCGAACGGCGCCAGGCCCTGGTGCGTGCTGCCGGTCGACTGCCGCAAGGTTTCGCGCCCGATACCTTCTATCGGAGCGTTCATCACCCCCGCGGCCTGTCGATGGCGATCTTCGGGGTCAGCGACTGTCTCGGTCAGAGCGGACTCGACTGGGAGTCACTGCGCGATCGAGTGGATCCCGACGCTATCGCCGTCTATGCCGGCAACTCCATCGGCCAGCTCGACGACGCAGGCTGGGGCGGCATGCTCAAGAGCTTCGTCACCGGCCAGCGCACGACCTCCAAGCAGATGCCGCTGGGCTATGGCCAGATGCCGGCGGACTTCCTCAACGCCTATGTGCTGGGAAGCGTCGGAGGAACGGGGGCGATCCAGGGCGCCTGTGCCACCTTCCTCTACAACCTGCGTCTGGGCATCGACGACATCCGCCAGGGTCGCCGGCGCGTGGTCATGGTCGGTACCAGCGACGCGCCGGTGACGCCGGAGATCATCGAAGGCTTCCGCGCCATGAGCGCACTGGCCGACGACCAGAGCCTGATGGCGCTGGATGCCCTCGAGCTGCTGACCGATGAGGACTATCAGCGCGCCTGCCGCCCGTTCGCGCGCAACTGCGGTTTCACCATCGCCGAAGCCTCGCAGTTCATCCTGCTGATGGATGACTCGCTGGTACTCGAGACCGGCGCGCAGATTCTCGGCGCCGTGCCGGAGGTCAATGTCAACGCCGATGGCTGGAAGCGCTCGATCTCCGCCCCCGGCATCGGCAACTACCTGACGCTGGGCAAGTCCGTCGCGCTGGCCACCTCGATTCTCGGCGAGCAGAGCGTACGTCATCGCAGCTATCTTCATGCCCATGGCACCAGCACGCCGAAGAACCGCACGACCGAGTCGCATATCTTCGATCAGGTCGCTCGGGCCAACGGCATCGAGAACTGGCCGGTCGCCGCGATCAAGGCGTTCATCGGCCACTCCCAGGGCAGCGCCGCCGGCGATCAGATCGCCAGCGCCCTGGGCACCTTTGCTCACGGCTGGGTGCCGGGCATTCCGACACTCGATGCGGTCGCCGACGATGTACATGCCGAGCGGCTGCGCTTCTTCCAGCAACCGCTTGCGCTCGAGACCGACTGCAGCTTCATCAATGCCAAGGGCTTTGGCGGCAACAACGCCACCGGACTGCTGCTGTCGCCGCAGGTGACCGAGCGTCTGCTGGCCAAGCGCCACGGCCAGCGTGCGCTCGACGACTGGCGCCATCGTCGCGAACAGACGCTCGCCGCGGCGGCACGCTATGAAGCTGCCGCCGATGCCGGCCGGTTCGAGGTCATCTATCGCTTCGGCGAGGGCGTTCTGGAAGGGCCGGAGCTGGAAGTCGGCCGCGATTCGATCCGCATTCCCGGTTACGCCAACCCGGTGTCACTGAAGGTCGACAATCCTTTCGGTACACTGGACTGAATTCGAGCACGGAGTGCTTTGAATGCACAATATCGTCGTCTACCCCGGTACCTTCGATCCGATCACCAATGGTCATCGCGATCTGATTCACCGGGCCGCGCGGATCTTCGACAAGGTCGTGATCGCCGTCGCACAGAGCCCTCGCAAGCAGCCGACGCTGTCGCTCGAGGAGCGCGAGGCACTGGCCCGAGAGGTCGTTGCCGAATGGACCAACGTCGAGGTGATCGGCTTCAGTGGCTTGCTCACCGAGCTGCTGGTCCAGCAGCGGGCACGCATCATTCTGCGCGGGCTGCGGGCGGTATCGGACTTCGAGTACGAGATGCAGCTGGCCAACATGAATCGCGCCCAGGCGCCGGACGTCGAGACCCTGTTTCTGACGCCGGAGATCGAGAACTCCTATATCTCCTCGACGATCGTGCGCGAGATCGCGCGCCTCGGCGGGGACGTTTCCCAACATGTATCGCCATGCGTGGCCGAGGCCCTGCGGCGGCGATTCGCGGCAGACGGCGATCGTCCGTCAGGAGGACATTGATATGGCTCTGATGATTACCGATGAATGCATCAACTGCGATGTCTGCGAGCCGGAATGTCCCAACGATGCGATTTCGCCCGGCGAAGAGATCTACGTCATCGACCCGAGCCGCTGCACCGAATGCGTCGGCCACTTCGACGAGCCGCAGTGCCAGCAGGTGTGTCCGGTGGACTGTATACCGCTCGACCCGGAGCGCGAAGAGAGCAAGGATCAGCTGATGGAGAAGTACAGGATCATCACGGCGGCTTGATATTTCACCTGGGATGTCAAGACATTGGATCCCCACCTTCTCCGGCGGCGCTCGTCCTTATGCCGTACAGCTTCCTCGCGCAGTGGCGATAACCGCCCATTCATCTATCTGATATCTGACGGTCTAGCGCCTGAACAGATGAATGCGCCAAACAGAATGATGAGAGGCAAATAGCGCCGTGGGCCGCACCGACACGTTTTCGCCTGAACCCGGAAACCCCACCAGGCGCTACACCACCGGGCATATCTGGAAGCTGGCCTGGCCGATCATTCTCTCCAATATCACCGTGCCACTGCTCGGCCTGGTGGATACGGCCGTCGTCGGCCACCTGCCGGATTCGCGCTACCTGGCCGCGGTGACGCTGGGCGCGACGCTGTTCAGCTTTCTCTACTGGGGCTTCGGCTTCCTGCGCATGGGTACCACCGGGCTGACCTCCCAGGCCGTTGGACGTGAGGACGACAGCGGCGTGAGACTGCTGCTGGCCCAGTCGCTGGTCATGGCGGCAGTGATAGGACTGGCGCTGATCGTGTTGTCAAAACCGCTGATCGATATCGGCCTGTGGCTGCTCGATGGCAGCGAAGCGGCGATGTCGCTCGCCGCCAGCTACGCGCATATCCGGATCTTCTCGGCGCCGGCGGTGCTGGCCAACTACGCCATTCTGGGCTGGTTCATCGGGCAGCAGAAGACCCGGATCACACTGGCGATCCTGCTGCTCACCAACGGCGTCAATATCGTGCTCGACCTGCTGTTCGTGGTTGGCTTCGGCCTGTCCAGCGATGGCGTGGCCTGGGCATCGCTGATTGCCGACTACAGCGCGCTGGCCTTCGGCCTGTGGCGGGTCGCCGTCCACTGCCGCGAGCTGGGCGGGTCGCTGTCACGCGAGGCGCTGTGGGTGTGGGAGCGCTATTCGGCGCTGATCCGTGTCAATCAGCACCTGTTCGTGCGAACGTTGGGGCTGCTGTTCGCCCAGGCGTTCTTCATCGCCCAGGGTGCCAACTTTGGCGATACCGTGCTCGCCGCCAATGCGGTGTTGCTGCAGTTCATCATGCTCACCTCCTTTGCCCTGGACGGCTTCGCCAACGCCGCCGAGGCCCTCACCGGACGTTCCGTCGGCCGACGCGACTGGGACGACTTCGGCGACGCCGTGCGTGCCGCCGGCAAGCTGTCGCTGCTGGTGGCCGGCGTTTCGATGCTGCTGTTCGCGGTCGCCGGCGACGGTCTGATCTCGCTGCTCACCGATCTGCCGGAAGTCCGCGCCACCGCCGCCGACTATCTGCCGTGGATGATCGCGATGCCGGCATTGGCGGTCTGGAGCTACCTGCTCGACGGCGTCTTCATCGGCGCGACCGAAAGCCGCGCCATGCGCGACACCATCTGGCTGGCAATCGCCTGCTATCTGCCGATGTGGTGGCTGACCCAGAGCTACGATAACCATGGCTTGTGGTTCTCGTTCCTGTTTTTCACGCTGGTGCGCTCGGCCTCGTTGGGCGCGTACTACCTCCGGTATCGCCGCAGCAAGTGGTCTTCGGCCGCGGCTCGTTGATTCGGCGCGTCAATCGGATGGCGATACTCGACCAAGGTTGACTGATGGGGTCGCGATGGATGGGGTAGCCTGCCGCTAATCTCTCCCTGACACGAGTCTCCACCATGCTGCAGCGCGTCTCCCGTCCGGCGGTCAAGCTGGTCGAGCGCTATCTGCCCGACCCCTATATCTTCGTGCTGTTGCTGACACTCATCGCCGCGTTGGCCGCGATGCTGTTCGAACAGCGCTCCCCGCTGGCGGTGATGCAGTACTGGGGCGACGGCTTCTGGGGTCTGCTGTCGTTCTCGATGCAGATGCTGCTGGTACTGGTCACCGGCTTCATGCTCGCCAGCTCGCCGCCGATCAAGCGGATGCTGGACAGGCTCGCCGCCACCGCCAGAACGCCTGCTCGCGCGATCATTCTGGTGACGCTGGTTTCGCTCGCCGCCAGCTGGATCAACTGGGGCTTCGGTCTGGTCGTCGGAGCACTGTTCGCCAAGGCGCTGGCCCGCCAGGTGCGGGTCGACTATCGCCTGCTGATCGCCAGTGCCTATTCCGGCTTCGTAGTCTGGCACGGCGGTCTGGCCGGTTCGATTCCGTTGACCATCGCCACGCCGGGCCATTTCAGCGAGGATCAGATCGGAATCATTCCCACCTCTCAGACGATCTTCGCCGGCTACAACCTGATCATCCTCGTTGCGCTGTTCGTCATCATGCCGCTGGTCAACCGCTGGATGCTGCCGCCGGAAGACGAGAGCGTCTTCGTCAGTCGCGAGCAGCTCGCCGAGCCCGCGAGCCTGGATCCGAACGCCGTCACGCGTCCGGCGGACCGGCTCGAGAACAGTACGCTGCTGTCGATGCTGGTGGGTATTCCGGGGCTGCTCTATCTGGTGCACTACTTCGTGTTCGCCGGCGGTGGGCTCAACCTCAACAGCGTCAATTTCCTGTTCCTGTCGCTCGCCATCGTCCTCCACCGCACGCCGCGCAGTCTGCTCGCGAGCCTCAACGAGGCGATCCGGGGCGGGGCCGGCATCGTCATCCAGTTCCCGTTCTACGCCGGGATCATGGGCATCATGATGCAGTCCGGTCTGGCGCAGTCGCTCTCCGAGGTGTTCGTCGCCATCGCCAACGCCGATACCCTGCCGTTCTGGTCATTCATCAGTGCCGGCGTGGTCAACCTGTTCATCCCTTCCGGCGGCGGCCAGTGGGCGGTGCAGGCCCCGGTCATGCTGCCAGCCGCCGAAGCGCTCGGTGCCGATGTCGCGCGCGTCGCCATGGGCGTTGCCTGGGGCGATGCCTGGACCAATCTGCTGCAACCGTTCTGGGCGCTGCCGGTGCTCGCCATCGCCGGCCTCAACGCCAAGGACATCATGGGCTTCTGTCTGATCCAGCTGGTGGTGACGGGGGTGGTGATCGGGCTGGGGCTGACCCTGTTCTAGTGTGGTGTCTCACAAATACCATCCAATAATATCGGTCCCTGGCGCCGCCATGCGGCGTTGCTCGTCGTTGCCATAGACCCCACTATGACGCCTCCTCGCGCCTTGCCTGGCAACGCCATGCACCCGGTATTTCTTCGCGTTACTTGCGAGACGCCACACTAGCTTCGGTACGATAACGTCCTCCCGTGGCCTGGCGGACGCCGCCCGGGGGCTGATCGATGAGCCGATCGATGGGCAGTCGTGGTGAAACGTGTTACATCTGGCGCACAATAACGTCTTGCATCCATTCCGAGGACACCGTGACGCCAGATGACCTGCCTCGACAGCACGAGCTGTCGATGACCGTACTCATGACCCCCGACATGGCCAACTTCAGCGGCAAGGTGCATGGCGGGGCCATTCTCAAGAAGCTCGACGAAGTCGCCTACGCCTGTGCCAGCCGCTACGCCGGGAGCTACGTGGTAACGCTGTCCGTCGATCAGGTGCTGTTCAAGCAGCCGATCCATGTCGGCGAGCTGGTCACTTTCCTGGCGATGATCAATCACGTCGGTCGCTCGTCGATGGAGGTCGGCATCAAGGTGCTGGCCGAATCGATCCAGGAGCGGGTAATACGCCACACCAACAGTTGCTACCTGACCATGGTCGCCGTCGACAGTGAAGGCAATCCGGTTCCCGTACCGGCGCTGGATCTGAAGACCCCGCTGCAGAAGCTGCGCTTCGAAAAGGCGGCGTTGCGCAAGAAGTTGCGCAAGCAGGAAGCCGAGGAGGAGCGCAGCGCCGTGGCCGCTCATCTCAAGGCCTATCCGGCCGGTCATTGAAACCGCCCCCCTCGCAAGGTACTCGCCAATCAAGCCGCTTATACGGACAAGGACGTTCGATGTCTGAAACCGACCCTCGTCAACCTCGTGCCACAAGACGGCTCAGCCCGTTCGGCGAGCGGCTGCTGCTGATCTGGGATCTCGCCGTCGTCGTATTGGTGGCGATCAACCTGATGCTGCTGCTGTTCGACAGCCTGTATCTGATCCCGCCGCTCAACGCTGCTTTCGATGCCGTAGCGCCGGGTCTTCACGATGCCTACGCCGAGAACATCCGGGCCAATTTCTTCGAGATCGATCTCTGTTTCGTCGCCATCTTCATTCTCGACGTGCTGCTGGGATGGATAATCGCCATCGCCCAACGACGCTACGCCCGCTGGTTTTTCTATCCGTTCGTGCACTGGTATGACGTGCTCGGCTGCATTCCGCTGGCCGGGTTCCGCCTGCTACGTATCCTGCGCGTCGTCTCGCTGCTGATACGTCTACAGCGCCTGGGCGTGATCGATGTCACCGGCTGGCGTCTCTACCGCTTCTATCGCACTTACTACGGCGTGCTGATGGAAGAGATTTCCGATCGCGTCGCGCTCAATCTGCTTGGCGACATGCAAAACGAAATCCGCGACAGCGAGCATCTGGCCCAGCGTATTTCGACCGAGGTGATCCAGCCGCGCAAGGCGGCGCTGGTCGAGGAGATCGCAGCCCGCCTGGAGCGCACGATCAACAAGGGCTATGCCGAAAATCATCAGCAGGTTCATCGTTACGTCGCCGCCCTGGTCGCCAGAACGGTGGAGGAGAACGACGAGCTACGCCGTCTGCGCCGGCTGCCCATGGGCGATGCCGTAGCCGAGAGTATCGAGCGCAGTCTCAGCGATATCGCCAGTCGTGTCGTCCACGAGGCGATCGACGGCCTGCGCTCACCGCATTTCCATTCGATGTTGACCGACCTCGTGGGCAGCGGCATCGACGCCTGGCTGCACGTCGACGACAAGGCGGATCGGGTCACCCAGCAGGTGCTGATCGACATGCTGGAACTGCTCAAGGAGCAGGTCGCGGTCAAGCGCTGGAAGAGCGAATTCAGCGCACCGCAGACCGTCAATGATCGTCGCCCCGGCCGCGATGCATCGGTCTGATCGAGATAGAACGGTGTGACCGATACAGAACGGCCCGCTCGAGACAGATCAGCCCGACCGGGTGTCTCGGTCGTCGCCTCTGCGACCGAGCATCCGGTGCAGCGTGCCATCCCTCAGTCGGAAGTGGTGGAACATCGCCATGCAGACGTGACCGACGATCATGAACGTCAGTAGCCAGGCAAAGGTGCCGTGAAGCTTGCCGAAGCCAGCGGCCCAGGGCGCATCCGCGCCCTCGAACCAGGCGGTGCCGAATACGTGGACGCCGTAACCCATCCCCCAGGTCATCAGCGCACCTGACAGCGGCATCAATATCAGCAGGGCATACATGGCGACGTGCCCGGCAATGGCCAGGCGCTGCAGCTTCCCTTCATGGGCGGGCCGCCGCGACAGCTGCGACAGTGCCCACAGCGTGCGTATCGCCATCACGGTCAGGACACTGACCCCGATCGTCGTGTGCCAGGGCAGAATCAACTGGCTGAAGACGTTGTTCTTCCAGATAAAACCGAGAAACACGCTGGCCAGCTGTGCGATGACCAGCAAGGCGATCAGCCAGTGCAGCGCTCGCGTGACCGACCCATAACGTCGCGGGGAATCCTTCAGCATCATTTTCTCTCTCTAAACGGCGTGGACGCGACGGCGTCAGCCGAGGATCCGCAGCACGGTGTAGGGCGCTTCGCAGGCTTCCCGTTCGTCGCGCTCGTCGATCCGACCCAAGGTCATGTCACGGTCATTGTCGTAAGCCACGAACAACCGCGCGTTATCGAGCACGGCCAGGCCCTCGGCCTTGTGCTCGAACTCCAGCACCTCGCCGTGGACGTCTTCGACGATCGACGGACTGCCGCCCTCGATCAGTTCGGCCAGCGGCATCGACCACAGATAGCCACCGGTCTGCTCGCCATGCGCATCCTCGACCTCGAAACTGGCCATCAGATAGAGACGATCGTTGTGGGGGTCGTATTCGAGACTCGACAGGCCGCAGATGTGACGGACACCGGCATATTCGGAGGGCTCGAAGCGATAGCGCTCGCAGAGTTCATCGACGAACTCGAGGTTACCGTCGGCCGTCATGCGATAGTGAACGCCCACCACTCGCGCCACATAGTCGAAATCATCATAGCTCCGACCCTGCTCGCGTACCCCGAACAGCAGCAGGCCGTCGCTCTCGCGGTCCAGATCGGGACGCGCCGGAACCGCCGCCAGTCCTTCGATCTTGTAATAGGGCAACCCAATGGCGTCATCGAGCTTGCGACGCAGCTCCAGTGACCCCTCCACGCCGTCGCGGGGGTCGGGATCCACGACCTGCACGCGGTCCGGCTCGCCCACCGGCCAGATCAGCAGGTGATTGTAGGCGTTGAGCGCATGACTCTCGTCGTCGATACGGTCGAAGCCGGTGGTCGCCAAGATGTAGCGACCGTCCACGGTCAGGGCGAAGTCCTCGTATTTGACCGCCCGCCGGATGGTCTCAGCCGTCAGGTACTCGAGGCTCTCCGGATCGGGCAGGCCATCGACCAGATCGAAGGCGAACGCCGCGGAACGCTGCTCGCCAGGGATCGGCTTGTCGCTGGCCAGGATCAGACGCGATCCGTCGAAGACCACTGCCGACACCTCGACGTTGACCAGCGAACCATTGTCGTACTTCAGCCCGGGCGGGAAGCAGTTAAGCGTGCCCTGGGTGATGACCTCGGTGCGTAGCATGGGGAAACTCCTGATCGACTCTTGCGGGCGCTCTGCAGGCCGATGGGGCCTGCCGGCTGCCGCGATGGCGTGGCATTGAAACAGACGGTATTGAAAAAGATGAGGCTCAAACGGATAGACCTGAGACAGATAGACCTGAGACAGATGAAACTCAAACAGAAAGAGCCGGTGGTCAGCCGGCCCTCTTCGCATGTCCCAGCCTGCCTCCCCTCGTTCAGCCGCAGGAAATGTCCGTGATCTTGCGCTGATCATCGACCTTGATGTTGAGCCGCTCCGAGCGATAATCCATCGTGTAGGCTTGGCCGGGTTCGATCACTCGAATGTCGGCGGCGCGCGAACGATCCGCGATTCGTGCCCGCACATCGTCGTCCAGCATCGTGCCGACCAGACTGCCTACGGTCTGCGCGCCGCAGGCGTCCGCGGGAACCGGCTTGACGTCAGGGGGCCGGGGCGCCTCGTCGGGCTTGGGGGCGGTACTGCAACCGGCCAGTAGAAAGCCGCTCACGATCAACGCCGCGCCGGTAATCTTCATGTCCTACTCCTTTCTGTCTTGGTGTCCTATTCCTGATCGAATGGACTTCGGATCGCTCAATCCTAGCAGCTAGCGGGCGGCTCGGCATCGGCTGGTCGACCGGGCGCACTACCGCTAGACTCAAGCCTTGGCCTGGACAGGTTCGTCCCCCGGCCGTCGACAACAGCCGTCCCGGACGGACGACCGATAATCATCGAGTCTTCAGGCTCCTCACACGAGCCTTCACGCTCACCGATCGCAAAGGAACGCCGCCATGCGCCCGTCGCTCTCCACTCGTCTCATCACCTCCGTCGCCGCCGCCGCGATCATCGCCAGCGTCGGCTTGAGCCAGGCCCTGGCGCAGGACGATCAGCAACCGATTCGCGTTGCATCCAAGATCGATACCGAAGGCTCCCTGCTCGGCAACATGATCGTCGACGTGCTGGAGAACGCCGATCTGCCGGTCGACAGCCGTCTGCAGCTAGGCCCGACCAATATCGTGCGCCAGGCACTGGTGGCCGGCGACATCGACCTCTACCCCGAATACACCGGCAACGGCGCGTTCTTCACCGATACCACCGACGATCCGGCGTGGAAAGACGAGCAGGCGGGATACGACAAGATCAAGGCCGCCGACAGCAAAGCACACCAGTTGGCATGGCTGACGCCGGCGCCCGCCAACAACACCTGGGCCATCGCCCTGCGCCAGGACGTGGCCGATGACAACGACCTTTCCACCATGGCCGACTTCGGTCAGTGGGTCGGCGACGGTGGCGAGATCAAGCTGGCCGCCTCGGCGGAATTCGTCGAGAGCGACGCCGCTCTGCCGAGCTTCCAGCGCGCCTATGACTTCACGCTCAGCGAAGACCAGCTACTGGTTCTCTCCGGCGGCAACACGGCTGCCACCATTCGCGCTGCCGCCGAAGGCACCAGCGGTACCAACGCGGCGATGGTCTACGGCACCGATGGCGCGATTGCCGCCGCCAGTCTCAAGGTGATGGACGATCCCCAGGGCGTGCAGATGGTCTACGAGCCCGCCCCGGTGGTGCGTCAGTCGGTGCTCGACGCTTATCCTCAAATCGAGGAACTGCTGAAGCCGGTGTTCGAATCGCTAGACCGGGAAACGTTGCAGCGATTGAACGGCAAGATTCAGGTCGACGGGCTACCGGCGGACCAGGTCGCGCATGACTATCTCGTCGAACAGGGTCTGCTGGACTGATTTCGCTGATGGCGTCGACACGAAGCCGGCAATGGGTCGGCAACCGGGTACTGATGACGCTGCTGGTTGCCGCCGTCGCCAGTGTCGGGCTGCTGCCCTTCGCGAGTCTCTCTCCCAACCGGCTGGCCTCGGGTCAGTCGGTGATGCTGTGGGAGGCGTCGGCGAGCTGGCAGCTCGCCGCTTTCGCCCTGATCGGGCTGGCCCTGCTGCTCGCGGCGCTGGCCAGGCCCTTGAGCGCGCGCGCCGCCCTTTGGCTTTCGCTGATCGCCACCCTGCCGCTGCTGGCGCTCGATTTTCAGGCACTGGGGTACTACGCCCACCGCGCGCTGGTCGATGCCTCGCCGGCCGCCCGGGTGTCGCAAGGCGCGACCTTCTGGATCCTGCTGTTCGTCTGCGTGCTGATTGCCATCGATGCGTTGCAGCGACTGCGTCTCGGCATGGCCGGACGCGCCCTGTACGGCGTGGCGGCGCTGGCCGTGATCGCTGCGTGCTTTTGCGGCGACCTGCTGGCACCGCTGTCGATCATGCGCGAATTCGCCAACCAGCGGGATAACTTCGTCGATCAGCTCATCCGTCATCTGCTGCTGGTGGGGGGCGCTCTGGTGCCGGCGCTGCTGGTCGGCCTGCCGTTGGGACTGATGGCGAATCGCCGCGCCCGGCTGCGCAACGGCCTGTTCAGCGTTCTCAACGTTTTCCAGACGCTACCCTCGATTGCCGTGTTCGGCCTGCTCATCGCGCCGCTTTCCGCGCTTGGCCGCGCCGTTCCCTGGCTGGGTGATCTCGGCGTCAGCGGTATCGGGGTGGCACCGGCGATCATCGCGCTGGTGCTCTATTCGCTGCTGCCGATCGTGCGCAACACCTACTCGGGCCTTGCCGGCGTCTCCAGCGGCGCACTGGAGGCGGCCCGCGGGATGGGCATGACCCCACGCCAGATTCTGTGGCAGGTGGAAATCCCGCTGGCGCTGCCGGTGATTCTCTCGGGACTGCGCATCGTCACCGTTCAGGCGATCGGCCTGGTCGTGGTCGCGGCGCTGATCGGTGCCGGTGGCTTCGGCGCCTTCATTTTTCAGGGGCTGGGCCAGTACGCCATCGATCTGGTCCTGCTGGGCGCCATTCCGACCATCGTGCTGGCGGTAATCGCCGACTTCGCGCTGCAGATTCTGGTCAGTTTGAGTCGCCCGGCCGGCACTCGCTGACCCCCGTTTCAGGATCCGATCAGGAACGATCCTCATGATTGAATTGCAAGGGTTGACCAAGACCTACGCGGGCAAGCACGTCGTCGACGATGTGTCGCTGACACTGGAGACCGGCGAGTTCGGCGTATTGATCGGGCCCTCCGGCTGTGGCAAGTCGACCACCCTGAAAATGATCAATCGCCTGATACCACTGAGCGGTGGCCGTATCATTCTCAACGGCGACGACGTCAATACGCTACCGACCGAGCAGCTCAGAAGACGGATCGGCTATGCCATCCAGTCGACCGGACTGTTCCCCCACTGGAGCGTGGCCCAGAACATCGCCACCGTGCCGCAACTGTTGAAATGGCCGAAGTCGCGGATCGACGATCGGGTCGACGAGCTGATGGCCATGTTCCATCTCGACCCGAGCGAATTTCGCCACAAGTACCCGCACCAGCTCTCCGGCGGCCAGGCCCAGCGCGTCGGCGTGGCCCGCGCGCTGGCCGCCGATCCCGAAGTGCTGCTGATGGACGAGCCCTTCGGCGCGGTCGATCCGATCACCCGCGAAGTGCTGCAGGCCGAGATGAAGCGCGTTCATCAACAGACCGGCAAGACCATCGTGTTCGTCACCCACGACATGGACGAGGCGCTGCAGCTGGCGACCCGCATCGCGCTACTCAATGGCGGCCGGCTGGTACAGTACGACCGACCGATCGAAATGATGGTGACGCCGGCGGATGATTTCGTGCGCGAGTTCATCGGCCAGGCGGATCTCGGTCTCAAGCTGCTCTCGCGCCGCTGGGTGCATCAGTATCAGCGGCCCCCGAGTCTCGCGCACCATGCCACGCTGCACGGCCTCGATCATTGCTGGCAGCTCGACGACGCCGGCCGGCCCGTCGCCCTCGAAGGCGCCAGGCTGGACGACGATCGTGGCGTGACTCCGGTCAAGTCTGAGTGGACGGCCACGCCCGACATGAGCCTGAAGGAGGCGCTTTCGCGCATGGTGTGGTATCGCGTGATGGTGCTGCCGGTGATCGATGAGGCGGGCAAGCTGATCGGCGAAATCGGCATGCAGGGCGTCATGGGCATCCAGGCCGAACAGCGGATGCACGCCTCATGAAGGGGTCGACTCTCGGCGTCGGGCGGCTTCGCGCTGCCTCGGCCGGCAACGGCGTTCTGGGCGTGCTGGTGCTACTGCTGATCGGGCTGACGCTGGGCATGGGCCAGCTTGAGCCGCTGTTCCGGGCGCTGTTTCCCGATCTCGGTACCCCGCTCTACTCGCGCGACAGCTTCCTCAACCTGATGCTCGCCCACATCGGCCTGGTGCTGGTGTCGTCGCTGATCTCGGTCACGATCGGCATCGCCGCCGGGCTGTTCGTGACCCGTCCGGTCGGGCGCGAGTTCGAACCGATGGTGTCGTCGCTGGCCGCGATCGGCCAGACCTTTCCGCCCGCCGCGGTACTCGCCATCGCCGTGCCGCTGGCCGGCTTCGGCTTCGCCCCGACCATCATCGCGCTGTCGCTCTACGGCCTGCTGCCGGTCATCCAGAACACCATCGCCGGCCTGGGTACGGTGCCGCAAACCACCCTCGAAGCCGCCCGCGGCAACGGCATGAGCCGCTGGCAGATTCTGCGTCGAGTCGAACTGCCCCTGGCAATGCGGGTGATCATCGCCGGGATCCGGGTCTCGGTGATCATCAACATCGGCACCTCCACCATCGGCTCCACCGTCGGCGCCAAGAGCCTGGGCACGCCGCTGATCGCCGGGCTGGTCGGCAACAACCTGGCCTACGTGATTCAAGGCGCGCTGCTGGTCGGCCTGCTGGCGATCGTCACCGACCTGCTGTTCGAGCGACTGGAGCGGCGATATTCGTTCGGGGGTTGATCTCAGCCAGCGCCCTTAACCGATCAGCCAGAGCCCTTAACCAAAGTACTGGCCGCCGTTGATATCGACGATGGTACCGGAGACGAAAGCGGCGCCGTCGCTGGCGAGCCACAGCGCTGCCGAGGCAACGTCTTCGGGCAGACCGGCGCGTCCGGCGGGGATCGTTTCGATGGTGGCGCGTTTCGATTCATCGGTCGTGAAGGTCGCATGGAACGGCGTCGCCTCGATGAAGCCCGGCGCCAGCGCATTGACGGTGATGCCGCGCCCGGCCACTTCCTTGGCCAGCCCCCGGGTGAAGCCGAACAGCGCCGCCTTGGCGGTGGCGTAGGCCGTGGCACCGGGATGGCCGCCATTGCGCCCGGCCAGCGAGGAGACCGTGACGATGCGCCCGCTGTTTTCGCGGAATAGCGGCAGCAGATGATGGGTGACAAGAAAGACCGAGTCGACGTTGAGCGCCTGAACCTGGCGCCACAGCGAGAACGGCATCTCCTCGATGGTCGAACGCTGAATCAGGCCACCGGCATTGTTGATCAGGATATCGATACCGCCGACCTCTTCTTTCAGCCAGCGCGCGAAGCTCTCGACCGCAGCTTCGTCGGTAACGTCCAGCGATCGGGCCAACGCCGTTTCACCGCCGCTGGCGGTCAACGCTGCCAGCGTGTGTGAATCGGGTTGATGAGAGCGATAGGTAATCACCACCCGTGCGCCGGCGGCCGCCAGCGCCCTGGCGATAGCGTAGCCGATGCCTACACCGCCGCCGGTGACCACGGCGACTCGTCCCTTCAATGGCTCGTCTGGCATGTCTTGCTTCCTCTCCCCGGTGATCGAAACATTCATCGATACCGGCATTGAGTCAGCAAGTGGGCGTCAAAATCAACCGCAAGGCAGGGCTGGCACCGCCGACCGGCTGCGCCGAAACCCAGCCGCCGGTTTCGAGTTCGGCAGCCGCACGACGAATCAGCGCGTGTTCGAGGCCCAGGCGGCGCGACATCAGTGCCGTGGAGACGCTGCCGTCACCCGGCGCGCCGGACTGGCGAAGCGCCAGCAATACCAGTGCAGCGACCGGATCGAGCTGGGGATGCTCGATCTGCAGCGCTTCCCACTGACGCTGCAGATCGGTCAAGGCGGGTCGATCAGGCAAGTCGCGTGCTCGCCTCGAGCTTGACGGCAATCGACTTGGAGGCCGGGGTATGGCTGAAATCGCCCTTGTGGGAGAGCGGAATCAACGGGTTGGTCTCCGGGTAGTAGGCAGCGGCACAGCCCTGCGGCGTGTCGTAGGCGACGATCTTGAAACCGTCGACGCGTCGCGTCACGCCGTCATCGGACTCGCCGATCAGATCGACCCACTGGCCGGCTTCGAAACCGAGCCGCGCGATGTCGTCACGGTTGAGGAAGATCACCTGGCGGCCGCCCTCGATGCCGCGATAGCGGTCGTCGTAGCCGTAGACGGTGGTGTTGTACTGATCGTGGGAGCGCATCGTCTGCAGCGTCAGCCAGCCCTCGCGCGTCGCCAGCTGCTGGTGCATCACCGCACTCGGCAACGCGTCATCGGAAAACTCGGCCTTGCCGGTTGCGGTGCCGAATTCGAGCCGGGCCACCGGGTTGGCGAGCCAGAATCCGCGCGGCACGCGCACGCGGGTATTGAAATCGTGGAAGCCCGGGATCACTGCGGCGATATGCTCGCGGATGACGTCGTAATCGTCGCGCATCGCGGCCCAATCGACGATCTCGCTGACGGACTCTTCATCGTCGATCCCGTCATTGGCGAACAGCCGCTCGGCGATGCCGGTCAAGATGGCGATCTCGGAGCGCAGCGCGTTGTCCGCCGGCTTATTGATGCCGGCGGAGCCGTGCACCATGCTCATCGAGTCTTCCACCGTGATCAGCTGCGACTTACCGGCCGTGTTGCGATCGATCTCGCTGCGACCGATACACGGCAGAATCAGGGCCTGGTCGCCGGTGATCAGGTGGCTGCGATTGAGCTTGGTGCTGATGAAGGCGGTCAGGCGGCAGTTGGCCATCGCCTTCTCGGTGACGACGCTATCGGAAATCGCGCGGGTGAAGTTCCCGGCCAGACCGATGAACACCTTGCCCGGCTGATCGCGCATCGCCTCGACGGCAGCGACGGAATCGACACCATTTTCACGCGGCATCGGCCGGCCATACTGCGCTTCCAACGCATCGAGCAGCGCCCTGGAGGGCTTCTCGAAAATGCCCATGGTGCGGTCGCCCTGAACATTGGAGTGGCCGCGCACCGGTGAGGTGCCTGCGCCGGGCTTGCCCAGGTTGCCGCGCAACATCAGCAGATTGACGATCTCCCGCACGGTCGCGACGGAATGCACGTGCTGGGTGATACCCATGGCCCAGCAGGCGATGGTGGCCTTGGAGCGCGCGTAAAGCTCGGCAGCCTCTTCCATCTCCAGCTGCGTCAGGCCGGACTGCGCTTCCAGGGTTGCCCATCCGGTCGCTTCGACCCGCGAGCGGTAGGCCTCGAAATGGACGGTATGGGCCGCCAGAAAGTCGTGATCGAGCACTGCTTCACCGGCGGCATCGCGGGCCAGCAGCGCCTTGGCCATCCCTCGGACCACGGCCATGTCGCCGCCCAGCTTGGGTCGGAAGTAGTGCGAGCTGATGCGGTGGCTGCCGTTGTGCAGCATCTCCAGCGGCTTCTGGGGATCGGCGAATTTCTCGAGTCCCCGCTCCTTCAGCGTGTTGAAAGTGACGATGGTCGCACCACGCTCGGCAGCTTCGCGCAGCACGCCCAGCATGCGGGGGTGATTGGTACCGGGATTCTGGCCGAAGACGAAGATCGCCTCGGCCTTCTCGAAATCTTCCAGACGCGCACTGCCCTTGCCGGTGCCGAGCGCAGCGTTGAGCGCCACGCCGCTGGCTTCGTGGCACATGTTGGAGCAGTCCGGCAGGTTGTTGGTGCCGTAAAGGCGCGCCAGCAGCTGAAACACGTAGGCGGACTCGTTGCACGCCTTGCCGGAGGTGTAGAAAAGCGCGTCGTCCGGCGTGGGCAGTGCCTTGAGTTCCGCGGCGATCAGATCCAGCGCCGCTTCCCACTCGATCGGCTCGTAGTGATCGGTCTCGGCGTTATAGCGCATCGGCTCGACCAGCCGCCCCTGATCCTCGAGACGGTAGTCGTCCCATGTCTTCAACTCGCTGACACTGTGCCTGGCGAAGAACTGTCGCGTAACGCGCTTGGCTGTCGCTTCCCAGGTCACCGCCTTGACGCCGTTCTCGCAGAACTCGAACGAGGAGGCGTGCTCCGGATCGCCCCAGGCACAGCCCGGGCAATCGAACCCGTCAGGCTGGTTGAGTTTGAACAACGAGCGCGCATTGAGCGCCGGCGAGCGACTGTGCAGCAGATGCTTGCCCACCGACTTCAGCGCGCCCCAGCCGCCGGCCGGGTTGTGATAGTCGAATATCTTGGGGGTTTTGGCCGCAACGGCGCTCGGAGCCTCCGGGCCGGACCCTCCTGCAGACTCTCGCTGGGACTCACGATAGGACTGGGACATGCTTCTCCTTACACGCTCGAGAGGGCGACCAGGACGAGCGAAAATGATGACCGGAAACGACTGGCACGCTTGCTCTGCCAACCGCGACGATCGGCACGGCTGCCTCGGCAACCGGTAGTCGCTATCGCGGCGAAAGACATTCGCCGATTGGCGGGCAACGAACTGGCTGTCAACGTTGGTCGTAATACCAAAGTATATTACGCCGCTAACGTTTTTGCTGTCGATATGCGGGGTGGCGTGTGCCTGCGCACCAAACGGAATAGCGTATCGGCCGATACGCGCGACGCTTGAGGACGATGGGACGGCTGGGACGATAGAAGACGTTCAGTCGTCGCCGCGGCTCAACAGTTCGAGCCGCCTGCCACGGTGGCAGTTGATCAGCGTCAGATGGCAGCTGCGTGCCACCTCGACCGCCAGCCGAGAAGGATAGGAGAGCGTCGCCAGCGCAGCAATTCGCGCACGGACGCTCTTCTGCACCAGCTCCAGACTGCAGCGGCTGGAGGTCATCACCAGCGCAGGCATGCTGCCGGCCATCAGGCTGGCGCCGATCACCTTGTCCAGCGCGTTGTGGCGACCGATATCGCGGCCGAGGGTGACGACCTCGCCGGCTCTGGAAATCCCCAACGCCAGATGCATGCCGGGGGCGGACCCGTTTCGCAGTGCCTCCAGCCCGGTGGCGAGCGTCGCCGTTTCCGGCAAGGCCGTGGCCGGCAGGCGGGTCAAACCGAACAGCAGCTGGGACTCTTCCTGCACGCCGCAGGCCCCGCAGCCGCTGGTCGATAGCGTCGCCCTCGCCTGACTCCCGGCACGCCTGGCAATCCGCTCGGCGACCCGCAGGCGGACCCGGAAGCCATGCCGACTGGTTTCGATATCGAGCGCTTCGACATCGGCATAGCGATCGATCACCCCTTCGCTGAACGCGAAACCCACGGCCAGCGCCGCGAGTTGATCCGGCGTCGCCAGCACCGTGGCGTAAGCCGTATCGTTGAAAACGATGGAAACGGGCGATTCCTGCGGACCGGGCAGCGTATCGAGCGCCAGGCCGCAGGCATCCTCGAAAGCCGCCAACGGCTCGAGTTCGCGCCGGGGATCCTGCGAGGGACTTTCGGTGCGAGAGGATAGCGGCGCTGTCATGGGTCACTCCATTCCGTCGACGGGCGTCGGGAAGCAGTGAAACGATATCACGTGTGAGGTTGACGACGCGGGGTTTCTGGCGAGAGGGTCGTGCTGACGAAACGATCAGTCTGACGAAACGGCCGAAACGCCCGATCCTGGGGATCGGGCGTCGCGAACTCAGCTAGCGGCGTCTTGTACGGCTTCGCCACCGCTCTCGATGTCCTTGCCAGCGCCATCGACGGTGTTGCAGCCCGCCAGGATACCGGCACTGAACAGTGCGAACAGAGAGAAAGCAATCAGGCGTTTCATGGTGTCGTCCTCCTTAACGGTTTGGGCGGATGAATGCGTGGCTCATCCGGGCCGTTTTGTTATCGGCCTGTCATCAAGGTAGCAGAGAGTCGCGAAAAGGCGTACGACAACTTGTCTAACTGCCGGATTTGGCGTCTAAACTGCTACCGTTCGCCGACTCGCCGTCAGCGATTCTGGACCTGACATTTTCCCGTCATTCATCGTTCTCACCCGGAGGCCGCATGCCCAACTTCACCCTCGACTCGCGCCTGCAGCAGGACAGCGTCCACATCATCGATCTGGCGCTGTGCCAGGTCCGCCTGAGTCGGGATGCCCGCTACCCCTGGGTGATTCTGATTCCGCAGCGCGAGCGGGTCGTCGAAGTCTATGAACTTGGCACCGACGAACAGGCGACGCTATGGCAGGAAGCGAGCCAATTGGGGCAGGCGATGATGCGCCACTACGGCGGCGACAAGCTGAACATCGCCACGCTCGGCAATCAGGTGCCGCAACTCCATGTTCACCTGATCGTGCGCTTCCAGGATGATGCCGCCTGGCCCGGGCCGGTCTGGGGCCAGGGCAGCGCGGAGACCTATGACGCTGAAGCGCTCGAGCAGCGCCGCGAGGAGATCGCTCGATTGGCGAGCGACGCCGGCGTCGTACGCTAGGCACCGTCTGAAAACTGCCTGCGCTCGCCCATACGGTATTAAAAATCGGCTGGTGCGCCAGCCCGGTCAAGATGCTCGTTGACACCGCGTAAACGGGCACGCCAGCCCGGTCCGCCTTCATCGATTTTTGCCTTGGCTACGGGCCCAGGTCTGGCCGTCGCTCGTCGATTTTTCAGACGGAACCTAGGGAATCTCTCGGCCTCGCGTCGGTCTGGACGTGGCCGATTGGATGGGGATGGGCACGGATCCGAACGGTCCACGCGGGGATTGCGCCTGCTGCGCGGCAGGTGCACCGAGCATGGGTGGCGCGGCGGCCGGGCCACGCTGCCACTGGGCCAGCGTCAACGATAGCCCCAACATCAGTATCAGCGCCCCACCCGCGAGCCCGACCCACGCCTGCCACTGTCCGCCGCCCGTGGCGGGCTTGAGATGGCGCTGGACCCAGTCCCGCGCCAGCACGCTGAGCAGTGCCAGCGAGGAGACGGTCAGCGCCGTTCCCAGCGACATCGCCAGCACCGCGACGACGCCTTTGCCGAACTGATCGAGCAGCGCCGCCGCCCCCAGCAGCAGCACCGCGCCACTACAGGGGCGAATACCGATCGACAGCACCGTCAACAGCGCGACCCGCCAGTCACCGACCTCACGCGGGTCGATATGATGATCATGGCCGCAGCCGCAGTGTGCACCGGGAGAGGCGCCGGGAGAGTGTCGCTGCGCGGGCGACGCTCCATCCAGCGCGCCCTGGCTCGGTGTCGGCGCTGCGGACCACGCCGACACCGACGAGAAGTTCGGCGTCACGCGGGGTTCGGTGGCTGTCGGCGCGTGAGCTGCGACAGCATGACGGGCGCGCCACAGTCGCCGTAGCGAGCGCACGCAGAGCCACAACCCCACCAGCGCGACGATCACGAAACTCGCCAACTCCGCCTGATCGATACTGCCCATCGCCTGTCGGGTCAGCCACCCCAGACCGAACACCAGCACGCCGATGATCGCGATCGCCATCACGCCCTGCAGCAAGGCCGCCAGCACGGAGAGGCCCAGCGCACGCCGCCAGGCTCCGCCCTGAGACGCCAGATAGGTACTCAACACCACCTTGCCATGCCCCGGCCCCGCCGCGTGAAAGACGCCGTAGCCGAAGCTCACCCCGAGCAGAACGCTCCAGGTCGTGGCGCTCGGTGCGCGATTCAGCGCGGTGACCGCTTCGATCAGGGCGTGGTAGAACTTGCCCTGCCAGTAGACGATCTGCACCGCAACGTGTTGCCACCAGCCCAGCGAATATCCCGCGGCGGCGATCGCGCCCAGCAGTGCCAGCGGGATCAGAAATCTCAGCGTCGCGTTCAGGCCGGGCACGTGATCTCTCCGGTTTCGGCGAAGAAGCGACCCAGGTTCGGTTCGCCCGACTCGCTCTTGTCCAGCATCGACGCTTCCATCACCTTCTGGGGATCCGGTTTCGGCTTGGCGATATGGGTGGTGCAGCCGGCGGGCGGATGATCGAGCGTCAACGCCTCCGGCCGCGGCTGGGAACCATCTTCAGTGGCCTCGTGAACCATCTCGATGTAATAGGTGGGATCGAAGATCCGGTAACTCAGGGTGTGGCCGGCCAACGCCTGCGGTGCCGCCAGCGGCAGCACGAACTCGAAGATCAGCCGGTCATCGCGATAGTCGGTATTGGTATCGGTGACATCACCCTGCGCCACGGGCTGTCCGTCGAGCGCAATGTGGGTCAGATTGTCCTGGGTGGCGAGATTGTTGCGAATCTCGACGCCCAGCGCATCGAGGCGTTGCGCCATGCTGGTACCGTCGTCGACGTTCGCCATCTCCTCCATCACTACCTGGCTATAGAACGGATCCATGCGCCAGCGCTGGCGTAACCCGGTCAGGCTTCCCTGATCGTCGAAGATCCCCTCGACGCTCATGTCGACCCAGCCATGCGGATGCGCCTGCGCCGCCGAAGACATTCCCAGACACAAGCCGATTCCCAATCCCAACAAGCCGTAGCAACGCAACATCAAACGTTTTTTCAAGGCAACAATCCCAACCGATTCTGGACATCGATGAACAATGGATCGAGCTCCACGGCCTCCAGCGGTTGGCCGCCGCGTCGACCGCTCAAGGTGAGATAGGTATCACCGTTCTGCATCACCAAGCCTGCAGGGCGTTCGCCGCCACTGGTGACCTGCGCATGAACTTCGTAGCCGGAGCGCGACGCCAGCACCGCATCGATCTGCCCCAGGTTCCCGTCACCGTGGCGAATCACGAACCCGCGTTCGGCCAGCATCGAAAGCGTCGCCTTGAGGGTCTCTTGCGCCGTGGCCTGCACCGAGATGCTCCTGGGTTGCGCCTGAGGCGATACCGCGCAGGCGCTCAACAGCAGACACCCGATCAGCACGCTCAGCCCGGCGACCTGCCGGAGTCCGGATCGCCGGGAGATGGCGTCGCGATGCGTTGCCGGTTCACGAGGCGTCATGGCGTGACTCCCTGGGCAGGCCGTTGCAGGCGAGACTGGATATCGTCGTGCAGCTGCTGGCAGAACGAAGGCTGGTTATAGCTGCGCGCGTCGATCAGATAACCATTGTAATCGACCACCACCGAATCACGATCGACCAAGGTGGTCGTATCCGGCGTCACCACCGATACGCGCTCGATCTGTACCGGATCGGTGTTGTAGCCACCGCCGAAATTCTGAAACACGCCCAGTGAATAGCCATTGCGGCCACCCAGACCGAAACCGCCCCAGAAGCCGGTGCGCCCGAACGGGCTGTTCACGGCCCCCAGACCCGGCTGCGCCGTCTTGCGCTCGGCGCTGACCAGGCCCAGCGTGGCGTCGGTATCGAGAATGGCGTAACCCTGGCTTTCGAGGGCGTCCCGTGTCGCCCGCAGGCGCTCGAGCGAGTCGCCGCTGGCAGGCCAGCGGCAGGCGGCCGGCAGGGCATTGCCACCGGCCATCGAAGTGGGAGCCGGTGCCCCCATCGACTGGCAACCGCTCAGAACACCGAGCCCGAGACACACCGTTATCCAGCGTCCAAACCGGCATCGTCGATCGTTCATGACTGCATCCTCGCGGGGGATTGCGAACAGTGTTCAGCATGGCATTTTCCCGCCCTTCGATCCACGCTCATCGCCACGACTTCCGGCGGGCGACGTTAGCGATACTCTGGCGGTCAGCGCGCGACCGCCGCGCCGTGACCAGCCGTCGCCGCCAACCGCGAACGACGTTATGCTGACCGCTGTCACCCCTGAGCTCCGATTCACTCCCAGCCGAGAATGCCATGAATATCGTCATCGCCCCCGATAGCTTCAAGGATGCGCTCTCCGCCCGCGACGCCGCCGCTGCCATCGCCGCCGGCCTGAAGCGGGAGCTGCCCGACTCGATTCTGCATCAATGTCCGATGGGCGATGGCGGCGAGGGCACGCTCGATGCACTGCTGGCAGCGACCGGGGCCGAACGCCGCACGGCAAGTGTCCAGGATGCGCTGGGGCGCGAAGCCACGGCGGCGTGGGGTTGGCACGAGGCATCGCACACCGCGTTCGTCGAGCTGGCCGAGGCGAGTGGCTTGCAACAGCTCAAGCGTGACGAGCGTACTGCGCTCTACAGCACCACCTTCGGTGTCGGTCAGTTGATCACGGCGGCGCTGGATGCCGGCGCTCGCTCGCTGGTACTGACGCTGGGCGGCAGTGCCACCAACGATGCCGGTGCCGGCATGCTGGCGGCGCTCGGGGCCCGACTGCTCGACAGTCGAGGCCAGCCGCTCCCGCCGGGTGGCGCCGCGCTTTGCGATCTGGCAACCCTCGATCTCGAGGGCCTGGATCCTCGCCTGGCCTCGCTGGAAGTGCGGACCGCCGTCGACGTCGACAATCCGCTGCTGGGATCACACGGCGCCAGCGCCGTCTTCGGCCCGCAGAAAGGCGCCACCGCGGCCGATGTCGAACGCCTCGACCGGGCGCTGTCGCATTTCGCCGATCACGCGGCCGACGCTCTGGGCGAGGATTTTCGCGAACTGCCCGGCGCCGGTGCCGCGGGCGGCATGGGTTTTGCGGCCCGGGCCTTTCTCGGCGCCACGCTGCGTCCCGGCATCGAGCTGGTAATGGACCAGGTCGGCTTCGACGATCTGCTCGCCGAGGCCGACTGGGTGATTACCGGTGAGGGACAGCTCGATGGTCAAAGCCTGTCGGGCAAGACGCCGATCGGCATCGCCCGCCGCGCCGAGCGTTTCGGCGTTCCCACCGTCGTGCTGGCGGGACGCCTGGGGGAGCAATGGCAGGCCGCGTTCGAGCACGGCGTCACCGCGGCCTTCGCGCTGGCGGACGGTCCGATCACGCTGGACGATGCTCTGGCGCGCTGCGCCGAATTGCTGAGCGATCGCGCGCGGACGCTGGCCAGGCTGTGGGAGGTGGGCACCCGCTAGCCGCGCGGCATCCCGTTTGCCCGCTTCTCTTGCTTTTCCCGCTCGCCGCCCTGATATCCCAGTGACAGGGCGGCATCTCGCGACATGATAGAACGATACTATCCACCCCATACCGACACTTGGATGGGTCTCGATGCGGCGCCCGGTTAGACTACCCATCAGCACATTCAGGGAGAGATTTCATGTCCAACGCCTCCGTTTCCAATACCGGTGCTGCCGACAGCGGTGACACCAACGCTATCGGCCTGCATCCATCCAGTGCGGAACAACTCGCGGAAAAACTCAACGGGTTGCTGGCCAACTACCAGGTGTTCTACATGAACACGCGCGGCTACCACTGGAACGTCAAGGGCGAGCAGTTCTTCGAGCTCCATGCCAAGTTCGAGGAGATCTACACCGACCTGCTGACCAAGGTCGACGAGGTCGCCGAGCGCATTCTGACGCTGGGCTATCAGCCGCTGCACGCCTACAGCGATTACGCCAAGATTTCCCAGATCCAGGAACACAAGAAAGTCTCCGACGGCAAGCAGTGCGTGCAGGGTCTGGTGAAAGGTTTTCAGGTCCTGATCGAGCTCCAGCGCGAACTGCTGTCCCAGGCCAGCGATGCCGACGACGAAGGCACCGCGTCACTGGCCAGCGACTACATCCGCGAGCAGGAAAAGACCGTGTGGATGCTCAACGCCTATCTGGGTTGATCGTCTTCCGCGCGAACCGATCGCTGTTGATGACCGCCGCCCAACCGGGCGGCGGTTTGCGTTCACGGGGCAGAATCGTCATCGCGGGCGGCGTCACTGCTCTTTTGCGATTCTTCGTCGCCTTGCGGTTCGCCCGGCTCGTTTTCGCCCTGTTCGTTTTCAACATCGGCATCCACATCCCGAGTCAGATGCGCCGGCAGATCGCGCTTCATCCGCACGCCCAGCTTGTTGAGCGCCAGCGCCTGGCCGACCAGGCTGCCCTGCCCGGTCGACAGTCGCCCCATGGCCTGCTCGTAGCTGACCTGGGCCCGCCCCAGATGCCGACCCACGTCCTCTAGACTGGAGACGAAACCCTGGAACTTGTCGAGCAGCTTGCCGGCGCGCTCGGCGATGTGCCTGGCGTTCTCGTTCTGACGCTCCAGATTCCACAGGCTCGCCACCGTGCGCAGGCTGGCCAGCAGCGTGGTTGGCGTCACCACGATGATGTCGCGGGAGAAGGCATCCTGAAACAGCGTCTCGTCGTGCTGGAAGGCAACGGCGAACGCCGGCTCCACCGGCATGAACAGGAACACGAAATCCGGCGAGCGTAGCCCGGGCAAGTGCGGATAGTCGCGCCCGGACAGCGCATCGATATGGCTTCTCACCGCCTGCACGTGGGCGCGCAACGCCTGTTCGCGCTCGCTATCCTCCTCCGCGTTGACGTAGCGCACGTAGGCGTTGAGCGAGACCTTGGCATCGACGATCAGGTGCTTGTCGTCGGGCAGATAGATGATCGCATCCGGACGCTGACGCCCGTGCTCGCCGTCGATCGAGACTTCGCGGCGATACTCGATATCCCGACGCAGACCGGAGCGCTCCAGCACCGACTCGAGCATCATCTCGCCCCAGTTGCCCTGCATCTTCTTGTCGCCCTTGAGCGCACGGGTGAGACTGGCGGCCTCCTCGGTGATCTGGCGATTGAGCAGGGCCAGTTGATCGATCTGCACCTTGAGCGTGGTGCGCTCGCGCACTTCCTGACCGTGGATCTCCTCGAGACGCTGACGAAAACCGCTGACCTGTTCGCGAAACGGTTTCAGCAGCGCTTCCAGACTGTCCCGGCTCTGTGCGCTGTAGGCGCGCTGGCGCTCGTCGAAAATGCGCCCGGCGAGGGACTCGAATTCGTGTCCCATCCGCGTCTTCGCCTGCTCCAGCAGCTGGAGCTGTTCCGCATGCTGATTCTGCTGCTGCTCGTGGCGGGTCTCCAACCGGCCATACTGCTCGCGCAGTGTCGCCAGGCGCTCGTTGAGCGCCTCAATCTGCTGTTCGCGGGTGCCGAGCTGCTGCTCCAGTTGTGCCTGACGCTCGCGCAGGTCGTCCTGCTGAGCGTCGCTCTGCGCCAGTTCCTGCTCCAGCCGCAGGCAGCGTGTCTCGCTGGCCTGCAGTCGTGACTCAAGGACTTCCCGCTGGCGCGAGTCGTGCCGGCGCTGTCGCAGCAGCGCCAGACACAGCACCACCGCCACCAATCCGATCGCCATGACTGCGGCAAGGCCGGTACCCGACTGCAGCCATCCCGCTGATACCCCATCCATCGTCTGCTTCCTTGTGACCTCGCTGCCATCGAGAGGCTACCACCCATGGGTTATTGACTCAGCGCAAAGCCGAGGCACCGAAAGTACCGGTTTCCCTTGAACTTTGCCCAGCCTATCCCAAACTCCTTGGGTAAGCCGAGACATGGACCGGGAAGGCCCATGGGCTTGTCATTCATCGAAACATCAAGCCGATTTATCAAGCCGATTTATCAAGACTGGGAGGTCAAGATGGCTCAGCAACTCAACGGCAAACGTGTCGCAATCCTCGCCGCCGATGGCTTCGAGGAGTCCGAACTGGCGTCTCCCCGCGCTGCGCTGCAAGGCCAGGGCGTCGAAACGCATGTCATCACGCCGGACGGCAAGGGCATTCGCGCCTGGGCCGAAACGGATTGGGGCGACACCTACGAAGCGGACAAGAGTCTCAGCGACGCCAGCGCCGCCGACTATCACGCGCTGCTCCTGCCCGGCGGTCTGTTCAACCCGGACACACTGCGCCTCAACGAGGACGCACTGACGTTCGTCAGACACTTCTTCGAAGCGGGCAAGCCGGTCGCTGCGATCTGCCACGCCCCCTGGATCCTGATCAACGCTGGTGTCGTCGAAGGGCGCAAGATGACATCCGTCCCGTCCGTCGCCCAGGATCTGAAGAACGCAGGTGCCAAGTGGTTCGACGAATCGGTCGTGGTCGATGCCGGCCTGGTCACCAGCCGCACGCCGAAGGATCTCGACGACTTCAACAGCAAGCTGCTGGAAGAAGTGGCGGAAGGCCGTCATAGCCATCAGCACGCCTGATCGTCGTTCTCGACGTCGAAACGAACGCCCACCGATCGGTGGGCGTTTTTGTGTCAGGCCGGTCTAAGCCCGTCCAGACTTTATCCGTCCAGACTTTGCACGATGGTCCGCGAGTTCCCATACTCACTGTTAACCAAACCTAGGATTGCCTGCCACCGTGCCCCACTTTCGCGATACCCATGCCGACACTTCCGCTTCGGGTTCTCTACCTCGGCTGTTCGTGACCAAGCTCATTCATTTTACCAAGAAACTGGTCCGGATCTTCACCCGCCCGATGCGCGGAGACCGGGGCGAAGGCGGGGTCATCGTTCATCCGTATCGCGGCTACGGCTCGCATTCGGAAGCCTTCATCATGGGGCGCGTGTTTCGCCAGCCCGGCCGATTGGCGAGCTGGAAGCAAGGTGGCGTCGCCAGTGACCTGGTCGATGTCGCCCGCCGCGTGGTGAGGCACGGGGTCAGAGATGCCCGGGTGGATATCCGGCTGGGCGCGACCCACGCGACCGTCACCACCGATCGCGACGGCTACTTCCACGCACATATCGACATTACCCACACCCTGCCCGCCGAGGCGATCTGGCATTCGGTCAAGCTACAGGTCGTCTCGGAAGACGACGCCATCAGCACTGAAACCGAAATCTACATTCCGCCGGCGAGTACCGACCTGATCGTGATCAGCGATATCGACGACACGGTGATGTACACCGGTGTCGCCAACAAGTTGAAGATGCTCTACCGGCTTTTCATGGAGAAAGCCGATCGACGCACCGCCTTTCCGGGCGTCGCCGCGCTGTATCGCGCTCTCTACGGCGGCGCGGAAGGCAATCGTCAGCGCCCCATGCTTTACGTCTCGCGAGGCCCTTGGAGCATCTACGAGGTGCTCGAGGCGTTCTTCAACCTCAACCATATTCCGGTTGGGCCGATCCTGTTCCTGCGCGAATGGGGCATGACCATAAAACGCCCCTGGCCACGCAAGGCCGAGGATCACAAGTCCGATGTCATCAACAACATGCTGTCGCTCTACGACTCGCTACCGTTCATTCTCATCGGCGACAGCGGCCAGCGCGACCCCGAGGTCTACACCGAGATCGTCAAGGCGCATCCGGATCGCGTTCGCGCCATCTACATCCGCAAGGTGGATAACGACCCGGAGCGAGACGCCGCGATCGAAGCCTTGGCCAACGAGGTTCGCCTTGCCGGCTGCGAACTGATTCTCGCCCACGACAGCGTCAGCATGGCGGAGCACGCGCTGTCGAAAGGGTATATTTCCGAGGAAAGTTGCCAAGCGGTACGCGAGGATACGCACGAGCAGCAGCGGCAGTAAGCCGTTGTTTACCGCCCTTTTGCTTCGTGCATTGTCGCCGCTTGCATGGGAGAGGCACCAACCTTGGGCGTTCAGATCAATGGAAATGGCTTGACGTGGGCCACGCCCCATTCACCGGAATTGTGCGAACGAAGCGCGTAGGATTTCAGTTTGTCGTGGTTTGCTTTGCATTGCGCTGTGCCTATCAAACAGAATTGAAAAAGCTTTCTTTCACCTGAAATGAGCGAAGGCGTGCTTGTTGCAAAAATACCGAACTGAACGGCATTTTCATCCCAGCATAGAAAAAGCGACTGACAGTATCTTCTTCACAATTTTCGGGTCCTCGCCACGAGCAAGCTGTGACGAAGCAGAGCTGATCTGTGCATCGATATAGGTTGCTGCAAACTCTGATGACATGTCTGCAGCAAACTCGCCTTTGGCCTTTGAACGCTCCACCCATTGCCTGAAAGCAGCCAACGCTTGCTCTTCAAGGAGATAAACTTGTGCTCGCGTTGCTTCACCCAACTGCGTACGTGATTCACGCATTTTAGTAAAAAGGCACCCCATTGGGGAATCATGTTGACAACCCGTTGAAGTGGCAAATGATACCAGGCTATCAAGGGTCTCTCGAAACGAATTTTCACTTTGCAACATCTGCTGCACAGGGTTTAGTACTTGTTCCTGATACCTGACAATGACGGCTTTCATCAAGCCATCTTCATTCGAAAATTCACGATAAAGCCCTGGTTTCGAGACACCGGATCTCCTGCAAATCTCATTCAGGGATAAGCTGCCGATGTTCCCTTTCCAATAGGCTTCCATTGCCACATCCAAAACGTGGTCTCGATCCAGGGTCTTGGGTCGCCCCCTTGAAAGCTTCGTTGGGTCTGAACTCATTTTTATACCGCTCGGTATTTTAATTTGACATGTGGTGGCTGCGGCATTATTGTACCACCTGGTATTTAATTGGCAACCTGGCAGGCATGAAAAATGAGCGACACAAAAGCAAACATAGTTATCACGGGAAGCAGTAGTGGGTTCGGCCAGAAGTCAGTAAAAGACTTTGCCGATAAAGGCTATCGGGTGTTCGCTACCATGCGTGGCCCAGAAGGCAAGAATGCTGCAGTGAAGGCCGAGCTGGAAGCGTATAGCGATTCCATCCATGTCGTTGATATGGATGTCACGAGTGACGAATCCGTCAAGACGGCCATTGCAGGTGTGCTGGCTAAAGTGGATAAGATCGATATTTTGCTTAACAATGCAGGCGTGATGTATCTCGGCATTACGGAAGCTTTTAGCATTGCCCAAGCCAGAGAACAGATGGAAACCAACTACTATGGTGCCATGCGCACTATACAGGCTGTTTTACCGGCTATGCGTGAGGCCGAGTCCGGACTGATCATCAATACCTCATCCATGGTTGGTCAGATTTCAGCACCGTATTTCTCTACCTACGCCGCCACCAAACATGCTTTGGAAGGCTACCTTCAAGGCTTACGCTACGAAGTGGCACCCTTCGGTATTGATATTGCCATCGTGCAGCCAGGCCCGTTCCCGACAGGCCTTACTGCAGCAGGGCAACAACCTAGACGCACAGACATACTGGCCAGCTACGGTGAACTGGCAAGGATTCCCGCCGCCATGTTCGAGGAATTCGGAAAATTCATGCAGAGTGATCAAGCGCCTGATCCACAGATGGTTGTAGATGCCTACTTGGCGTTAGCCGATATGCCTGCTGGCAAACGCCCTACACGTACAGCTGTCGGCATGGTTTGGGGGGTCGACGAAATCAACGCTGCCAAACAACCCATCCAGGACCGTGTATTGAAAGAAATGCAACTAGACAAGGTACTAGGCGGCGCTGACGCGTAATGCCAGGTAACAGGGGCAAACCATTCTTTGCCCCTGTTACCGTCAGTCATATCACCATCGCATCCTTCGCTGGAGGGGTCCAGTAGCCGCTCTCTAACTCCGATTAGCTCAGCGAAATTGAAGGCGCGCCAAGGGTCACTACACGACCTGCATGACAAGTATTAGATAGCGCGCTCGTTTTTCCACTTGAACGAGCACGCACGTTCAATAATCTTATCCAGCGCGCCATTTCTCACTTAACCCATTGATTTCAGGTCAGACTCAGAGTGATTCGGCGCGTCATGCAGGATTCGAGTGCTGACGGTTTTTGTCGGACCCGACAATTCTGTAGATAACAAGTATCGAAACCCAACTGGTCGTTACATGGCGAGCATTGATTCGAGAGAACCGCTCGCCATGTTCAGCTTCAGGTCAGTTTCAGGCGGCCCTGCCGGAGGCGATATCGGCGACCAGCGCCTTGAGCACGCGCCAGAACTCTTCGACGGACGAAAGCTCGGTGCGCTCGGTCGGTGAATGCGCACCGCGAATCACCGGGCCGAACGAGATCATTTCCAGCTGCGGATACTTGCCGCCGATGATGCCGCACTCGAGCCCGGCGTGGATCACCTTGACCGCTGGATCTTCGCCCAGCTGTTCTCGGTGAAGGCGGCGAAAACGGGTCAGCAGCGTGCTGTCCGCGCTCGGAGTCCAGCCCGGGTAGACGTTCTCGACCCGCGTCTGGGCGCCGATCAGGCCGAACAGCGCAGTGAAGCGGTCCGCCAGATTGCGTGTCGCGCTATCGCGCAGCGAACGCACCAGCGCGCAGAGATGAAAACGCCCGTTCTCCAGCGAGACCACGCCGAGGTTGTTGGAAGTCTCGACCACGCCCGGGACTTCGACGCTCATGCGCTCGACGCCGTAGGGGGCGGCGTGGAGCGCGGATACCAGCAGCTCGGTGGCGGTATCGGTCAGCGCTTCCACGTCCTCGCAGGAGACCGCCGCCGGTGACAGCGTCAACGTCACGTCGTCGTCGACACCCGCCAGCTCTTCGCGATAGAGCCTCTGCAAGCCGCCAAGCGCGTCTTCCACCGCAGGCAGATGATGTTCATCGACCACGATCGTCGCGAACGCTTCGCGCGGCAGCGCATTGCGCAGCGTACCGCCCTGATAGTCCACCAGCCGAATCTCGAACTCGCCCAGCCTCCGCAGCGCCCTGACCAACAGCTGGTTGGCGTTGCCGAGCTCCTTGTGAATATCGGCACCCGAGTGCCCACCGACCAGACCGGTCAGGGAGACTCGCCGCATCACCTCCTCTTCGTCACAACCGCGCATCGGCAGGTCGGCGTCGACGACGACGTCGGCACCGCCGGCGCAGCCGATATAGACCTCGCCCCGGTCCTCGGAGTCGAGATTGAGCAGATAACGGCCTTCCAGCCAGCCTTCGTCAAGCGACAGCGCGCCCTGCAGCGATGTCTCCTCCTCCAGCGTGAACAGCGCCTCGATCGGGCCGTGATCGATATCGTCCGCTTCCAGAATCGCCAGCGCCGCCGCTACGCCGAGGCCATTGTCGGCACCGAGGGTGGTGCCGCGGGCGTGGAGCCAGCCATTCTCGACGTAGGTATCGAGCGGATCGGTAAGGAAATCGTGGGGATGATCGCTGTTGGCCTGGGTGACCATGTCGAGATGCCCCTGCAGGATCACGCCGGGCACGGTCTCGCAGCCCGGGCTCGCCGCCCGGCGGATCCGCAGGTTGCCGTAGCTGTCACGATCGTGGGCCAGACCGTTGTCGTCGGCCCAGCGCTCGAGAATGTCGATCAGCTTCGCTTCGTGGCCAGAGGAGCGCGGCGTATTGCAGAGCGTACGAAAATGACGCCACACGGGCTCGGGGGAGAGTTGCAGCAGATGATCGTTCATGGTCGATTCCAGCCTCGTCGTGCGGCGAGCGTGCCACCGCCACGGGTGTCGAAAGAAAGAGTGATGAATGCAGTCTGGGCCGGCAGCGCGCCGCGGCCCGTTTCGGAAAACGCTGCATAAATCGGCGAGCAGGATGAAGGGCAAGGCGCCCGGAGCGCAGGAACCGGAACCCATGGGTCATAGGTGAGGATTCCGACCGGGCTGGCGCTCCAGCCCCGCGCCCCGAAGCGATTCGCCTGCGCAGACATGTATGCAGCGTTTCCCCTGAGGTGCCAATACCTTACTCGCCTGATCCCAGCTTGACCATATGCGATGAGGCGCGGCGGGAGCTCAAGGAGTGCGCGGGTCGCGATGGTTTTGGTGCCAGGCCAGCAACGCCGATGCCAGTCTTCGCGCCACTGCCAGCCCTTCTCGCCGCCCCAGTGTCGAGAGCGCCTCATCCCGATACTGGAACAGCGCCGCCACGACAGCGGCGACATGAGACGCCGTCGTCAGGTCGACGTTCTCCCTAGCCCCTTCCGACATCCCCGCCTCCGGCGCGTCTTCTGCCCAACCGGAATCGAGTGCCGGCACAACGGTGGCCGATGGTTGTCGTCGCCACCAGGCGAGCCAGGCCGTGCGCAGCCAGGGCCGAATCAGCGCCAGTTCCCCGCCGCCCGCGGCAAACCAGCCAAGCCGCTCGCATAGATCGGCGGGAATCTGCGGCGGCGCACCCTCTTGCAGCCAGCCCACCACGACGCACGGCTCGATGTCCTTGAGCTCGCTTGCCAGCAGGTCCGGCAGATAACAGACGAAATCGTCGTTCATGCGAGCCAGCGCCTGCCCGGCCTCCGGCGTCAACCCGCGCCCCATCATCTGCGCCGGCTCGCCGCTGGAGGCCTCCCGCGTCAGCCCGACACGCAGCGAGCAGAACCCCAGCCGCCGCCAGAATCGAATCAACGACGGTTCGGCACCGAAGCTCACCCCCAGGCGGTCCAGGCCGCGAGCCAGCGCCGCCGCCGCGACCCGTTCGATCATCGACGCGCCCACGCCCCGACACCGGGCCGCCGGATGAACGGCAATCCGCGTGACCCGCCACCAGCGAGCCAGCGCGGCCGCCTCAAAGCCGCCGTGGGTCGCCAGAGACTGTGCCAGCAGATGGCCACGCGGGCGCCGCTGCCCGCGGTAGATGGCGTTGGCCAGCGTGGCGTCGAAGCCGCCCTCCTGCTGCACCACGCAGATGCCGATCGCTTGCGGCTTGCCCACGGCGTCGCCGACGAAAGCCGCCAGCAGCTGAAGATCGGGGCCATCCAGCAGCTGGCGCAGATCGCTCGGCGAGGTGCGATAGTGGGCCTGTACCAGCAGACCGAAAATCGATCTCAGCAGGGCGTCGTCCCGGGCGAGTGCCTCCCGATCCAGCCAGACATACCTGACCGGCACTTCGCAGGCTGCTCCGAAGACCGATTCGGCAATCAACTCGGGAGCGGCGATATCGGCATCCAGACACAGGAGATCTCGTGTCAGCGACTCCAGCGGGTCTTCGGTGCCCCAGCGAATCGGTGTTTCGAGCTGCAGCCGCCGCCAGTCCGGCGTCAATCGGTCCAACGCGTCACGCAGGCGCACTTCGAACCCGCGCCCGGTGCCTTCGTAGCCGTGCACGGTGGTGGCGAAGGCAATGCGCGGAAAGTGCCGTAGCCAGCTCATCAACCGCGCCGCGGGAATCGATGCCGCCTCGTCAACGAACAGCGTCGGCGGCGATCGAGCGTCGATGCCGGTCGCCGCCAGCGCCGGCACCACCTGCTCCGGGGTCAACCACTCGCACCGGCAATCGCGGCCGTCCACGACGACCTCGAAGCGATTGGCCTCGCGCCGACCGCCGGGCAGCAGCTGCTCGAGGCGATCGAACACGGCGTCGACCGCGACCAGACTCGACGCCGTGATCCAGAGCCGCTGCTCACCCTGCCGCAGACGCCGCGCCGCGGCAATGCCCAGCGCGGCACTCTTGCCACGCCCGCGATCGGCCACCAGCACCACGGGGCGTCGGCGCCGCATCCGGGTCAGTCGCGATACCGCCACGGCCTGATCCGAAGTGAGACAATCACCGGCGGCTTCGGCTTCTGTCTCACCAGCGGCTTCGGACTCGGTGCGGTTTGCATCGGATGGCGTGGGCGCGCCGGCATCCGCCCAGGCGGGCGCGATCGGCAGCGCAGCGTCTGCCGGCCACGCGGCCAGTTCGTTGCCGCGGCGCAGTTGGGTGGCGAGGCGCTGCAGGTAGCGCGTCGACAGGGTTTCCACCGCGTGGGGCCAATGCGCGAGGCGCCGATAATCGGCATCCGCACGCCAGTCCGGGCTGGCCGGCTCTCGCCAGTGCTCCGGCGTCAGCAGCACGAGCCAGCCACCGGCCAGCACCGTACCGCTGATGGCACCGAAGGCATCAGGATCGAAGCCGGCCCCGGCGGAGACCGCGTCGAACACTACCAGATCGTGCTCGCTACCTAACCGACTGCGGACGCGGGATGCACTCAGGCGTTTCACCCCGGACGGCCAGGTCACAGCACCGTCGGGGGACGACAACTCGGGGCCGATCCACAGCGGCGACTGCCAGTGCCCCGCGGCGATCCAGGTTCGCGCTTTCCGGATCGCGTTCGAGGCGTCGTCGGCAATCCACAGCACACCACGCCAGCGCCGCCGCCGGAGGACATCGCCTTGCTCGGTCAGCCAGGCGGAAAGTGAAGGATCCGTGTCGGGCGTGGTCATGGGCAGGCCCTAGCCGAACGCACCGCCGAGATCGGGTTTCAGGGTCGGACAGTAGCGCGCGGCGAGAACCGCCAGCGCAATGCCGCCCAGCGTCAACGCCACCGGCAGCCAGCTGAAAACGACACCGGACGACGTATACAGATAGAGAAAGAATATCGCCATCACGCCGCCGCCCATCAGGCGCCCGGCCTTGATCCCGGCCAGATAGACGCTCAACAGCACGCCGACGAAAGGGATCAGCACGCTGAACAGATTGATCACGAATTCGCGCCCGCCGGCCGCCACATCCGGTAGAACCAGCTGCGCCACCAGTTCCCACCCGACCAGATAGACCACCACCGGCGCGGCAAAGCTGCCGATCAGACGCAGCACGGTGCGAGTCGGTTCGTCGGCGCCGGGTTTGGGTCGTTGCGGTGAAGTCATGGTGAGAATCCTGCCAGTCGTCGGTCGAGAGATTGGCGCTATTGAATCATTGGCGCCCGGGCCTTGCCAGCCGAGGGATCTCGAGGGGAAGCACAGAAGGGATCGGCGAGCGAGGCGATGCTCAAGGCGAACGACGCCGCGCCTTGCAGCGCGGACATTCATCACGTGTTTGCCTAGTGTTCGATCTTCTTGAGCAGGAACACCAGCGGCACGCTCAGCAGATAGATGCAGCCAAGCCACAGGAAGATATCGTTATAGGCCAGCACCTGGGCCTGAACGCCGAAGCGCTGCCCGAGCAGGGCCACCGCGCTGTGGTAGGGGTCGGCGACGTGCCCGATCAGCATCGACTGATAGTTGGCGATCTGCTGCTGCACCACGACACGCCCTTGATCGAGCGCCGGGATCAGCTGATTCCAGTGATAATCCACCCGCCAGTCGCGCACGGTGTCGAGCATCGCCAGGCCGACCGCGCCGCCCAGATTTCTCATCACGCTGAAAAGTCCGGCGGCGTTGCCCAGCTCCTGGGGCGGCAGCGTGCCCAGCGCAATTCGCGATGCCGGGATGATACACATGATCATGCCGATACCGCGCACGATCTGCGGCCAGAAGAACTGCCAGAAGCCGGATTCGCTGGTCAGATTGTTGTTCATCAGCGTGCCGATGCCGATCAGCATCAGGCCGAAGAACAGCAGCACGCGCAGATCGACCGAGTTGGTCAGCCGCCCCACGATCGGCGCGGTGAAGAACATCGCCACCCCGGTGACGAACATCACCTCGCCGATCTGCAGACTCGAGTAGCCTCTCACCCCGCCCAGAAACAGCGGCATCAGATAGACCAGACCGTACATCGCGATCCCGACCACGAACACCAGCCCGGTGCCGATCGAAAAGTTGAGATTGCGGAAAGCGTGCAGGTCGACGATCGGCGAGTGGTAGGTGAACACGCGCCAGAAGAATCCGATGCAGGAGACGGCACACAGCAGTGTCATCCCCACGATCAACCCGCTCGCGAACCAGTCGTCGCCGGGGCCCTCCTCGAGCACGAACTCGAGGCTGCCGAGGAACAGCGCGATCAGGATCAGGCCGCGAAAATCGAGGCGCTTGGCGACGCTGGCATCGCCTTCGTCGATATCGAGGAAGCGCCAGGCCGCCAGCGTGACGAGGATCCCGGGAATCACGTTGGCCAGAAACAGCCAGTGCCAGCTGAAAATTTCGGTGACATAGCCGCCCACGGTGGGGCCGATCGACGGCGCCATGGTCACCACCATGCCGATCACGCCCTGCACCGCGCCCATGGCGCGACGCGGAAACAGCGAAAAACTGATCGCCTGGGTGATCGGGATCATCGCGCCACCCATGAAGCCCTGAATGGCACGCAGCACGATCAGCTGTTCGATGCTGGTGGCAAGCGCACATCCCAGGCTCGCCAGGGTGAAACCGGCACACGAGATGACGAACGCGACACGGGTGGAGAGCCAGCGCATCAACACGCCGGAAAGCGGGATCATGATGATCTCCGCAACCAGATAGGAGGTCTGGATCCAGGAGATCTCGTCGCTGCTCGCCGCCACCCCGGCCTGGATCTCGTTCAGCGAGCTGGCGACGATCTGGATGTCCAGAATCGCCATGAACATGCCGAACACCGCCGCGATGAAGCCGAAGCGGTAATGCCACGAAGGCATCTCCTGCGGGCCGGCCCCCGTGGGCGCTGCCACCTCACTCATGATCGAGGCTCACGGCGTGCCGATGACTCTCCGTCTGTCATCATGAGCCGGGGCCGTCTTCCAGATGCGGGCCTGGATCGAAGTAGATCGCCTGACCATCGACTTCCCGAGTGTCGACCGAAGGCACGACCGAGAGGCCGGCCTGCAGCCGCCACAATTGATCCTCGGGACCGGTGACACGAATCTTGACCGGCACGCGCTGCACGATCTTGTTGAAGTTGCCGGTGGCGTTATCCTGCGGCAGCAGGCTGAACTGGGTGCCGGTGGCAGGCGCCACGCTGTCGATCTTGCCGGTGAACTCGATATCGGGATAGGCATCCACCTCCAGCGACACCGGCTGACCAACTCGCATCCGTTCGATCTGGGTCTCCTTGTAGTTGCCGACCACGTAAGCGCTCGAGACCGGCACCAGCTGCATCAGGGTGAGGGACGGCTGGGCCAGATCGCCCGGTTCGACGCTCAGGTTTCCGATCACGCCATCGCGCCTGGCGACGATACGGGTCTTGGCGAGCTGGCTCTGGGCATAATCGATATCGGCCTGGGCCGCATCGCGGTTGGCCTTGGCGCTATCGATCGAGGCCCGATCGGCCGACAGCCGCCGCTTGGCCGATTCGACGCTGGCCTGGCGCGCCGCCAACGTCGCCTGGGCAACGCGAAGCGTGGCCTGATCGTCCTGCAGCTGCTGGCGCGAGGCGTAGTTGTTCGCGGCCAGCGACTGGGACCGTTCGAGATGCTGGCGCGCCTGGGATACGTCCGACTGTGCCGCCGTCACCTGCGCCTGCGCTTCGTCGATGCTGGCCTGGTCGAGATCGACCTGCCGCTCTGCCTGGATCACGTTGGCGGTGCTGACAGCCAGTTGCGCTCGGGACTGGGCCAACTGGCTGCGAGTATCCCGATCGTCGAGCTGCACCAGCAGGTCGCCCTGCTTGACGCGCTGATTGTCGTCCACCGCCACGTCGATGACTCGCGCGCTGAGCTCGGCGCGTACGGCGACGCTGTCGGTATGCACGTAGGCGTTGTCCGTCTCGACGAAGTAACGCCCGGTGTGCCACCAGCGCCACACGAGGACCAGCGCGACTGCCAGCACTACCAGAACGACTACCGCCGAATAGAGTTTTTTCTTGATCTTCATGCCGAGCCTTTTTCGAGTCAGGGACGTACGCCCACTCAATGTGTAGTGTAGACTACACTATCTTTTGAAAAACGCCATCTCGCGCAACAAGAATCGCGCCATGTCGGCACGAGGAAACGCCATGCCACCGATCTCTCCCAAGGATTCACCGCCAACGACCGAGCGCGGCCGACAGCGCCGGGATGCGCTGCTCGATGCGGCACAGCGGCTATTTCTCGAGCGCGGCTACGGCCAGGTCAGCGTCAACGATATCGTCGCCCAGGCCGGCGGCTCGTTGTCGACCCTTTATCGCCACTTCGGCAACAAGGAAGGTCTGTTTCAGGCCATGATCGAACGTCGGTCTCATCATATCTACGACACGCTGACCGCAGAAGGCGTCGATGAACTGCCCATCGAAGCCGCTCTTCAACGGCTCGGGATCGATCTGCTGATCAAGGTCATGGACGAGGAAACCCTGGGCATCTACCGCGAAGTCGTGGCCGAGAGCCCACGCCAGCCCCAGTTGGCCCGGCTGTTCTTCGATGGTGGCCCGGGGCGTGTCCGTCGCGCACTGGCGGATTATTTCGATCGCCGGGCAAGGCGGCGGCTGATGCCGACAGGCGGCAGCGTCGAACTCGCCGGGATCTTTCTCGGCATGCTGCTCGGCGAGTGGCACCTCATTCGCGTGCTGCAACTGGAATCGCCGCCCTCTCGGGCGGCGATTGAAGCGCGTGTTGCGCGCTGCGTCACGCTATTCCTGCACGGCACTGAAGACCTTTCGTCAGGACGAAGCCAGTAGCGCTTCTATCGTGATCGGCAGGTCCCGATAGCGCTTGCCGGTGGCGTGATAGATCGCGTTGGCGATCGCTGGCGCCACCCCGGTGAGACCGATCTCGCCGACGCCACGGCCCCCGAATTCATTGTGTTTGAAGTCCGGATAGTCGAGCAGTTCGACGTCGATCTCCGGCGCATCGGCATGCGTCGGCAAGATGTAGTCGGCCACGTTGGCATTGATCAGCCGCGCGTCACGCGGGTCGTAGTCGAGCTTTTCGAGAAGCCCCATGCCGAGCCCCATGACGATACCGCCTTCGACCTGATTGCGCGCCGTCGGTGGATTGATCGCCCGGCCGATGTCGATCGTGGACACCACCCGGGCCACGCGTACACGCGATATCTCGGGATCGATACGGATCTCGACGAAGTGCGCGCCGAACGAGCGGAAACTGTACTCGCTTCGCTCGTCGCCCGGCGCGGCGCTCCCCTTGCCATTGACGCTCGAGAGCTTGCTGGTCTCGAGAATCTCCGCGAAGCTCACCCGACGCTTGCCATCGGTCAGGCCGCCCGCTTCGGCAGAAAGCGAATCGGCATCGCTGCCTTCGAACGCGCCGCCGCTGCCAACCGCCACTTCCTTGATCGCATCCAGCGCGTCGCGCACCGCGGCGGCCACGGCCGGTAGCACCGTGGCTGTCGCCATGGAGCCGCCCGAGAGCGGCCCGGCCGGCAGGCTGGTCTCGCCCAGCTTGACCTCGATACGCGAAAGATCCGTACCGGTCAGCTCGGCGACGGCCTGCGCCACGATGGTGTAGGTGCCGGTGCCGATATCCTGGGTGCCGCAGGCGGCGAACAGCGAGCCGTCGGCGCGCAGTTCGACCCGCGCCTCGCAGGGCTGGCGCCCGGCGGACCAGGTGCACGACGCCATGCCGTAGCCGATGATCTCGTCACCGTCGCGCATCGAGCCGATGGCCGGGTCGCGCTTGTCCCAGCCGAACCGGCGGGCCGCACTGGTAAGGCACTCGTCGAGATGCTTGCTCGACCACGGCAGACCGCTGGCCGGGTCCTGCTCGGCGTTGTTCTTCTGGCGCAGCTCGACCGGGTCCATGCCCAGCTCGACCGCCAGTTCGTCCATCGCCGTTTCCAGCGCGAAGATACCCGAGACTTCACCGGGTGCGCGCATCGGGCAAGGCGTGCCGTGATTCACTTCGAGCACGCGCTGGCTGGTCGAGACGTTGTCGCAGGCATAGAAGCTCGGGGTGGCGCTGCCGCAGGCATCGACGTACTGGTGCACCCATGATGTCTCGGTGGTGCTGTCGTGTATCACCGAGGTCAGTTTGCCGCTGCGATCGGCGCCCAGGCGAACGCGCTGACGCGAAGCCGGGCGATTGCCGCCGCCGGTCATGTCCTGCTGGCGTGGCAGCACCACCTTGACCGGCCGGCCGACCATACGCGCCGCCACGGCGGTCGCTACGGCATGGGGCCACATGAACAGTTTGTTGCCGAAGCCCGAACCGATGTAGTGCGAGATGACCTCGAGGTTTTCCTGGGCGATACCGAAGATGCGCGCCATCGCATTGCGCTGGAAGAAGACGCCCTGGGTCGATTCGTGCACCACCAGGCGCTTGCCGTCGTCGCGCCACTCGGCAAGCGTCGCGTGCATCTCCATCTGCAGATGACTTTCGGCCGCGATCTGGTAGGTCGAGTCGATTTTCACCTCGGCACCCCCGAACGCCGCCTCGGGGTCGCCTCGGGACGTGCCCGCGCTCTCCTGTAGTTCACCCTGGGTGTCGGTGTGCAGAAGCCCGACCACGGCCCCATCGTCTTCCCGGTAGCGAGCGACGACACGCTGGGCGGCGGCCCGCGCCTGTTCGAAGGTTTCCGCCACGACGAGCGCCACGTACTGGCCGTGATAATAGATGCGCTCGTCCTCGAACGGCAGGCGCACCTCGCTGACCATGTCGCCGTGAGCCATGGAGTTGGGCGAACGGTGCAAGCTTTCGAAATGGCCGTGGTGGAGGATATCGACCACGCCCGGCATGGCCAGGGCGTCATCGAGTTCGAGCGATTCGAGCACGCCGTTGGCGATCGTCGCCGGCACCGGATAGCCGTAGCGCATGCCCTCGGCCAGCAGTTCGCCGGTGTAGCCGGCCCGGCCGGTCAGCTTGTATTCGCCGTCGATCCGCGGCGTTCGCTGGCCGACCACGCGCGGCTTGGCAAATGCGGATTGGGTCAAATCGTTCATGCCTGGCCCTCCTGTTTTCCGCCCTGACGGGCGAGACGCGTCGCCTCGCGCAGCGCACGAATGATGGATTGTCGCGCCAGCGGTATCTTGAACGCGTTGTGCTCGAGCGGCGTGGCCCCACCCAGGGCAATGTCCGCCGCACGCTCGAAAGTCGCCATCTCGGCGGGTTGGCCGACCAGCGCCGCTTCGGCCTCGGGGCAGCGCCACGGCTTGGTCCCGACGCCGCCGAGCGCCACCCTGGCCTCGCCGATCATCTCGCCGTCCAGCGACAGCTGCGCCGCCGTCGAGGCCAGGGCGAACTCGTACGACGCCCGATCCCGAAGCTTGAGGTAGTACGACCCTGCCGGCGCCAGCGGCGGATCCAGCGTGATGGCGGTGATCAGCTCGCCATCGGCCAGATCATGTTCGATGTGCGGGGTATCGCCGGGCAAACGATGGAAATCCTGGAACGCCACTTCGCGCTCACCCTGTGGCCCGCTCAGGGTCAGCGTCGCGCCGATGGCGGCCATCGCGACACACATGTCGGAAGGGTGCACCGCGACGCATGCGTCGCTGCCGCCCAGCACGGCGTTCAACCGATTGAGACCGTGCCGGGCATCGCAACCGCTGCCCGGTTCACGCCGATTGCAGGCCGCGGCGGGATCGCGATAGTAAGGGCAACGGGTCCGCTGCATCACGTTGCCGGCCGTGGTCGCCATGTTGCGCAACTGGGTCGAGGCGCCGGCCAGCAGCGCCTGCGACAGCACCGGATAGTGCTGCTTGACCTCGGGATGGTGGGCCAGATCGGTGTTGGTCACCAACGCGCCGATCTGGAGGCGACCATCATCGAGCCATTCGACGTTCTTGAGCGGCAGCGTATTGATATCGACCAGTTCGCTGGGGCGCATGACATCGAGCTTGACCAGATCCAGCAGCGTGGTGCCGCCTGCCACGAAAGCCGCGGTGGGCGTCGTCTGATGCGCGGCGTGTTCGACGCTGTCGGCACGGGAATAGGCAAAAGTTCTCATGCGACGCCCTCCTTGCGGGGAGCGGTCGCATCGTGAGCCAACTGCACTCGGGCCTGCTGGATCGCTTCGAGAATGTTCTTGTAGGCGCCGCAACGGCAGATATTGCCGCTCATGGCTTCCTTGACCGATGCATCGTCGGTGCCGATGCGATCATCCTCGAGCAGCGCCGAGGCCGACATCATCTGACCCGGCGTGCAATAACCGCACTGGAAGGCGTCGCACTCGAGGAAGCTCTGCTGCACCGGATGCAGCTCACCGTCTCGCGCCAGCCCTTCGACGGTGGTGACATGCTGTCCTTCGCACATCACCGCCAGCCGCAGGCAGGAATTCATTGCCTGACCATCGACCTGCACGGTGCAGGCGCCGCACTGGCCATGATCACAGCCTTTCTTGGTACCACCTAGCCCGAGCTGTTCGCGCAACACGTCCAGCAACACGGCGTTGGGGGCGACCTGCAGGGTCAGCGGCTCGCCGTTGAGCGTCAGATTGAGTGACAGCGTCTCGGAAAACGCGGTCCGGGAATGCACGGAATCATCCATCATGCCGGCTCCTCATCAGGAATCGAAAACCGCGGCAGCGAGGCGCGTCACTGCGCCATGCCACGGTTCGTTGTCAGGCGTCGTTATCCAGCACCGTTGTCGTCAATGGGGTTATCGACAGCGATATGCGGGGCGACGATATCGGGTTACGGTCTTTGGCTCAGATCCTTGGATACGGTCTCGAGCTCAGTTCTTTTGCTCAGATCTTTTGTTCAGATCCTGGGTGACGATGTTCGATGACAGTCCGCAGGCCTGGCCCGACGGATCGGTTGTTCATCTCGGGGATCATCGGATAGCCGGTGTTGTCAGGACACCGGGGCGATCCATCGACAACAGCATAGACACCCCGCCCGGATCTCGCCCGGCCCGGCGCCGAGAAATTTTGTCGCACCGTGCCCCAGCGCGTTCGACTTCCGTTAAGCTCGTCGGCCAACGAATGTCTACCGGTTGAACGGGTCGATGAATACGCTGCTGCTGGTTCTGATTTTGCTGTTGGTCGCCTCAGCGACCGGGGTCATTACACGCTTTGTCCCCGCCCTGCCCACACCGCTGATCCAGATCGCCCTCGGCGCGGTACTGGCCTGGCCGGCCTCGGGGCTGCATGTCGAGCTCGAGCCTGAAATCTTCCTGTTGCTGTTCATTGCCCCGCTGCTGTTCTCCGATGCCAGGCGATTCCCTCAACGAGAATTCATGATTCTGCGCGGGCCGATCCTGGCCCTGGCCCTGGGGCTGGTGCTGTTCACGGTGGTCGGCGTCGGCTATTTCATTCATGTCCTGTTTCCGACGCTGTCGCTGGCGATCTGCTTCGCATTGGCAGCGATTCTTTCGCCCACCGATGCCGTAGCGGTATCGTCGATCTCCGGACGCCTGCCGGTGCCGCCGCGACTGATGAGAATTCTCGAGGGCGAGTCGTTGATGAACGACGCCTCCGGCCTGGTAGCGTTCAAGTTCGCCGTCGCGGCGGCACTGACCGGCACCTTCTCGCTGACCGATGCCGCCGGAAGCTTCCTGCTGATCTCGATCGGCGGCCTGGTCGTGGGCGGGCTGCTGGCTTTCGGTTTCAACGTTCTGCGCACGCGGCTGATCGAGCGACATCTCGGCGAGGCCACCACGGTGCAGGTCATTCTGCTGGTGCTGCTGCTTCCCTTCGCGGCCTACCTGCTGGCGGAGCACCTGGGCATGTCCGGCATTCTCTCCGCCGTGGCCGCCGGCATGGTGATGAACCGCGCCGACATCAAGCGCGTCGGCCAGCTGCATACCCGCATGCAGACCCAGGCGGTGTGGGAGATGCTCGAGTTCGTGCTCAACGCACTGGTCTTTCTGCTGCTGGGTTTCCAACTGCCGGCGATCATCAGCGGCGCGCTGGATCATTCGCTGCACGATATCGGTGACTACGAGTTTCTGCGCCTGCTGGGTTACGTGGCGGCGATCTCGATCGCCCTGCTCGCCTCCCGCTTCGTCTGGATCTGGCTCGCCAGCGCCACGGGTAGAGAGCTGTCGCGATTGATGGCCATCCTCAAGCGCCAGCCGCGTCTGCCCTCGCCGGATCGGACCGGGCACGTTCCGCTGAAGCTGATGCTGGCGGCGACACTCGCCGGCATCCGCGGCACGATCACCCTGGCCGCGGCCTTGTCGCTGCCGCATCTGATGAACGACGGCAGCGACTTCCCAGCCCGCGAGCTGATGATTTTCCTGGCCACCGGGGTGATCCTGTTCACGCTGATCACCGGCAGTATCGGGCTGCCGCTGGTGCTGCGGAATCTGAAGATCCCCAATGACACCCATGAGTTCGAGGAAGAGCGCAAGGCGCGCATCGCCGGGGCCGAGGCGGCGATCTATCGCATCGAACGCTACCATCACGATCGCACGGGCGAGTTTGCGCGCAGCCAGACCAACGACGAGACGATCCTCGCCTTCAACGAGATCAGCTCTCAGTTGATGAACTACTATCGCGAACGCCTGACGCTGCACTCGGCCGATACGGCAACGCCTCAGCTCGCCACCTCACGCCAGCTGGAGCGCGACACCCGTCTGGAAGCATTGCGCGCCGAACGCCGCCAGTACTACAAGCTGCGCCAGCGCGATCGCATCAACGACAACGTCCTGCGTAAACTGGTCCGCGAGGTCGATCTCGCCGAGGCCGCGCTGACCGGCGACCAGGGCGCGGCACATCACTGATCGCATCACTGACCGATACCTTCAACACGCCGACAGATATCAATACCTGGAGACTTCGCATGCCTCGATTCCTCGCCCACTCGGCACGTGCCGCGTTGTTCGCCGCCGCGCTATTGGGGTTGGCCAATTCCGCATCGGCCCAAGCGCCCGAGTCGACAGCTTCGGGAGACACAGCGCCCTCGGTGCCGGGGCTGATCGTCGCCAGGAGCGACGCCAGCGTTCATGACACCGCCACCCGGTTCGCCGAACAGGTGCGCACCAGCGGCATGACCGTGTTCGCCCGTGTCGATCATCGTCAGAGCGCGATGTCTCGCAGCATGGCGCTGCTGCCCAACGAGGTCATCATCTTCGGCGATCCCAAGAGCGGTACACCGCTGATCCAGTGCGCGCCGAGTGCCGGCATCGACCTGCCGATGAAAGCGCTGATCTGGCAGGACGACGACAACCAGACCTGGCTCGGCTACAACGACCCCGCCTGGATCGCCGAACGCCATGGCGCCGCCGACTGCCCGGCGGTCAAACCGTTGCAGCAGGAGATGCGGAAGCTCGTCGAAGCGACATTGCAGCAGTAGTGTCGCACCCGAAGTCGCAGCGCGACTGAAAAAGCCGCCGCCCTCCGGTTGTCATGTTCAAAGGGCGGCGGCTTTCGTTTGCTGCTGGACACCAAGCGCTTCGCGTCGGTCTATCTGTCTGTCTACTACTACACGCTTCGCAACTTTTTATTCATTACGCACTCCGGATCCATCTATTACGCGCCTCCATCTACTAAGCACTCCGCGCCTGGGGCACGTCGTCCATCAGCTTGTCGAGGGTGATCGGCAGTTCGCGGATACGCTTGCCGGTGGCGTGATGGACCGCGTTGGCGATGGCGGCCGCCAAGCCGGTGACGCCGATCTCGCCGATGCCGCGGGCGCCGTACTCATTGAACGCCAGATCCGGGTGATCGAGCAGGATCACGTCGATTTCCGGCTGGTCGGCGTGCACCGGCACCACGTATTCGGCGTAGTCGTTGTTGACCGGGCGGGCGTTGCGCTGGTCATATTCGGTCGCTTCGAACAGGCCCATGCCGATGCCCATCACCACGGCGCCTTCGACCTGATTGCGCGCGGTGGTTTCGTTGATCACGCGGCCCACGTCGATGGCGCTGACCACCCGCGCCACCCGCAGATGCGAGATACCCGGATCCCAGCGCACCTCGACGAAGTGGGCGCCGAAGGAGCGGTAGGAGTATTTCGAATCGGCCGCCTCGGTATGCGCTTCCCCATCGGCGCTGCCGTAGCGACCGGCTTCCAGAATGTCGGCAAAGCTCACCAGCTTGCCGTCGGCGCTGCGCAGGCCGCCGTCCGCGACTTCCAGATCGTCGCCGGACGCCCCGGCGAAGACGCCGTTGCTGCCGGTGGCATAGCGCTTGATCTCGTCGAGCGCCTTGCGCGCCGCCCCGGCGATGGCCGGCAGCGTGGTCGCCGTCGCCCAGGAGCCGCCGGAAACCGGCCCGTCCGGATAGGAGGAGTCCCCCAGCTTGACGGTGATGCGATCGATGGGGATGCCGGTCACGTCGCTGACCGCCTGGGCGACGATGGTGTAAGTGCCGGTGCCGATATCCTGGGTGGCGCAGGAGGCAAACGCCGTACCGTCGGCACGGATCGAGACCCGCGCGTCGCAGGGACGCTTCAGCGCTTCCCAGTTGCACGCGGCCATGCCGTAGCCGACGATCTCACGCCCCTTGCGCATGCTGCCGATCTCGGGATTGCGGTCGGCCCAGCCAAACTTCTCCGCCGCCCGGTTCGTCGCTTCGACGATATGGTTGCTGGAGAAATCCAGATCCTGGCTCTCGTCGCGCTCGGCGTAGTTGTCGAGCCGGAACTGCACCGGGTCGACACCGGCAGCGTCAGCCATCTCGTCGATCGCCGATTCCAGTGCGAACAGCCCCGGCGCGGCGCCCGGTGCGCGCATCGAGGTCGGCGTGCCGCGATTCACCTGGGTGGTTTCGTGGCTGACCGTAAGGTTAGGACAGCGGTAGAGACTCTTGGTCACGCTGCCGCAGGTCTCGACGTACTGATCGGTATAGGACGTGGTGTTGATCGCTTCATGACGCAGCGACACCAGCTTGCCGTTCCCGTCCGTCGCCAGGCGCAGGCGCTGACGCGTTTCCGGCCGATGCCCGGTGGTGGTGAACATTTGCTGACGCGGCACGACGAGCTGTACCGGACGCCCGAGTTCCCGGGACACCGCCGCCGTGGCGATGGCGTGCGGCCAGGTCCACAGCTTGCTGCCGAAACCGGAGCCGATGTAGGGCGCGTGCACGGTGATCCGCTCCGGCGGCATGGCGAAGATCTTGGAGAGCGCGTTGCGCGCCACCACCACGCCCTGGGAGGCATCGAAGATCGTCAGATGCTCGTCGTCCCACCAGGCGGTGGAAGCGTGCATCTCCATCGGATTGTGGGTCTCCACCGGCGTGCGGTAGGTCACATCGATGGTGGCCGCCGCGCTATCGAACGCCGAGGCCGCGTCTCCGCGATCATGATTGCCGCTGCCGGCCTGGGTGCCGTTGGCCTCGACGCCCTGGTCGAGATTGGCCACGGCCTGGTCGGTCGAGTAAGTCACCTTGACCCGCCGCGCCGCCGCTCGCGCATTCTCGAAGGTGTCTGCGATCACCAGTGCCACGAACTGCCCTTCGTAGTAGACGCGTTCGTCCTCGAACGGCAGCCGGGTCTCCTCGACCTTGTTGCCCTGGGCGAAGCTCGATGGCGTGTGGTACAGCGTCGGGAAGTGGCTGTGGTGGAAGATATCGACGACGCCGGGCATCTTGCGGGCTTCGTCGACGCTCAACTGCGAAACCTTGCCACTGGCGATGGTGCTGAAGACGCCGTAGCCGTAGGCCAGATTGGGCGGCAGGTTGTCGGCTGCATAGTTGGCGCGGCCGGAGAGCTTGTCCGGGCCGTCGATACGCGGCACACCCGCACCGATGATGCTTTGCTGTTTGTCGCTCATGTTCGATTCTCCTCGCAAGCGATCAGGCGGCGGTCAGGTCGGAAAGATTGCGCACGATGGCCTGCTGGCCGAGCGGAATCTTGTAGCCGTTGTGGGCGTAGGCGATGGCATTCTCGAAAGCGAGCTTGGCGGCGTCGGCAAAGAGCTGCTCGCTCGCGGCCCTGCCCTTCAGCGCCGCTTCCACCTCCGGCGCGCGCCACGGCTTGGTACCCACGCCGCCCATGGCCACGCGGGCATCCGCAATGGTGTCGCCATCCATCCGCACGATCACCGCGCTGGAGGCGAGGCCGAACTGATAGGACTGGCGGTCGCGCAGCTTGAGATAGGCCGAGCGGCTGCCCTCGAGCGGCGCGTCGAGAACGACGTGGGTAATCAGCTCACCCGGTTCCAGCGCGTGCTCTCGCGCCGGCGTCTTGCCGGGCAGCAGATGAAAGTCGGCGAAGTCGATCTCGCGCGCGCCTTCCGGCCCCTGAACCTCGACGGTGGCGCCGATCGCGGCCATCGCCACGCACATGTCCGAGGGATGCGTGGCGATGCAGGCGTCGCTGGTGCCCAGCACGGCGTGAACGGTGCGGTTGACGCCGCCGATCGCCGCGCAGCCGCTGCCGGGCTCGCGCTTGTTGCAGTCGGAAACCCCATCGCGGAAATAGGGACAGCGCACTCGCTGCATGACGTTGCCGCCGGTGGTGGCCTTGTTGCGCAGCTGCGTCGACGCACCCGCCAGTAGCGCCTGAGACAGCACGGCGTAGTCATCGACCACGCGCTTGTCCCGCGCCAGGGCGGTGTTGGTCACCATCGCGCCGATACGCAGGCGGCCATCGTCGAGTCGCTCGATCTCGTCGAGGGCGACACCGTTGATGTCGACGATCTTGTTCGGCTGCATGACGTCGAGCTTGACCAGATCCAGCAGCGTCGTACCGCCGGCGAGAAAGGAGACCTCGCGGTCGCTGCCGTGAGCCGCCACCGCCTGCTGCGCGCTGTCCGCGCGGGCGTATTCGAAATGTCTCATGCGTTGCCTCCCTTCACGGCGCCTCGAGCTGACTGGATCGCCGCCACGATGTTCTTGTAGGCGCCGCAGCGGCAGATATTGCCGCTCATCGCCTCGCGCACGTCAGCGTCACTCTTGCCGATGTCATCATCCTGGAGGATCGCCACCGCGCTCATCATCTGACCCGCCGTGCAGTAGCCACACTGGTAGGCATCGTGCTCGAGAAACGCCTGCTGAATGGGATGCGACTGGCCGTTCTTCTCCAGCCCTTCGACGGTGGTGATCTCGTCACCGTCATGGGTGACCGCCAGACTCAGACACGAATTGATAGCAGAGCCGTTGACCAGAATCGTGCAGGCACCGCATTGGCCGTGGTCGCAGCCCTTCTTGGTGCCGGTCAGCTCGAGCCCGTGACGCAGCGCATCGAGCAGAATCACGTTGGGCGTCACGTCCAGTTGCTGGCGCTGGCCGTTGACGGTGAGCGTGATGCGCTTTTTCCCCTCGGCAGGTGGCGCATCGGTCTGCGTTGCCGGCTGGTCCGGCGAGCCGGCGTAGCTCACCTGGGAGAGCGCCGGTGCCGCCGCCACTGCCAAGCCGGAGATACCGGCCGTCTGCAGGAAGCGACGGCGGGCGGGCGAACTCGGTTGCGCCGCGTGATCGTCGGGATCGTAGATGGCTACGCTCGAACTCGAACGCTGGTTATCGTCCATGGAATCGTCCTCATCAGTTTCTGCCCGGTCGTTTTCGTTATGGCTATCGGTATCGTTCGGATCGGGTGCGCCTCGCAGCGCGAGGCGACGAAGGCAGCGAGAATTCGCTGGCCGGGAAGTCGGTAGACGCCGTCGTGTCAGGCGACGGAGACTTTTTCAACGTAGGGGAGGAAACCAGGCGGTGCAAAGCCCGCCGGCGGATTCAGGAGTATCCCACCGCGATTGCGGAGAAATGGGCATGAAGAACGCGAAGAGAGATGACTAACGCCTGACGCAGCGGAACCCGATGTGAGACGTGGACTCGTCGATCGGCTGCGAATGCCGGGCGGCGGGCCGATAGCGCTGGCAGTATTCGGGCGCGCAAAGATGCGAGCCGCCCTTGACCACCTTGAGCGTGGCCGCGGGGTCATCGGCTTTCTGGCTACTGCTGCAGCAGGATTTGGTCGGCTTTTCGAGCCGGCGGTACGGGTCTTTCGTCCACTCCCAGACATTGCCGATCATGTCGTAGAGTCCGAATCCATTGGGCGGGTAGCTGCCCACCGGCGCAGTGCGCTCCAGCCCCGGCGGTGCATCGTTGCGCCACGGGAATTCGCCCTGCCAGGTCTTGGCGAGACGCTTGCCATCGGGATGCAGTTCGTCGCCCCAGGCGAACGCCTGGCCTTCCAGCCCGCCACGCGCCGCAAACTCCCATTCCGCCTCGGTCGGCAGATCCTTCCCAATCCACTCGGCGTAGGCCATAGCATCATTGAAGCTGACCTGGGTCACGGGATGTTTGGCGATTCCCTTGAGCGACTTGCCCTTGCCCAGCGGATGACGCCAGCTGGCGCCGGGCACGAACTGCCACCACTGGAAGTGGTTGTTGAGCGGCACCGGACCGACGGTCGGCGTGAACACCGCAGCGCCCGGCAGCAGCAGCATCGGATCTGCGTCAGGAAATCGCTTGGGATCGGCGGCCTTCTCGGCATCGGAGACGTAGCCGGTAGCGTCGACGAAGCGGCGATACTCTGCGTACGTCACGGGAAGCACGTCGATCTCGAAGGCGCCCACGGTAACGTCCCGACAGGGGCCCTCTTCAGGATAGAAAGCTTCCGACCCCATGCGGAAAGTACCGCTCTCGAGAGCGACCATGGAAGACGCCTCAAACTTTTTTCGCAGCTTTGCCATCGAACCGACTCCTTATTCACAATAAGCGGACACTTGATCGGATCTGACTCATTGCGGCACCTGCCCCTTTAGCTGCTGCTCGAGCCTGCCGAGCTGCGGATCATCGGGCGCGATACGACGCAATGTTTCCATCACCGCGAGTGCCCTGGACACATGCCCCTGAGTGGCGTTGAGATATACCGCGGCGTAGAGCAGATCCGGCGACTCCGGCGACAGATAGAGCCCCTTGTGCAAGGCATCCAGCGCCTCTTCCTTTCGCCCCAGACGATCAAGCAACAACGCCTGGTTGTAATAAGTTCTGACATGGCCCGGGCGCCACTCGGCATCCCGACCCAGCCAGTCGAGCGCAGTCTCGAACTCGCCGTCCTCGGCCAGAGACAGCGCCAGCAGATAGGCCAGATGACCACGATCGGCAGGCCGCGCACCGGATAGTTCCAGGCCGGTTTCCAGAAGCTGTCGGGCCATGTCGGTATCTCCCGCCCGGCTGTAGAGCGTTACAAGATTGACTCTTGCCGGCAGATAGTAAGGGTCCAGCTCCAGCGCCTCCCGATACAGGCCAATGGCTTTTGCCCGCTGGCCGGCCTGCTGGAGCGAGTTGGCGCGATCCACCAGCCTGGCCGCGGGGCTGCTTTCGACAGAGCGTCTCTCGATAGCGTTCTCTTCTCCAGTGCTCCCTTGTTCAGAACTGCTATCTTCCGAGCTTCTGGCTTCCGAGCTTCTGGCTTCCGAGCTTCTGGCTTCAGAACTATCGTCTTCAGGGCTCGCCGTCTCGGATCGTTCTTTCGCGGCATTCGCGACCCGACAATCGGCGCAGCGGCTATCTGGCATGGATTGCCAAGCCGTTTCCGTCGGGGCAGCCACGGCGATGGTGGAAGATGCCATGAGCAGCCATGCCACCGTGACGACTCGCGCTCGAACGACGGCGCGGATCACACGACTTCCGGGATACAGCGTCATCACCATCCTGGGGCCCTCGGGTTGAGTGTGGGTAACAGTGGCTCGCGCCGTGTCTGTCGAAGATCGGCCACGCGGGGTAGCGCCTGCTGCAAGTCGCGCCAGGCAGTGTCCGACGGTGCCGAGGTTTTATCCGTCGCGTAGCGTTCCCGCCCCAGCGTTGCCAGACAGCGCGAGATCGTCTGCCGTCGCTCGTCGGGAAGCCCCGGCACCCGGCGCTGCAGCGCCTGCCAGGCAATCAGACTTTCGGAGAACCGCCGTGCCCGAACCTGCCGCTCGAGATACGTCAGTGCCGTGATACCTCGGCGCTCCAGCTGCCGGCGACGCCGTTGCCGGGTGCGTTGCCATATCGGCCACAGCCAGCGCCATCCGACGGCCACCATCGCGCCGAACAGCAGAATCGCGATGCCCAGCGTTACGTATTGGCGCTGGAAGCGACTCGCCCCGCCGGACGATACCGGCGCCCCGTCGATGGCGATCACCACGCCAGGCATGCTTGCCGCGGCGATACGTCGATTCCCGAGGTCGAACCACCGCACGGTGATCTCGGGTAGTGTCGCCGAACCGCCATGTTGGGCGATATAGGTCAGACGCGCCGTTCGAGTGCCGCCTGTCGGCGTCTCCGCCAGGACCGGCGAGGCGGCATGAACCGCCATCGTCGACATCGGTGTCGTCTCCGCCAGCGACGGCAGCAGCAGTGCGCTACCGCCTTCCAGCGAGATCTTGATTTCGCGTTCCAGACTGTCACCGATGGCCAACGAGACCGGCGCCTCGCCGGAAGGCACCAGTGATTCATCGGTAGTCGCCGGCGCTTCCGCCGCGGGCGGCTCGCCCGCCCGGATCACCGTCAACTGCTGCTCGAGCGTGAGCGACGTACCCGCGATATAGGGCGACAGCCCGGCGGCCGCGTCGGGCACGGCAGCGGTCAGCGTCTGTGCTGTCAGCGCCTGGGTTCGTGTCACTGTCTCGCCGGTTTCGGGATCCTGGAAGGTGATCTCCAGCGCCCCTTCCCCCAGCGAGAACGCCCCCGCCGCCAGCGGTGTCAACGTGTAGCGGCGTGAAATGCCCGCCCAGGTTCGCCCATCGACCCTCCGGCTGACCGGCATCGTCGCCCTTTCCGGCAGTTGAACCCGCAGGTTCGGCTGATCGAGAGAGGGGAACGCCACGGGGCGCGGCATGAAGGTCGGCACCAGCACGGTGATACGCAGCTGCGCTGTCTCCCCCGGTGCGACACGCGTCGGATCCAGGGTTGCCGTGACCTGCGGCGCCAGTGACGACGCGAGCGTTGGCGTGGACTGAGCGCTTGCCAGCGAGGCGAGGCAGAGCGCAGACAACAGGTATGCCATGCGTAGGAATCCACGGAGAAACGAGCCACGGCGGTCGTTCATGGCTTGCTCTCCGACGCCTGATTCGTCGTTTCTGGCACCGCGTCTTGTCTCGCGACTTCCAGCGCGAAGCGCTGACGCAGATAGTCGCCGGTATCCGAATCGATCGACGAGATCCACTGATCCGGCGTCAACAGCTGATCATCCTCGTCCCCGGTCACGGTCGTCTCCACGCCCCGCTGCGCTTCGTTGTCGAAAACCACGTCATCGGCCCCCTCGCCGCGCGCCTCTCCGGTATCCGACTGCTCCCGGGTCTCCTCGATGTCGTCGAGTATCTGCCTCGCCAATGCGAGATTACGCTCGCCTTCCGGGTAGCTTGGGTCACGGGCTAGCGTGGTCTCGAACGCGGTGATGGCCTCGCGATACTGGCGGTTGCGGATCAGCGCCAGCCCCTGGGTGAACGACGCATCGGCCGTCTCCAGCTGGTTCAATATGGCGACGGCCTCCCCATATTGCCCATCGCGATAGAGCGCGTAGCCGCGCCAGGCCGGATCCTCGAACTGCTCGCTGGCACGACGATACTGGCGATGCTCCAGCCACCATCGACCCTGCTGATCCGGTGTCAGGAAGGCGTCCATCAACCGGGCAACCAGCGGTGAAGCTTCTTCCGTCACCACCGCGCGTCTCGACACCGTCGCTTCGTTCTGTTGCGCGAGGACGCTTCCTGGCGCCATGAGACTTAACGGCAGCACACCGAGGACCAGCAGCGCCACGGCGCCGAGGTTCCAGCCGCGCCGAAACCCTAGCAGTGCGAACAAGGCCGCCGGCCAGGCCAACCAGACGCCACGGTCTTTCCAGGCCAGCCGGTCGTCGTTGAGCAGGGCTTGTTGATAGGCGGACGCCAGCGTTCTTTCCAGGCTCTCGACATCGCTGTCGTCCGCGCTGACGCGTACCTGCCGAGCGTCCAGCTCAGCGATGACCGGCGTCGGCTGACCCTCCGGCAACAGCGTCAGAAAGACCAGTCCGTTCGTCGATTCACGCGCGTCGAAGGCCGCACGATTCGCGGCGCTCAGGCCATCGCTCACGAACAGGACCGTGCCCGCCACACTCTGGTCGGTGAGCACGTCATCGGCAAGCGTCAACGCCCGTGACGAAGCGTCGCCGTCCAGCGGCATCACCTCGGGAGAGAGGCCTTCCAGATAGGGCTTGATCAGTTCGGGGTCGTTGGTCAGCGGTACGACCAGATGCGCGGTGCCGGCGTAGGCGATCAAGGCCGTCTGTGCGCCGCTCCGCGTGGCCAGCAGTCTCTCGATCTTGATCGTGGCGCGGGCCAGCCGCGTTGGCGTGATATCGCTCGTCATCATTGACGGCGTGACCTCGAGCGCGACCACCAGCGGTGCCGTTTCGCTGATCATCGGATTGGCGACTCGGCTCCAGGTGGGCCCGGCCAGCCCGATGATCAGGCAGAGCGTCACGGCGGCCAGGCTGTCGACCGGTGACATGTCGACCGGCAAAATCCGGCGGCGAGACCCTTCGCCAACACGCAACGCCTGGGCCAGATGTGGCGCGAAGTGGCGCGATTTCGCCGCGCCCTGCTGCCAACGGAAGCGATACCACCACCAGAGCGCGACGATCAGTGGCAGCACCAGGAACCAGAGGGGGCGCAGAAAATGAAACGCCGATAGCGCGGCGGTGAGATTCATGACGGCCGCCCCCTGCCCAGCGCAGCACTGCGCCAGAGCCAGGCAAGCAGCACCAGCACGAGGGCCACGCCCATCGGCCAGACCGCCAGCGACTGGCGCTCTCGATAGCTGTGATCGGCGATCTGGCGAGGCGCGAGCTCGTCGATTCGCGCGTAGACTTGGCTCAGCGCCTGCTCGTCGGTCGCGAGGAAGCTGGAGCTGCCAGTGGTGTCGGCAATTGCCTCGAGCGTATCGATATCCACCCGATTCTCCCCACTCCCCTGAGGGTCGCCGATCGCGATGGTCATGATCTGCACACCCCGCTCTGCGGCGATGCTGGCCGCGTTGATAGGACTCATGCGGCTGCCGGTATCGGCACCGTCGCTCAACAGGATCAGTAGCCGCTGGCTCACGTCACTGGCATCGAACTGGCGAATGGCCAGGCCGATGGCATCGCCCAGTGCGGTGTGCGGCCCCGCCATGCCGACTTCGGTTCGCGCCAGCAGGGCCTGCAACGTATCGAGGTCCGTGGTCAGCGGCGACTGCACGAAAGCCTGGGTGCCAAACACGATCAGCGCGAGGCGCTCCCCTTCACGATCGTCGAGAAAGTCGGCAATGACCTGCTTGACCCCGGCGAGGCGCTGCAGCATCTCGTCATCCGATGCGGCGAAATCCTTTTCGTCCATGGAGCCGGAGATATCCACGGCGAGGATGAGATCGCGAGCGGAGGTCTGCCAGTGAATGGGGGCACCGACCCGCTCCGGGCGTGCCAGAGCCACGACCAGCAGGCACCAGCAGAGCACGCTCAGCGCCGACATGAGCCGGGAGCGCGATGTGACCTGGGCGCCTGCGGCGGGAGAGAGGCCCGCCGCCTGCACGTAGCGCTGGAAGAACGGTAGCCGCAGGGCCGCCATGCGGCGCTTGTAGGCAGGTACCAGCCAATGGATCAACAGCGGTAGCGGCAACAGCAGCAACAGCCAGGGGGCCGCGAGCTCGATCATGCGCGCCCCCGTTGCGAATCATGGACGCTGATCCAGCGCTCGACACGCCAAGTCAGGTCATCGAGATGGCGATCAGCCGCATCCGTTTGACGGTACGGTAGCTCGGTGAGCCGCGCGACGGATGCCGCATCGAAGCAGGGCTTGCCGGGCGCGACGGTTTGGTTGAGAAAACGCTCCCACGCCTCACCTCGTAGCGACACGATCCGTTCTCTGGGAAAGGCGGCCAGTGCGGTGCGTCTCAGCACCTCGGCCAACGCGGTAGCCCCCTCACCGCCTGCCAGACGTCGATGCAGTTCCGCCAGCGCCTCGCGCCGATAGCGATTGCTCTTCCAGTGCCGATAGCGTCGCCATCCCAGCCAGGACAGCAGCGCCAGGACGACAACGGCCAGCACGAGCCAGCCCCAGGTCTGCGGCCACCAGGCCACGGCGACGGGCTCCGGCACGGGAGAGAGCTGATCGATCATCTGCGAGAGCATCAGCGGTGGGGAAGCTCCCTGGGTATCGAGCGCGCTGGCGGAAGCGGCCGGTTGGCTCATGGCTGCGCCCTCCGCTCATGGCTTTCTTGGCCAGCAACTCGTCCGGCTTCCTGTCCCGTTCTTCCAGCGTCTCGCGCCGTTCTTCGACCCGTCCCGAGCAAGCGTCTCAGCTGCGGTGCAGTCTCTTCTCCTGCCGAGAGCGGCGCGATGGAAAGCCCGTATCGGCGCTGCCATTCAAGCAGCGTCTCCCGGCGCGCGACCGACACCTGCTCGAGTGCCTCTCTCACCCGCGCACTGCGGGTATCCAGCAGCGCCTGCAACTTGCCGTCCGAGACGGTCTGGCGCAGGTCATCCGGCAGTCGTTCGGCCAGCACATCAGTGACGGGCGCCAGCACGACGTCGTTATGTCGGCACAGCGCACTCAGCAGACGCTCGCTACGGGGGCCGATGACATCGAAATCGCTCAGCACCACCACCAGATGATCGCGACTTGCGAGCCTGGCGACCGCTTCCAGAACGGCATCCAACGAGGTCGGCGCATCGGCCTCGGCGGCGGCATGGAGGGCCAGATTGGCATCCGCGAGTCCTTGCAGAAAACGCATCACGCCCACTCGTGAACTCGCCGGACGGAACTGCTGGATCGCGGGATCGCGCACCACGATGCCGCCCACGCGATCGCGCTGAGCCAGCACCGCAAAGGCCAGTATCGCGGCGGCCTCCGCGGCAGTGACAGACTTCATGGCATGGCGGCTACCGAAGAACATCGACATCCGCTGATCGACGACGAACAGCGCCGGGCGGTCGCGCTCCTCGGTGAAGACTCGCACGTGCGGCTCGCCGGTGCGCGCGGTCACGCGCCAGTCGATGTTACGTACGTCATCGGATGGCAGATAACCCCGAAGTTCGAGGAAATCCAACCCGCGCCCACGCAGTCGTGAGCCGTGCCGGCCGTTCAGCACGCTGCGCGCCGGCTGCCGGGGCAGCAGGCTCAGCGTCCGACCGACACGCTCCAGCCCGCGCAAGTGAGCGAAGTCGGTATGGACTCGAGGATCGCGGCCATCGTCAGTCGTGACGCCAGACCGTGGCCGCATGGAAAAGCGTGGCATCCTGGCCTCCTCTGCAAGGGTGGGCGAAAGCAGGGTGAGAGTGGGCAAAAGCCGCCATGATTACGGCAGCGCGACAAGCGCCAGCAACTGATTGATGACCGTATCGGTCGTCAGCCCCTCGCCCTGCGCCTCGAAGCTGAGCCCCAGCCGATGGCGAAGCACGTCCGGGGCCACGGCCTGCACGTCCTGCGGATCGAGGTAGTCGCGACCGTTGAGCCAGGCGTGGGCGCGCCCGCAGCGATCCAGCGCCAGGCTGGCCCGCGGACTGGCGCCCAGTTCGATCCAGCGCTCGAGGTCCTCGGACAGCGCCGCCGGATGACGCGTTGCCTCCACCAGATCAGCCATGTAACGCTCGATCGGCTCCGCGACATGCAGGGCGGCGATCTCCCGGCGAGCCTCGAAGACCGACTCCTGGGCAATCACGACCGGCGCGCTCGGGGAGCCCTCCTTGCGCAGGGTCTCCCGCTCTTCGTCGCGTACCAACCGGATCACCTCGACCTCCTCCTCGACCGCCGGATAATCGATCAGCACCTTCATCATGAAACGGTCGAGCTGAGCTTCGGGCAGCGGATAGGTGCCCTCCTGCTCGATAGGGTTCTGGGTCGCCAGCACCATGAACAGCGATGGCAGCGGGTGAGTCTTTCCCGACACCGTCACCTGGCGTTCTTCCATCGCTTCGAGCAGCGCCGACTGCACCTTGGCGGGCGCGCGATTGATCTCGTCGGCAAGCACCAGATTGGCGAACAGCGGGCCGGGGCTGAAGGTGAACACGGCGCCTTCCTCGCCCTGGTGGTAGACGTCGCTGCCGGTCACATCCGACGGCAGCAGATCGGGAGTGAACTGGATTCGGCTGAAGTCCGCCTCGAGATGTCGCGACATCGCCTTGATGGCTCGGGTCTTGGCGAGTCCGGGCAGTCCCTCGATCAACAGGTTGCCGTTTGCCAGCAGACCGATGACCAGCCGACGAATCACCGGTTTCTGGCCGATGATCGAGGTGCCGATCGCCGCTTCCAGCGCCTCGATCTCGTCTCGGCAACTCATTGACTTGCCTCCTGCGGGTCAGCCTCGCGCCGACTCTGTCCGTCAAGGGTGGCGTCGTAGACTGTGCGCCAGTCCTTGGCCATATCCACCAGAATCCACTGACGCTGCTCCGCTTCGTCGAGTCCCTGATCGAGCCTGCCGATGGCGCTCTCGCGATCGTAGGCGACCTCGCGCGCGGCGTCGGTGTGATGGATCAGCACCCCCAGGCGCGGCCCATCGCCTTCAGTAGTCCAGGTCAGCATGGGGACGTCGCCATCGGAGTTGCCGACCGCGATGATCGGCCGCTGCCCCAGCGTGCGCTGGATAGTGATCGGCTTGCCGTCGCCATCGTCCAGCCCGGCGATATCGCCGCCTTTGACGAGCGCCAGTTCTCCGCCCTCGCGCGATACCTCCAGTTTGCCGGTGCTGCCCATCACGTTCTGCGGTGGAATGCCGTAGGCGTCCTCCGCGAAGACGCGCATGAAGTCGACACCGCCACCGGAGACGATGTAGGTCGCGTAGCCGGCATCGCGCAGATAGACGAGCAGCTCCAGCATCGGCTGGAAGACCATCTCGGTGTAGGCGAGCCCCGTCTTCGGATGACGCGCCTCCTCGAGCCAGGCGCTGACATCGTTTTGAAACGCATCGACCGTCAGCCCTGAGTGACTCACGTTGACGATATCGAGCAGCGATTGATTGCCGCCTTCGAGAATTGCCGCCAGGTCGCGATCGTTCACGGCGGCCTGTAGCGCTTCGCTCAAAGCCCCTTCGGGCGCGTTCTCGGCGCGATCCAGTGCGTAGGCGAGCTGGAAGTAGTAGGGCTGTTCGGACCACAGCGTGCCGTCGTTGTCGAAGACGGCAATGCGCTGCTGCTGCGGCACGAAATCGCCGCTGTCAGGATCGGTGGTCGTCTTGACGAAATCGATGATGGCGTTTTTATGATCGCCCTGCTGCCAGGATGGCAGCGGGTCGGCCAGCGCCAGAACCGGCAACCCGAAAAGCGATAGCCAGCCGACAGAGATCAATATGGCGATGTCAGAGAAACGATGTTTTCTCAAGGTCATCACTCCTGTCATGCATCACGCCGGGCTCACGCTCTTGTTCCGTGGAGCGCCGGGCGACGGAAAGAAATCGGGATGGCGGGCGAGTGCAGCCACTGCACTCGCCCGCTTATTGCGCTTACTTCTGAAGCTCTCACCTCTAAAGCTCTGGCTACTGAGAGACAGGCTCCTGCAACGTCTCCATGACTTTATCCAGATTGAAACTCGCGGCTTCCTGGCGTGGCGGGAATTCCTTGAAGGTTTCCAGGAATTTTGCGACGTAGGCTTGGGCAGGCACCATCATGAAAGCGTGATCCATCATCCAGTCGTAATAGGTGTTGGACGTAATCTGCGCGCGCTCGTAGGGATCTCGACGCAGGTTGAACATCAGCGGCAAGCGCAGCGGCGTGAACGGGTTAATCCAAGTTTGCAGCGTTCCCGGCGCCCGCTGCTCCATGAAGACCAGCTTCCAGTCGTCGTAACGCAGCGCCATCAGATCGCCGTCATCCGAGAAGTAGAAGATCTCGTGACGCGGTGTGTCTTCGGTCTCCCCGGTCAGGTAGGGCAGGAAGTTGTAGCCATCGAGATGGACCTTGTAGTCGCGTCCGATCGCCTGAACGCCGCCATCCATTAACTCTTGCTTGATATCGGGATCGCCGGCAATGGCCAGGAAAGTCGGCAGCCAGTCCATGTGGTGCATGACCTTGTTGGAGATCGAATTCACTTCGATATGCCCCGGCCAGCGCACCATGGCGGGCACCCGCCAACCGCCTTCCCAGTTGGTGTTCTTCTCGCCACGGAACGGCGTCATCCCGGCGTCGGGCCAGGAGTTCATGTGCGGCCCGTTGTCGGTGGAGTAGAAGACGATGGTGTTATCGGCGATACCGAGCTCGTCGAGCTTGTCGAGGAACAGCCCCACATGACGGTCGTGTTCGACCATGCCGTCGGCGTACTCGTTTTGCCCGGAAATGCCGCGCAGTGAATCCTTCACGTGGGTTCTGAAGTGCATACGGGTCGCATTCCACCACACGAACCAGGGCTCACTGGCTTGCGTCTTGCGTTCGATGAAATCCAGCGCAGCGGCAGAGGTCTCATCGTCGACGGTTTCCATGCGCTTGCGCGTCAGCGGGCCGGTGTCTTCGATCTCGCCATCCGCCGTGGCACGAATCACACCACGAGGCCCGTAGGCTTCCTCGAAGGTACGCCCATCTTGCAGCACCATATCCCTCGGGTAATCAGGCAGTTCCGGTTCCTCCTCGGCGTTGAGGTGATAGAGGTTGCCGAAGAATTCGTCGAAGCCATTGTTGGTGGGCAACATCTCGTCACGATCACCCAGGTGATTCTTGCCGAATTGGCCTGTCGCGTAGCCCTGCGCCTTCAACAGCCCGGCGATGGTCGGGTCTTCGGGACTCATCCCTTCCTGGGCACCCGGCATGCCGACCTTGGAAAGACCGGTACGGAACACGCTCTGCCCGGTGATAAACGAGGAGCGCCCCGCAGTGCACGATTGCTCACCGTAATAGTCCGTGAACATCATGCCTTCGCTGGCAACGCGATCGATATTGGGTGTGTGGTAGCCCATCAATCCACGGGTGTAGGCAGAAATATTGGACTGGCCAATGTCGTCTCCCCATAACACCAGAATGTTGGGCTTCGATGGGGATTCGTTGCCTGACTGATTTTGATTTTCCTGGGCCAACACCGTTCCGGGTAACGCCATTGCCACCACTAAAGCGGCAGACAAGACCCCAGGCCAACGCCGTGACGGAGGCTTTTGTTGCATGAGTTCCATTGAACGATCTCCTGAACCAAACCATTAGTTAGCGAAGATACCGCACACAAACTCTCGGACTATTGGAAAAAACCGGGGCGCTCCTCACCTCTTTGACGAGGTATTGGTGTGATTGTTAAAGGACGACATCAATCGATATTCGATTCACATCAGCCGGCCCAACGACGTCATTGAAAACACGTCACCCACGTTAAAATTTCCATCGAACACCACCACCAATGACATTCAGATAAGCGCTTGAGTACTCACCACTAACACGCTGACCGGAGAGTGCCTTGGTCTGATCGACGTCCATATCACCGAGATAGATGAACGTGTAATTGAGGGTGAGATCGAGGCTTTCGTCCCAGCGGTAGTTGAGGCCAGTTGCCAGCCGCCAGGCTTCGTTCATCGGGTTGTCGAGGGTGCGGTTGCCGTTCTTTACCGCCGAACTGTCATAGGCGACACCCATGTTCCAGCGCAGGTCGCGATAAATCTGCCGCTGCGCCCCCAACGAGACATGCCAGGTATCCCGGTAATGGCGATCGGCCTTGACGTCCGCTCCGCCTAAACCGCTATCGAACTCCACACCGACATCGCCGAATTCCGACCAGTTTTGCCAGCCGATACTGCCCATCACTGCCCATTCATCGCTGATTTGGTGGAAGACACTGGCAGTCACCGTTTCGGGAATCCGCAGCCCCAGCCCCACGCGATTCACGGCGATCTGCTGGATGGCAGTGTTCAACACGGGGTTTTCGATGCCCCGAAAATCAGGCTTGTCGTCGAAATCAAGATCGACCTTGCTGGTGTAGGCGATGCCAAGACGGGTGAAGTCATCCAGCTCGTAAAGCGCGCCGATATTCCAACCCCAAGCAGTGTCGTGATCCTCGTACTCCATCTGACCATCGTTGTATCCGGTGCCGCCCGGCACGTTATTGTTCACCGCCGATTCCGTGCGGAAATTGCCGTAGACGAGCCGCGGGCCAATGCCGATAGAGAGCCTGGGATTGAAGCGATAGGCGTAGGTAGGCTGGATCGATGCGGCAACGATGGAGGTCTCCTGAACGACATACCGCCCGACCCAATCGTTGTCGTAATCCAACCCCAGGCCGAAATTACCGTAGATCCCCAGGCCGATGGTGGAGCGTTCATCGACGCGATGACTGACGAACAGGCTCGGCCCAGGTGTCGGCACCATGGCGTTGCCGCCGTCTCCACCGGAGGTCGAGGTATTGCCATCCGGATCGAAGTCGATCCGCCCAACGATCAACTGACCGCCGAGGTACAGCTGATTGTCAGCCAAGCGGCTGATACCCGCAGGGTTGGTCATCAATACACTCGGGTCCATCGCTCTCGCGGCGGACCCCGCATTGGCCAGACCACTATCTTCCTGGCCGGCTTCGTAGAGCAAAATGCCACCGGCTTCGGCTACAGCGCTGTAACCGGTGACCGAGCCGCTTGCGATCAATGCCATTGCCACGGCACGTGGACGGCCGCAGCCATGACCGCCGGACGACTCCAGGTTCGGAGATTTCACGCGTCGCCAGCCCCACCGAACGATTCGAGAGTAATTCATGTTCCCTGCCCCGCTTCTACGAGAGGTTCTTTATTCTGGAAACAGCAAGGTGGCGATCAGACGGACACCCCACCCGTCAGGCCCGCTGTCGTCAGGTGATTCGACCCAATAACGAAGCCCACCACCCACGCTGAAGGGCTGCGAGCCGATAGACGTCAGTTTGGTGATCTGGAAATTGACCGGCGCCGACCAGTGGCTGGCTTCCCAGTCGTAGGTCGATTCGCTGTTGACGGTATAGGTCCAGGCCGTAGGCGTGGTGTAGGAGGTAAACGGCTGCAGGAAGGTACTGTTGATATCAGCGCGGTCCCTTTCGCCGGCGTAATCCCAGATGTGGTTAGCCAGCAAGCCGACCGTCCAGTGGCCGCTCTGCCGCAGCACGACGCCGGTCGGGCCTAAGCCCCATTTCTCGCTGCCCAGCGTGTTTTCACTCGCGGTCGGCAACAGCAAGACCGGCCCGACACCCCAGATGATCCCGGAATCCGCAGGCGCCTTGGGGGAAAAGAACAGGCTTTGCACCGTGTCGCCGGTGCCAAACTGACTACCTTCGGTGGGCACGACGTCGTCTTGGCTGACGATCGGGAAAATCGTTCGACTGATCAAGTTCCAGTCTTCAGAAATACCAAACGGAATGACAGGTTGAACATTGAGCTGGAAGCGCTCGCCATTGCCTGCGCCAACCTCTTCGTCGTAGTTCAGCTGAAATGGGACGCTGATGAGACTGGCGACGGGATTGCTGAGTTTCTTGGCAAGATCCTGATCATCGGCGAAGGCCACAGCACCGAATGAAAAAGCAAAGCCAGTCGTGGCAGCAGTATGGAAACTCATCAATTGCGGAGTCATTGCGCCCCTCATAACAACCCCCTTAACATTTTTGCAATCACTTTCTGGCACCAGAAGTCACTGAACCGAATGACATCCCCCATTCGAAGCCGGCTTCCTTTTATTATTCAGTAATTCAGCAAATAATTTCTCTCTGTAATTACAGATAAACTTATGGCTGAGACCTTTTGCTTCTGCAAAGCAAATATTGTAACATATTGTATACTCATCGCCGCCAACACTGACATATCGCAAGAAAACCCTAGCCATAAGTTATGAATCATCCAGGAAATCATTCCCGATCAACGATTACAAACTGAAACAATAAAATTAAAGGAGCCATTCTCTAAACAACCACAATATCTAGATTCACTTACACACTTCTATTCATTTATACATCTATATTCATTTATATATTTGCACATCTTGATTAATGCTCGCTTTTCTTGATAACTCCAGGGCGACGAGCCCAACATCGCAAAAGTTAAAGATGAAATTTCAAGCTGGCAAAAACCAAGAGCCTGGACGGCGCTGTCGATGGCCGTCGCGAGGTGGGCGGGGCCGGTTATCTTTTGAGGTCGGCATGGCCTGGATCCTGGCGATGAAACTGGTCACACTACTCTACGGAAGGACGAGCAATAACTCCGGCCGCAAGGCAGCAATTCTGGACGCCATCATTGTGTTCCTGATCGAATCCGCGGGAATGCCGCGGCACTACGTTCGCTTAAAGGAACATGATTTTTGTTTAAAGAAAACGCCGTTCGGAAAAACCAGAAGGGTAGCATTGCCAATACAACCAATTGAATAAACAAACAAAATCAAGAAAACAGAAAAACCATCCTGCGCTATCGTCATCAGCAGCAAAAAATGGTTTCATTCCAAGTAGGAGTCAACTAATAATATAAATCTAGCTGTCTAAATCGTCCCTCATGTTATTCAGCGGCGTCGATCATAGAAAACGGCCAAGTCGCGTTACCGAATGTAAAGAATGTATCCCGTCAGCTACGTTAGCTTTTAAGACCATACGATCACCTTCAGTGACAACTGCTATATTTATGATTTCTAATTAGATTCACGACTCACTCCCTGGAACATCAACGACCAGGACGTAGGGATTAGAAACTCAATCAAAAAATTTTAGGGACCAATTTCGATCAGAAACAACCTTGCGTCAATCGCTGAAAAAACCACCGCTGAGCCTCCAGGTCCCAGCAGCGTGGTAAGAGAAGATTTTCGATGGAGAGTCCATGAAGGGAACACTACCTCGGTCACGCCTGTTGGCTCTCGAGCCTCGTCTACTGTTCGATGGTGCCGCCGCAGCGACGGTCGATCTGGCAGATACCGATCACGCCACGACGAAGAACGGTAATACTCACCACGCCGCCATGGATTGGACCGCAACGGAGAGGATTGAGGCGCCATCCAACAGGGAACAGGCCAAGCGTCATCTCGTCGTGATCGACGCTCGCCTGGAGCCGGCACAGCGCCAGACCATCGCCGATAGTGCCAAGGCCTCCACGGAACTGGTGGTGGTCAAGGCCGGGCAGGATGGGGTCGATGCCATCACCTCCGCACTTGCCGGCATGGACAACGTGCAGAGCATCGAGATTTTCAGCCACGGCGCCTCCGGGCAATTTCAGCTAGGCAATACCCACGTCGCCGCCGACACCCTGGGGTCTCTCGAAGACCAGTTGGGTCAATGGCGCGACGCTTTGACCCCCGATGCTGACCTGCTGCTGTACGGCTGCCGCGTCGGCGCGGACAGCGCCGGGATAGCGCTGGTCGATTCACTGGCGCAAGCGACCGGTACCGATGTGGGCGCTTCTGACGACGATACCGGGACGCCCCGACTGCATGGCGACTGGCAACTCGAGACGACCATTGGCGATCTCGACCAGCCATCCGGGCTGGATCTTTTCCGGCTCACCAGCATGGATAGCCTGCTGGCCGATGCCGATCCCCGCGTCAGCCTGCCCTCTTCCGGTGACAGCGTGCCATTGGGGGAAGACTTCAACTTCACCGTCAACTTCGAAACCGCGTCCAGTCAGGAGGGTTACGCGCCCTTCATCAACTTGCTCGTCCCCACCACGGGCAAGGATGGCGCCGGCGCCGAAATCGATGACGGCATCATCATCAACTCGGCCAGCTATCTCGGCGGCAGTCTCGATCTCCAAAGCGTCACGTTCGATGCCAATGGCGAAGCCCAACACCCGTTCGCCAAGGATGCCAATGGCGACGTATTGGTGATTCAGGCTGCGGACTATAGCTATCAAGCCGGCGACACGCTGGTGGTCATCTCGCTGCCTTTCGCCAGTGTGACGCAGGACCAGCCCGCCATCGCCGTTAGCGTCAACGCCACGCTCAGCGACCTGGCCGATACGGCAGCGGTCAATGGATCACCGAATCTCGATATCACCGCCGTGGGCGGTTTCGAGCTGGGCAATGACGCGCTCGACAACCCTATGAACGATCCCAGCCTGATCGGCACGGAAGCGGTGGTCTTTACCGTGTTACCCACGGTCATTGCCGTCGAGCAGACCCTGGACATGGACGAGAACGAGACGGCCAGCGGCGAAAACCACATTCATAGTCTGACCACCACGGTCAGACCCGCGGGTGCCGGTGCCGATACCCAATCCCTGACCGAGGTGGTCGTCACTCAGCCGATTCCGACCAACGTCCAGGTGACGGCGATAGACCCCGGCACGGGAACGCTTAGCGCCATCACTCTGGCCAGCGGACGAGTGGTCAACGGGCAGGCCGCAATCAATGCGCTGATCGCCAGAGATGACGTTTTCATCACCGAGTACACGGTCACCTACGACACGCTGCAAGCCGAGGCTTCCAGCCGCGTGGATTTCTACGTGCCGGAGAGTGATGCCAGCGGCAACCCGGTACTGGACCCGACCACTGGCGATGACGTGACGATTACCTTCGGCGCGCCCACGGGAGCGGGCGCCTGGACGCCGAATGATCCGCGCGATCAGGATCCGGATAACAACAATCAGATCGCCTTCGATGGCGTCGGCGAGTCGGTTTCCTTCACCGCTAAATCCATCACCCTGGAAAAGAGCGCCACGATCGCGATCGATACCGGCAGCAGCGGTATCAGCCCCGGCGATACGCTGGCGTATCGGCTCGACGTGGCACTCTCCGACTACTTCGCCTTCGGTAGCGATATGCAGGATAGCGGCCAGTTCAGCGTGACCGACACGCTGGGCAACGGCCAGGTTCTGGATACCTCAGATGCGCCTCCCTCGATGACCGTGACCCTCGTCGGTGCGGATAGCGTTGACGTCGAGCTGATCTATACCCAAACGGCCAATGATGACGGCACCACGACGCTGGTATTCGATATCGCCGCCTCGATGCAACAGGCCTTTGCTGGTCAGAATGAATTGGAGGGCGGACTAGAGAGCGGGCTGGCAGGTGATGCCGCCTTCGATAACACCATCGATGGCACCGCCACCTCAGCGGTCATTACCTACAGCGCGCTGATCAGCCAGCGTTACGTCACCGACGAAGACCATCCCGAGATCAATGAGGGTGACAGCCTTGGCAACGATGCATTAGTCGATGGCTCGATTCTGATCGATCCCAACAACCTCAGTGGCGAAAACCAGTCGGACGATTCCTCCACCAACCTCGATATTCCCACCGGGGCGGTCGATATCAGCATCGAGGGTGGCGACAGCGAACTCGCGCCAGGCGAAGACGTCACCTTTAGCCTGCGTTATGAACTGTTGACCGGTGATCACGAAAACTTCCAGCTGATTACGTACCTGCCGCTGCCCCTGCTCGATGTCTCGGACATCGACTGGTCAGAAGGCGACGGCCCGGGGAGCTGGGAGATTGTCGCCGACAATACGCACCCCGGTGCGATTGAAAACGTCGAAAGTGGCCCGGGCAACGCCGTCATTTTCACCTTTGAGGATTTCGCTACCGACGAACTCGGCGGCAGCACGATTGCCGTCAGTTTCACCATGGCAGTGAGTGACCAGCCGTTCGCGGATAACCGCTCGCTGGACATCCTCGCGCAATCCCGACAGACCACGACGCTCGACAAGGACGTGCTGGTCTCCGAAGACGTGGTCAAGGTGCAGTCGGTCGCTGAGCCGGTCGTCTCGATCACCCATGGCGTCGTCAGCACGACCCAAGGCACGCTGACGGGGACCGGATCGGAAAGCGGTATCAACTGGAACGACCCGCTCACATCCGGTGTACCGTTCGACGGGCCGATTACCGATCCCTCGGTCGTCGATGGCGACGTGGATGGCATCGACGCGGGCGACAGCCTGCGACTGGCCACCGTGCTGGAGAATACCGGCGGCGGCGGTGCCTTCGACGTCTCGACGTCGATCACGCTGCCATCAGATCTGGCATTCACCAATGGCAGCCTGGATCTCGCCAACCTGACACTGACCCTCGGCGACGGCACCACCGTACTGACCGAAGGCACCGATTACGCAGTCGACGGTAACACCATCAACCTGCTGGATGCCGGCGGCCTTGCCACGTTGCAGGCCGGCCGCGCGGGCACCGCCAATGACGACAGTGGCACTAACCTGGTCGTCATCGCCTACGACGTGCAGGTTGCGAGTGCCGTGGCCGCCAGCCGCACGCTCGGCACCTCGGCGACGCTGAACCGCTACGCCAGCGTCGACAACGGCAGTGACTTCACACCCATCGATCTGACGGATGACGCCAATCAGCAGGTGGCCGCGCCGGAAATTCGAATCGACTTCGCCGATGGCAGCCTGAGCGACGACGACTCCAGCGAAGCGCACACCACCGGTGCGGATCTCGTCGTCGGCGAAACCATGACCTACGACATCGTCGTCACCCTGCCCGAAGGCAGTACGCAAAGCCTTAGCGTCGATGATCTGATCCCCGCCGGCATGATACTGGACGGCAGCTTCAATGGCGGCGACGGGTATGAGCTCATCACCACGGCCGCGGGCAGTGACGCCATCGATAAAGACTTCGCAGGAACGTTGACGGCCGGGGCTTTCGATACCGCCGATGGCCGCCTCGTCATCGACGCCAGCAGCGTCGATGACGATAACGCAACGAACAACAACAGCTTCGTGGTCCGTTTGCGCCTGATCGCCGCCAACACGCTCGGCAATCAAGGTGAAACCACGCCCGGCAGTCAATCCGGCACCACGCACGATAACAGCGCCGGCCTGACGTACTCCGATATCGACGGCGACACCGTCAATGGCGATGCTGGTAATAACGACAGCGCGGTGGATCGCGATATCGCCTTGAGCGGCGACGAAGCCTCCACCACGTTGGTAGAGCCCACCGTCGATGTGGAACAGACCCTGACCGTACCGTCTGAGGCCGACCTCGGCGTCGGCGTGGATGAAGGTGATACCGTCACCTTCAACGTCACCTTGAGCAACACTTCCGATATCGACGCCTTTGGCCTCACGTTGAACACGCAGTTACCAGACCAGCTAAACGGTATCGACATCGCTGAAATTACCGGCGCGGCTGCTGGTGATTTCGAGATCGTCGACGGCGTGCTGAAATCCGTCGATGGAGCCGACATCGATCTGGCAAACGGCGAGAGCATCGTCGTCACGTTGACGGGTACCGTGGCCGCTACCGCGGCCGATGTCACTAGCCTGACCAGCACCGCCGAGGTCCAGTGGACCAGCCTGGACAATGACTCGGAGAGCCCGGCCAACGCTGCCGGCGAACGCACCGGCGTGGACGGCAGCTTGAATAGCGGCGTGCTCAACGATTATCAGCGCAGCGATACGCTGACCATCCCTGTCGCTCAGGCGTTGCGGGTGTCGCGGATTGGAGGCCTGGACGACACCGCGGCGGCCGACCCGACCAGCGGGCCGAGTGAGGACGTCGCAGTCGGCGAGATCATTCGCTATCGCGTGGTGGCGCTCATCCCCGAAGGCTCTATCGACAATTATCAGCTGACGATTCAAGTCGAAGAGGGCCTGACGATTCCGCCAGAAACCGCCAACCAGATTCTGATCGCTTTCATCGCCAATCAGAGCGAATTGAGCAGCGACCTGGAGACCGGTGCGAATAGCATCGATGGCAACGATCGCTCTGTCGAAGCCGGCAATATCCCCGAGGATCTCGATAACGGCCCGACAGGTGTACTGAATTCGGATCGCTATACGATCTCGACTGACGGACGCATCCTGACCATCGATCTCGGCACGTTGATCAATGGCGACAACGACGCCGACAAAGAAGGCCTCTCGCTGGAATTCAACGTCCGCGTCGCGAACGTCGCCAGCAATATCGCCGGTCAGACACTCGGGATGACCGTCGCCGAAAGCCGCGACGGCGCCACGACATCGAGCACGACGATCAACGAACGCATCGTCGAGCCGGGTTTCAGCGGCCTCGACAAGCGCGTGATCGCTTTCGATCCCAACGCAGAGAGCATGGCGGCGGACGCCACAGGCAGTGCCACGGTCAGTCTGAACTTCACCCAGAATGGCAGCGCTCCGGCCTACGATGTCGTACTCAGCGATAGCTTTCCGGACGGCTCCAACTACAGCATCGACAGTGTGATCATCGATGGCCAGTCCTACACGCCCGACGCCTTCCCGGAAGGTGTCAGCCTGATCGCGGATTCCAGCGTCGATCCGGACAGTGTGTCGGTTTCTATCGGCTTTGAACACCTAGACCCCGGCACCTCGGTCACGCTGACCTACAGCGTCGATGTGCCCAACGGCAGCGTGATCAACCCGGATGGCTCGCAGGCCATCTTGACCTGGTCGAGCCTGCCGGAAGATTTCCAAGGCTTCAGCGGAACCGACGTGGGCGACACCGACGGGGCCGAAGATGGTGAACGCAATGGCGATGATGGCATCGGCGGAAGCCCCAATGACTACATTCTGACCAGCGGTGCCGGCCTGGGCGTGATTTCAGGGACCTTGTGGAACGATACCCAAAACGCCAACGGCGTGCAGGACAATGACGAAGCCGGATTCACGGGTCGCACGGTCACCCTGACCTGGGCCGGCAGTGACGGCATTTTCGCCAACGTTGACGACGCCGAATCCGACGACGAGAGCTTCACCGCCACCACCGACACGCTCGGCCAGTATCAGTTCGGCGTACTCCCCACTGGCCTTTACCGCATCACCAGCGCCGAGACATTCACCGATATCGATCCGAACACCTCGGCCGGCGACGTGCGCGCCAGAATCGATAGCGACGACGGCAACTACGGCGATGGTAGCCTCTCGTCCATCGAGATCACCCTGGCCGATGGTGGCACAGACAAGGCGGATATCGGTTATGTCGAACTCAACGATGCGCCGGTCAACAACCTGCCGACCGACGTGCCCAGCGGCGACGAAGATACGTCCGTCGCTATCGACGGGCTCTCGATCAGCGATCCGGATGCGCGGGATCCCTCGGATCAGGCCGGCGCCAATGATCTCGAAGTGGTGTTGAGCGTCACCCAGGGCACGCTGGCCATCGCCAATGCCGGCGGGTCGCAGATCGCGGGCAACAACAGCAACACCGTCACGCTCAGCGGCACCGTCGACGAGATCAATACGACACTCGCCAGCCTCAGCTATCTCGGCAACGCCAACGTCAACGGCACCGACACGTTGACCATCACCACCCATGATCATGGCAACTTCGGCGACAACCCCGATAGCAGCGAGGGGAACGGGATTCCCGGCGAATCGTCGGACGACGATCTCATCGATATCGACACGCTCACCATCACCATCAATGCGGTCAACGATGCGCCCGTGGCCAATGACGATACCGCCATTGCCGTTGAAGCCGGCGGCACTGGCAACAATATCCCTGGCGTCGATCCCAACGGATTCGTGCTGAACAACGACACCGACATCGATATCGCTACCAACGGCGACACGCTGCGCGTAAGCCAGGCGGGTATCGACGCCGGCAGTCTCGAGCTCGTCGACGCCAACCCGGCAATACCGCTCGACATCAGCGGCAGTTACGGCACGCTGGTGATCGGCAGCGACGGCTTTGCGCAATACCTCGTCGATAACGACAATGCCAACGTTCAGGCGCTGAGAACGGCATCCGATACGCTGCAGGAGACCTTCGCCTACGAAATCACCGATGCGGGTGGCCTGACATCGACCGCCTCCATCACGGTCACGATCAATGGCGCCAACGATACGCCGGTCGGCGTCGACGATAGCGGTACCGCAACGGAAGCCGGCGGTGTCGACAATGGCAGCGGCGGCCAGGATGCCACCGGCGATGTGCTCGACAACGACACCGACGTGGATCGAGCAGGCGAAACCCGTGAGGTCAGCGGTATTCGCCTGGGCGATGACAATACCTCGGGCGCCTTCGACGCCGTGGATGACGACACCGACAGTACAAGCGGTACCGTGATCGAGGGTCAGTACGGCAAGCTGACGATCGGTGCCGACGGCAGCTATCGCTATCAGATCGACGACGACAATACCGATGTGCAGCGCCTGGGCGCGGGGGACTCTCTGTCGGAGGCCTTCAGCTATCGGGTCACGGATGCCGCGGGACTGAACGGTGTCGCCAACCTCGTCATCACCGTGGAGGGCAATCAGGATGCGCCCGTGGCGACCGACAACGACACCGCGGCTCAGGCGCCGTCGACGGATGGCATCACATCGGGTGAGGCCGGCATCGGCAACGTGATCACCGACGATGACGGCAACGGCATCGACAGCGATGTCGATGCCATCGACCGCCCCAACACCGCGCTGAGCGTGAGCGGCATCCGACCGGGCAGCGAATCCGCCGGCGGCAGTCTGACAGACGTCAACCCGGGCTCTACCGCCGACAGCGATGGAACCGCCATTGCCGGCCTTTACGGCACGTTGACCCTGGGGGCCGACGGCAGCTATCGCTACGAGGTCGACGGCAATAATCTTGACGTTCAGCGCCTGCCGGCCGGAGAGACCCTTGGCGAAACCTTCACCTATCGCATCGTCGATAGTGACGGCAACGTCGATCTGGCTCAGCTCGATGTCACCGTGACGGGGGCCAACGACCCGCCGTCGACGGTCGACGATACCGCCACTGCCATCGAGGCCGGCGGACTCGACAATGCCAACCCAGGACGCGATGGCGGCGGCAACGTGCTCGACAACGATAGTGATGTCGATGGCCAGGACTTGACGGTCAATGGCTTTTCCCAAGGCTCTGATACCTCAAGCAACGCCAGTCCTGGTGACACCTTGAACGGTGCCTATGGCACGCTGACGCTCGACGCAAACGGTGAATTCAGCTACATCATCGATAACGACGATCCCGCTGTACAGGCGCTGCGAACGTCATCCGATACGCTGACGGAAATCTTTACCTACACCGCTGTCGATACTCTCGGCAGCGAGAGCAGCGCCACCCTGACGATCACCATCGAAGGCCGCAACGACAATCCGATAGCCACCAACGATAGCGCCACAGCAGCGGAAGCCGGCGGGACCGACAACGGCGCCGCGGGCCAGAATGGCAGCGGCAACGTGCTGGACAACGATAGCGACGTCGACGTTGGTGACACCCTGCAGGTCGTCGGCATTCGCACGGGATCGACAGACGACGGCGGACGCTTTGTCACGGTCAGCGACACTAGTGGTGACACTCAAGTCGTCCAGGGCGAATACGGGTCGCTGACCCTCAATGCGGACGGCAGCTTCACCTATCGAGTCGACAACGATCTGGCCGCCGTGCAGGCGCTGGCACCGGGTGATTCGCTGAGTGAAGCCTTCACCTATCAGATGGCCGACACCGTCGGCGCGCGCGATACCGCGCAGCTGACGCTGACGATCGAAGGCGCCTGGGATGCCCCCGTCGCCGCTGACGATCTCGCACTGGCCGCGGCGGATACGCCAGTAAATCCGACGCCCGGTCGCGACCCCGCCGGCAACCTGCTCGACAACGACAGCGAAGTGGATAGCGGCGATACGCTGGTAGTGGACGGCGTGCGCGCCGGGGCCGAGGCAGACGGCGCGGTCGGCTCCAACATGCAGGCGGGCGGCGTGGACATCGTCGGCACCTACGGCATGCTGACGGTGCAGGCTGATGGCAGCTATACCTATGTGGTCGATGATGCCGCGATCACCGCCCTGGGTCCGATCAACTTCGTGGTCGATAACTTCACCTACACCGCTCAGGACCAGGGCAATCTGACCGATGCAGCTGAGCTGACGGTCTATATTCGCGGCCGTAACGACGCCCCCGTCGCCAATACCGACGCCGGTACGGCCATCGAAGCCGGCGGCAGCGACAACGCCACCACCGGCCGCCCTGCGTCAGGCAACGTGCTGGATAACGATAGCGATCCGGACGACATCGCCTTCCCCGGTGCGCTCGGCCCCAATCTCGAAGTCATCGCCATCCGAACCGGTGGTACTCAGGACACCGGCTCGGATGGCTCGCTCGATAACGCTCTCGAAGGGCAATACGGCAGCCTGGTGATGAGCGAGGACGGCAGTTATCGCTACGACATCAACGACGACGATCCCGCGGTGCAGGCGCTGCGACAGAGCGGGCAAACCCTGACCGACGTATTCACCTACACCATCGACGACCGCTGGGGCGCGACGGCCAGTGCCGAACTGACCATCACCCTGGACGGGCGCAACGATAACCCGATCGCCAGCGATGACGCGGCCACGGCCGTCGAAGCGGGCGGTGTCGACAACAGCACCACCGGCGTCGACCCGACGGGTAACGTGCTGACCAATGACACGGATGTGGACGGTCCGGCGTACGGCGAAACGAAGACAGTCATCAGCGTCGCCCTGGCTAACACGTCGACGAACGCCCAGGCCGGAGAGACGCTTCAGGGTCGCTACGGCACGCTGACGCTCAACGCCGATGGCAGCTACCAATATTTCGCCGACAACGACAACGCCGACGTTCAGGCGCTGCGCACGGCGGGAGAAACACTCACCGAGCGCTTCGATTACGTCATGCGAGACCGCGCAGGGGAAATCGACAGCGCCCGCCTGACGGTCGTCATCCAGGGCGCCAACGATACGCCCATGGCCGCCGACGACAGCAATCTGGCCACGGACCAAACGCCCTCTCCGCAAGCCATCGGCAACGTGCTGCCCAACGATAGCGATGTCGACGCCAACGATAGTCTCCGCGTCATCGACATGCGTCCGGCGGGAGGCGGTGCCGCGCGCCCGGCCGGCGAAGTCTTGCAGGGGCAGTACGGCACGCTGATGTTGAACGCCGATGGCCGCTACGAATACGCCATCGACCTCTCGAACCCGGACGTGCTGAGAGCGGCGGGTCGCGGCCAAATACTGAACGATGTGTTCGTTTATCGAGTCGCCGATACGACGGGTGCGACCACGTCGGCCAACCTCAGTATCACGCTGGATATCGCGGCCCCCTACATTCCCACCAGGGAAGATGGCACCGGCCCCCACGCCACCGGCCCGATGCCGTCACCAGGCATCGGCGGGCAACTGCCGGATGTCGATCCGGTGGTCTTCGTGACGCCTGAGGTCGAGCAGAACAATGTTGAAATTTCCAATTACCTGCGGGTTTCCAACGGCAATCAGCCGTGGCTAGTCAGCCCATTGGAGATTCGCACGCTCTCGCTGCGGGACCGGCTGGAGGATGTGCCAGGACAATTCATTGGTGCCAGCATCGAGCTCAGCCGCAGCTACGCCCAGCAGGATCAGCTACTGCTGCTGGGCCGCCACGGTCGCACCGATCTCACCGCCGATGGCCTACTCTCGGATCCATCGCTGTATGCGCCCACCCGGCTTGGGTTGTCAGAAGGACAATTCAGCGATGGCGAGCCCGTTAGCGATGGCGATGCGCCAAGCCGCGAATCCGCCCCGAATCAGTCTGACAATCGGTCCGGCGATCCATCGCAGCCGGCGAGTGCAGTCAACAACGAGCGCGACGCCACCTACCAAACGCCTCGCGCGTCTGAGACATCGGATGTCACGGTCGCGAGGAGCTTCCGCCAGCAGCTCATGGCCTCTCCCCAGCGCCAGGCTTCTCTCGCGATAGCATCAGATGTCGGATCCCGGCACTTGGAATCGCGGCACTTGGAATCACAGCGCTCAGAATCACAGCACAAGGACAAAGCATGATTCGCTCGCCCCTGACGACCCTCGGCGCAGCCATCGCCGCCACCATGGCGTTGAGTGCCTGCTCGAGCCTGGAACCCCAACCCTACAGCGAAGCGCAAGTTCGCCAACGAGCCATCGCCGATCAGGAGCAGATGTATCGCAATCAGGAGCCGATCAACCAGCCGATCACCTTCTACGAAGCTGCCGCTCGCGCGCTGAAATACAACCTCGACTACCGGCTCAAACTGATGGAGAGCGCGCTGGCCTCGAACCTGCAGGATGTCTCCCGTCACGAGCTATTGCCACAACTGGTGGCCGACGCGGGCTACAGCGATCGCAGCAATGATTCCGGCGGCACCTCCATCGGTATCGAGGACGGCGAGGAGAGCCTGCGTGCCTCGACCTCGGAAGAACGGTATCGAACCACCGCCGGTCTCGGCCTGAGCTGGAGCCTGCTGGACTTCGGTCTGGCCTATTACGAAAACCAGCAGAAAGCCGATCAGATTCTGATGGCCGAGGAACGCCGCCGCAAAGTGGCGCAGAACGTGCTGAGAGACGTGCGTAACGCCTACTGGCGCGCCCTGGCGGCACAGCGGCTGATTCCGCAGTTGAACACCCTGCTGGCCCGCACCGAAGTCGCGCTCGACGCCGCTCGCGAGGCGCAGCGTCAGGGCCTGCTGCCGCGCCAGGAGGTACTGGCCTACCAGCGCGCGCTGCTCGATTCCACCACCCTGCTCACCGCGCGTCGTCAGGACCTGGAGCTGGCGCAGACCGAACTGGCTGCCCTCATGTCGCTGCCGCCTGGTACCCGACTGATCCTCGCCGACGAGCCGCAACATGACCTGCCACCGACGGTTGTCGACGTCGAATATCTGGAAACGCTGGCACTGCAGCATCGGCCGGAGATCATGGAAGAGTGGTATCGCAAGCGCATCAACGAACTCGACCTGGAAGCCGCCAAGGCACGCCTGTGGCCCAATATCACGCTGAGCGCAGGTGTCGAATACGACTCCAACGACTATCTGTACAACAACAACTGGGCCCAGAGCGGCGTCAACGTCTCGCTCAATCTGCTGCGCCTTCTGCAATACCCTGATCTCGACAATGCCCAGAAGACGCAGGCGGAAGTCGACGATATGCGCCGCACCGCGCTGTCGATGGCCGTATTGACCCAGGTGCGGGTCGGCGCGTTGCGCTATCACCTGGCCCAGGAAGAGCTGGACTACGCCGACCAGAGCCTGGACGTCGATCAGGACTTGCTGGCCTACGCCAAGGCGGCGTCATCCAGCGCGATCGGCTCCGAACTGGAGGTCATCCGTGCCGAGAGCCGCTACCTGCTCTCCGAATATCAGCGCGAAGCCGCCTATTCCCGCGCACAGGCCGCCTGGGGGAGATTGTTCAACTCCATCGGTCTCGACGTGCTGCCCGACACTGTCGAGCAGTACGACATCGACTCCCTGGCCCTCGAGATCGAGCAGATGATGACCATGCACCAGAACGAAGCCGCGCTGATGCTGCCAGCCCCGGTCCGACCGTCGTCGGAGACGGATCGAGTACCTCAGACCGGAGAGCCGTTTCAAGCGCCGGAGTCCTCAAGCCAGTCTGACCGCGGAACGCCGCAACCGGGAGAAGCCAATGCGGCCTGAGCGGATGTCGGCCTCTCGCCTGTTGCAGGCTAGTTGTATGACAGCACTTCTGTTGATCGGCGTTGACGCGCTGGCTCAGCAAGACGCTTCGGCTTCCACGTCGGCAGGGGCATCCTCGGAAGTTCAGGCCAGCGAGGCTCGTTCGCAGAATCCACTCTCCGACTATCGCTTGCGGGCACTTCTCACGCCACAGGTTGAGGCCACCCTCTCGAGCCGGATGGAGGGCACGCTGGAAACGCTTCCCGTCTCGCTGGGCGACACCGTCGCGGAGGGCGACGTATTGGCCAGTTTCGACTGTCGAGTCGAGCAGGCCAGAGTCGACGTTGCCAACACCGAACTCTCCGTGGCGAAACTGAACGCCAAAGCCAAGCGCAACCTGCGCAAACTCGACGCCGTCGGCGACCTGGAGGTCGCGCTGTCGGCGGCAGATGTCGACAAGGCCAACAGCTCGCTGAGTCTCGCCGCCGCCCAGCGTGACCGCTGCACCCTGGTGGCGCCGTTTTCGGGCCGTATCGCCAAACTGCACGTCAAACCGTTTCAGACCATGGGAGCCGGCACGGCACTGGTCGACCTAGTCGGCGATGGTGCATTGAAGGTAAGGCTGACCGCCCCCTCCGAGCTGCTGCCAAGGCTGACGACCGGTCAGGCGCTATCGGTACGCGTCAATGAAACCGGGAAGACGTATAGCGCGACGCTGAGCGCGATCAGCGCTCGCATCGATGCGGTGGCGCAAACGGTAGAGCTCGAAGCTAAATTGGATGCGTCCCATGCCGACCTTATGGCCGGCATGACCGGGACGGCGTCGATGAGTGCTTCAGTCGGCTCTTCGACGAGTCCATCCGTCAGCTCATCCACCGGCTCTTCCATAAGCCCTGAAACCGTCGCCAAGCCGTCAGAGTAGCCGATGAGCGCCAGCGAATATCCGAGTCCACCGTCGCTCATCGCGGCGGTCACCGAGTTACGTGACCGCGCCATGGCCGCCTCGACCCTGGCTGGTCTGGGGTTTTCCATCGCCAACGATCCCTATCCGTTGCTGCGCTTTCGCCAAGGGCTATTGCTGGTACCCGTTGCATCTTCGCCGAGCGTGATGTGCGTCTCCGGGCTAGCGACGCCCCAAGAGCAGACGCCCTATCTCAACTGGCTGAAGCAGGCCACTCGCTGGCTGAATCAGGAGTTCGAAGACATCACGCCCCGAGTTCTGATCCGCGATCAACTCACGCCGCCGGATGTCATTGTGGAAGGATGGGCGCAATGGTGGCCCAGCGTACTCTGGTGTGTGCCGCTGCATGATCAAGGCGGTGAGAGGCTCGCTCTCGCAGTTTTTCTGCTCGACCAGCCGCCACCTCAGGCAGTTCGAGAACAGATGCCGGGGCTTGCCTCCACCTGGGCCTATTGCTGGCAAGCGCTAACTCCTCGCCGCAAGGGGTGGAGACTGCCACGCAAGCGACTGGCGTGGCTGGTCGTCGTCATCGTAGCGGCGGCAATGTTCGTGCCGATCCGCCAGTCAGCGCTAGCGCCCGCGCAGGTAATTTCACGCGATGCGATCGTGGTCACCAGCCCGCTGGACGGCGTCGTGGCAGAAATGCTGGTTCGCCCCAATCAGGCGGTGACAGCGGGAACGCCATTATTGCGTCTGGACACGACGAGCCTCAAGAGTCAGGCGGCGGTGCTTCAACAGCGGCTCGGAGTCGCCGAGGCGGAACTGGACGCCGCCGGCAGTTTAGCGTTTGACGATCGTACCAGCCTGGCCGAGATGACGCGTCTGCGCGGTCAGCGCGATCAGCGCCGGGCCGAATTGGAAGCGGTCGAGGCCGAACTGGCGCGGACGCTGGTTCGCGCCCCTCGCGATGGCATCGCAGTCTATCGGGATATCGACGACTGGCAGGGAAGACCGGTGACCATCGGCGAGCGGATCTTGCGACTGGCCGATCCTGCTCAGCCGGAGATGGAAATCCAGTTAGCCGTTGCCGATGCCATCGCCCTCGACCCTGGCGCCGATGTCACCCTGTTCCTGACCGCCTATCCGCTGGCCCCCATCCACGGCGTCATTGAAGAAACCAGCTATCAGGCCAGGCCTGACGACAATGGCATTGCCGCCTACCGGCTGCTAGCGTCCATCGATGACGAGCCCGAGCACGCCCGGCTGGGATTGCATGGCACCGCCAAGGTCTATGGTGACGACGTCACCCTCGGCTATTACCTGCTGCGACGCCCGCTTTCGGCACTACGCGCCTGGACAGGGTGGTGACCCCCAACATGGCGCCCGCGACGAATCCTGCAACGACGGTTGCCGCAACCGTTACTGGAAATAGGGACGATCAGCCGCGCCCGCCAGCCGATGATCCGCAGACGAGCCTGGATCCCCGGTTATTCGCCTCCGTGCCGCCTTTGCGTGATGACCTTCAGCTTGTCGATGCCGGTATCGGGCGCAGTGGCGAACCCGTCTGGTCGATCGAGGACCCGGTCACCAATCGCTTCTATCGTATCGGCTGGCTGGAGTTCGAGTGCCTGTTGCGCTGGGGGCAGACGCCCGAGCGGATCTGCGCGCAGGTCTCCACACAGACGGCACTCGACCCCAGCGCCGAACAGGTTCTCGAGCTGCTGGATTTTCTGGGCCGCCATCAACTGCTGCGGCCGGACCGCGCGCGAATCGATGAAATGGCGGCAAAGGCCAATCAGGGTTCGCCCTGGGCCAGTGTGACGTGGTGGCTGCACCACTATCTGTTCTTCCGCCTACCACTGGTTCATCCTCAGCGGGGACTGCAGCGGCTCGCCCGAGTCACGCCGTGGCTGTTTACCCGAACTTGCGTCGCGCTGGTTCTGGTATTGACCGTATCGGGCCTGCTGATGGTGATGCAGCGCTGGGATCTGTTTACCCATTCGGTGGTCGAGGCCTTCTCCTTTTCAGGTCTGGTCAGCTTCGCCTGCGCCTTGGTAGTCGCCAAGTCGTTGCATGAACTAGGCCACGCACTGGTGGCGACTCGTCTGGGCGTCAAAGTGGCCCACATGGGCGTCGCCTTCATCGTATTGTGGCCGATGCTTTACACAGACACCGGCGAAAGTTGGCGGCTGAAAGGCGCCCGGCAGCGGCTGGCGATCTCCTCGGCCGGGATTCTGACCGAATTAGGATTGGCGGGGCTTGCCACACTGGGCTGGGTGCTGACGGAGCCCAGCGCCGTCAATAGCGCTCTACTCTATCTGGCCACCACCAGTTGGGTGTTGTCGCTGGCGCTCAACGCCAGCCCGTTCATGCGTTTTGACGGCTACTTCATCCTCACCGATCTGCTCGACTTTCCCAACCTGCATGAGCGCGCCGGCGGCCAGGCCAGGACGTGGCTGAGACGCCGTCTTCTCGGCCTTGACGACGCATGGCCCGAAGCTTTTCCTCCGCGCCGACGCGCAGCCCTAGTGGGCTTCGCCTTTTTGACCTGGCTGTACCGTCTGGTGCTTTTTCTGGGTATCGCTATCGCCGTCTATGCCCTGTTCTTCAAAGCACTCGGCATCGTTCTTTTCTGTGTCGAAATTGCCTGGTTCATCATCATGCCCATCACTCGCGAACTCTCACACTGGTGGTCTCGTCGCCAGAATGTGTCTCGCCGCTATCGTCTGGGTTGGCTGCTGCTGTTACTGGCGCTGATCGCCTTGGCCTGTATTCCCTGGCGGACCAGCGTCAGTGGACCGGGGGTGATCCGCGCAGAGCACGAAATTACCTTCTACGCGCCCTTCCCGGCCCGCCTTCAGGAACGCACGCCCGACGGTCAGGTCAGCTCCGGAACTCCGTTGATTCGCATGACAGAGCCGGACATCCAGCTGGATCTGGCCGCTCAGCAATCGCACCTGGTGAATCTCGATGCCGAACTCGCTGGGCTTCTCGATAATCCGCAGCGTCTGGCCATCGACAGCGCCGCGCGCGCGCGCCGCAATCTGGGCAAGCGCAATATGGAAGCCTCGCAAAAAGAGATCACCCGGCTCACGCTAACGGCGCCGTTCCCAGGCCAATGGCAGCAACTCAATACGGAACTGGCACCGGGGCAATGGCTCAGCTCGCGAGAACCTCTCGGCGTGCTGCTGGATCCGGCGCATTGGGTCATCGAGGCCTATATCGATCAGGATCAGATCCACCGTGTATCGGTTGGCAATCCCGTCAGCTTCTTCGTCGAGGGGCAGACGGCACCACTCAAGGGTGAGCTAATCGACATCGCGCCGACGCGCAGTACCTTGCTGGAGCAACCCATGCTGGCCGATCGTCAGGGCGGTCCGCTCACGCTCTCCGAAAGCTCTCGGGACCAACCCAGCGAACTCCGTCTGGAGCGACCGCTATTCGCGGTCAAGGCACGAGTGGACTCTCCCTGGCCAGAGTCACGCCAGGCGCGTGGCCAGCTGCATGTCGACGCTGAGCAGGAGAGTCTCGTAGGCCAGTTTGGCAACTGGATAGCGGCGATATTTATTCGTGAGAGCGGATTTTAGGAGATAGAGGTGGCGCCTATCGACATCTGAATCGACAGGCGCTGTGGCTTTGACTCAAGATTTACGGATCGATCCGCATCATCACCATCTGCGCACCGCGATCATTTTCGAAGCTCTTGAGCTTGAGCGCCGGCCCGCTACCATCCTGACGCTGAAAATCGGTTTCTCCCGCTGCCGGAGATGAAGACGACCACGCCGATCCCAGACACTGACCAATGCCGTCGCTCGCCGCTTCCAACTGCGACTCGCCCGCATCGGATTCGACACTTCCCGAACAGGTGTAATAAGTCGGTCCACTGGCGGAAACGATGGAACAAGCATCATTAAAGGCCTGGGCGGAGCTTCTCCATATTTGTCCGTAGCGAGTCGTGCGGGAGCCGCGCTTGATGTCGTCGAAACCGTTATCCGCGCTGGCGACGGCCGTTTTCAAGTCATCGCAATTCAGATAGGTAGTGACCGATTGTTCTACCGGCCCGCTGGTACAGGCGCTCAGTGTCAGCAGCGCCGCACTGCCCAGCAAGCTATTTCGTAGCGTCGAAGTGAGTCGCATCCGTCATTCCCCGTTGTTCGTCATTATCGATCGGTCGTGTCCCCACGGCCTTCCCAAGATGATTTCACCGATTACTGCTTTCAGCGTAGGCCAGCGGCATCTCAACGGGAAGCAGGATTCGCCGATTACACGTCGCCGGAGATCGTCAGCACGAAGATTCTCGGAGGCGATGTAAAGGCGTATTGATAAACTGGTGTTTTACGGGCACCCCAAGTATGTTTTGGCTCCCACTAACGCATGAACCTTCCACTCAGGGACGAATGGCATGTCACCGATGTTTCGCTATGGCTGGATCGCTGCACTCGGGTTGCTGACAGCATCAGCGGCACAGGCCGCGCAACCGCAACTAAAAGGCGCGATCGGCGGAGGTGCGGCCTACTGGCCCAAATATCTGGGTAGTGACGATTACCACACTACGCCGTGGCCCACGTTCAACCTCACTTACGGTGATGCCTTCTTCGCCAGCCTGGAAGATGGTGTCGGCTGGAACGTGATTCGCCAGGACAAATGGCGCGTCGCGCCGTTCATCGGCTACGCCCTGGGCCGTGAAAACGAGGATGACATCAAGGATCTCGACGACGTCGACGGCGGCGCCACCGCCGGCCTGCGCGTCAATTACAATGACGCCAACTGGCGCTATAGCGCTTCCGCGCAAACGCCCTTCACCGGTGACCTGGACGGCTATCGGATTCGCTTCAAGGCGGACTATGTGACCAAGGTTGGAGAGCGAGCCGCATTCACGATCGGCCCTCGCTTCACCTATACCAGCGCCGACTGGGCGGACGATCTTTTTGGCGTGTCGAAGCGGGAAAGTGCCCGCTCCGGCATCGATGCCTACGACGCCAACGACGGTTATTTCTCCGCCGGACTGGCGACTACCTATAGCTACTATGTGACGCGGCAGTGGTCGGTCACCGGGTTGCTGGGTGTGACGCAGTTGACAGGCGACGCAGCCGACAGCCCAATCGTCGACGATATCGGCGATTCCACCCAGTTCCGCGGCGGGCTATTCATCAACTACCACTTCTAAATCGTAGAGACATAAAATCGCCCGCCCCGGTGTCAGCCGGAGCGGGCGCTGTCGTTTTCCAGCGTAAAAAGCCTAACGGCGTTTGAGTTCGGCCCCGAACTCGAGCATGCGATCGAGCGGCACGAGGGCTCGCGCGGCGATGGCGGCATCGACGTGGATTTCCTGACCGCAGCCGTTGGCGTCTTCCAGCACCGCCAGCGTGTTCTCGAGCCCGTTCATCGCCATCCACGGACAGTTGGCGCAACTGCGACACGTCGCACCGTTGCCCGCCGTGGGCGCGGCCATGAAGGTCTTGCCGGGCATCAGTTGCTGCATCTTGTAGAAGATGCCGCGGTCGGTGGCGACGATGAAACTGGGGTTGTCGAGCTTCTGCGCGGCGACAATCAATTGTGAGGTGGAACCTACTACGTCGGCGATTTCCACCACCGACGCCGGTGATTCCGGATGCACGAGCACCGCGGCCTCCGGATGCAGCGCCTTGAGATCGAGAATGCCCTGCGCCTTGAACTCGTCGTGGACGATGCACTCGCCGTCCCAGCAGAGTACGTCGGCACCGGTGCGCTCGCGGACGTAGTTGCCCAGATGGCGGTCCGGCGCCCACAGGATCTTTTCGCCCTGCCGGTCGAGATGGTCGATCAGCTCGACCGCGATGGAAGACGTCACGACCCAGTCGGCGCGCGCCTTCACCGCCGCAGACGTATTGGCGTAGACCACCACGGTGCGATCCGGCTGCTGGTCGCAGAAGTCGGAGAAGGCATCGGCCGGACAGCCGATATCCAGCGAGCAGGTCGCTTCCAGCGTCGGCATCAGCACCCGTTTTTCCGGGCTCAGGATCTTGGCGGTCTCGCCCATGAAACGCACGCCGGCGACGATCAGCGTCGTCGCCGGGTGATCCTTGCCGAAGCGCGCCATTTCGAGTGAATCCGCCACGCAGCCGCCGGTGGCTTCCGCCAGCGCCTGGATCTCGGGATCGGTGTAGTAGTGCGCCACCAGCACCGCGTCGCGAGCCTTCAACTGCGCCGCGATACGCGCCCGATAGTGCGCTTGGGCGCTCTCGTCCAGCGCAGGCGGCGTGTTACCCGCCAAGTGCTCGCGAACCCGTTCGCGCCCCAGTTCCGCCATCGATCCGTCTCCGTCAGTCCTGCAGCCACTCGGTGTGGAACGTCCCTTCCCGATCGACACGCTTGTAGGTGTGGGCGCCGAAGAAGTCGCGCTGGGCCTGGATCAGGTTGGCTGGCAGTTTCTCGCTGCGATAGCTGTCGTAGTAGGCGATCGCGGAGGAGAACGTGGGTACCGGGATGCCGTTCTGGACCGCATGAGAGATCACGTCCCGAAGCGCCGATTGATAGTTGCCGGCGATCTCGCCGAAGTACGGCGCCATCAGCAGGTTCTTGAGCTCGGGGTTCTCCTGGTAGGCGTCGGTGATCTTCTGCAGGAAGCGGGCGCGGATGATGCAGCCGGCGCGGAACAGCTTGGCGACCTCGCCGTAGTCGAGATTCCAGTCGTACTGCTCGGACGCCGCGCGCATCTGGGCGAAGCCCTGGGCGTAGGAGGCGATCTTGCTGAAGAACAGCGCCTTGCGCACCTTCTCGATGAACTCGGCCTTGTCGCCCTGGAGCGGCGTCTCCGCCGGCCCTTTCAGCACCTTGGCGGCTTCGACACGCTCGTCCTTCAGCGCCGAGATGAAGCGCGCGAAGACCGACTCGGTGATCAGCGGCAGCGGCACGCCGAGATCCAGCGCGCTCTTGCTGGTCCACTTGCCGGTGCCCTTCTGGCCCGCGGAGTCGAGGATGATGTCGACCACGTCCTGGTCGCTCTGGTCATCCTTCTTGGTGAAGATCCTGGCGGTGATATCGATCAGGTAGCTGTCGAGTTCGCCTTCGTTCCAGTCGCTGAAGATATCGGCTAGCTCGGCGTTCGACAGCCCCAGCGAGCCCTTGAGGATCGCGTAGGCTTCACTGATCAGCTGCATGTCGCCGTATTCGATGCCGTTGTGGACCATCTTGACGTAGTGGCCGGCGCCATCCGGGCCGACATAGGCCACGCAGGGCTCGCCGTCGTCGGCGCGCGCCGCGATCTTCTCGAGGATCGGCGCCACCATGTCGTAGGCTTCCTTCTGACCGCCCGGCATGATCGACGGGCCTTTCAGCGCGCCCTCCTCGCCACCGGAGACACCGGTGCCGATGAAGTTGAAGCCCGCTTCCGAGAGCTCCTTGTTGCGCCGGATGGTGTCCTCGAACGGGGTGTTGCCGCCGTCGATGAGGATATCGCCCTGGTCCAGATGCGGCGTCAGCGACGCGATCGTCTTGTCGGTGGCATCGCCCGCCTTGACCATCAGCAGGATGCGGCGCGGCGTTTCCAGCGACGCGACGAACTCCTCGACGCTGTAGAACGGCACCAGCTTGCTGTCGGGATTTTCCTGCATCACTTCATCGGTCTTCTCCCGCGAGCGGTTGAAGATCGACACCGTGTAGTCGCGGCTCTCGATGTTGAGCGCCAGATTGCGTCCCATGACGGCCATGCCGACGACACCGATTTGCTGTTTGGCCATTACCTTGTGCTCCTTGCGAAAATAAAGCCGTCACGCGGCGATAAACGATACGTCAATGTAAGTCGAATCCGTACAGGTCGAACCAGTGTAAGGCAGCCGGGCGCAGGTTTCAGTGCGCTTCGTCCCAGTTCGCCCCACTGTTGGCCTCCACGATCAGCGGCACGTTGAGCTGGGCGGCGTTCTGCATCCGCCCACTGATGGCGCCGAGGAAGTCCTGCGTCTGGCTCTCCTTGACCTCGAACACCAGTTCATCGTGAACCTGCATCACCATCCAGGCGTCGAACGCCGCCTGCCCCTGGGCCGGGTTGAGCCAATGATGCACGTCGATCATCGCCAGCTTGATGATATCCGCGGCGGTGCCCTGCATCGGCGCGTTGATCGCGGTGCGCTCGGCGGCCTGACGCCGGGCGTGGTTCTGGGCCTTGATCTCCGGCAGATAGAGGCGCCGACCGAACACGGTCTCGACGAAGCCGTCTTCGCCGGCCTGGGCGCGGATGTTGTCCATGAACCTGGCGACGCCCGGATAACGGTCGAAGTAGCGATCGATATAGACCTTGGCCTGCTTGGCCTCGATATGCAGCTGCCTGGAGAGACCCCAGGCGCTCATGCCGTAGATCAGGCCGAAGTTGATCGCCTTGGCGCTGCGGCGCTGATCGGTGGTGACCTTGTCCAGCGCGACGCCGAAGACCTCGGCGGCGGTAGCGACGTGAATGTCGCGATCGTTGGCGAAGGCGTCCAGCAGTCCCTTGTCGTCGGAAAGATGCGCCATGATTCGCAGCTCGATCTGCGAGTAGTCCGCCGCGACGATCCGGTAGCCGTCGCGGGCCACGAACGCCTGACGGATCTTGCGGCCCTCTTCCGTTCGGATCGGGATGTTCTGCAGGTTCGGGTCGGACGACGACAGCCGCCCGGTCGCCGTCACCGCCTGGTGGTAGCTGGTGTGCAGCCGGCCGGTCATCGGATTGACCAGCCGCGGCAATTTGTCGGTATAGGTCGACTTGAGCTTGGTCATGCCGCGATGCGACATGATCAGCTTGGGCAGCGGGAAGTCCAGCGCCAGCTCCTCGAGCACCGCTTCCGCCGTGCTCGGCGCCCCCTTGGGGGTCTTCTTGATCACCGGGATCTTCTGCTCCTCGAACAGAATCTCCGCCAGCTGCTTGGGCGAACCGAGGTTGAACTCCTTGCCGGCGAGCTCGAACGCCTCACGCTCCAGCTCGCGAATGCGTCCTTCGAGCTCCTGGCTCTGGGTGTGCAGGCGCGTGGCGTCCAGCGCCACGCCATTGCGCTCGATATGCGAGAGCACCGGAATCAGCGGCCGCTCGAGGGTATCGAGCACCTCGGCCAGACGTCCGGCTTCCTCCACCTTGGGCCGCAACGCCTGGTGCAGGCGCAGGGTGATATCGACGTCCTCGCAGGCGTAGGGCACGGCTTCTTCGAGCGCGATCTGGTTGAAGGTCAGCTGCTTGACGCCCTTGCCGGCGATATCCACGAAGCTGATGGTCTTCTCGCCGAGATACTTGAGCGCCAGCGAATCCATGTCATGCCGGGTGGCGGTAGAGTTCAGCACGTAGGATTCGAGCATGGTGTCGTTCAACGCGCCGGCGACCCGAATCTGATAGCGCGCCAGCACCGAGATATCGTACTTGAGATTCTGGCCGATCTTGGCGATCGCCGGATCTTCCAGCAGCGGCTTGAGCGCCGCCAGTACCGCCGTTCGGTCGAGCTGCGCCGGCGCGTCGAGATAGTCGTGGCCGACCGGGATGTAGGCCGCCTCGCCGGGTACCAGCGACAGGCCGATACCGACGATATCGGCTTCCATGTAGTTGAGACTGGTGGTCTCGAGATCGAAACAGAACGCGTCGCTGGCTGTCAGCCGTTCGAGCCAGGCGTCGAATTCCGCCTGGGTCAGCAGCGTCTGGTCGTGACGTGCCGGCTTGGCCAGCGTCACGTCTTCGTCGATTTCCGATGTGCCGGCGTTCTCGGCCCCCACATCATCAACGCCTTCGTCCCGGCCCTCTAGCAGTTCGGTCAGCCAGTTCTTGAACTCGAGCCGCTGATAGAGCGACTTCAGTACCTCGCGATCGGGTTCGGCCAGATGCAGGTCGTCGAGCCCCACCGGCAGCTCGCAGTCGGTCTTGATCGTCGCCAGCTGGTAGGAAAGGAAGGCCTGCTCGCGGTTCTCCTCCAGCTTTTTCGGCATCGTCTTGGCGCCACGAAAACTCAACGTCGTGACTTTTTCCAGGTCGGCATAGATCGCATCCAGCCCCCCACCGATGCCCTGCAGCAGCCCCAGCGCCGTCTTGCCACCGACGCCGGGGACGCCGGGAATGTTGTCGACCTTGTCACCCATCAGCGCCAGATAATCGATGATCAACGAGGGCGGAATGCCGAACTTGGCCTCGACGCCGGCAACGTCGAGCGTCTCGCCCTTCATGGTGTTGACCAGGGTGATGTGCTGATTGACCAGCTGGGCCATGTCCTTGTCGCCGGTGGAGATCACCGCGTCGCGGCCGGATTCGGTGGCCAGTCGTGCCAGCGTGCCGATCACGTCATCCGCCTCGACGCCTTCGATGCACAAAAGCGGCAGGCCGAGCGCGCGGACGCAGTCGTGCAGCGGCTCGACCTGCGGGCGAAGGTCGTCCGGCATCGGCGGGCGGTGGGCCTTGTACTCGGCGTAGATCTCGTCGCGGAAGGTCTTGCCCTTGGCGTCGAACACCACCGCCATGGGGCTCTGCGGGTACTGCTTGATCAGGCTCTTGAGCATCGAGAGCACCCCGCGCACAGCGCCGGTCGGCTGCCCGTCGGAGGTGGAGAGCGGCGGCAGCGCGTGAAAGGCGCGATAGAGATAGGACGATCCGTCGACGAGGACGATGGGGGCATCTGCCATGAGCTGCGTGATCCGTGGCTGGCTTTCGATGCCCACATGATACGCAAGCCACGGCTCGGCGTCAGGGCATCGGTCGATGCGTCGGTCGGGCATCGGGCCATCAACCGGATCATGCGTCCGGCCGGGGGAACGCGATACAATGGGACGATTCAGGTTCCGGTCAGATCCCGGTGGATCCCCAACCCACAGCGAGCGAAGGAGTCTGCGATGAGAATGTGGTCGCGAATGAACTCGTGGTCGCCAATGACCTCATGGCCACGAATGAAGCTGTGGCTGCCCGCCCTGCTGACGGCGCTGCTGGTCGGCGGCGTCTCGTTGCCTGCCCTGGCCCAGTCCGCGGTGCAGCCCAGCATTACCTCCCACCACGACGGTCAGCGCACGATCGACGAGTACCGCGTCAACGGCAAGCTCTATGCGATTCGTATCGTCCCCGGCGGTGGCAACGACAAGGGCGCCATCTATTTTCTCTACGACGACAATGGCGACGGCGACTTCAAGCGCGTCGACGCGCCCAGCGTGCCGGTCCCCGACTGGGTTCAGAACGATTGACGACGAGCGCGGGGCGCCTGGACATCGAACGCGGCGTCTGCCCGGTAGCCAATAGCCGGTGGGAGCGCGCTCCGCTAGCCGCTACAATGCGCGCTGCTTTTTCATCCTGCGGTTTTTCATCAGCGGTTTTTTATCACTAATGTCCGCCCCAGACTCCGAGATCCCATGGCCGTATTCACCCCGTTGAGCGACGATCAGGTCGCCGAGTTTCTCGAACGCTACACCGTCGGCCGCCTGCAGACGCTCAAGGGCGTGCCGCAGGGCACCGAGAACAGCACCTTTTTCGTCACCACCGACCAGAACGACTGGGTACTGACGCTGTTCGAACAGGGGGGATTCGAGGATCTGCCATTCTTCGTCGAACTGCTGGATTACCTGGCCGAGCGACAGCTGCCGGTGCCGGGTCCGGTTCACGATCGCGACGGCGTCGCGCTGCAGCGCCTGGCCGGCCGCCCCGCCCTGCTGTTTCCGCGCATGCCGGGCAGCCACCCCAGCGCCCCGAACCTGGTTCAGTGTGCCGCACTCGGCGATACCCTGGGTCGGATGCATCAGGCCTCGCAGCACTTCACCGGCGAACGTGCCAATCCGCGGGATCTCGACTGGCTCACGCGGCGTCATCGCGAAGTGCTGCCGTTTCTGTCGGACGACGACCAAGCGCTGATGAGCCGCGAGATTGCCGGCCATGCCCAGGCGTTCGCCGATATCGCGTTGCCGCAGGGTGCGATCCACGGCGACCTGTTCCGGGATAACACGCTCTATGACGGCGACCGGCTCGGCGGCATCATCGACTTCTACAATGGCTGCACCGGCGATCTGCTGTTCGATCTGGCGATCGTGATCAACGACTGGACCAGCGATGCCGACGGCGACATCGACGAGGCGCGCTACGCCGCCATCCTCGGCGCCTATCTCGCGCATCGCCCGCTGACCGAGCAGGAACGAAAGCTGTGGCCGAACATGCTGCGGCTGACGGCGCTGCGCTACTGGCTGTCGCGGCTGCTGGTGATCCATGTCGATCCACCGGCCCACGACATCACGCCCCACGACCCGGCGCGCTTTCGCATGTTGCTGGGCAGACGGCTCGACGGCCGCGTGCCGGCGCTGCCCCTCGCTGGCGAATGATCGTGGTTTTCACCTCAAAGGCTTTACCGATGGCGACTTTCGACTAGCTTTTCCCTGACATTCAGTGGTCGTAGCGTTCCCGCGCCGTCATAATGCGCGCCATTCGCGTTCCCGGCCTTTTCGTCACCATTCACGCCGGGGGCTATCTGTTTTCTGTTTTGTTGCCGGCCGACCGGAGAGCGTCATGACGAATCCTTCACCCGCTGCACGGGCTCGCCGTACCTACAATATCGATCAGTGGGGCAGCGGCTATTTCGATGTCGATGACGAGGGCCGCACGCTGGTCCGCCCGCTGGGCAGTGAAGTCCCCGGCCCGACACTGGTGCTCGACACCCTGGTCGATCGCCTGCGCGACGCCGGGCTGCGCCTGCCGGTGCTGGTGCGCTTCATCGACATTCTTCACGATCGCGTCGAACAGCTCTGCATGGCCTTCGATCACGCGATGAAGGAGGAGGATTACCAGAGCAGCTACACGGCGGTCTATCCGATCAAGGTCAACCAGCAGCGCCGCGTGGTCGAGGAGATTCTCGCCACCCAGGAGCGCGGCCGCGGTCGTGTCGGGCTGGAAGCGGGCAGCAAGCCGGAACTGATGGCGGTTCTCGCCCTTTCCGGCGACGAAGGCTCGTCGCTGATCGTCTGCAACGGCTACAAGGATCGCGAGTACATTCGTCTCGCATTGATGGGCGAGAAGCTGGGCCACAAGGTCTATCTGGTGGTCGAGAAGTACTCGGAGCTGAGCCTGATTCTGGAAGAGGCCGAAAACCTCAAGGTCAAACCGCGCATCGGTCTGCGTGCGCGGCTCTCTTCCGTGGGCAAGGGCAAGTGGCAGGATACCGGCGGCGAAAAGTCCAAGTTCGGCCTCACCGCCAGCCAGCTGCTGGCGATCACCGAACGCCTGCGCAAGGCAGACGCGCTGGATTGCCTGCAGCTGGTGCACTTCCACCTCGGCTCGCAGATCGCCAATATTCGCGATATCCAGCGGGGGCTGCGCGAATGCGCCCGCTTCTATCACAGCCTGCGCGAACTCGGCGCGCCGATCGATACGGTGGATGTCGGCGGTGGCCTCGGCGTGGATTACGAAGGCACCCGCTCGCAAAGCTTCTGCTCGATCAACTATTCGATGCAGGAGTACGCCACCAACGTGGTGTGGGCCTTCCGCCAGATCTGCGAGACCCACAACCTGCCGCACCCACAGTTGATCTCGGAATCCGGCCGCGCGCTGACCGCGCATCACGCGGTGCTGGTCACCAACGTGATCGGCGAGGAGCGCCTGGGCCATATCGAGCCGGAGCGTCGGGTCGAGGGCGATGCCCACGTCGCCGAGCTGTGGCGCGTCTACGACCGGCTCGAAGGCATGCGCGAACCGCGCGATCTGGTCGAGGCCTACCACGATGTGGTCCAGGCGGTCGGCGAACTGCAGGATCGTTTCGTGCTGGGGCTGGCCAACATGCATGCCCGCGCCGAGGGCGAGTCGGTCTATTTCGCCGCCTGCCAGCGCCTGCACAAGCGTCTCGACAACCGTAATCGCGCGCATCGGGAAATCGCCGACGAACTGGCCGAAAAGCTCGCCGACAAGCTGTTCGCCAACTTCTCGCTGTTCCAGTCGCTGCCGGACGTCTGGGGGATCGATCAGGTCTTCCCGGTGCTGCCGCTGACCGGCCTGGATCGCGAACCGACCCGGCGTGGCGTGATTCAGGACATCACCTGCGATTCCGACGGCCGGATCGATCTCTACGTCGACGGCCAGGGGCTCGAGAGCACGCTGCCGCTGCCGGAGTGGGACGACGACGACGACAAGCTCATCGGGCTGTTTCTGGTCGGCGCGTATCAGGAGATTCTCGGCGACCTGCACAACCTGTTCGGCGACACCGACTCGGTCGACGTGGCCCTCGACGAGAACGGCGAATGGCGCCTTTCTCACGTCCAGCAGGGTGATGCCGTCGCCGATGTGCTCGGCTACGTCAACTTCGATGCCGAAGCGCTCAAGCAGAAACTTACCGAGCAACTGATCGCCAGCTCCCTGTCCGTCGAGGAGCGCGAGCTGTTCGTGAACGAACTGTCGGAGGGCCTCAGCGGCTATACCTACCTGGAGTGATGGGCCGCGACATCATCGGCTTGCCCCGAAACGAAAAAACCGCGACATCGTCGCGGTTTTTTTGCTCTTCGCCGAACCTAGCGCGTGCGCATACCGACATCCAGCCCCAGCGATAGCGACAGCCCCAGCACGGCGTCGCGTGGCAGCTGGCCGACGCCAGCCGGCGTGCCGGTCAGGATCACGTCGCCCGGCTCGAGCGTGAAGGTGCGGGTCATCTCCTCGAGCAGCGCCGGAATGGCGAAGAGCATATCGCTGGTCTGGCCGCTCTGCTGGCGCTTGCCATTGATATCGAGATGGAAGGTGACCGCGTTCCAGTCGACATCGCCCTCCACCGGTACGAAGCGCGAGATCGGGCAGGCACCGTCGAAGGCCTTGGCCCGTTCCCACGGATGCCCTTTCTCCTTGAGCTGGGATTGCACGTCGCGCAGCGTCAGATCCAGCGCCAGCCCCGCCCCGATCACGCCGCTCATCGCCTCGTCTGCGCTCACTTCGCTCATGCGCTCGCCGATCAGCAGTGCCAGTTCCGTCTCGAAATGAACCTCACCATGCGCGAACTGGCGCTCGATCGGGTCTTCCAGCTCGACGGCGCTGGTCGATGGCTTGATGAACAGGATAGGCGACTGAGGAACCGGGTTGTTGAGCTCCTTGGCGTGTTCGGCGTAGTTGCGCCCCACGCAGAGGATCTTGCCCAGCGGCAGACCGGTCTCGAGACCGTCGATGAATCGGGTGGTGAAAGGCATGTCGAACTCCAGAGCAATGGCGATGACCGTTGAGAATCTCTAAATGGAAACCCAGCTTCCAAGACAATCGAACCGCTTGACGCAAAAAAGCCGCCGCTGGCGGCAACTCATCGAGTCTACCTCCAACGGCGGCTTGTGGCATCTGCCCGGCCAGCCGGGAGTCACTGACGTTCAATGACTCTCGGCACCACCGCCAGGCGCCAGCTCAGTGCGTGTCCAGCTGCGGTGTCCACACCTCGTCCGGCTGATGCGCCAGGAACGACGGACGCTGCTTTCTGGCGCCGAAAGGCTGCACGCAGGCATTGTCGCGACGGTTGTAGACGAAGAACGCATTGCTGCGCGGGTCCGGCGACATGTTGGCATTGGAACCATGCAGCGCGTTGCAATCGAACAGCAACAGCCCGCCGGCGGCGCCGGTCGGCGCTTCGATGCCGCGTTGCTTGATCAACTCGCGCAGCGCATCGTTGCTCGGCACGCCGAGCTCCTGCTGCTTCAGCGACTGCTTGTGGTTGTCGTCCGGCGTCTCGCCCAGGCAGTGCACGAACACCTTGTGCGAACCGGGAATCAGCATCAGCGGGCCGTTGAAATGATGGTTATCCGTCAACACGATGGAGGCGCTGACGGCATGCATCTCCGGCATGCCGTCTTCGGCGTGCCAGGTCTCGAAGTCCGAGTGCCAGTTGAAGCCCTTGCCGTGAAAGCCGGGCTTGTAGTTGATGCGCGACTGGTGCACGTAGACGTCGCCGCCGACGATCTGTCGCGCACGGCCCATCAGGCGCTCGTCTTTCGCCAGTTCATCGTAGCGCCGGGACAGATGGTGGATCGCGAACAGCGAGCGGATCTCGTGGCTCTGCGGCTCGGTGATCGAGAAGTCGCGATCACGGAAGTCGTCCCGGTCGAGCATGATCGCGAGCTCTTTCCGCAACTCGTCGAGTTCGGACTCGCCCAGAAAATTGGGCTCGAAAAGGAAACCGTCGCGTTCGAAACGGTTCAACTGAGCGTCGCTCAACGGGCCATCGAGATGGCGGCCCTTGACGACCTCCTCTTGACGCGGCTGCCAGAGCGCTTCCTGCGGCTGGCGTAAACGTGTCGGATAGCGATCCTGCTTCGTCCACGTGGCGTCTCGAGTTTTGGGGGATGCGGTCTGTACTGACATCCAATCACCTCCAAGTTTGTGATCAGGGTTCAGATCCAGTCCTACGTGCGATGCACTAACGGGATAGTGCTTTGCGATAGTGCGTCGCACTAAACTTGCTTAGGAAAGGGTCAAAGGATCCTCAGTTATCTTCCAAAGGGATACTCATCCTAGAAAAGCGTTCGGGAATTTCAATACTCCGACAGTCTGAATCGCCGGCGCCTTTCCAGAGGGTGTTCACGGTGACAGTCACCGATCACGGCCACGATAACGTAAATCAATTAATGCCGAATTGTCGTCAGACCCAATCTCATGCCGACCCGATCCCGAATGGCGGCTTTCATCATCGCGTCATACGGCGACGCCACACTACGGCCTCCAGGCGGCGGCCATGCGCTTCTCCCGCCCTCGCCGTTTCTTCCTCAACCTTCAGGGGATGCGCCATGATTCGCGTCACGCTCGATCTCACCTGTTCGATCTGCGATCACGACCAGTTCTTTCTCCCGGTGCGCGCCGAGGAGATACAGCAGATTCGCTGCGCCAACTGCACCGCGTTCAAGTGCTATTCGGCCGATCTGGAAAACACCATGATCGCCCTGAATCGGGATAGAAACAGCAGGGATAGCAGTAGTCGAGATAGCAACAGCCGGGATGAAAGGCACCCTTCCAGAAAGGAACGGTTGCGGCAGGATCGCGCCAACGCCGCCTGAGCGTCGGCGCTGCAAAAGCATCAGTGGCGCAAAGTGTCAGCGTCGGGCAACTCGCGTGCCCCTCAATGTTTCGATAACGACGTCTCTTCATTACCGCGCGCTTTATCCGCTTGCCCGGCAACGTTTCGCCTGCCAGCGCGAGCATTCGGCAACTTGCGTGCCGTGGGCTCCCAGTCGTGATAAGGCCGCATCGGCTTGACCACCTCGTCCCGATAGAACGAGACGAAGGGCGCGGCGATCAGAGGCGGGTCGGCCTTGGGCACATCCCCGAAGTGGCAGCGGAAATTGGCGCAGTTCATCGGCGCTTGCGCGTCCGCCCCACTGCCCCAGGCAACGCTTCCCATCAGGCTTGCGCTCATCACGCAGACAACGGTCATGCAGTATCCGAGGGTTTTCATGGCATCCCCGCCTTGTCGATCCGCCAGTGTCGACCCGCCGCTCGAACGGAAATCGTGACGAAAACCCCGAGTGTAGAGAGAGCCACGCCCCGCCGCCGCCTGAAAGGTGTCATACCGGGAATGCGAGAAGCGTGAGCCCCCGTGAAGAGAGCGGGTTTACCACCAGTGCAGCGGGTAGCGCCGATGCCGCGCCAGATTGTTGATCAGCACCGCGATCAGCAGCATCAGCACACAGCCGGTCGCCACCGGAAAGAACGCGTAGGACCAGCCCAGCGTGTGCAGCTCCTGAGAGCCGATCACCGCGATCAACGCCGTCGCGCCGCCCGGCGGATGGAGCGTATGGGTCATCTGCATGAGCAGGATGGAGGTGGAGACCGCCACCGCCGCCGCGATCCAGCTATCGCCCAGCAGTTTCCACACCAGCACACCGCACAGCGCCGACAGCACATTGCCGAACAGCACGTTGCGCGGCTGGGCCAGCGGGCTTTCCGGCGCCGCGTAGAGCAGCACCGAGGTCGCGCCGAAGGAGCCGACCATCAACAATGCGTGCGCCTGGAGCGACTGCGAGCTCAGCCAACCCACGCCGGCCATACCCAGAAACGCCCCCAGCCAGGACCAGATCGCATCGCGCCAGTCCGGTGCCGGTCGGCTCGGTGGCGAGCCCTTCATCTTGCCGAGATATCGTTTGACCATCGTGGTGCCAAAGCCGGTAAAAAGGAGCGCTATCTTGCCACCGGGTGACGATCTCACCAAATGGCGTTTGGCGATGGATTTAGCGTGCGACGCTGCAGCCTGATTCTCGCTGCTACGGTTTATCGCCCTACTGGCAGTCCGAGGGATATGGCATTCCATTTGGCATCGAAGAGTACGAGCAGACGGCAGAGGTGATCGATAAGCTCAAGGGCAAGGCGATCATCAGCCTCAACGACCACCCCGACATCCGGCGGATGTTCGCCGGGTACCATATCGAGAGCACCGACATCCGCTACACATCGCATTGGGTCTAAATGCTTGAAAGCCGAGGTGCCAAGTAGAGCGCAAGCAAGGTCAAGGAGAGCAGGCTGGCAGGAGGCCAAATCCGATACCAACACTTTGTTGACGAAATAGAGGCCAGACACGAAAAAACCGCTGAAAGCGGTATTGGGGATGTACGTAAGTGATTAACAACGAGGGAAAACCTGGTGCCGGTAAGTGGACTCGAACCACCGACCTACGCATTACGAATGCGTTGCTCTGCCAGCTGAGCTATACCGGCCAGGCGGCGCCTATGATAATCATCAACGCCATGACGGACAACTGGAAACCTCATCCGCAAATCGTCGTGAAACAGACGGTTGGCGTTGAGGCTTTGGGTGTCACCCGCAGTCAATCCAAGGGGGTTGCGTCGGGGCCGGGCGCGGGGGCGATTCCGCCGTCACCTTGCGCTGCGCCGTTATCCAGCGACAGGCCGCCGCCCAATGCCTGGACGAGCTGAACCGAGCGGTCGAGGCGCTGGGTGTCGAGCTGGCTCAGCTTCTGCTCGGCGGAGAGCAGTTGCTGCTCGCTGCTGAGCACGTCGAGATAATCGGCCATGCCGGCGCGGTAGCGCTCTTCGGCCAGACTGTAGGCGGAACGGGCACTCTCCAGCGCGTTCTGCTGGCTCGCCCGTTGGCGGTCGAGCGACTGCAGCGTGGTGATGTCGTCCGCGACTTCGCCCAGCGCGGAGACGATGGTCTGGTTGTATCGCGCCACCGCCAAATCGTAGTCGGCGTCGGTGCTTTCCAGATTGGCGCGCAGTTGGCCGCCGTCGAAGATCGGCAGCGAGATCGCCGGCGTGACGCTGCCGGACTTCGCCGCTTCGCTGAAGAAGTAGTCGCCCAGCACCGAGCGAAACCCGGCCATCGCCGACAGATTGATGTTGGGATAGAACCGGGCCTTGGCTGCCTCGATGCTCTTGGAAGCGGCTTCGACCCGCCAGCGCGCGGCGACGACATCCGGCCGATGGCCGATCAGCTCGGCGGGAATCACGCTGGGCAGCGCGGCGATGGCGGGAGAGAGCGCGGTGGGCCGGGGGATCGCCTCCCCGCGATCGGGCCCTTGCCCAGCAGAATCGCCAGCGAAATGCGTTCGCTGCGGATCGACTGTTCGGAGGATTCCACGGCCTGGCGCGCACTGGCGGCGGTCACTCTGGACTGCAGGCTTTGCGACTGGTTGTTCAAGCCGGCCTGAAGCAGTTCGTCGTTGATGTCGTTGATCCGCTGCGCCCGATCCAGCTGGCGCTGGGCCACGTCTCGGGTGGCGTAGGCATCGGCCAGACTGACGTAGGCTCGCGCCACGTTGACCGATAGCGTCAGCCCGGCGGCGCGAAACTCGATCTCCTGCGCTCGCGCTTCGCCGAGCGCGGCTTCCCACGCGGCACGGGTGCCACCCCAGAGATCCAGGTCATAGTCGAACGACACCAACAGCGAGCGAGACGTGGAGTAGAAGTTGCCCTGCCCTTGCGGATCCTCGACTTTCGACACCCGAGATCGCGAGATGTCGGCGGAAGCATCCAGGCTCGGCAGCCGGCTGGCTTTCGCCGAGGCGATGGCGGCGTTGGCCGAACGCAGCCGCGCCTGGGCGATTGCAATATCCGGTGAGTCGCCCAGCGCTTCCTGAATCAGGTCGTCGAGTTCGGAGTCGCCGAGCTGCTTCCACCAATCGGCCTCGGGCCACGCCGCCGGCGATACCGGCGCATGGCCGAGGATCTGCTGTGCACTCAGGCGGCTGATGGGGTCAGCGTCTGTTGCGGTTCGATACCGGCGTAGTTGGCGCAACCTGCAAGTGTGGTTACCGCGATCGTGGCGCCGCCAATCCACCGGGCGGTGCCACACATGAGTCGAATCGAGTCGGACATCCGTTTCCTGGTACTGATGCTATTGGGTAATAAAGCTGTCTGGTAATGATGCTGCCTGGGATGTGGCCCGAAGAGAGCGCAGCCAGGCGCAGCGATTTAGTTAGCATATTAACAATCAGTCCGCCCAGACAGCTATCGCATCAATACTCCCGGATTTCCGGCGTGGTCCTGGAGCCGTTCTCTGTCCCGGCTTCAGCAGACGAGTCCGCGGATGCCGTCTCGCCCGGTGGCAGTTTGGCGGCTTCCTCCTGCTCCTGGCGATAGAGCGACCAGGCAACGATGAACAGCGCCGCGATCAACGGGCCGAGTACGAAGCCGTTGATGCCCATCAGGGTCATCCCGCCGACCGTCGAGATCAGCACCACGTAGTCCGGCAGCTTGGTCTCCTTGCCGACCAGCGGCGGACGCAGGAAGTTGTCGACGAGGCCGATGACCACCACGCCGACGAAGATCAGGATCGCGCCCTTGACGTAGGCGCCGGTGATCAACAGATAGGTGGCCACCGGCACCCATACGATGGCCGAGCCGATCGCCGGCAGCAGCGAGAGGAACGCCATCATCACGCCCCACAGCAGCGCGGCTTCGATGCCCAATGCCCAGAACGCCACGCCGCCGATCGCGCCCTGCACGATGGCGATGATGACATTGCCCTTGACGGTGGAGCGCACCACGGCGGTGAACTTGTCGATCAGCTTGTAGGTGTACTCGTCGCTCAGCGGGATCGTGATACGAATATGCTGACCGAGCGAGCGGCCGTCCCGGAACATGAAGAACAGCAGATAGAGCATGATGCCGGAGCTGACCAGGAACTGAAGCGTGTTCTGGCCGATGCTCAACATGTGCGTGGCGATCAGTCGACTGCCCTGTTCGAGTGCGGATGCCAGGCGATTGCTGATATCGGACAGGCTCCCGAAGCCGGCGTCACCGAGCCAGGTCTGTGCCGATGTCGGCAGCGAACTCTGGAACTGCTGAATATAGGCGTTGAAGTCGATGTCCCCGCTGCCCACGCGCTGGTAGACGCTGGCGCCTTCCCGCACCAGGGCACCGAAGATCAGTGACATCGGAATGATGACGATGAACAGACAGGCCAGCACGCTGATGAGCGCCGCGATGTTATGTCGGCCTTCGAGGCGAGCTTCCAGTCGACGATGCATGGGCTGAAACAGGATTGCCAGAATCACGGCCCACAGCACGGCACCGTAATACGGCAACAACAACCAGACGAAGGCGATGGACACTAGCGTCAGCAATAGGATGAACGCTTTGTGCTGGCTCAGAGAACTCATGAGGATTCCGAATCGAAGGGACTTGTTCACCAAGCATAGCGGTCACAGCGTGCAAACGTTTAGTGAAGAATGCAGGTAACCGCATTCCCCAACGTATTGGTGACGAATCCGGTAAAAGTCAGCGTTAGCGAGGCTCGAAAACAAGGGCACGGGAACGATCACACGGACAGTAGGGGGACATGGACAGGAAAGCGCCAAGCCTCACGGCTGAGCGCTGGTCCTGAAACCTTTCCTTGTCCACTCGAACGAGCTTCCTGCTCTCTGCCTCCCTGCCTCCCTGCCTCCCTGCCTCCCTGCCGATGATATCGTCGCCTACCTGGCTCTTGCCGTCCCAGCATGACTGATCTCGATGACAGAACGGTGACGCCCCACCCCATCCATTCGTCGTAGTCCTCGGATTTCATTGAAGAACTGACGACACCGCGGACACGACATGGCGGAATTACAAAAGTTTTCAAAATTCGCGAGTGCTGCCGTCCCAATGGATTCAGCGGCTTAGTGAACAAAATTTAACGCAGGATAACTTAGCCTGACACGGCTTCTCGTACAAGGCTTGTACAGCACTAGCGGGGTGTGCCAGCATGAAATTGTCAGCCGGCACGGAAAGCCGGGCAGCACCGGGCAAGGACGCCCAGCATCAAGCGGCAAGGATTGCCACCATTCTGGTTGGTCGATCGACCAACTCAAGCCAGGGAGGGCTGATCATGAAAGACACTATCTCATGCACCCGCTGCGGTAACGCTCAATCGGTTTCAGTCGAAGCACTGGAGGACTGGGACGAAATCAGTTGTTCCGAATGCGGAGATTTTCTCGACACTGTGGGTCACTGGACGGACTCGCACGCTCCCAACTACTCGATGCAGATTCTCAATCAGTGCCGCAGTCTGACACTGAAAATGGCACGAGAAAATCGTCCCCTGAACGATCACTACCCCACCCTGAGGGCCACGGCATGATCCGGGTGACATTGGAACTTAGCTGTTCGGTCTGTTCGCACCAGCAGTTTTATCTGCCGGTGAACGCCAGCGAAGGCGCCAATGTCCGCTGTGCCAACTGCAGCGCCTTCAAGTGCAAGACGCTGGATCTGGAGAAAGCGCTGAGCGCAATACAGCGCTCCCGCCTCGGCCATCATCCGGCGGCCGCCTGATCGACATCGACGTCTTTCGAACCGTCGTCGTCAAAGCCACAGCTTCGAAACCGCCTGCGACAGGCGGTTTTTTGTCGTCAGCAGACTATTATAGACATCGGGCCCGCAGGGGATCGATGCAAGGGGGTCATCATGGTCGATATCGCGCAACTCCAAAGCTATATCAAGGACGAGATTCTCAACTGCCAGCAGCAGCTGACGGATTTCAAACAGGAACTGAATACCTGCAAGGAGCAGTTGCGCGTCTTGCAGAGCAACATCGAGGGGTGGATCGCGGCGCTGGAAATGGAGGGCATCGACGTTCGCTACGAAGATACTTCTCACACGCTCGAGAAATTCGACGAGACCTTCGAGCTGACCCTGCGCGAACTGACCATCTCGCTGGGTAGCTGCAAGCTGCACGTCGAACCGGAAGAACAGTACCTTCACGGCAATCGCGTACTGCTGTTTGCCTCATCGGACGAAGACGACATCAAGGAGATCATCGAGTCCGAGGGGGAGTATTACTTCACCGACCTGCAGTTCGGCCAGAAGCGTGACCTGTCCAAGTACGTGCCTCTGAATGAGGAAACCTTCTACAAGCTGCTTTACGCCTGGCTCAGAGCCTGAACCGACGCGTCTGCCGTCGGCTCGGTTGATAAAAAAAGCCCCGAACCGAGTCGGGGCCAAATGTGTTTCGCGGGAATCGAAACCGAGCGCAGCTTAGCTTAAGCGCTGCTTAATAAAACGCCGACAAGCGCGTCATTTCGCACTCAATTCGATATCAGTAGCGCTTGGATACGGCTAGCCGGGTTTTTAGTCCTGCTTGCGTGGTCTGCCCTGAGGGCCAATGGGCCGGTTCAACGCGATCTCGATTGCCCGCTCGCGCTCGATGCCACTGTCGATCAGTTTCCTGATTCTTGTCTTTAGCGTGCCGAGGGGGACGTTATTTATTATCGCCTTGGCGTTAAGGCTTCCTGCCACGGGAACATTCGTTCTTCTAGGGACGAGCAGCCGCTGCTCGTGAGACGTGATCTTCACCGAGGACTTCCTTGGAGACATGGGCTCCTGTGTTCAAACGAGAGAAAACGACACTAATGGGGAAGCCGAGACCTTGCAGGCGGACTCGGAATCAGGAAGCTAGTTCTTTTTATCGGCGCCGACCAATACTCTTATCGGCAGAATTCGATTCCCGATCATCCATTCGATTCTATCGGATCGAGACAGCATCGGTGACCTCGCCACGTTACGCGCGATTTCTCCTTTGCCGGCAGGAAAATCTCGGGGCATCCGAAAAGTGAGCATTCGCTAATTCGCCAACCAGCGCCCATACTCAAGATCACGATCTGCTCGGATTCTCGCTAGACGCGTGCCGATCATCAAAGGTCGGTTATCACTTCCTGCGACTCCCCCCACCTCGTAGAACGCCGTGACTGTCGTTCATGGCTCACTCCACCTCGACACTCGACGAACCTTCGAGTGACACCGCCTAACGCCAGCGGGCGTGATTCGTTTTGCACCATGGCATGGAGTTATCGTCTCGACGCGAGCCCTGATCCCGCTCGGTCGAAGGCAGGAGATCACCAATGCATCCACGCGACAGGTTATCCCTCGTTCGATCCCGCCCCCCTTCCTGCGGAGGTGGACAATGAACGCCTGGTGGCGACAGGGTAGTGCCATCACCGAACTCTCGTCTCCATGGGACGCCAAGGCGCCGGTGCGCGAAGAGCTGTTTGGCCCCGAACGGCTCGAGCAACACGCCCAGAGCCTCGCAGTGGCACAGCCCATCACCTCGGATCCACCCGATGTATTGCCCTTGTACCGCCGACTGCGAGACAACACCGTAGCGCTGGAAGTCGCCTATCGGGCCATCACCAATGAAGTGAGCCACCGCCGTAGCATCGTGCCGGCGGCGGAGTGGCTGCTCGATCACTATCATCATGTCGAAAAGCACGTCAGCGATATCGTCGAGGATCTCCCCCCCGGTTATTACCGCCAGCTGCCGAAACTCGCCGATGGCCCCTTTGCCGGCTATCCCCGCGTTTTCGGTCTGACCTGGGGCTACGTCGCTCATACCGACAGCCACTTCGATCCATTGACGTTGAGCCGTTTCATCAATGCCTATCAGCGTGTCGAACCGCTGACCATCGGCGAGCTGTGGGCGGTGGCGATCAGTCTGCGGCTGGTGCTGGTAGAAAATCTGCGCCGTCTTTCCGCCCAGATCGTGCGTGGCCTGGAAGCCCGTGCCGAGGCCGACGCGCTGTGCGAACACCTGCTTCGCCCGGGCGCCGGCAGCGAACCGCTGCAGGCCTATGCCAATCTCGATATCGCCGATCCTTTTGCCTCCCAGTTCCTGGCCCAGCTGGCCAAGCGGTTGCGCGATCAGGATCCCGGCAAGACGCCGGCGCTGGCCTGGCTGGAACAGGAGTTCATTCGCCTCGACACCACGACCACCGCCGTGGTGCAGAACGCCCACCAACGTCAGGGCGCCTCCAACGTCAGCGTTCGCAACACCATCACCAGCTTGCGCCTGATCGCCGACTTCGACTGGGCGACCCAGGTCGAGCAGGTCAGTCTGGTCGATCAGCGACTGCGCGCAGGTAGCCGTTTCGCCGAGATGGATTTCGTCACCCGGGATCGTTACCGCAACGCCATCGAACAACTGGCTCGCGGTTCGCAACGCGATGAACTATCGGTCACCGAAGCGGCCCTCGAAGCCGCGCGGAAAGCGCCGCCGACGGATTGCCCGCCAGCCGAAGTGCAGCGACGCTCCGATCCAGGGTATTACCTGGTCGCCGACGGTCGCCGTGAGCTGGAGCGAACGCTCGGTTTCCACCCGCCATTGGGGCTTCGCGTCCGGCGTACCGTGCTGGCGGCGGGGCTGGCCGGCTATGCCTGTGCCACGAGCCTGATCACGATAGCGCTGCTGGGACTGGCGATCTGGGCGTTGAGCGCCACCGGCCTGGCGTGGTTGTGGCAACTGCCCTGGCTGTTGCTGATCTTTCTGCCGGCGTACGAGGTCGCGACGGCACTGGTCAATCGCGCAATGGGCATGGGCGTCGGCGGCGAAGCGCTGCCCGGGCTGGCGCTGGAGGACGGCGTCCCCACCGGGCTGAGAACGCTGGTCGCGGTCCCCGCCATGCTGACCGAGGCGGCCGCCCTGCGCGAACTGATCGAGCGCCTGGAAGTACACTACCTCTCCGGCAGCGGCGGCGATCTGACATTCGCCCTGCTGCTGGATGGCCGTGACGCCGATACCGCCGAGATACCCAGTGACGACATCCTGCTGGCCATCGCCATCGATGCCATGGCGCGCCTCAACCTGCGCCATGGCTCCGGCCCTGCCGGGCCGCGCTTTCTGCTGCTCTATCGCCATCGCATCTTCAACGCCAGCGAAGGCTGCTGGATGGGGTGGGAACGCAAGCGGGGCAAGCTGACCGAGCTCAATCGCCTGCTGCGCGGTGCCGACGACACCTCGTTCGTGGCCGTCGATGGCCATACGCCCTGGGTGCCGTCCGACGTTCGCTATGTGGTCACGCTGGACAGCGACACGCGGCTGCCGCGCGACACGATCGCCCGACTGGTCGGCAAGATGGCGCATCCGCTCAACCAGCCGGTATTCGGTGGCAACGACCGGGTGGTGCGCGGCCATGCCATTCTTCAACCTCGCGTGACGCCTTCGTTGCCTATCGGTCGCCAGGGTTCGCGCTACCAGCGGCTGTTCTCGGCGCCCGGCGGCATGGATGTCTACACCGCCGCGGTTTCCGATCTCTATCAGGATCTGTTCGGCGAGGGGTCGTTCGCGGGCAAGGGCATTTATGCCGTGGACGCCTACGAGCACTCGCTGACCGGTCGAATTCCCGAAAACAGCCTGCTCAGTCACGACCTGCTTGAGGGCATCTTCGCCCGCGCCGGGCTGGCTTCCGATGTCGAAGTCGTCGAGGCCTATCCGGAACGCTACGACGTCGCGGCCCGACGCCAGCACCGCTGGACGCGCGGGGACTGGCAGTTGCTGCCCTGGTTCTGGGGCCAGCGCGCCGATCGCCAGGCGCTGACCGCGGTCGGCTGCTGGAAAATCGCCGACAACCTGCGCCGCTCGCTGCTGGCGCCGACCCTGTTCGCTGCGCTCATGTTCAGCGCGTGGCTGCCGATACCGGCGGCGCTGACCGCCATGGCCCTGACCCTGGCATGCATGCTGATTCCCGCGCTGATCCCGGTGTTTTTTGCGCTGAAACCGCATCGTCGTGATGGCAACTGGCGTCACCACTGGCGAACGATTGGGCGGGACCTGCGCACCGAGACGGGACGCTGCCTGCTGAGCCTGACACTGCTGGCGGATCAGGCCTGGCAGATGAGCGATGCCATCGTGCGCACGCTCTATCGCGTCTATGTCTCCCACCGTCATCTGCTGGAGTGGACCACGGCCTCCCAGTTGGCCGGAGGCGAACGTCTGGGCGTCGCGGGGTTCGGACGCGAGATGGCCGGCGGCACCCTGCTGAGCCTGTCGCTGGCGCTGGTTCTGGCGGTCGTCGAACCGCCGGCCTGGCCGCTCGCGCTGCCACTGCTGCTGCTCTGGCTGTTGGCGCCGTTGATCGCGCTCTGGACCAGTCGCGCACCCGCCGACACCACCGACAACCTGCGTCTGTCGCCACCGCAGGCTCAGGCGCTGCGGCGCATCGCCCGGCGCACCTGGCAGTTTTTCGATACCTTCGTCACCCCGGACTCCCACGCGCTGCCACCGGACAATTTCCAGCTGGATCCCAAACCGGTCATCGCCCAGCGCACCTCGCCCACCAATATCGGCCTGTATCTGCTGGCGTGCATTGCGGCACGGGATTTCGCCTGGATCGGCACCCATCGAGCGGTCGAACGTCTGGAAGAGACACTGGCCACCCTGCGCGAGATGGAGCGCTGCAAGGGCCATTTCTACAACTGGTACGACACCCGGACTCTCGCCCCGCTGGAGCCGCTCTACGTTTCCACGGTCGACAGCGGCAACCTGGCCGGACACCTGATTACCCTGGCCAGCGCCTGCGACGCCTGGGCCACTCACCCTCACGTTCTCGATCCCCGCGAGGGGCTCAGCGATACGCTATTGCTGTGTCGCGAGGATATCGCCGCCACCGAATGGGTGAGCGAGGAGACGCGAAAGGCACTGCTGGGCGAACTGGACACGCTTTCGACTCACCTCGAAGCGACCGCCTACGGCATCGAATATTGCGATTTCCTGCGTCAGTCGATCGACGCCTGCCAGCGCCTGCTCGCGACGCCGACCCCCGCCACGGCGAATGTCGGTACGCTGGATGTCGATGCCGCGACCGGGGAAGTCTCGCCGCAGCGCTGGCTGCTGATACTTCAGCAGTGTCTCGACGAGCATCGCCGCGACGCCGAGGATACCGCCCCGCTGTCACCGGAGCGCCACAACGGCGGTTCTCGCCGGTCGGACACCAGTGTGTCGGAAATCCACACGGCGACGCGCGCTCCCGACGCTCACCAGGACACCCTGACCCAGCGGCTCGGCGCCCTGGCCGGCGAAGCGCGCCGGCTGGCGCTGGAGATGGATTTCCACTTCCTGCTGGTGCCGGAGCGCAAGCTGATGTCGATCGGCTACGCCCCGCGGGAGGATCGCGTCGACGAAGGCTGCTATGACCTGCTCGCCTCCGAGGCGCGCCTGGCGAGTCTGCTGGCGATCGCCAAGGGTGATCTGCCCACCCGCCACTGGTTCCGGCTGGGCCGGGCGGTGACACCGTTGAAAGACGGCGTCGCGCTGATCTCCTGGTCGGGCTCGATGTTCGAATATCTGATGCCTTCCCTGATCATGCGGGCCCCGCTCGGCAGCCTGCTCGAACAGACCAACCGTCTGGTCGTGGCCAGCCAGCGCCACTACGCCAAGCGCCAGGACATTCCCTGGGGGATTTCGGAATCCGCCTACAACGCTCGGGATATCGACTTCACCTATCAGTATTCCAACTTCGGCGTGCCGGAACTGGGCCTCAAGCGTGGCCTGGGCGACAATCTCGTCATCGCGCCCTACGCCACCGCGCTGGCCACGATGGTCGCGCCCCAGGCGGCGCTGGAGAACTTCGCTCGCCTCAGAGCGATGGAGGCCGAAAGCCACTTCGGCTTCTTCGAGGCGATCGATTTCACCCCCACGCGCCTCCCCGTCGATCAGACCTTCGTCATCGTGCGCAACGTCATGGCGCACCATCAGGGGATGACGATCGCGGCCATCGCCAATGCCCTGCTGGAAGGACGCCTGCGCAGCCACTTCCACAGTGAACCGATGATCCAGGCCAGCGAGCTCCTGCTGCAGGAACGCCTGCCGCGGGAAGTGGCTACGCTGCCCTCGCCCAACGATGCCGACCATGCCGCGCCTTCGAGCACCATCGCGCCGGCAGCGGCGGTGCGACGACTCGAAGGGGAACCGGCCACGCCGCCGGTCACGCATCTGCTTTCCAACGGCCGCTACAGCGTGATGCTGACCGCCGCCGGTGCCGGTTACAGCCGCTGGCAGCAGCAGGCAATCACGCGCTGGCGGGAAGACGCCACCTGCGATGAATGGGGAAGCTTCATCCTGCTGCGCGATCACGACAGCGATGCCCGCTGGTCCGCCGGCGCGCATCCGATCAAGGGCCCGGCCGATCACCGGGAGGTGGTATTCGCCGAGGACCATGCACGCTTCACCCGGCGCGACGGCGATCTCACCACCATGCTCGAGGTGCTGGTCTCCGGCGAGGACGACGGCGAAGTGCGCCGTCTCTCGGTGACCAACGGCGGTCGCCATGAGGTCACGATCGACGTGACCTCCTACGCCGAGATGGTGCTCACCCAGCCGCCCACCGATGACGCCCACCCGGCATTCGCCAAACTGTTCGTCGAGACGGATTTCGTTCCCGAATACACCGCACTGACTGCGACGCGGCGTCGACGCGCTGCCCAGGAAACGCCGATCTGGGCGGCACATTTCGCGGTGACCAAGGGCGAATGCGAGGGTGAGCCGCAGTACGAGACGGATCGGGCCCGCTTTCTGGGCCGGGGGCGTCAACTCGGCAATGCCAGGGCGCTCGATCACCAGCCGCTGTCGAATACCACTGGCGTGGTGCTGGATCCGATATTCTCGCTGCGCTACACCCTTCGTATCGCACCGGGACACGTCGGCCATATCGATTTCTGGACCGTGGTCGCCGAGAGCCGCGACACGCTGCTGGCCCTGATCGACAAGCACCACGACATCAGCGCCTTCGAACGCGCCCGCACCCTGGCCTGGACTCAGGCCCAGGTGCAGCTGCGTCATCTCGACATCGATCTGGAAGAGGCCGCCGATTTTCAGCGTCTGGCAGCGCCGATCCTGTACAGCGATGCCCGCTTCCGCCCATCTTCCCAGGCCCTGAAGCGCGGGCTGTCGGTACAGTCCAACCTGTGGCCGATGGGCATTTCCGGGGATCTGCCGATCGTGCTGCTGCGCCTCGGCGATCTCGAGGAGATCGCGTGGCTCAAGACGCTGCTGCGCGCCCACGAATACTGGCGCGCCAAAGGGCTGGGGGTCGATCTGGTGATCATCAACGACCGCGCCCACTCCTATCTGCAGGAGCTGCAGGATGCGATCGAAACGGCCGTTCGCTCCAACCGCCCGCCGACGCACGTCGATGGCCATCTGGCGCTGGGCTCGGTCTATACCTTGCGCGCCAACCAGTTGAGCCTGGCCAGCCACGAGCTGCTGCTGGCCGTGGCCCGGGTCGTGTTGACGGCCCGCAAGGGAGCGCTTCCCGCCCAGCTCGATGCGCTGCTGGCGGCACCGACAATCCGCCACGATGCCAGTGTCGGTCCCGGGACTCGATCGGGGTCCACCCCACAGGATCGCGTCAGCCACAATGGCAAGACCGATACGCAGGCGCCTCACCACCGCCCGGCGGTGGCTCCCTCTTCGCGCCCGCCACTGGGGGACCTGATGTTCTTCAATGGCACTGGCGGTTTCGACCGTGGCGGCCGCGAGTATGTCTGCGTGCTGGACGATGGCGCTACCACGCCACAGCCGTGGATCAACGTGATCGCCAACGCCGGATTCGGGTTTCAGGTCTCGGCGGAGGGCGGTGGCTACACCTGGGCCGACAACAGCCGCGAGAACCAGTTGACGCCATGGTCCAACGATCCGGTCAGCGATCTGCCCGGCGAAGTGATCTATGTGCAGGATGCCGACAGCGGCGAGCTGACCACCGTCACCGCCAGCCCCGGTCGCACGGGTTCCCATCGTCGCGCAACCGATCATCCGATTCGTCATGTCGCTCGCCACGGTTTCGGCTATACCCGCTTCGAGCACGATACCGCCGAGCTCTCCATGGCGTTGTTGCAGTATGTCCCGCTGAACGATCCGATCAAGATCTCGCGGCTGACGCTGGAAAACCGTACCGCCAGGCCGCGGCGACTGGTCGTGACCGCTTATACCGCCTGGGTCATGGGGACCTCGCGGGCCACAACCGCGCCCTTCCTGGTATCGGAACACGATACGGCCACCGGCGCCCTGTTGATGCGCAACCCCTGGAATCAGGCGTTCCCCGGGAGGGTCGGATTCGTCGACCTGGATGGGCACCAGAGTGGCTGGACCGCCGATCGCCGCGAGTTCCTGGGTGAGGGTTCGCTGGCAGCGCCCGACGCATTGACCGAGCAGCGCCCGCTGTCGGCCAGCGTCGGCGCCGGGTACGACCCCTGCACGGTGCAGCAGCGCACGTTGACCCTCGCCCCCGGTGAAGCGGTCGAGATCGTCACGTTCATGGGGCAGACCGGCAGCGACGAAGCCGCGCGGGAGCTGATCGAGCGCTACCGAGGCACCGATCTCGATGCCAAGCTGGGCGAGATCGAGGCTTACTGGCAAACGCTGCAGAGTTCGCTGCAGGTCAATACGCCGGACCCGGCCATGGACCTGATGCTCAATGGCTGGTTGATGTACCAGACGTTGGCCTGTCGGGTCGTGGCCCGCTCGGCGTTCTATCAGGCCAGCGGCGCCTACGGTTTTCGCGATCAGCTGCAGGATGGCATGGCGCTCACCTTCGCCATGCCGGCGCTGGCCCGCCACCATCTGCTACGTGCCGCCGGCCGCCAGTTCGTCGAAGGCGATGTCCAGCACTGGTGGCTGCCGCATTCCGGCCAGGGCGTTCGTACCCGGATCTCCGATGACCGGGTGTGGCTCGCGTTTGCCGCCGCGACTTACATTCGGGCGACGGACGATACCGCCGTGCTGGACGAACGCGTCGGCTTCCTGGAGGGCGCCCCGCTCGCCCCCGAGGCTCACGACGACTTCGCGCAGCCGCTGGTGGCCGACGAGGCGGCGTCGCTGTTCGAGCACTGTGCCCGCGCCCTGAATCAGGCCCTCGAGCAGTTCGGCGAGCACGGTCTGCCATTGATCGGCACCGGTGACTGGAACGACGGCTTCAATCGTATCGGCGAGGCCGGTCGCGGCGAGAGCGTGTGGCTGGGCTGGCTGCTGCTGCGCACGCTTGCGCTGTTCGCGCCGCTGGCCGAGGCCCGCGACGCACCGCAAGATCGGGCCTGCGCCGGCCGCTGGCGGGAACGCGCCGAGACGCTGCGCCAGGCATTGGAAAGCGAGGCCTGGGATGGCGAGTGGTATCGTCGCGCCACCTTCGACGACGGCCAGTGGTTGGGAACCCGCGACAACGACGCCTGCCGCATCGACGCCATCGCCCAATCCTGGGCCGTGCTCTCGGAAGGCGCCGATCCCGAGCGCGCCGCCCAGGCCATGGCCTCGGTGGAACGCCATCTGATTCACCCGGAGCAACGACTGGCGCTGCTGTTTACGCCGGCGTTCGACGACACCGCGCTGGAGCCCGGTTACATCAAGGGATATCCGCCGGGGCTGCGAGAGAACGGCGGGCAGTACACCCACGCCGCGATGTGGTCGATCCTCGCCTTCGTCAAACTGGGCCAGGCCGAGCGGGCCAATCGCCTGTTTTCGCTGCTCAATCCGATCAACCATGCGCTGACGCCGGAAGCGGTGGCGCGTTATCGCGTCGAGCCCTACGTGATCGCCGCCGACGTCTATTCCGAGGCGCCTCACGTCGGACGCGGCGGCTGGACCTGGTACACCGGCTCCGCCGGCTGGATGTATCAGGCCGGTGCGGGCGGTATTCTCGGCATTCGCCGGGAAGGACTTCAGTTGATCGTATCGCCCTGCATCCCCGATGCCTGGCCGGGATTCTCCGCCACCGTCAATCTCGAGGGGAGCGCCTGCATGATCCAAGTCGAACGGCCCACGGCGGGCCACCCCGCCGGTGCCACGCTGGATGACGAACCGCTGGCCGACAGCGCCACCGAGGCGCGGCTGACGCTGGATGGCAAACCCCATCGGTTGATCCTTCGTCTTGCCGAGCGCGGATCCGATCCGATGTCATCCGATCCGGCATCGCCCGATCCTGCGTCTCGCACCTCGTCACCACGAACGCCACAGCCTGATCCCGTCGGCGACTGCCCATGACGACGGGTCGATCTCGATACCGCGAGAGACACGTCCTCGGCATGTCTCTCGCGCCCTTGCCCTCTCCGTCATCCGTAACGCTTTGGAGATTCCGCTCATGAGAATTCAACTCGGTTGCGAAATGATCTATCAGTTCGCCGCGCCCACACCGATGATCGCCATGCTCAACGTGCACCATTCCCGCTTCTCCAGCCTGGAAGGCCCGGATCATCTGATCACCTCGCCGAGGGTCAACCTGTCGAGCTACCGCGACAGCTTCGGCAACTGGTGCAACCGCATGGTCGCGCCGGCCGGCACTTTCACGCTCGGTACCAATGCGATCCTGCATGACGACGGCGGCTACGATCCCATCGGTCTCGATGCCCGCCAGCATCCGGTGGAAGAGCTTCCCTCGGAGGTGCTGCAGTACCTGCTGGGCAGCCGTTACTGCGAGACCGACCTGCTCAGCGAGATCGCCTGGAAGCGGTTTCAGGGCACGCCGCCCGGCTGGGCCCGCGTTCAGGCCATCTGCGATTTCGTCAATCAGCACATCACCTTCGGCTACGAGCACTCGCGACCGACACGCACGGCTGCCGAGGCCTATCACGAAGGGGTAGGCGTGTGCCGCGACTATACCCATCTGGCGATCACGCTCTGCCGCTGCATGAATCTGCCTGCGCGCTACTGCACCGGCTACATCAGCGACATCGGCAAGCCGCCGCCCTATGCCGACATGGATTTCGCGGCCTGGATGGAGGTCTACCTCGGCGGGCGCTGGTGGACCTTCGATCCCCGCAACAACGCGCCCTGCATCGGCCGCGTGCTGATCGCCCAGGGCCGCGATGCCACCGATGTTCCGCTGACTCATACCTTCGGCCCCAACACGCTGAGCGGCTTCAGCGTATGGATCTATGAGCTGGCGCCCAAGGCGTGAATGGAGAGGGATACAAACGAACGGAGAGGCGTGAGCGGACAGGGAGGCGGGAACGGGAATGAAGCGATGACGCCGATGGGCTGAACGAACGATCCGCGAACCCCAAAGCGCCCCGACCGGGGGCGCTTGGCAAGGATATCGCGCTCAGAATGTGGATTTCAGAAAGAGGTCCACTCTCCGGTTTCGGCTTTCTGCGGTGCGGTACTGGTCCGCGGGCGCGCCAGCGTCTGAGGCCGCACCGGCGTCATGGCCGAGGCATTCGATGACGCCGTGGCCGAGCCTGACGGCAACGCCTGCGTCGTGCCGCGCGCAGCCCCCTGGAAGAACGAGACCTCTTTCAGCAGGTTGGCAGCCTGGCCCTGCAGCGACCGACCGGCGGCGCTGGACTCTTCCACCAGGCTCGCATTCTGCTGGGTCACCCCGTCCATCTGCGACACCGCGGTGTTGACCTGGTCGATTCCCTGGGACTGCTCGCGGCTGGCGACCGCGATTTCCCCCACCAGCGTGGTCACGCGGGCGACACCGTCGACGATCTCTTCCAGCGCGTGGCCTGCACGATTGACCAGCACGGTACCGGTATCCACCTGACCGATGCTCTCCTCCACCAGTTTCTTGATCTCCTTGGCGGCATCGGCGCTTCGCCCGGCGAGATTGCGCACTTCATTGGCCACCACGGCAAATCCGCGACCCTGCTCGCCGGCGCGGGCCGCTTCCACCGAGGCGTTCAGCGCCAGCAGGTTGGTCTGGAAGGCGATCTGATCGATCAAGCCGACGATGCCGGCAATCTTGCGGCTCGACGCGTTGATGCCTTCCATCGCCTTGACCGCCTGCCCGGCAACCTCGCCTCCCGCGTTGGCGCGCTGACTGACGTCATGGACGAGCTTGTCGGCTTCGGCGGCGTTTTCCGCGTTCTGGCGCACGGTGGAAGTGATCTCATCCATCGATGCTGCCGTCTGCTCCAGACTGGCCGCCTGCGCCTGGGTGCGCCGGCTGAGATCGTCGGTCCCCTGGGCAATCTCATCCGCCGCCGTGCTGACCGATTCGGCGTTATCCCGCACGCTCATGACGACCCGGGAGAACTGGCTCTCCATGGCCTTGAGCGAGCGTAGCATCACGCCGAACTCGTCCTTGCAGGTGATATCGATCGTGTTGTCGAGCTTCCCTTCCGCCATGGCATTGGCAAGTACCTGCGCCTTGCCCAGCGGCGTCATGATCCCGCGGATCAGCCACAGCGCCACCCCTATGCCCAGGATCAGTGAACCGATCATGATGGCGATGACGAGTGTGCGCGCCCATCGGTATTCGGTGGCTGCGCCTTCGAACGCCTCGGCGGCCTGCGCGCTGTTGCGCTCGATCAGCGTTCGAATGGCGTCGAGCGCCTCGGGATACTGGTCGCGCAACGTGGTTGTCGCGATGACCCGAGCTCGTTCGAAATCATTGCCGATCATCGCCGTGTTGAGCTCGGCAATGGTGACCCGCAAGCCGGCCAGCGCCGTGATGAAGGCATCCGCCATCTCGCGCTCCCGCGGGCCGCCGATGCGTTGCGGATAGTAGTCGCTCCAGGCGGCATCGATGATCGCATCGTTGTCGGCGATCTCCTGCTGTGTCGTCCGTGCGGACGCCGGATTTCGGTCACGCTGTTCGGCGGTGATCTTGACCCGATTGCTGAGCAGAGCCCGGTCGACGCGACTGAGATCCTTCAGGGTCAGCACGTTCCCTTCATAGGTCCGCTCGAGCGCATCGTTGATATGACTCAGACAGTACAGCCCGACGACCCCGACGATGAACAGCATGGCGATACAGGCGCCCAGGCTCGCAGCCAGGCGGAATTTCACGCTTCGATTGAGTAGCAGCATGGCAAAGCCCCGATAGGTGCCCTTGGCTTGAGCCTCAGGGCGAGTGGAACTGGTCTCGGCAGGCGAAAATTCTCTCAGGGGGAATTCACTTCATGCCGCGAGACGCTCTATCGGCCGATGTATAGATAAACTTAATTTTATTTAAGGTTCTGGAGCCTTTCCCCACCCTTCCCGACGACGTGAACCAGCGGCACCCACCGCTGCGCGATATACCTAAAATTTCTTTGCTATCAGCAAATTGAGTGAATTCAAATTGTTAGTTCTTCGTAGACACATCTTCGAAAATGGCAGTTCCCGGAGTGAGGCCTGCATGAATTTTTCATTACATTTCTGTCACAACATTATTTCTTGTACAACTTTTGGTGAAAAAGTACACCTCATTCACGGCGGCCGGACAGGACGAACGGGCTGGCGGAGATGACAAGGCGCAAGCGGAAAAGAAGGCGGGGAAGAAGGAAGGCAAGAAAGCCAGGTAGAGGGTAGCGGGCGACTGCCAACCGGCGTTGGCATCGGCGCCGTTTGCCCGAGTTCACCGAGCGCGCGCGACTTTCTCGATTGGTTCAGTCACCGCGCCGTAGCGCTTCGATCAGCTGCATCCTGTTCATGTCGCTGCGCCCGCGAATCCTGCGCTGCTGCGCCATCTCATAAAGCGTCTCGCGGGAAAGCCGGGAAAGATCGGATGGGTCGGCCTTGGAGCACTTCGTCCCCTTCCCGGACCTGGCGGTCGTTTTGGACTTGACGGTCGTTCCGAGCCCGGACGTTTGAGCTCCGGCAGGAGTGGCAGCGGCTTTACCGTCTTTCCCCTCGTCGGCCTTCTTCCCCGTCGGTTCGATCCGACCCCGCTTGAGGCTGCGCTTGAGCACCTGCATCAGGTCGATGACCTCGGCGCCTTCCTCGTTTTCGCTGCTGTCACCCTCGGTGCCGGATCGGGCGGGTTCGATCGGCGCGATATCCTGATGGCGCCGGCGTTTCTGGCGCACCCGCTTCTTGAGCGCCTCGATGTGCGGATCGATCAACTCGTCGGGATCGAACTGCTTCGCGTTGAGCCGGTCCATCGCCCGATGGATCTGGCGCTCGCGTTTTGCATCCGGTTTACCCGGCGCCGTCAGGCCGATGCTCCGGGGGGAACGCAACTCGTCATGAAAACGCAGCGCTTCAGCGCGCAGAATGCCGTCTTCGGCAAGAATCGCCACCAGCACTTCCCGACCCCGCATCACCAGCGTGGCGATGCCTGCCCGGCCGGCGCTTGCCATCGCCGCCGCGAGCAGCCGGTAGGGCTTCAATGCTCCCCCGCGGCCAGCTGAACGAGAGTCCGGTACCAGGAAGTAGGCGCGTCGGAAGTAGAGCGGATCGAGCTCGTCCAGCGAGACGAATCGACTCAATTCGATCTCGCGCCGGTGCTCGAGCGTGGCATCCTCGATCTCCTGATCCTCGACGATCGCGTAGTGATCCTCGCTGACCTCGATGCCTCGTGCCAGCTCGTTCGACTTGAGCGGTTTGCGCCCGGTTTCGCTGAAGAATCGCCGGGAGAGTGGCCGGCCCTGGTCATCGACCTCTTTCAGCGTGACATCCCGCGAATGATAGGCGGCGTACAGCCCCACCGGCAGATTGACCAGCCCGAAGGCGATGGTGCCGGACCAGAACGGCCGTGGTCCGTGAAAGCCGCGATCCGGGTGCCGGTTCTTCTCCGGCCTGGGCGCCTTCGGCCGGGTCCTGTTCGACTTAGGCACGTTTTCGCTCCCGGGCAAGGCTGGCCTTGAGTGACGAGGCGATATCGTCGTCAGGCTGCTGACGTCGACGAGGCTTGACCTTGACCCGCTTGCCACTGCGTTTGGTCTCCACCAGGGCTTCCAGCCGCTGGCGATACTCGTCCTGATAGCGTTCCGGCTCGAAGTCGGCGGCATACATCTCGATCAGATCGGTCGCCATCTTCACTTCGCTGTCACTGAGTTCTTCACCGCCGGGCGGCTCCAGAGCGTCGGCGTCGACGACTTCGTCGAGATGGCGCAAGGTGATCAGCAGCGGGTGACCGTCGTGATCGCGCAGCGCGCCGACGTAGGCCTTGTGGCGCATCACCCAGTGGACCAGACCTTCCCGCCCGCTGCCGGCGAGCGCGGCCGCAAAGGCATCGAACGTCTCGACATCGCCGTCGGGACCGAGAAAATAGGGTCGCTGATACCATTGGTGATCGATCGTTCCCGGGGGCAGAAAGTGCATCACCTCGATGTCGCGCGAGGGCGCCGGCGTCAGCGCGTCCAGCTCCTCGTCGTCGAACAGAATCCGATCCCGCTTGCCGACGACGGCCTTGTGCCGATCGTCGCTCGATACCGTCTTGCCGCTCTGCGGTTCGATCATCATTTGATGAACGGGACGATGCCGGCGCCGATCGAGCAGACGAAAGTGCACGTTGCGGTCGCTGACCGCCGTGTAGAGTTTGACCGGGACTCGCTCCGAGCCGAACCCGATGACCCCTTTCCAGACCGCGCGAGCACTCATCGTTCTTCTCTCCTGTCGGACAATCGGTTGCCACCCGTCGGCCATTCAGATTTCCATGCCGACGTCGCGACAGCGTTTCTTGGTCAGTCGCTGGCGAGCGTCGTCGAACCCGGCCCAGGGATCGCGCTTGAGTGAGGCAAGCCGGCGCGGCAGATTGGCCAGCGTATATCGATCGGCGCTCAGCTTCGGCCCCAAATCGGCCCAGCGAATCGGCGTTGCCACCGGCGCACCCGGTCTGGCACGAACCGAGTAGGAAGCCACCGCCGTGGCGCCGCGCCCGTTGCGCAGGTAATCGAGAAGCACCTTGCCGTGACGGGCCTGCTTGGACATGTTGAGCGTCAGCTGATCGGGATGCCGCTCGGCGCACCGCTCGCAGACGGCTTCGGCAAAGGCCTTGGCCGTCTCCCAGTCGGCGTGAGGCTTGAGCGGGACCACCAGGTGCAGCCCCTTGCCGCCGGTGGTGCGCAGGAACGCCGTGAGCTCGAGCTCGGCCAGCGCCTGACGCAGCTCGCGGGCGACGTCGATCACTGCCTGCCATTCGCAGTCCGGTGCCGGGTCGAGATCGAATACCAGCTGATCGGGGCGCTCGAGGTCATCGATACGGCTGTTCCAGAGATGAAACTCGAGGGTGCCCATCTGCACCAGCGCCACCAGGTCGGCGGCACTGCGCGCGTAGAGATAGTCATGCGTGCCGGACTTCTCGGCGATGGCCACGCTCGGAAGGTCGTCCGGCATGGTCTCGCCGGGGTGCTTCTGGACGAAGCACTCTTTGCCGACGCCACCGGGGCACCGCAACAGCGTCAATGGTCGCTCGGCGAGACCGGGTAGTATCCACTCGGCATGTTCGGCGTAGAATTCGGCAAGCGCGCGCTTGGTGATGCCTGCGTCCTCGAACAGCACCCGGTCGGGATGCGTCAGCCGAACGCCTTCGATCTCGATCTCACCGTTATCGGCTACCGCGGGGGATCGACGCTTCCCGCCGCCCGTCTCGCTTGAACCATCGTTCATGGGCCTCTCCGCCGTTTGCTGCTGACTCAGCCGGATGTCCGCAGGATCGCGATCCTCGCGCACGCCGCGAAAGCGCGGATGGCGCAGGCGTCCATCGCGGGTCCATTCGCCGAACGTGACGTCGATCACGCGCTTTGGCGTGACCCAGTGGCTGTTGGCCAGATCGGGAATATCTCGCTCGACGAAAGGCGAGGTCTTGCGCGGCGAGCGGGACAGCTCCCGTTGCCATGTCGTCAGTTGATCATGGGAGAATCCTGCCCCGACCCGGCCGCAGTAGCGCAGCTTGCCGTCATCGTCGTAGGCGCCGATAAGCAACGAACCGAAGCCGCTGCGGCTCCCCTGAGGGTCGGTGTATCCGCCGACCACGAACTCGGCCTGACGCTCGGTCTTGGTCTTCAGCCAGTCCCGATTGCGCCGGCCGCGATACAGCGCATCGGCGCGCTTGGAGACGATCCCTTCCAGACCCTGCCGACTCGCCTGCTCGTAGAACGCCTCGCCCTGCCCCTCGATATGGTCGGTATAGCGCAGCATGCCACGGTTGCCGATCCTCACGGCTTCGCAGAGCTGCGCCAATAGCGCCTTGCGATCGCGCAGTTTCACATCGTCGAGAACGACACCGTCCAACCCCGGCACCTCAAGATAGCGAAGATCGAAGATCTGGTAGGTCAGTCCGGCACTCTTCTCTTCGCCAAGCGCTTGCTGGAGGCGCCGGAAATCGCTGACGCCATCACGACGCAGCGCCACGATCTCGCCGTCGAACAGCGCCTTTTCCAGCGGCAGCGCTTCGATCGCCTCGGCAATTTCCGGGAAGCGATCCCGCCAGTCGTGGCCGTTACGGGTCAGCAGGCTCACCTTGCCGTGATCGAGACGAGCCAGGATCCGGTAGCCATCGAACTTGATCTCGTGAAACCAGGCGTCATCCCGCGGCGCCTTTTCGACCAGGGTCGCCAGCTGGGCCGAGGGGTGGGCGGGCAAGCTCGCCTTGCGCGCGCCATCGATCTTGTCGGCTTCGATAAGTGGACCCGACTTCGCTTTGCGGCCACCGCTCGAACGCGTGCCTCGCACCTTGACGGACGAGGCTTTTTTCGCGCAAGAGGTTCCCGAGGCGGCGTCCTTTTTCGACGATGAAGATGCCGAAGACGTTGCTGGTTTCGCCTCGGCGATCGCCGCCATGTCTCGATCCGAAACGACGCTGATGTCGTCGAGACTGTCGGGCACCTGGGCGCCGGCATCGTCGTGACGCTTGATCATCAGCCACTGCTTGCCGCCCCGCGGCTTTCCGTTACCGCCACGCGCACCCATCCGCTTGAGCGTCCACGCGCCCTTGAGCTTGTCGCCGTCGAGCGCGAAATCGATCTGGTCGTCATCATGCTTGCCGGTGATTCGCCACACGCCGCGATCCCATATCATCACGGTGCCGGCGCCGTAACCCTCGGGAATCACGCCTTCGAAATCGCCATAGTCGAGCGGATGATCCTCGACCTGAACCGCCAGGTGCTTCTCCCCCGGTTCGAGGCTGGGGCCCTTGGGCAACGCCCAACTGCGCAGCACACCGCCCTCTTCCAGCCGCAGGTCATAATGCAGCTGGCTGGCATCGTGCTTGTGGATCACGAAGCTCGACTGCGAACGCTTCCTGCCCCGCTTGCCGCGCGGCTCCGGCGAACGCGAAAAGTCACGTTTTTGACGATAGGTCTCGAGGTCAGCCATCCATTGCTCCCTCACGATGCCGGAAAAATGTCAGCGATCATCCGGCCAGTGGACACTTCAGCTTAGTCAACGCTACCTGGCGCGCCAGGTCATTAACGCAGGTGGGATAGGCGAGAGGATTTAGCATGTCCAATACGGCTCATGGGCTTGCCGCCACTCGAAACATGATCGGAAATTAATGCTTGTTAATGGATGTCAATAAAAGACGTTTAAAGGTTCCCCATTAACCTGGATCAGTAGCGCATTTTTCAGAGCGAACTAGCTTCTAGAAGCATCCGCGATCCTTTTAATGACGCAAATGATTATCGGGTCGCGCAAGCCAGATCATTCCCTTGGATTCAGGATAATAGGATTCGGGATAACCACCCTGAATCCAAGATGATTACGCCGGATTCCTACGCTGCTTTGCCATCGGAGAACACCATGTTCCAGCATTCATCGAAACTTCAATACCCGGTCAAGGTCGACAAGCCCGATCCGCAGTTCGCCATGCTGCTGCAGCAGGCCATCGGCGGTGTCGAGGGCGAAATCCGTGTTGCCATGCAGTACTTCTTTCAGGCCATGGGCGCCCGCGGCGACGACCGCATCCGGGATCTGCTGATGTCCACGGCGACCGAAGAGCTGTCTCATATCGAGATGCTTGGCCATGCCGTCGCCCTGAACCTGGAGGGCGCGCCGGTCTCCTATCAGGAGGAATCCGCCAAGGATCCGATCATCAACGCGATTCTGGGCGGGGCCAACCCACGCCACCTGCTCTCTTCCGGCCTCTCCGCGATGCCGGTCAATGCCAATGGCGTACCGTTCGACATGAGCCACGTCTATGCCACCGGCAACATCGCCGCGGACATGATGGCCAATGTCGCCGCGGAGTCCGGCGGCCGCGTGCTGGCCTCGCGGCTGTACAACTGGACCAGCGACAAGGGCATGAAAGATTTCCTGTCGTTCCTGATCGCGCGCGATACCTATCATCAGCAGCAGTGGCTCGCGGTGATCGAGGAGCTGGGCGGATTCGAGAAGAACCTGCCGATCCCCAATTCGACGCCGGAAGCGCACGAGGCGATGGAGCATTCCTACTATTACCTCAACACCCTGACCGACAAAAAAGCGCCGATGGGTCGCTGGAATCAGGGGCCGTCGCTGGACGGAAGAGGCGAATACTCGACGCGTCAGAAGCCGGAACCCGAGGGCCAGGAACCGTCATTGGGCAAGGCTCGTGAAGGCTCCGGTGCCCAGAAAGAGCAGATGTAACCCGGCGCTGGCGGAAAATCACGACGGGTCTCGAGATTTCGAGACCCGTTCGTCATTTGAAGGGTTGGTCAAGATGAACCACGCTTTGAACAACCGCGACCGACGCTACGCTCTGTCTGACAAAGGCCTGCGCTCGCCGATTTTTCAGACAGAGCTTAAGGCATCGGCTGATTTCCAGTTGCTGATTATCAGCAAGGAATAAGGGCGAGCTCATGGCAGCGCCGCATCCTCATATCATTGCGCTCAATGCCGGTTCCTCCAGCATCAAGCTCTCGCTCTATCGCCTCGGCGACATGGCGCCACCTGAATTCGTCGCCAAGGCGAAGGTCGAGAAAATCGGTGACTCGCCGCATCTCTCCGGCGAGCTCGCCGATGGAACCGGATTCCTCGATGAGACACCGGGAAATCATGAACTTGCGGACCACGACAGCGCCTTCGCCCGGCTCCATGAGGCCCTCGAGCAACAATTCGGCGAACTGGCCCTGGCAGCCGTCGGCCATCGCATCGTTCACGGTGGCGATCGTTTTGCCGAGCCGGTCGTCATCGACGAGGCGACCCGCGAAGGTATCGCGGCCCTGACCCCGATGGCCCCCTTGCATCAACCGCATCATCTGGAAGGCATCGACGCCGTCAGCCGGTTCGCGCCCGACACGCTGCAGGTCGCCTGTTTCGATACCAGCTTTCATCTCGAGATGCCGATCGTGGCCCAGTTGACCGGCCTTCCCTACGCCTTCTTCGCGCAGGGCATCCGCCGCTTCGGCTTTCATGGGCTATCCTACGAATACATCGCCGGGCGACTGCACGAGGTCGATGAACGGTTGGCCGAGGGTCGGACCATCGTCGCCCATCTGGGCAACGGCGCCAGCCTCTGCGCACTAAAAGCCGGCAGCAGCATCGATACCACGATGAGCTTCACCGCGCTGGACGGGCTGCCGATGGGCACTCGCTCGGGCGCCCTCGATCCGGGGCTGATGCTCTATCTCGAACATGAGCTCGGTTATTCGAGCGAGCAGCTGCAGTCGCTCCTCTATCACGATTCGGGACTGCTCGGTCTTTCCGGCCTCGACAGCGACATGCAGACGCTGCTGGAGAGCGACTCCCCCCGCGCGCAGCTGGCGGTGGACTTCTTCGTCTATCGCGTCGCCCAGGAGATGGGGCGCATGGCTGTCAGCCTGGGCGGCGTCGACGGCATTGTCTTCACCGCCGGTATCGGCGAGCACGCCGCGCCAGTCCGTCAAGCGATCATCGAGCGCCTGGCACCGCTGTGGTCGGTGGCGCTGGAGGACGCCGCGAACCGCTCCGCGGAGCCGGGGTGCATCTCGACCCGGGACAGTGCGGTCGCCGTTCACGTCATCCCCACCGACGAGGAGGTCATGATCGCCCGTCACACCTGGCAGCTTTCTCGGTCGAACGCCGGTGACGGCGCCCATGTCCCGGACTCTGCCTCTGACCAGAACTGAAGCTCGAACGCGGACCCGGGGGCGGTGAGCGTACCGCGCCGTTCAGGGCACTCAAGACACTCGTGGCGTCGAAACAGGAGACGCCACCAGCCTCGGCTTGTTACGAAAGCCATTCACGCCACCCCTTTCCCAGGAGTCTGCTCCATGCCTCCCACCGTGAGCCAATCCACGACCCTGCCCCGCCTGCCGGTCGACAAGGACGAGGAGCTTCTGAAGCGAATCGACCACTGGTGGCGGGCAGCCAACTACCTCGCCGTCGGCCAGATCTATCTCACCGATAACGCGCTGCTCGAGACGCCGCTGACGCTCGAACATATCAAGCCGCGCCTGCTCGGACACTGGGGCACGGTCCCCGGGCTCAATCTGATCTACGCCCACCTCAACGCCCAGATCCAGCGCCGCGATATCGACGTAATCTATCTGGCCGGTCCCGGACACGGCGGTCCGGCACTGCTCGCCAATCTGTGGCTGGAGAACAGTTACAGCGAGCACTTCAGCCACGTAACGCGCGACGCCCAAGGGATGCAGCGCCTGTTCCGCCAGTTCTCGACGCCCGGCGGCGTGCCCAGCCATGTCAGCGTGCCGACGCCGGGCTCGATCCACGAAGGCGGCGAGCTGGGTTACGTGTTGACTCACGCCTTCGGTGCCGTGTTCGACAACCCCGATCTGATCGCGGCCGCGGTCGTGGGAGATGGCGAAGCGGAAACCGGCCCGCTGGAAGGGTCGTGGAAAGGCGTCAACTATCTCAATCCGACCCGGGACGGCGCGGTTCTGCCGATCCTGCACCTCAACGGCTACAAGATCGGCTCGGCAACGGTGCTGGCGCGCAAGAGCGATCATGAGCTGGATCACTATTTCAGCGGCCACGGCTATGCCCCGGTGTTCGTTGCTGGCGACCACCCGGATGCCGTTCACCGCGACTTCGCGGCGGCGCTCTCCAGGGTGCTCGATCAGATTCGCGAGATTCAGCGGCGGGCGCGCCACGAAGGCATCGAAACTCGTCCGGTGTGGCCGATGATCGTGCTGCGCACGCCCAAGGGCTGGACCGGGCCGAAGTTCGTCGACGGTGTGGCCGTGGAAGGCACGTTTCGTGCGCATCAGGTGCCAATGAGCGGCCTGAGGGCGCATCCCGAGCGTCTGCAACAGCTCGAAAGCTGGATGCAGTCCTATCAGCCAGAGGAACTCTTCGACGGGCAGGGTGCGCCGCGGGAATCCATCCTCGCCCTCTGCCCCGTCGGTGAACGGCGCATGGGGTCCAACCCGCATGCCAACGGCGGCAAGCTGCGCCAGCCGCTCCAATATCGGCCACTCGAGACCTACGCCGTCGAGTTCGACGAGGCGCAGCGGGGTCGCGAGCTTCACGGCTCCACCGAACGCCTTGGCCAGTTCATGCGTGATATCTACGTCGACAATCCGCACAACTTCCGGCTGTTCTGCCCCGACGAGGTCAACTCCAATCGACTCGGTGCAGTGCTGGAAGTCACCGATCGCTGCTTCATGGGGCCATTCGACGACAACGACGAGAAGCTGTCCATGGATGGCCGCATGCTCGAGGTGCTGAGCGAGCATAACTGCAACGGCTGGCTCGAGGGCTACGTGCTGACCGGCCGTCACGGTCTGTTCGCCAGCTACGAAGCCTTCGTCTCGATCATCGATTCCATGGCGATCCAGCATGCCAAGTGGCTGGAGCATGCCCGCGAGGTCTCCTGGCGCGCCTCGATACCCTCGATGAACTACCTGCTCACCTCGACCTGCTGGCGCAACGATCACAACGGCTTCAGCCACCAGGGGCCGGGCTTCATCGACACCTTGCTGAGCAAACAGCCGCAGGTGGTACGGATCTACCTGCCGCCGGATGCCAATACGCTCCTGGCGACCGCCCGGCACTGCTTCGGCAGCGTCGATCACCTCAACGCGATCGTGATCGACAAGCACCCTCAACTGCAGTATTTGACGATGGACGAGGCTCGCGAACACTGTCGCGTGGGTCTCGGCATCTGGGAGTGGGCCAGCAATAGCGGCGAAGCGGAGCCGGATATCGTGATGGCATGTGCCGGCGATACCGCCACCCAGGAAACCCTGGCGGCGGTGGATATCCTGCGCTCCTATCTGCCGGCGCTGAAAGTCCGCGTGGTCAATGTGGTCGATATCATGACGCTACGCCTGGACCATCCGCACGGGATCAGCCAGGAACATTTCGTCGAGCTGTTCACGGCCGAGCGCCCGGTGGTCTTCGCCTTCCACGGCTTCCGTGGCGTGGTCCATCAACTGATTCACAATCGCCCCGATACCGAACGTTTCCACGTCCGCGGCTACCAGGAAGAGGGAACCACCACCACGCCGTTCGACATGACGGTACTCAATCACATGAGCCGCATGCATCTGGCGCTGGATGCCCTGCGCTATCTGCCGGAGCAGTGGGAGAACGCCGCCGAACTCATCGAGGATCTGCAGGCGTTACTGCAGAAACATCACCGCTATATTCGTGAGCATCTCGACGATATCCCGGAGATTACCCAGTGGGTCTGGTCGGGCGGCAAGATCGAACTTCCTCTGGACCAGAGCGACCGGGAGCGATGAAGAGCCATCGCGCGTGTTAGTTAAAAAGCCTTCGAGCGTGTCAGAAAGCCATCGAGCGTGTTAGTTAAAAACCATCGCGCGTGTCAGGAAGCCATCGATGCCGGTGTTTCCCGATAGCGGGATCGCATCCACTGGCGCGCCAACAGATAGACCAGCAACGCTTCCGGCAGCTCTCCGGCGTAGAACATCAGTTCCGCGCCCTGCCGGACCTGATCGATCGGCACCGATGCGGGAAAGTGGAAACGATACATCCACTTGGACAACATCGCATGCACGGCCATCGATGCCACCAGCACGCCGAAGCGCCATTCCAGGGCGGGGCGTTTCGGCGCCGGGTCCGGCCCGGCGATGGCCCAGCTGAAAAGACAGCCGGCGATAATGAAATGCCAGTGCAACCACAGCGCGAATCCGGGCGAGTGAAGCATCGTCGCGTAGAGATCGGTCAGGTACAGCACCATCATGCCGCCGATATTGAGCAACGCCGCCGTGACCGGGTGGCTCAGCACGCGGATGGGAGGCAGGGAGACAAACCCGACCCAGCGCCTGCCCCAATGCACGGGCACGTTCTTCAGCGCCAGACTCACCGGTGCCGCCATCACCAGCCCCAGCGGCGCGATCATCCCCGCGACGAGATGCACCACCATATGGCCGCGAAAATCCCTGTGCGCCCAATGCATCGATGGTGGCGACATCACCGCAATGATCGCCAATGCACTCAGCCAGAAGACCACCAGACGCCACAGCGGCCACTCTCGACTACCCCGCTTCAATCGCCACCAACCCCAGCCGTAAGCGATGGCCAGCGTGGCGAAAACCAGCGTGAATCCGTTCACCGCTGGCTCGACGCCGCGCCCCGCCGGGCCCGGCGCAGCAGCCAGTAACCGATGGCCAGCAGCAGCAGGCCGGCCGCGTTCCAGCCGAGGTCGTAGATCAACAGATTGTCGACGTATCGAACCTGGTGCAGCCCCAGAATCTTGTGGTCGACGATGCCGTCGAACAGCTGAAAGCCGCCCATTCCCAGCAGAAAGCCCGCGCCTCGAAAGCCGCCCGCGTGCTGCCCGGTTTCATGAAGACGCAGCATCAGCGCGCCACCGACGACCAGCATCACCAGTTCCAGCGTGTGCAGCACCCCATCCGAGGCCAGCGCCAATGCCGAGTTGTCGGTCTCGACGAAATGGTGCCAGGCCAGTAGCTGGTGAAAGACGATCTCGTCGAGCGCTGCCATCACGCCAATACCCAGCAGAATCGCCGCCAGCAGCGTCGCGCCGATGCGTTGCCTTACTATCTCGTTCATCTCGATTCCCCTCGCGTCGCTTCGCGTCTCTCGGGGCGAGCAACCCGAGGTCAGCGAACGAACCCAACGACATCGCACAAAAAACCCCGACCGCTGGGGGCCGGGGTTAGATCGTAGCGGTTCCTTGCTAACTCGCCATGGCATCCTGCCATGCATCCCTGTGAACATCGCGTCCTGCGATTTCCATCCTTGGCATAACGCCTTCCTGACGCTGCACGTTCACCGTACGCCTTAACGTCATCGATGAAGTTCATGTGGGTTAAGCGAGCGCGACGAATATGTTTCTTTATGTAAAGCCAGGTCGGGAAACGATATTCTTCAACCTGCAGGTAACATTGGCAGCCACACCGCCAGCGCGACGAGCGTCGCCAGCAGCACCGGCGGCGTGATCAAAAGTCCGATCTTCATGTACTGCCCCCAGCCAATCCTGTAGCCCTTGCCGGCCAGTACGTGCAGCCACAGCAGCGTTGCGAGGCTGCCGATGGGGGTGAATTTCGGCCCCAGATCGTTGCCGATCACGTTGGCGTATACCATCAGCTCCTGAGTCACCGCCGGCACCTGGGCCCGGTCGATGGCCAGCGCGCCGACCAGCGTCGAGGGCAGGTTGTTCATCACCGAGGCAACGATGGCGGAAAGAAATCCGGTGCCGATGGTGGCAACGAAGTCGCCCTGCCCTGCCAGCCACTGCAGTGCCCGGGCGCCGTAGTCGGTCAGGCCGGCGTTACCCAGCCCGTAGACCACCAGGTACATGCCGATGGAGAACAGCACGATCTGCCACGGCGCGCCCTTGAGCGCCGCGGTGACCGACACGGCGGCGCCCTTGCCGCCCCGCCACCAGCGACCGGCGATCGCCATCAGCAGGATCGCCGCGGCCCCGGTCACGAAAGCGATGGGAATGCCCAGCGGCGCGGTGACGAAATAGGCGACGAGCAGCACCGTCAGCAGCGGAAAAGCGGCGCGGAAGACCAGCGGGTCGACAATCGCCGAGCGCGGCGCATCGAGCTCCGCCACCGAATAGCGTCTGGGAATCCGACGGCCGAAGGCGATCCACAGCACGGCCAGCGTCGCCACCAGCGAGACCAGGTTGACCGGCACCATGACCGCCGCATAGCGATCGAAGCCGATATTGAAATAGTTGGCGCTGACAATATTGACCAGGTTGGAGATGATCAACGGCAGGCTGGTGGTGTCGGCAACGAATCCGGTGGCGATGATGAAGGCCAGCGCCGCCGGCGGAGAGAAGTCCAGCCGCAGCAGGATCGCGATCACGATCGGCGTCAGCAGCAGCGCCGCGCCGTCGTTGGCGAAGAACGCCGCGATCACCGCCCCCAGCACCACGATCAGCGGAAACAGCAGATGCCCGCGACCGTTGCCCCAGCGAGCGACGTGCAGTGCCGCCCAGGCGAAGAACCCCGCCTCGTCGAGAATCAGCGAGATGACGATCAAGGCCACGAAGGTGAACGTCGCATCCCACACGATATCCCACACCACGCCGACGTCGGACAACTGCACCACGCCCGCCAGCAGTGCCACCAGCGCCCCGCCGAGCGCGCTCCAGCCGATCCCCAGGCCCTTGGGCTGCCAGATCACCAGGACCAGGGTGACGACGAAAATAGCCAGTGCCAGCATCGAATGCCCCTGCGTTCAGTGAGTACTCTTTAGTGCGTACGTTTAGCGAGTACGTTGAGTGAGTACGTTTAGCCAGTACGTTCTAGGGTTTGTACGAAAAGTCGGCGAGCGAAGGCAAGACAAGGCAAAAATCGGCGAAAGCGCGGAGTTTACAGGGTGTAAATGAGCATCTTGAGCCGGTTTTTAACGCCGTATTGCCGAGTGCAGGCAGTTTTCGTACAGAGCCTAGTGAGTGCCTTGATTGACGCGACGCGAGAGTGCTTCCGCACTCTCGACCCGCTCGGAATAGCGATCGGTAAGATAGGCCGAACGTCCTCGCGTCAGCCAGGTGAACTTCACCAGTTCCTCGCAGACATCGACGATGCGCATGTAGAGCGGCGACGGCTTCATGCGTCCGGCGTCGTCGAACTCGGTGAATGCCCTGGGTACGGAGGACTGGTTGGGGATGGTGATCATCCGCATCCAGCGCCCCAGAATCCGCAACTGATTGACCGCGTTGAAGCTCTGGCTGCCGCCGGAGACTTCCATCACCGCCAGCGTCTTGCCCTGGGTAGGGCGAACGCCGCCCAGCGACAGCGGGATCCAGTCGATCTGCGCCTTCATGACCCCGGTCATGGCGCCGTGACGCTCCGGGCTGACCCATAGCATGCCGTCGGACCATTCGGCCAGGTCGCGCAGCTCCTGCACCTTGGGGTGTTCCGCCTCGGCGTCGTCCGGCAGCGGCAGGCCCGAAGGGTTGAAGGTGCGCACCTCGCAGCCGTACCAGCGCAGCAGTCGGCCCGCTTCCTCGGAGACGAGCCGCGAGAAGGAGCGCTCCCGCAGGGAGCCGTAGAGCACCAGGATCTTCGGCGGATGACGCGGCGCGTCGGTTCCCACCAGCGCATCGATATCGATCGGCTGCAGTTTCTCCGGATCGATATTGGGCAGATCGTCGGCATCGGCCGAATCGCTCATCGCACTCAGGTCTTTATCACTCATGCCCGGCCTCATCGGCCCGCACGACCTCGCCGTCTTCCTTGGTGAACGTCGCCACCGGGTTGGCCAGCAGCGCCAGCACGCGCTCCGAAGGCCGGCACAGCCGGGCCCCCTTGTCGGTGACCACGATCGGCCGGTTGATCAGGATCGGATGCGCCATCATCGCGTCGATCAACCGGTCATCGCTCAGGGCCGGATCGTCCAGGCCGAGTTCCTCGAACGGCGTGCCCTTGCGGCGCAGCAGCGCTCGCGGCGTGATGCCCATCATCGAGATCAGCTCGACCAGGCGCTCACGGGTGGGCGGCGTGTTCAGGTATTCGATCACGTCCGGCATCTCGCCGGAGGCCTCGATCATCGCCAGCGTGTTGCGCGATGTGCCACAGGCGGGGTTGTGATAGATCAACGGTTTCATGACGCCCTCACGGTTTGTCTTCGAGGTTCCGTTCGCCGCCCTGCCCGTCTTCAGCGGCGCAGCCACCCAGCGCAGACAGGAACGGTTCACAGACCTCCGGATGCCCGGCGCAGCAGTCACGCACCAGGAACTGGATCGTCTCTCTCATGTGGGAAAGATCGGCGCGATAGATGATCGACCGGCTCTGCCGCCGGGAGACGACCCACCCCGCCCGCGCCAGCACCGAGAGATGGGCCGACATGGTGTTGTGCGGCACGTCGAGCTGACGCGCCACCTCGCCGGCGGGCAGCCCCTCGGGCTCGTGGCGCACGAGCAGCCGGTAGGCCTCGAGCCGCGTCTCCTGGGACAGGGCGGCAAAGCTTTGGGTAACGGCATATATGTCCATATGTCCAGAATATAAGACATATCAAACCCTGGCAATGGCATTGGAGGGAGATCCAACGGAATTGGCTCCCTCAGGAGCCCCCGGTTGCACCGATCTCAGCCGCTATTGTCGTTCAACTGACCGAAGTGAACGGGCCGGCAGATACAGAAGACCGGCGCCCCCGTTGCCTCGACGGCCGTCACGAAGCGCTCCGCCGTCTCCTCGTCCATCGCGTACATCAGCTCGATGGGCTGGTCGGCCAGGTCGAAGAAATGAGCGGAATGGAGCTTGCCATCCGCCCCGGTCCCCTCGACGTCGCCGCGCTGGGTCATCCGGCCGATGCCCAGGCTCTTTGCCGTCTCGACGATCCAGTCGTAGACACGCTTGCCGTCGTGGCGGCGTGATTCGGGCACGATGAATATCACCTCGTAACCGCTCTTGAGCCGATTCATTGTTGCGATCCTCCCAGCAGGTTCTGGATGACGCCGTAGGTCAAAAAGCCCAGTCCGGTCATGACGAGCGAGCCCACCACATGAATGCCGATGCCCAGCAGCGCCATCCCGTAACGTTCCGCCTGAATGTTGCCGAACATCTCGGCGGAGAAGGTGGAAAAGGTGGTCAGCGCACCCAGGAAACCGGTGATCACGAACAGCCGGAGCTCCGGCGACAAAGAGGGCAATTGCGCGAAAAACGCGATGCCGATGCCTATCAGCCACGCCCCCAGCAGGTTCGCCACCAGGGTACCGGGGGGAATCGCCGGAAACAGGGCGTTGAGCCACACGCCCAACAGCCAGCGCAGGTTCGCGCCGATCGCGGCACCGGCCCCGATCGACAGTACGGACAACCACATACCAACGTCCTCGATAAATCCATTTCGTGAAATGATCCGCTCGAGGAGACGAGCCAGCCAGGAAAGACGGACACCTGCTGACACGCCTCGACCGAAGCGCCTCGCAGGCATCATTAACCGATAGACGGTGGTTCGAGCGATCGGGAAAGCCGCTCGGGAGGAATGCCATCTCCCACGGCAAGACCTTAGCACCGAACGCGCCGGCCGCGCCACTGGCCGTCCCGGTACGCCACGCTGCCCGATTGATGCGCAGAGTGGCGCCCTCTCACTCCCACGCCGCGCCTTCCAGGGCGTCGAGCGGAATCTTGAGATAACGCCTGCCGTTGCTCTCCGGCTCGGGCAGACGGCCGCCGAGGATATTGACCTGCAGCGCATGCAGGATCAGCTTCGGCATCGGCAGTTCGCGATCACGCTTGTGGCGCAGCGCGACAAACTCGGCCTCGCTGCTCTCATTCAGGCGATGCTTGTTGGTCTCGCGCTGCTCGCGCACGGTGCTTTCCCACTGTGGTTCGCGATCGCCCGGCATGTAGTCGTGACCGGTGAACAGGCGCGTATTATCGGGCAGCGCCAGGATCGCCTGGATCGAGTGCCATAGCTGGTGCGCGCTCCCGCCGGGAAAGTCGGCGCGGGCGGTGCCGAAATCGGGCTGGAACAGGGTGTCGTGAACGAAGGCCGCATCGCCGATCACGTAGGTGATCGAAGCCAGCGTATGGCCCGGGGAGTGCATCACGCGGCAATCGATCTCGCCCAGCCTGAAGGTGTCCCCCTCGCCGAACAGATGGTCCCACTGGCTGCCATCGTCCTGCAGCTTCGGCCAATTGTAGATGGCCTTCCATAGCGCCTGCACCTGCGTGACCGGCCGGCCAATGGCGGTGGGGGCGCCGGTCCTGTCATGCAGATAGCGCGCAGCGGAGAAGTGATCCGCGTGGGGATGAGTATCCAGAATCCAGTCGACCATGAGCCCTTCGCGCTCGATATATTCCAGCAGCGCGTCGGCCTGCAGCGTGGCGGTGGCGCCGGCCTTCTCGTCAAAATCGAGCACCGGGTCGATGATCACGCAGCGGCGAGTGGCAGGATCAGACACCACGTACTGGATGCTGAAGGTGCGGGGATCGAAAAAACCGGCGACATCGGGTCGATCTCTGTGCGCATCACCTCGGGAGAGAGCGAAGGTATTCATGACGGCTCCTTGGGAAAGCATCCCCCTAGAGTAACGCCTAAACAGTTATAACGTTATATCGATTTTAAACACCAAGGCCGGTTTGGCGCCTGCGGTCATACCTTCGGCGGCACAGTCGCTCTCGAGGCCAAAAAACGGCACCGGTGTCGTCGGTGCCGTCCGGGTTCCAGCATTCTTTTCCTGAGGCATGTGAGGTCCAGACGCGCGGGAAGCTAGAACAACGTCGCGTCCAGCCAACCCTTGGGATAGTGCAGGTTCAGTAGCGCCTGCATACCCAGCAGGAAGGCGCCGATACCGATGGCGATCAGCGCCGCCGTCGACCAGCGTGCCCTGGCGACGAACCGGATGAAGCCCAGTGTCATGAGGAACGCGGTGCTGATGAAACCGAGTAGCGAGGCGACGACAACCAGGGCCAGCAGTCCGCCGAGCCAGACCAGCGGCTGGCCGATGGGCTGGCTGACCCAGCTCGCCTGCCCCTTCCACGCCTGGGCACCGGCCAGCAACGCGCCGGTGCCCATGATCGCGATGGCCAGCATCGGGAAGATGCCGCCGATCATCGACATGCCGCTGACGTCGTACCAGGCACCAGCCGCCAGTGCGAGCAACCCCACGACCAGTACCAGATCGATCTTGCCGAAGGTCGGGACCGGTATATCGGCCGTCTGACGGTTGACATCGGCACCCACCGCCAGCGGCTGCTGCCGGCGCTGGAGCAACCGCTTGATTAGCGGGAAGGCAAACGCCAGCGCGATCAATGTCAGGATGATGATGACACCGGGGCGAAGAAACGCCGCCATGCCGTGGAACTGAACGCTCTGGTAGAAGTAGGTCTCGGCACCCGGTGCGAGGACGAAGCCGATCAGGAAAGCGGGACGAGACCAGCCGGCCTGCTTGAACAGCAGTCCGATCGCGCCGACGGCAATCAGCGTGTACCAGTCTCCCAGCGAACGGGTGGCCTGAAAGGCGGCGAACAGAATCAGCGTGGTGATCACCGGCGCCAGCAGCACGAAGGGGATGCGCGTGAGCTGGGCGACCGGACGCGCCAGCATCAGGCACAGCGCGGCACCGAGGATATTGGCCAGTGCCAGCGACCAGATGATGGTGTAAGTCAGATCCAGATGAGTGGTGATCATGCTCACCCCGGGCTCGAGTCCCAGCAGCAGCAGCCCGCCCAGAAAAATCGCCGCCGTGCCCGACCCCGGCACGCCGAACAGCAGCGTCGGCACCATGGCCCCGCAGGCACAGGCATTGTTGGCCGATTCCGGCGCGATGACGCCGCGAATGTCGCCCTGGCCAAAATGCTTCTCGCCCTTGGCCGTCTTCGATGCGAACGCATAGGTGAGCCAGTCGACGACCGAGCCGGCAAGCCCGGGAATGGTGCCGATGAGGCTCCCCATGCCGGCGCACTTGGCGACCAGGCCGCGATTGTCGACGACGTCCCGAATGCCCTGGCGCCATCCGTGCCCCAGCGAGGTCTGCTCCCGGGCGATGCTGCCGCGCCGGATGAGCAGATCGACGATCTCCGGCAACGCGAAGATCGCCAGCCCCACGACGATCAGCGGGATGCCGTCGAACAGATACTCGACGCCCAGGTTAAGGCGAAACTCGCCGGTCGCCGGCGCCGTCCCGATCGCCCCGGCCAGCAACCCCAGACCGCAGGCGGCCATGCCCTTGAACAGGCTGTCGCCGGAGAGCACCGCGACCATGGCCAGCCCCAGCAGCGTCAGCACGAACAGCTCCGCCGACGAGAACGCCAGCACCAGCGGCCGCGCGACCAGGATGAACCCGGTCAGCACGATGGCGCCGATGACGCCGCCGCACAGCGATGACAGGAAGGCACTGGCCAGCGCCCGCGCCGCCTGCCCCTTCTTGGCCAGCGGAAAGCCATCCATCACGGTGGCCTGGGAGGCGCTCGAACCCGGAATTCCCATCAGCACCGAGGTGAACGTGTCTCCCGTGGGGATCACCGCGACCATGCCCATCAGCATGCCCAGCGCCAACCCCGGCTCCATGCCGTAGAGAAACGGCAGCAGCAGCGCCATGCCGGCGATACCCCCCAACCCGGGGATGATGCCGACCAGCAGACCGATCATCACCCCCAGGCCCATGTAGACCAGATGCGAGGCGCTGAATACCTCGCCCAGACTTGCGACCAAGGCTTCCATCATTGTGTTGTCTCCTCATACCGTCTCGACGACGATCCCGTTAACGCGTCACGACCCGCACGCCATAACGATCCTTGAGCCAGTCGACGACCCATTGCCGACGGGCATCGCTGAGTTCCATCGCGGACGCCAGCTGCCTGGCGGCGACCTCTCCCACGACCGGCTCGTATGGCCCGACCTGCCGACGCGCGGCGGCCAGAAAGTCCTCGTTCGTCGTAAGGGCCTTGGCACCGGCGCGATAGCCCGCCAACAGCTTGGCGTCGACCTGCTTGGGTACCAGCAGCAGCTTCTGCAGGGCGTAGCCGGAGGCGAAGAACTTGTGGAAGACCTCGTAGGCGACGTCGTCTCGGCTGGCGCCGGGCTGGGCCAGATAGAGTTCCGAGAACGTGGGCAGATCGGGGAAGGCGGGGTCACGCACGATCACGCCCTCTTCGTTCATCACGCCCAGCGAAAAGAGCGGCACGGCCTGTCCGGATTCGACCAGCGGCGTGACGCTGCTGAAGTAGGCCGAGGTGGTCTGGAAATCGACCCCGGCTTCCCCGCGCTCGAACGCCAGGCGCCCCTCGCCACGACTGCGCATGCCGAAGACCGGCTCGACCGCCAGGCCCAGCATGTCGAATGCCAGCATCACCGGCATCTCGAGCCCGGTCGGCGTCTGCATCGCGAACTTCGTCGGCTCCTCGCGCAGATTGGCGAGGATCTCGCCGGTCTCCTGGCCGAAACGCGGCTGGACGTAGACCACGCCACCGGTGGGCGCGGCAATGATCGGAGTCCACTTGGCGTAATCGAAGCGGACCCGCGGATCCTTGAGCATGGCCGGGAACTGGGTGGAGGCCGAAGTGACCAGCATCTCCTCGCCATTGGGCTGAGCGCGGGTATAGAAGAGATTGGTACCGGTGATCGAACCGCCCCCAGGTACGTTGTCGATGACGATGGCGGGATGCGAGGGCAGCGACTGCGCCATCCAGTGCGACATGAAGCGCGCCCAGACATCGGTGCCCCCGCCGACCCCGAACGGCACCGTCCAGGTCAGCGTGTCGGGCGTGGGCTGGGCATCGTCGGCTTCGGCGAATAGCGGTAACAGCGCCAGCGCACAGGCGATCCACCAGCGCCGGCAAGGCATTCGCGAGAGTTTCGGCTTGGCGTGCATATCCTCTCCTTCTCTTGGTGTTGTATTGAATGGTGTGTCCGACGTCCTCAGCCGGCGGCATCCAACTCCAGCGTTTCCGGGACGAATACCGAGCCGCTGAACAGCCGGCGAGCGGTACGCACCAGCGAGCAGCGCGGCCACTGCTGCCCCGCGGGCCAATGGCTGACGACGCCCAACCGGCCGCTCGGATGCTCGAGCTCCATCAGTCCGCTGTCGTCCGACACGCTGGCGAGACCGTCGGTGATCCCGCGACCGTCGACGCATGCCACGGCGAGACCCACGCCACCGGTGATGGCGAGCGCGCGATGACAACGATGCGGCATGAAATACCGAACCTGCATAACACCGCCCGCTTGCGGTGCACTGATCAGGACAGGTTTGGGAATCACCTTGTCGGCGACATCGCCCAGACCCATGGCGATCCCGGCCTGTCGCCGGATCGACTCCAGCCTCGCCATCAGCTCGCGATCCCCGTCGAGTTCGGCCGGCGACTCGTCACCCCGCTTGCCGAAGTCCGCCGCCCGCATCAGAACCATGGGCATGGCGGCGTCGATGCAGGTCACCTCGACGCCGTCGATGACGTCTCGTGGATGGCCGGTGGGATAGAGCTCGCCGGTCTTCGCTCCCACGGCGTTGCGAAACTCCAGCAACACCGGCGCGGCCGTGCCGGGGACACCATCGATATGCGTCTCGCCGACGTAAGTGACCCGTCCGTCCGGCGTCTGGATATCGGCGTCGATGACGCTCTGGGTGTTGACGTTGCGGATCGTGACCCGCGTGACGTTGCCCTGGGCCGCCACCAGTCCCTGTTCTATGGCGAAGGGGCCGACAGCGCTCAGCATGTTGCCGCAGTTGGGAGAGGTATCCACGCGTCGCTGTTCGACCATGACCTGGACGAACAGGTAATCCACGTCGATGCCGGGCTCCGACGAGGGCGACACGATGGCGACCTTGCTGGTCTGCGGATAACCGCCGCCGATGCCGTCCACCTCCAGCTCGTTGCCCGACCCCATCAGCGCCAGCAGCATCTCGTCGCGCCGGGCAGGATCCCGGGGCAGATCGCTACCCAGAAATACCGGGCCCTTCGATGTACCACCGCGCATCAGCACGCAGGGAATGGCTTGCATAGATCGTTCCTTCCACGTTTCGGCCGACCCGCGGCCACTGGTGGAGGGCAAACTCGCATGCTTGTATCGAGCGATCCAATGCAATTATCGTGACGATTAATGCATCAAACACATCAATAGGCTCAGGAGAGTCAAGCCATTGATAGTCATGAAAAAACGGAGTCAGGCGATGAGCTTTCCCGAGGCGCCGATCAAGGTGGCATTAGACCAATGAACTATAAGTTTTGAGCCATGAACCATGAGTTTTAAGCCATGAACTATGAGCTGCAGCAGATCCAGGCGTTCCTCAAGGTCGCGGAACTGGAGAGCTTCCAGGCGGCGGCGCAGTCGCTCAATCTCTCCCAGCCGGCCCTGAGCCGGCGCATCAAGAAGCTGGAATCCATTCTGGGAACGCCGCTATTGGCACGCACGACTCGCAGCGTGTCGCTCACCACCGTGGGGCGGGACTTCTTCCCCCAGGCCAAACGCCTGGTGGATGAGTTCGACCATGCGCTGTTCAACATTCGCGCCCTGGCCGAGAACCGGATCGGCCAGATCACGCTGGCCTGCATTCCCACCGCCGCGTTCTATTTCCTGCCGGCGGTCATCCGGGAGTACAACGCCCGCTATCCCAATATCCGCATTCGCCTTCTCGACCTGAGCGCGAACGACGGGCTCGGTGCCGTGCTCAGCGGCGAGGCGGAATTCGGCATCAACATGCTCAGCGGGCACCATCCCGATATCCTCTTCACGCCGTTGGTGGTGGAACCCTTCGTGCTGGTGTGCCGGCACGACCACCCGCTGGCGGCGCATGACAGCATCACCTGGAGCGAGCTCAGCACGCACAAACTGATCGGTGTCGGAAAGATGAGCGGCAATCGGATGCTGCTGGACCATGAACTCTCGTCGCTGACCCAGCGACCGACCTGGTTCTACGAAGTCCAGCACCTGTCGACCTCGCTCGGCATGGTCGAGGCCGGACTGGGCGTCGCGGCGGTCCCCAGGTTGTCGATGCCCGATCAGGAGCACCCGCTGCTGGTCCAGCGCCCCCTGGTCGAGCCGCTGGTGAAACGGACCCTGGGCATGGTGCGACGTCGGGACAGCGCGCTCTCCCCGGCCGCGGAACGCTTCGTCGAAACGCTGCTGAGACATTGGGACAAGAGTGGCGCCGAGGGCGGCGCCGGGCCAATCAACTTGTGATGATCCAGATATCGGCACGACCTGATGGGCTTGGAAGCGGTGACCGCCGCCAAGCGGTGATATGACGACGGCATCCATTGGGTGCGACAGGAAATCACGCAAAATCTCGAGGCACGGGTAGCCATCGGTCGGATCGTCCGACCAATAGGCGAACCTGCAGACTCACGCCGTCACCCGGTTCGGCGACACGCCCCCATTCACGCCTCCCGTGCCAGACGGAAACCGGAAAATGCCCAGCGAGCGCTCGGAGGAAAGAAGTTACGGTAGGTGGTGCGAATATGATCCTGCGGTGTGGCGCAGCAACCGCCACGCAGCACCATCTGGCCGGACATGAACTTGCCGTTGTATTCCCCCAGACTGCCCGCCAGCTTCTTGAATCCCGGGTACGGTCGATAGGCGCTGCCCGTCCATTCCCAAACGTCGCCGAACATCTGCCCCGATTCAGCCGACGCGCCAGCCACGGTTGGCTGCAAGTGATCCTGCTCAACGAAATTGCCCTGCCGGGGCGCCAGGCCTTCTGCAACCACTTCCCACTCGGCCTCCGTCGGCAGCCGGGCTCCGGCCCAATGCGCATAAGCGTCGGCTTCGAAATAGCTCACATGACACACCGGCGCCTCGAGATTCACGGGCATTAGGCCGCCCAGCGTAAAGTAATGCCAGATGCCTTCCCGCTCGAGCCAGTAGAGCGGACACGTCCAGCCCTCCTGCTTGACCCTTTGCCAACCTTCGGACAGCCAGTAATCCGGCTTTTCATAACCGCCTGCCCGCATGAATTCCAGAAACTCGCCATTGGTGATGGGCCGATCGGCGATCTCGAAAGCCTCGACGAACTGGCGATGCCGAGGCATCTCGTGATCGTAGGCAAACCCTTGGCCAGCCTCGTCATGGCCGATCTGGCGTACCCCGCCGGGATAGACACGCCACCCGAGCTCGCGGGATGCACATTCGGGGGCTGGCGCCAGGTCGTTGCGATAGATGGGGAACAACGGGTTCTGAGCGAGAATGTGCTTGATATCCATCAGCAACAGCTCCTGATGCTGTTGCTCATGGTGTAGGCCCAGCGTGAGTCGACGCTCGATTTCCTCGACATGTTCGGCCGGCGGCCCCGTGAGCAACTCGCTCATGGCCTCGTCGACATGCGCCCGGTAACGGTAAACGTCGTCCACGGTGGGACGAGAGATCAAACCGCGATTGGCCCGCGGGAACGGGGTGCCATAGGTTTCATAATAGGAATTGAACAGGAAGTCGTAGGCGGGATCGAGTGTTCGGTAATCTTTCAGGAACGGCGTCAGCAGGAACGCCTCGAAAAACCAGCTGACATGCGCCAGATGCCACTTCGGCGGGCTCACGTCATTCATGCTCTGGACGATGTAATCTTCTTTTTCCAGTGGTGCACAAAGCGACTCGGAGGCGTCACGAACCCGCTGGTACTCACGTAGCCAATCTTTCAAATGCGCGCTATCGGGCGTCTCGATAGCCATACCCGGTGTCGATGTCATAAGCCACTCCCCTGTGTATTGATTCAGCCAGCCGCTGTCATTCTCTCTGGCACTCGAGCGGTCACAACGATCAGTCATGGCGAATGCTCGTCATGCTCGGCAGCTCGTACAAGGTGTAGCCACTCCAGCCCCCGCGAGCAAGCTCGCGGGGGTCGCCAGGCTCTATGGCGTGGCAAGCAGGCGCTCAGATGCTTTGGCAACCTCTTTCAAACGACATTAAAAACAAAAAATCAATGACGTGAATTCAAACTACACAACTAGGGCGATGAAAAGTTACTGAGTTGGCGAGCTCGTTCGATAGTAACTGGCACCCTTTTTCGAACTGAGCTTTAAAGGAAGGAGTGATGACAAAAGAAGAGCGTTCGCCCTGCAAAGCATGAAGCGGCGTGGCATGGCCAATGTGAAAAGCAATCGATAAGACAATCCGGGAGCTAACGGACATCGTTCTTCGCGGAAGATGGAGGACTCGAGCACCTCGCTGGCCAACACAAGCGACGTGCCACTATGTCATCTGCGCTGTCGTCCATATACCATAACCGAGATCAGCGCTTACTGTACGCCAAGCGCGCTGCGAATAGCAGAAACACCAGACCAGTAGTTCTATTCATCCATTGAACCACTCGCTCATTACGAAGAAAGCGGTCAAGCGGCCGAGTTGCTCCGATAAGAGTCAGGGACCATGCCGAGCCAATAACCACGTGAATTGCAACGAGTCCAAACGTCCAGACGATTAACGAACTGCCTTGGGGAATAAACTGTGGAAGAAATGACGCATAGAAGACACCTACCTTTGGATTCAGCGCGTTACCCAAGACTCCTTTGAGGAACCAGTTTTCACGCTTAATCGGGTGCGCACCGGCGGGCCCTATGCCGCAGCGAGGCGAAAGCAGCATGTTCAAACCCAGCCAGCACAGGTAAGCAGCACCGCAATACTTCAGCACGCTGTAAGCGAATTCCGAGACGGCAATAATCGCGCCCAGACCAAAGGCAACCGCAGCCCCCCATAAAAAACAACCGACATTGATTCCCAGCGCGGCCTTCACGGCTTGCCCGGGACCTTCTATCGAAGCCGTTCTAAGCACCAACGCCGTATCGAGCCCTGGGGTCAAGGTGAGCAGCGTAGCGGCGAAGACAAAAGCAATTATATTTTCCATGGCCCACGCGATTCGAAACTGTAGATGGTCAAAGCCTAGCGGCAACAATCTCACGACCATTTGTAGCTTTAATCTACGCACACGTAAAACAAAAAAACCGCCAAATTGGCGGTCTCTTGCAAGGCTAAAAAAGCCTTGTAAAACAATCTCTAAGCTCTGGTGCCGACACCAGGAGTCGAACCCGGGACCTACTGATTACAAGTCAGTTGCTCTACCAACTGAGCTATGTCGGCGAGCATAGAGACGTCAGCGATGGCTGGGGTAGCAGGATTCGAACCTGCGCATGCCGATACCAAAAACCGGTGCCTTACCACTTGGCGATACCCCAGCATTGATGGTGGCCAGAGACGGAATCGAACCGCCGACACGGGGATTTTCAATCCCCTGCTCTACCGACTGAGCTATCTGGCCTTCGCCAACGGGGACGCATTTAACCAGCAAGCCGTTTTGGGGTCAAGCCTTTTTATTTCAAAAAGATGAGTTCCTTTCACGGCGCCCGAAATCACTGGCCGGGCGGTACGTACCCCTCGGCATGATCGGTTTCCTGGTTGTCGAAGAAGCGGTTCATCTGGGTCATCAAATATGCCCGCGATTCCGGGTCCAGCATGTTGAGATGCTTTTCGTTGATCAGCCGGGTCTGCAACGCCTGCCACTCCTCCCAGGCACGTTTGGAAACCGTCTGCTGGATCTCCTGGCCCTTGGGGCCGGGCAGCGGCGGAAATGCCAGAGCGTCGAGCTCTTGCTGATACTTGCGGCAAAATACGGTCTGCGCCATGAAAACCTCCTGTCATGCGTTGAGTGCGTGGGTCTGGGCGAGCGTCGCCAGCAGCGCTTTCACCGGCGCAGCCAGACCGACGCTGGCGGGCTCGGCGGGATCGACCCACTGCCGATTGGACTCGGCCACCGCCGGGATGACGTGCTGGCCCGGAAGCCTTGCCGGGCGGGGGGTGATCTCCAGCCGAAAATGGGTGAACGTGTGCGTGAACGGCCGCCAGGCGGATTCGAGATGCACGCCCCGGCAGTGGCGTTCCAGCCACTCATGCAGCTCGCTGTCTCCCTCGAACTGGGGAAAGCCCCATAGACCGCCCCACAGGCCGCTGGGCGGACGCTGCTCGAGCAGGACTCGGCCCGTGTCGTCCTGCAACAGTAACATCTGTGTCTGGCGCATCGGCAACTCGCGCCTGGGTTTGGAACCGGGGTAGCGGCGCTCATCGCCCTGGGCGTGTGCCACGCAGACATCCTCGAACGGACACAGCAGGCAGCTCGGCTTGCCGCGAGTGCAGATCATCGCGCCCAGATCCATCATCGCCTGGGTGTAGTCCGGCAGTCGCCGGTGAGGCGTATAGCGTTCCGCCAGCGTCCATAGTCTCGCCAGAACGTCGCCCTTGCCCGGCCAGCCGTCCACCGCATGCAGGCGGGCCAGCACGCGTTTGACGTTGCCATCGAGAATCGCGGCCCGCTGGCCGGTACTGATGCTGACGATAGCGCCGGCGGTCGAGCGGCCGATTCCCGGCAAGGCGGTCATCGCTGCGAGATCGTGGGTCGGGAACTCTCCGGCGTACTCGGCCACGACGACCTTGGCAGCCTTGTGCAGGTTGCGCGCGCGGGCGTAGTAGCCAAGCCCCGTCCAAAGATGCAGCACGTCATCCTGAGGCGCTTGGGCCAACGCCTGGACATCGGGAAAGCGCGCCATGAAGCGTTCGAAATAGGGAATGACAGTGGTGACCTGAGTCTGCTGGAGCATGATCTCCGACACCCAGATCCGGTACGGCGTCTTGTCGTACTGCCACGGCAAAGACTTGCGGCCGTGCGCATCGAACCAGTCGAACACGCGTTGGCGAAAGGCCTCGTCCGATAGGGCTATCTCTGCCAAACGGCACCTCTTCAGAATTGTGAAACCTACGGATTCAGGGGGGAAAACTCATGGATCGCGGCAGGGAGACCGACACCCTGTCAGCGAAGACGTTGCGCCGACAGGGTGTCGGCGCAACGGGTAACCCTGGATCGAACTTACTGGAACAGGTCCCGGATCTTGTTGCCGAGCTTGTCGGCCGCCCCGTCTCCCAGCTTGTCGTCGATCTTCTGGCGGGTCTCGTCGTCGAGCTGCTTGTTCAGCTCTTCGTCGACCCGCTCCCCGGCCTTGCGCCTGGCCTCGCTCTTGGCGAGATTCGCCAGCGAACTCTGGAACGCCTCGCGGTCGAAGCCGCACCACTGGCCCGGGGCGTCGTCCAGACTGCCCTGGCAGCGGATCGGGACGTCGACCTTGGCCAGCCGCGGGTTGACACCGCAGGCCGCCTCGTCGGCGGTATCGGTGAAGCGCGCCGCGGCACGGTAGTCGAGGCGATTGGTCACCAGATTGACGTCGCCCTCGCCGGTCACGTCGATGCCCGGGATGGCGATGTCGAGATCGTCGTTGTGTACCACGCCGTTGTTGATCGTCACGCTGGCCTGCAGGCGGTCGAAGGCGGTGTCCTCGCTCCACTCGCGGGTCGATTCACGGCCTTCCAGGGTCGCCACGGCCGTGCACAGCTGACGCGACACGTTGACGTCGAGCATCGCGCCATCGTCGATCCGCAGCGCCGCCTGACCGTCGAGATTCTGCTCGAGACCCTGGGCGGTATTGGTCTGCGAATCGAAATCGCCCTGCAGGTTTAGCTTGCCACGCAGCGGTGATGCCTTGCCGCTGAAGTCCTGATAGAACGGCGCGATATCGACACCGCTCATGCGCTCGGTGAAGGAGAGCTTGATCGGCGGCTGACGCAGGTCCAGGGCGCTGGAAGCCTGCAGCGAACCGTCGTAGAGGCTGGCGGCGAGAGAGTCGATACGCTGGCGTCCGCCGCTACCGCTGGTGGACAGCTCGACATCGCTCAGCTTGATTCCCTTGGCCTTGAGTGAGTCCAGCGTCAGATGCCCTTCCTGCTCGAGTCCGGCCAGCCAATCGACGGGGAGCAGCTCTGCGCCTTCCGCTGCAGCCAGGGCCGGCGCGACGCCAAGCGCCGACAGCCAGGCGGTCTGTTTACCTTCACCACCCTCGCTCGACTCGCCGTCGCCCGCCTTCGGCGCTCGCGGCGCCAGATAACGGTCCAGGTCCAACTGGTCGCCGGCCAGGTCGAAATTCAGTGCCTGACCGTCGAACGCGGCGCCCAGCGAACCGCGGAGCTGAGTGTTATCCAGCGTCATCTGCAGATCGTCGAAATCGATACGCTGGGTATCGCCGGAGAACGGCCCGCTCAGCGAGAGCGCGGTGAGCGCCTTGTCGTCGGCACTGTTCACCTCGACGCCGAAGCGCGTCAGCCAGTCCCGAACCGATAGCGGAGCCAGTTCCATTCGTCCGTGGTATCGAGGCGCGTCGTCCAGTTGCGTGACGTCCAGGTTGCCTTTCAGGTTCAGCCCATCGTCTCCGCTCAAGGCGAGATCGGAGAGCGTGGCGGTCTGGGCCTGCAGATCGGCCACGGCATTGGCCTGGAGATCCAGCGACAGCGGCGCTTCCTGCATGGCGGCGTGATAGAGCGAAGCGCCGAGCTGAATGCCGTCGGCGCGATACTGCTTCGCCTGCGTATCGGCGACCAGCGTCGCAACCTTCAGATTGAGCGTCTGGGCCTGCTCGGCCAGCGTCGGCATCTGAGCCTTGCCGTTGAGCGTCACGTTCTCGAAGGTGTAGCGCTCGGCGCCGAGATCCATGCGCATCTGGCTCTTGAGCTTCAGGTTGCCGTTTACGTCCGGTTGGCGTCCGTCGACGTCGAAGGAGAGCTGGACCGGAAACGACGCCTGGGGGCTGACGTTGCTGCTCTGCAGACTCAGATTGGCCAGTGTGATATCCAGCGACTTCTGCCGATCGACGTAGTTCACCTGACTATTGGAGACCTTGACGCTGGCGATATCGAACGCCACCGGCTGGTCATCGCCCTGCTTCAGACCAGGGCCCTTCTTCTCGGGCTGCGTCGGATTCTCTGGCGGTACCGGGTTCTCCGATGATGTCTCCGCGGGGGTTGCCGAGCCGCCAGCGTTCTGCGGCGACTGGCCGACGTTGTCGGTGGCGGCCAGCCGATCCAGCAGCACCTGCCAGTTGCCCTGGCCCTGGGCATCGCGGGCCAGGTTGAGGCGCATGCCATCCAGGATCAGACCGTCGACGGAGACATCTCCGGTCAGCAGCGGCGTGAACGCCACGCTGACTTCGGCGCTGTCGAAACCGACGAAGGGTGCATCTTCCTCGGGCTGCCCGGGGAGCCAGGCCTCGGCATCCTTGACGCTGACGCCGATGCGCGGATAGAAGGACCACGATAACGGGCCATCGAGGCGTAGCTCGAGGCCGCTTTGACTGCGAACCGCCTCGATCAGACGCGGCTTGAGATCGTTCGGGTCGAAAAACGTGGTGATGTAGACCACCGCCACCACGACAACGATCCCCAGCACCCCGACTGCCGCCAGCAACGCTCTGAACAGCCCCTTCATTCGAATCCTCCCTGTGCGCGGCCATCGACAGCCACCTGCGGACGGCAAACGGTGCATCGCCGGCATCTTGAAGCGACCATCGTGACCGAACCCGATGGCGATACGATGATAGCCGCTCGATAAACGCTGCCATTGTAGCGGATGCAGGGCCCGATTCACTATAATGGCCGATTCTCGCCAACCGTACCGGGAGATTCCCCACGCATGTCCGAGCGCATCGCCACGGTGTCACGCAACACCAACGAGACGCAGATCACGGTCACGGTGAACCTGGACGGCAGCGGCCGCCTGGATTGCCAGACCGGGGTCCCCTTCCTCGACCATATGCTGGACCAGGTGGCTCGCCACGGCATGCTCGATCTGACGATCGATGCCAAGGGCGATCTCGAGATCGACGAGCACCACACCGTCGAGGATCTCGGCATCACGCTCGGCCAGGCATTCGCCAAGGCGATCGGCGACAAGCGCGGCATCCGTCGTTACGGCCATGCCTATGTGCCGCTCGACGAAGCGCTGTCCCGCGTGGTGATCGATTTCTCCGGCCGTTCCGGCCTGTTCATGGATGTCGAATTCACCCGGGCGACGATCGGTCGACTGGATACCCAGCTGTTCTGGGAGTTCTTCCAGGGCTTCGTCAATCATGCCCAGGTCACGCTGCATATCGATAACCTCAAGGGCTTCAACGCGCACCATCAGGCGGAAACCATCTTCAAGGCGTTCGGTCGGGCGCTGCGCGCGGCGGTCGAACAAGACCCGCGCATGGCCGGCCAGATGCCGTCGACCAAAGGCAGCCTGTGATACCGTCCATCGATACCACCGAATCAGCGAGGGAACCGCAATGACGATCGCCGTGATCGATTACGGAATGGGCAATCTGCACTCCGTGGCCAAGGCGCTCGAGCACGTCACTCATGAAAACGTCATGGTGACCCGCGATCCGCGTTCGATTCGTGGCGCCTCCCGGCTGGTGCTGCCCGGTCAGGGCGCGATTCGCGACTGCATGGGCGAACTGCAACGCACCGAGCTCGAAGGCCTGGTCAAGGATCTGCTCGAGGAACAGGCCAAGCCGCTGCTGGGAATCTGTGTCGGTCAGCAGATGCTGTTCGATCGCAGCGAGGAGAACGGCGGTGTCGACTGCCTGAGCTTTCTCCCCGGCAAGGTACGTCGATTCGGGCACAAGCTGACCACGCCCGACGGCGAGCGGCTGAAGGTGCCGCACATGGGCTGGAATCGGGTGACACAGCATCACCAACATCCGCTCTGGAATGGTATCGAGGACGGTGCACGGTTCTACTTCGTGCACAGCTACTACGTCGAAGCCGAAAGGGATGGCGATATCTTCGGCACCACCGAATACGCCGGCATCGACGCCCATGTGGTCACCGGTCGCGGTACCGTCTTCGCCGTCCAGTTCCATCCGGAGAAGAGCGCCAGGGACGGCCTGCAATTGCTGGAAAATTTCGTCAACTGGGCGCCCTAGGCACCATCCGAAAAGTGGCTGCCGCGCCGGCTTTTCAGACGGCACCTGACTGACTCAAAGGACTCGAAACCATGCTGGTAATTCCCGCCATCGATCTCAAGGACGGCCAGTGCGTGCGCCTCAAGCAGGGCCGCATGGACGACGCCACCTCTTACGGGGACGATCCGGTCGCGATGGCCGCACGCTGGGTCGAGGCCGGCGCGCGTCGGCTGCATCTGGTCGATCTCAACGGCGCCTTCGAGGGCCAACCCGTCAATGGCGAAGCCGTCACGGCCATCGCCCGCGCCTTCCCGGATCTGCCGATCCAGATCGGCGGCGGCATCCGTAGTGCGGAGACCATCGAGCATTACCTCGCCGCCGGTGTCAGCTACGTGATCATCGGCACCAAGGCAGTCAAGGAACCGGCTTTCGTCGGCGAGATGTGCCGCCGGTTCCCCGGTCACGTGATCGTCGGCCTGGACGCCCGCGACGGCTTCGTCGCTACCGACGGCTGGGCCGAGGTCTCGACGGTCAAGGCGGTGGATCTGGCCAAGCGCTTTGCCGACGATGGCGTCTCCTCGATCGTCTACACCGACATCGCCCGCGACGGCATGATGCAGGGCGTCAACGTCGAGGCCACCGCGCAGCTCGCCCGGGACGGGGGGCTGCCGGTGATCGCCTCGGGCGGCGTGACCGACCTGGAGGATATCCGCGCGCTGGCCAAGGTTGCCGACAGCGGCATCATCGGTGCCATCACCGGCAGAGCCATCTACGAAGGATCGCTCGATGTGGCCGAGGCGCAGGCGCTAAGTGATTCGATTCAGGGTGATTCGATTCGGGGCGACCGGATCGACGCTGCGGGAGTTCGCTCATGACATTGGCCAAACGCATCATTCCCTGCCTCGATGTCGATGCCGGCCGTGTGGTCAAGGGCGTCAATTTCGTGGGGATTCGTGACGCCGGCGACCCGGTCGAGATCGCCAAGCGCTACAACCAGCAGGGCGCCGACGAGATCACCTTTCTCGACATTACCGCCAGCCACGAAGATCGCGATACCACCGTCGAGATGGTCGAGCGCATCGCCGGCGAGGTGTTCATTCCGCTGACCGTGGGCGGCGGCATCCGTCGCTGCGAAGATATCCGTACCATGCTCAATGCCGGGGCGGACAAGGTCTCGATCAATACCGCGGCCGTCACCAATCCGGATTTCGTCCGCGAGGCAGCCGAGCGCTTCGGCAGCCAGTGCATCGTGGTGGCGATCGACGCCAAGAAGGTCAGCGCCGACGGCGAGCCGCCGCGCTGGGAAATCTTCACCCACGGCGGGCGACGCCCGACCGGGCTGGATGCGGTGGACTGGGCGCGCAAGATGGTCGAGTACGGCGCCGGCGAGCTGCTGCTGACCAGCATGGACCGCGACGGCACCAAGGTGGGTTTCGATCTCGGCGTGACCCGCGCGATAAGCGATGCGGTCGAGGTGCCGGTGATCGCTTCCGGCGGCGTCGGCAATCTCGATCACCTGGTGGCTGGGGTCAAGGAAGGCGGTGCCGATGCGGTCCTCGCCGCCAGCATCTTCCACTTCGGTGAGTACACGATTCCCGACGCCAAGCGTTACATGGCCGAACAGGGGATCGAGATGCGTCTCTGAGGCTATCTCGACCTGGAGCGTTTTCGGTTTTGAGGTCATCCCGGCGTTGAATGGATCCCGGCGTCGAGGTCATCAGACGGTGACGGTGAGCCACCGACGAGCGTCAAGACGAAGCGCCATGCCTGATTCAGGCATGGCGCTTTCATGGTTTCAGTGCATGTGCCGTTGCAGGGTCGGAGATCAAGGCAGGTAGCGCGGTTTGAGAATGCCATCGAGTTCGGGGTAAGGGATCATCAGCTGCGGCTGGCCCACTGCATACGGCGCCAGATCATAGACCTGATACTTGATCGCCAGACCCGCTTTCAGCGGTGCTACGTTATCCGATGTCGCGAACGGCCACTGCAGCTCGGACAATCCGAATGCCTGATCGGACTGGAGCCAGCGCCGGTGGGCGCGCTCGAGAGCTGCCTCATAGGCCGGACGCTGTCCCGGCAACAGCATGTCGTCAAGGTCAACGACCTGCTGCTTATCGCGCTCGATCACCATGTAGGAAGTCAACGGCAAGCCGTGCGCACCGCCGCTGTAGAGGTAGCCATCGAGCTCGATCACCAGCAGGCCATCGCGATCTGCCACGACGTCGGCCTTGAGATCGGCTTCGTAGCCGGGCAGTTCCGGCACATCCTGGCGAGCGCTCTGTGCGGCCGCGAACAGCTGGCTGGAAAAATCCTCGAAGGTCGTTGCCTGCCCCATGGGATTGCCATCGGGATTGTCGCTCAATCCGCTCGCCAGACCGAACAGGCGGCGCTCGAGCTCGGCCGAGAGCAGTGACGACTCGGGGAAGCGCAGGTACGCAGCGTTGACGCTGGCACAGCCATCGACTTCACAGCCGGGCTCGTGCACGTGCTTGACGACCGGTTCGGTGCGCAGCGCATCGCCGCCCCACCCGGTCAGACTCTGGCAACCCGCCAGCATGACGCTGACCAGCACCATTCCGCCTATCCACCAACCTTTCTGCATGATGTTCCTCCTTGAACGTGATTCCTGCGGACCGCTCCCTGTCTCAGTCGGCATGATCCCGATGCCGCAACGCCTTGACCTTCATCACCGTCCACCGTCCACCGTCCACCGTCCACCGTCCACCGGTTCAGTGTCAGCATCCGGCACCCCGCAAACGGTTATCAACACCCTCTAGCGTAGCCGGTTTATCCACAGCCGGCTGGTCAGGCGGATTCGTCGAGGCTCAGGCCAAGATTGCTGATGCCGTAATTACGCCCCAATACGCGCAGCGCCGAAAGATCGGCTAGCTTCGGATCGGCCTCGAGCGCTTCGAGTACCGCATCCTGGAAATCGCGCTCGTCCTGCATCAGTTCATGTTCACGGAACAGCGCATCGAGGCGCTCGGCCTCCTCGCTGCCCTCGGTCATCTCGATAAAGGCGCGTACACCGTTGCGGGAGACCCGACTCACCTCCAGCGCCGCATCCGGTGCCTCTCCGCGCAGGGTATCGAGCAACGTGGTCAGGGCCATGACGCTCTCCGTCGCCCGTCGTGCCCCGAAACTGTCGTCGGCCTCCGGGGGCTCGACCTCGGCCAGCTTCTCGGCCTGCTTGTCGAAATCGATCCTGGCGGAGGCGACCTTGAGCCGCTCCCACACCAGATCCAGCACGTTGTTCAACACGCCGGGGTTGCCGTGACCGCTCATCCCCGCATAGAGCGCATAGTTGGGCACCAGCCGCTCGCTCAGCGCGGCCATGAACGCGATCTGTTGACGCGCGTCGAGCTGACGCACTCTGGCGTTGAAGCTACCGCTGGGCTTGGTCATGAATTCCTCGTCATTCTGGCCACATCAAATGCATCGGTACGCGGCCGCTGGCGTCGAACACGACACCCTCGGCGCGCAATTGCTCGTGCTGGCGTTGGGCGCCACCATGGTCGGCAATTCGCCGACTGGCGCCAATGACCCGGTACCAGGGCAGATCGTGACCGGTGGGCAGTTGGCGCATCGCCGTGCCTACCAGACGCGCTGTCGCCCCTTCCGTCATTTGGGCGATCCGGCCATAGGTCGTGACGCGTCCCGGCGGGATCTGCGCCACGATGGTGTAGATCTGTTCGAGGATCTGGGCACGAATGGCCATTGCTAAATCCCCGTTACCCGCTTGTGGAGCGGCCTGGTCATCCCCATGATGGGCCTATCATGCATATCTATTTCCTCCAGCATAGCCCGTTGTTCGGCCCCGCCCGTCTGGCGGATTGGCTCACCGGCATGGGCCATAGCCATAACCACTGCCGACTGGACGAGGGCGAACTGCCGCCGCCGTTGGCCAACTGCGATGCGTTGGTGCTGCTCGACGCGCTCGAACCGCCCGAGGCGGCCCTGCTCAAGCGGGAACGCAAGCTGGTCGACCGCGCCATGAAGAGCAGCAAACCGGTGCTGGGCATCGGCTACGGCGCCGGCCTGATCGCCGAGTCGCTTGGCGCCATCGTCTCTCCCGCGGTGCAGCCGGAAATCGGCTGGCAACCGCTGACGCTGGCAGACGAAAGCCCCTTCGATCTACCGGAGACCTTCGAGGCGCTGCTCTGGCACCGCGATATCTTCGGCCTGCCGGATGGTTGCCTGCCGCTGGGCAGCACGCCAGCCGGACCGGTGCAGGGCTTTGCCTGGGACCTGGGGCGCGTCATCGCGCTGCAGTGGCATCTGGAGCTGACGGCTCAGGACACCACGGCCCTTTGCGACCACGACCTGCCAACGGCTGCCAATATTCCGACCATTCACACCCGAGACGAGATGCTTCGCGACCCCAAGCGCTTCGATCGGCAGGCCGCGCTGCTGGATCGGATCATGACGCAATGGCTCGAATACCGCTAGATTTCAGCCACGGCCCTGACTAGCCGGTCTGCTCTCGCTCCCATTGTCGCGCCACCGCCAGACAGCTGTCCCAGTCGCCGACATGCAGCGTCGGCCGGGGCTGATGGTCGATCTGATGACGATACATGGGGTCGTAGTACTCCCGCAGCAATGGCGCGAGCCAATCGTCGTGTGCCTGAACGTTGCCGTGACGCTGGGCCGAGAACGCCCGCTGCTGGGCCTCGATCAGCCGCGCCAGACGTTCACCGCCCAGACGTTTACCCAAACGCTTGAGGGCGCCGGAGAGCTGCTTGCGAAACAGCACTTCGCCCAGATGCGGACCGTAATCGCGATGATAGGTCGAACTCAGATCTTCAATGTAGTCCTTGCGTATCTGTTCCAGACGCCACTCCAGCGGCATCTCGACGCGAATGCACGGGGCCATCTTCATCGACTGCCAGAAAGTGGCCGGAACCGCCAGCCGGCCGATGCGCTGCGACTCGTCCTCGACCACCCGCGCATGCGGCAGGCGCACCAGATCCAGCGTCAACCCATGTTCGAAATCGATCTGCGACGGCCCGGCCAGCGGATGCTGGCCAAAGGCGGAGCCCTTGTGGCGCGCGTGGCCTTCCAGGTCCACACCCGAATCCAGCGAATTGATCAGCGCCGTCTTGGCGCAGCCGGTCAGCCCGGCCACCAGCAGCAAAGGTGCCTGACTATGGGATTCGAGCGTCTCGATCAGTCGGCTGCGCATCGCTTTCCAGCCGCCACGGATGCGGGGCAGCGGATAACCGCGTTCGGCGAGCCACTGCTGCGAAATCTTCGAGCGCATCCCGCCACGAAAACAGTAGATCACGCTATCCGGCGCCGCCTCGATGGCCCGCTCCCAGGCGCTCAGGCGCGCGTCGCGACTCTCCCCGGAAACCAGGCGATTACCCAGCTCGACCGCAGAAGCCTGCCCCGCGTGCTTGTAGCGAATACCGACCTCGCGACGCTCGTCGTCGTTCATCAGTGGCAGGTTGATCGCGCCCGGCAAGGCGCCGGCCGCGAACTCGATCGGCGCCCGCACGTCCAGCAGCGGCCGATCGAGCAGCGCGAGATCCGCATCGACGAATTCATTGGCCTGAAACTTTTCCTGGCGCTCGCCCTGACGCATTCCCTGGCGAGTGCTCTTGTCATTACCCTTCAACCGCGCACCTCGATCAGGCCAGGGCCGCCACGCGGGCTGACGCACTCTCCGAAGGCTTCGAGCTTGATCTGGTGGTCGCGTCCGATCCGTTCGACATCGTCCGCCCAGGCCGGATCCACGGCGAGCAACAGGCCACCGGAGGTCTGCGGGTCGCACAGCCACTGCCAGTGGGCAGCGTCCATATCCGGCAGCGCGGACCCGATCGCCTCACGATTGCGTCCGGTGCCGCCCGGCACCGCGCCTTGACGACGATACGCTTCGGCTTCGGCGAGCCGCGGCAACTTGGCGAAATCGATTCGCGCCTCGACCCCACTGGCCGCACACACCTCGCTTAGATGTCCGGCCAGCCCGAAGCCAGTGACGTCGGTCATGGCATGCAAGCCGGCAACTTTCGCCAGCTCCCTGCCGATATCGTTGGCGATCAGCATGGTTTCGCGAGCGAGTCCGTGATGCCCGGCCTGCAGCAGGCCCTGCTTTTCCGCCGTCGTCAGCAGACCGACGCCCAGCGGCTTGGTCAGATAGAGCAGATCGCCGGGCCTGGCACCGCTGTTGAGCTTGAGATTGTCGAGATCGACCAGGCCGTTGACCGAGAGCCCGAAGATCGGCTCCGGCGCATCGATGGAGTGGCCTCCCGCCAGAGCGACGCCCAGCTCGCGACAGACGGCCTGGGCACCGGACATGACATCGCCGGCGATTTCCGCCGACAGCTTGTCGAGTGGCCAGCCGAGAATCCCCAGCGCCATGATCGGCGTGCCGCCCATGGCGTAGACGTCGCTGATGGCGTTGGTGGCAGCGATGCGGCCGAAATCGAACGGATCGTCGACGATCGGCATGAAGAAATCGGTCGTGGAAATCAGTCCGCGGCCGTCGCCCAGATCGTAGACGGCGGCATCTTCCCGCCCCTGGTTGCCGACGATCAGATGTTTGCTGTTGGCTCCCGGGCCCGCCTTGGCGAGGATGCGGTCGAGCACGTCGGGGGCGATCTTGCAGCCGCAGCCGGCCCCATGGCTGTATTGCGTCAGGCGGATGGCACTCATGATCTGACTCCTCGTCCCTTTTTTCGAAATATCGTTACGGGGATACCGTTATAGGCGATGTCGTTGCAGGAGATATCGTTGCTGGCTGCAGTTTAACCGACGCGGCGACGCGTCTCAGCGCCACCGCATGTCGTCGTCCCGGCCGCCAATCGCCGGGCTCAGCCGGTGCGGCGCGTTTACAGCGCTTCCAGCGCCTCGGCCAGCTTGTCGACGGCCACCACCTGCATGCCGGGCGGCGCTTTCTTGGGCGCGTTGCCACGCGGCACGATGGCACGCGTGAAGCCATGCTTGGCAGCTTCGATGATGCGCTCCTGGCCACTCGGTACCGGACGGATTTCGCCGGAAAGCCCCACTTCGCCGAATACCACCAGCTCTCTCGGCAACGGTCGATTCTGGAGGCTGGAAACCACGGCGAGCAACACCGCCAGATCGGCGCTGGTCTCGAGTACCTTGACCCCGCCGACGACGTTGAGAAAGACGTCCTGATCGCCGGTGAACAGGCCGCCGTGCTTGTGCAGCACGGCCAGCAGCATCGCCAGACGATTGTGATCGAGCCCTACCGCGACCCGCCGCGGGTTGCCCAGTGCGGACTCGTCGAGCAGGGCCTGTACCTCGACCAGGATCGGGCGCGTGCCTTCCCACACCACCATCACCAGGCTGCCGGATGCCAGCTCCTCGCTGCGCGACAGGAAGATCGCGCTGGGGTTCTTGACCTCCTTGAGGCCAAGCTCGACCATCGCGAATACCCCGAGCTCGTTGATCGCACCGAAGCGATTCTTCTGACCGCGCAGGGTCCGGAAGCGAGAATCGCTGCCGCCTTCGAGCAGTAGCGAGGCGTCGATCATGTGTTCCAGAACCTTGGGCCCGGCCAGCGAACCGTCCTTGGTGACGTGACCGACCAGCATCAGCACGGTATTGCTCTGTTTGGCGAATCGCGTCAGCGCCGCCGCCGATTCCCGGACCTGGGCAACGCCGCCGGGCGCCGAACCGATATCTTCCAGATGCATGGTCTGGATGGAGTCGATGATCAGCACCTCCGGGCGCTCCCGCTCGGCCACGGCCAGCAGTATTTCGATGCTGGTCTCGGCGAGCATCTTGAGCCCACGGGTCGGCAACTGCAGACGATGAGCGCGCATGGCGACCTGCGACAGCGACTCCTCGCCGGTGACGTAAAGCACGCGCTTGCTCTGTGCCAGCCGACACGCCGTCTGCAGCAGCAAGGTCGACTTGCCGGCGCCGGGATGCCCGCCCAGCAATACCGCCGAGCCGGGTACCAGGCCGCCGCCGAGTACGCGATCGAACTCCTCGAACGTCGAACTGAAGCGCGGCACCTCGGTGAGGTCGACGCCGGAGAGATCGACGACTTCCCGTGACAGCGCACCGGTATAGCCGCCGCGAGCGCCACCGCCGCTGGTCGACGCGCCGGGGCGGGCACCGCCGAGCCGAACCTCGCTCAACGTGTTCCATTCACGACAGTTGCTGCACTGGCCCTGCCATTTACTGTAATCCGCACCGCATTCAGTGCAGACAAAGGCGCTCTTCGCTTTTGCCACGCGCGTGGATCTCCATCAGGCCGGGAGGGGGTTGCGAAACGCGTATGGTGCCATAGATGGCTTTGTCAGAACGACTCGACCCGGGCGGCATCTGTTCAACGACGTCCCTCAACGACATCCGTGAACAGCATCCATAAACGACGAGAGGCGGCCAGTGGCCGCCTCTCGAGTCACCAGCGCAACGCTTACTGGCGAGTCAGACGTAGCGTTTCCCCATTCTCGAAACGACGACGCTGAGGATCGATCAGCTCCAGCGTGCGGTCGTCGATCTTCTGGAAGTAGTAGATCTGACCTTCGCCATTCGGCGTCAGTTCGTAGACCGTCGCCTGCGGATCGACCGCGGTGCCGGTCATCGTTTCCCACTGACCTTCATACTGCTCGGGGTCCGGATTCTGCGGATGATTCTGATAATCGGCCTCGAGGGTGAAGGTACGATCGGCAGCGGGCGACGACTCGGTGCCCTTCAGATTGACGGTCAAATCGATACCGTCACAGCTACGGCAGGGCAACGTGCCTTCATAGGTAACGGCACTTGACGACATACCCGCAGATGAATCGGCGGTGCCGGTCTGCGTTTGGGTGCCACCGCTGGCACAACCGGCCAATACGGCTACCGTGGCGGCGCTGGCCAGCAACGTCCTGATCTGCATATTGGTTCTCCTTGCACTTCTGGGCCATACAGGCCGCCTGAGCGGCCACATCATGACAGGATAGCGGTAAGTCTCGCGCGTGACATCCCATTCGTCCGTCAGGGCTCAGGCCGCCACGCAGAAACGGCTCAATCCAGCGTCGGATAGTCAGTATAGCCTTTTGCACCACCGCCGTAGAAAGTCTCCGGATCCGGTTCGTTGAGGGCCGCGTCGCGGCGAAAGCGCTCGACCAGATCCGGATTGGCGATATACGCTCGCCCAAAGGCAGCGGCATCACCCAGACCGTGCTCGATCAGCGCCTCAGCGCGCTCGGCCGTGTAGTGCCCGCAGTAGATCAGCGTACCGGTGAAGCTCTCGCGCAGATTGCGACGGAAGTCATCGCTCAGCTGCGGGCCCTCGCCGGTCCAGTCGGGCTCATTGATGTGCAGGTAGGCGATCTGGCGACGGCTCAATTCACCGGCCAGATAGTCCATCATCGCTTCGGGCTCGTCATCCGATAACCCGAAGATTTCGATGAACGGCGACAACCGCACGCCGACGCGACCCGCGCCCATGACTTCGGTCACCGCATCGACGACTTCCAGCAGCAGACGGGCCCGGTTGACCACGCTGCCGCCATAGCGATCGGTGCGCTGGTTGCTGCCGGTGGCAAGGAACTGCTGCAGCAGATAGGCGTTGGCGGCGTGCACCTCGACCAGATCGAAACCCGCCCGCTTGGCGCGCTTGGCCGCCTGGCGGTAGTCGTCGATCACATTGGGAATTTCGTCGAGTTCCAGCGCCCGCGGCGTGCTGGTGGGGTGCTGGCCGGAACTGCCGTCTTCGAATTCGACGAAGCAGTTGGCCCCTTCCGCAAGCAATGCGCTGGGCGCGACGGGGGCCTGGCCCTCCGGCTGTACCATCTCGTGCGAGATACGCCCGACGTGCCACAGCTGGAGCGCGATTCTGCCGCCGGCGTCGTGCACGGCGTCGACGACCTGGCGCCAGCCCGTTTCCTGAGCGTCGGTCCAGATCCCCGGTGTGTAGACATAGCCACGAGCGGTCGGCGAGATATTGGTCGCTTCGCTGATGATCAGCCCCGAGTTGGCGCGCTGGGCGTAATATTCCGCCTGCAGAGCTCCCGGCACGCTGTCCGGCGTACGGGCTCGGGTCAATGGCGCCATCATGACTCGATTGGAGAGTTCGACGTCACCGACGGTGATGGGCGAAAGCAGCTTGTCGTAAACCATGAAATTCCTTGAATGACAGTGATGCAGATGATGAATCGGATATTTGCTAGATGCGGCCGTTAGAGCACTAATCAACCGTCCCGCCCTTATTCCGTGAGACGGCTTGCGTCGATTCAGGCCTGACGTCACTATAAACGCTGCCCGAAAGCGCCGATTCGGCCCCCGCAACACACGTGCCCGCGAGAGATCATGAGTCAATTCTGGAGTCCCGCCGTTCGCGCTCTGACACCCTACGTACCGGGCGAACAGCCGCGCGAAAAACTGATCAAGCTCAACACCAACGAGAACCCTTATCCGCCCTCCCCCGCGGTCGAGCAGGTGCTGCAGCGGTTTGCGGTGGATCATCTGCGTCTTTACCCGGACCCCGAGTCGTTGGCGCTACGTGAAGCACTGGCGAAGACGCACGGCGTGGAACCGGAACAGGTCTTTGTCGGCAATGGTTCCGATGAGGTGTTGGCGCTGGCTTTCCAGGCTTTCTTCTGTCAGCCGAAGCCACTGTTGATGCCGGCGATCAGCTACAGTTTCTATCCGGTCTATTGCAAGCTGTACGACATTGCCTACCGCACCGTGGCACTGGACGATCAATGGCAGATCGCTCTCGAGGCATTCGAGAGCGATAACGGTGGCGTGGTGTTCGCCAATCCCAATGCCCCGACCGGCCATGGTCATCCGCGCCAGGCGATTGCGCAGTTGCTCGCGCGTATCACCGAGAGCGTCGTTTTGGTCGACGAGGCCTACGTCGATTTCGGCGGCGAGAGTGCCGTCCCCCTGGTCGCCGATCATCCCAATCTTCTGGTCACCGGGACCCTGTCGAAATCTCGCAGCCTGGCCGGGCTGCGCGTGGGTTACGCGATCGGCTCCCGCGAACTCATCGAAGGCCTTGAGCGAGTGAAAAACTCGTTCAATTCCTACCCGATCGACATGCTGGCCAGTGAAGTCGCCATCGCTTCGTTGGAAGACGAGAGCCATTTCCGGGCCTGCTGCGACCAGGTGATCGCGACGCGGGAGTGGACACGCCAGCAGCTCGCATCGTTGGGCTTCGACGTCCTGCCATCGCAGACCAATTTCCTGTTCGTGCGCCATGCAGAGCATAGTGGCGCGACGATTTTCGGCGGCTTGCGCGAGCGTGGCATTCTGGTACGGCATTTCGACAAGGATGGACTTCGCGACTTCCTGCGTATTTCGATCGGCACCGATGACGAGATGAGTAGCCTGATCGAAGCGCTGCAAGCCATGCAGTAGAAGCGTGGCGGAACGCCTCCGGCACTAGAACGGTATCGGCTCACCTGCCCAGTCCCAGAAACTGCCGCTCTCTTCAGGGCGGCGGTCGTTCATTACATCCAGCAACCGTTCCGCCACGAAAGCCGGCGTGAATAGTTTGCCGTCCGGAACCCGGTCCTGAAAAGGTCGGGAAAGGCCGGTGTCGGTCGTTCCAGGATGCAGACTGAGTACGATTGCCTGCCGGTTGTAGCGGAAAAGCTCGATGGCTGCGGTACGCAGAAACATGTTGTGAGCTGCCTTGCTGGCCCGATAGCCGTACCATCCACCCAAGCGGTTGTCTTCTATCGATCCCACCCTGGCCGAGAGGCTGGCAATCATGACGGGGTGACGCCCCTTGATCGAGTCTGCCAGCGTCTGGATCAGCAAAATCGGCGTAATGGCGTTGACCTGAAAAAGTGTTGCGAGTGTTTCGGCATCGAGATCCTCGAGCCGTTTCTCCGGAGAGATCGCTCGGTGCTTGTCATGAAGCAAGCCAATGGCATTGAACAACAGGTGCACAGGCGCGCCGTCCAACGTCTCGCCTAGCGCATGCCGCCCCTCCTGAGTCGTAACATCGGCCGCCAGATGCTCGAAGCGCGGATCATCATGTTCGGCAATATGGCGAGAGACCGCGACGACGCGTCCCGGGCGTTCACTCTCGAGCAGACGATGCACCAGGGCCTGACCGATTCCGCCGCCGGCACCGGTAATCACAGCGGTAAATCCATCGGGTAACGTTTGCAGCATGCTGGCCTCTTCTACCTGGAGATGGTTATTGATAGATAGTTATCGATAGGGAGAAGGCTAGCTCATGCGGCGGCAGTGAGCCTTGAAGTGCGACTGCCCCAGCTTATGAGCATGAGGTTCTGGAC
>NZ_PZJR01000010.1:0-140179 GCF_003206035.1 Salinicola sp. CPA57
GCATCGTGTTCAAGGATCGACTCTGCATGCTTTCCAGCGTCCCGCGCCCGTTCGTGCCCTCTCGCCGTGTTCTGCCGCTGCTGGCCTGCCTCTTCTTCGCCCTGCTGGTGGCCGGCTGTTCCAGCGGTCCGGTCATGACCACTTCCCCCAGCGGAAGTCCGGAGGCACGGGTCGAACAGACGGCGCGCAAGACCAACTGGGGCCATCTGCCGGGCTGGAGCCGGGATCAGCCGATGGCGGCATGGAGCGCGTTCCGGGAGAGCTGCACACGGCTCAAGCGTAAGGCGGCGTGGAAAGGCGTCTGCCACGATGCCCAGTCGGTCGACCCGCTCAATGCTCAGGCGATCCAGAACTTCTTCGAGAGCCGCTTCACGCCCTACCGCGTGACCAACAGCGACGGCAGCGCCACCGGCCTGATCACCGGCTACTACGAGCCGATTCTGCGCGGCTCCCGCGTGCGCGGCGGGCCATACCAGACGCCGCTCTACCAGTATCCGAAGTACTGGAAGCGCCACACCCACGTCGGCCCGACCCGCGCCGAACTGATGCGCAGCGGCGATCTCGACGGCACCGAGCTGGTGTGGGTCGACGATCCGGTGGAAGCGGCCTATCTGCAGATTCAGGGCTCCGGCCGGGTGGAAATGACCGATGGCACCACCATGCGCGTCGCCTATGCCGGCACCAACAATCAGCCGTTCCAGTCCTTCGCCCGGCGCTTGATCGACCGCGGCGAGATCACGCCCGCCGAAGCCACACTGCCCGGCGTGCGTGACTGGGCGCGTCGGCATCCGGGCCAGGTCGAAGACATGCTCAACGTCAATCCGCGCATGGTGTTCTTCCGTGAATTGAAGGGCAGCGAAGCCCTGGCCGATACCAGCGGCCCGGTGGGCGCTCTCGGCGTGCCATTGACCTCGGAGCGCAGCATCGCGGTCGACCCGGACGAAATTCCCCTCGGCGCGCCGGTATTTCTCTCCACCACCCAACCGCTTTCCAACCAGCCGCTGCAGCGATTGATGGTGGCGCAGGATACCGGCAGCGCGGTGAAGGGCGCAGTGCGCGCGGACTTCTACTGGGGTCACGGCGACGCCGCCGGCGAAGCCGCCAGCCGAATGAAGCAGAAGGGCGAGATGTGGGTGCTGATGCCTAAATAATAGCCAACCGGCTGCGCTCGTCGCACATGAGGCGTCTGGGGGCGTTCGAGGGTGTCAGGTCGGGGATATCAGCTTGGTGAGAATGCCTTACGCACGCGTAGTGCCGCGATCACCTGAACGATGCCATAGAGCAGCACCACGATACCGATCCATAGCGCCGTGACGATCAGACCGCTGAGCGGGCTGGCCACCAAAAGAATACCCAGCAGCAGGGCCAGAATACCGCTGAGCACGGTCCAGCCCTCGCCGGGCGCGGTGAAACCCTGGCCGGGCACCGGGCGGCGAACGCGCAGCCCCATCATCAAGCGATAGACACCGGCGATGACCAGCCAGATCCCGACCAGCACCAGCAATGCGCTGGCCATCGAGAGCGGATCGAAAATGGCGATCAATCCGAACACAACCGAGAACCCGCCGTAGAAGATCAGCCAGCCCTTGCCCGGCCCCCGATAGGCCGTGGCCGTCGTGAACAGCGTTGTGACCCCTTCCGCCAGCGCCATGATACCCATGATCCAGGTCAGCGCAGCGACCGCCTTCAGGGGCTGGAATATCGCCAGCAGACCGAAGAGGATGGCAATGACGCCGAACGCCATCAGAATCCACCAGCTTCGCCCGATCAGGCTTCTCGAGATGTTGGTCATCAGGCACTCCCTGAGGTTGATGAACGGGTAACGATGAATGCAATACGAGGGGTATCGGTGCATTGGAAACGATCGGCTGTGAGTAATCATAGACGCTGACAGTAAGGACTTCGATGAACGACATCACGACGCAACCGCCACTGGCCATCGTGACCGGGGCCACTGCCGGGCTAGGATTGGAAACCGCCAAGGGCCTGGCAGACGCCGGGTATCGCGTCATCGTCGCCGGGCGCAATCCCGAGAAGGGCAAGCTCGCCTGCCACGCGGTACGCGCCCATCGACCCGGCGCCGAGGTTCGCTTCGAGTTGCTCGATCTCGACAGCCTCGAATCGGTGCGCCAGTTCGCTGCGCGCCTGCGCGGAAGCGAAACCGAGCTGCGCCTGCTGATCAACAACGCCGGCATCATGGCGCTGCCCCGGCGCGAGCGCACGGCGGACGGCTTCGAACGTCAGTTCGGCGTCAATTATCTAGGCCACTTTTTGCTCACCAGCCTACTGCTGCCAATGCTGGTTGCAGCGACGTCGTCGGATTCGAAGTCCGAGCCGCCACGCGTCGTCCAGCTCTCGAGCCTGGCGCACCGCAGCGGCAGGATCGCTTTCGACGATCTCGACGGCGGCAAGCACTACGATCCCTGGCACGCCTATCGCCAGTCCAAGCTCGCCATGCTGCTGTTCGCGCAGGCACTCCAGAAACAGAGCGATCAGCACGGCTGGGACATTCTCAGCGTCGCCGCGCATCCCGGGCTTTCCCGCACAGCCCTGTTCGATGCCGGCGTAAAAAGCCGCGCGCTGATCGGCCAGGCCTTCAAATTGGTGATGCCGCTGATCAGCCAATCCGCCGCCGAAGGCGCCAGGCCTACGCTTCACGCCGCGCTCGGGGACGATGTGCGCCCCGGTGACTACTTCGGCCCCGACGGCTTCAGCGAGACCCGTGGCGCACCCAAACGCGCCTTCCGCAGCAAGGCAGCCAGGGACCGGGCTGTGGAAGATCGGCTATGGGAAGTGTCGTGTAAGTTGACCGGCGCGGCGTGGTCGAGCGAACCTCGGCGACCGACCTGATGGGTTATCGTGGAACAGCATCGCTGGCTCCACCGTCATGCCTCACTCCACCGTCACGCTCTTGGCCAGGTTGCGCGGCTGGTCGACGTCGGTGCCCTTGAGCACGGCGACATGGTAGGAGAGCAGCTGCAGCGGAATGGTGTAGACGATGGGGGCGAGCAATTCATCCACAGGCGGTACGTGGAGCACGCGCAGGTTGTCGGCGGCGGTCAGCGCCACGCCTTCGTCGGCGAACACGAACAGCTCGCCGCCCCGGGCGCGGACTTCCTGCAGGTTGGACTTGAGCTTTTCCAGCAGTTCGTCGTTGGGCGCGACAGCGACCACCGGCATGTCGGCGTCGACCAGCGCCAGCGGCCCGTGCTTGAGCTCGCCGGCCGGGTACGCCTCGGCGTGGATATAGGAGATCTCCTTCAACTTGAGCGCACCTTCCAGGGCGATCGGAAACTGGGTGCCGCGACCCAGGAACAGCGCATGGTGCTTCTCGGCGAAGGCTTCCGACAGTTCGGCGATCGGGCCATCCATGGCCAGCGCGCTGTCGAGAACCGCCGGCAGGCCGCGTAGCGCCTGAACCAGAGCCGCTTCGCGTTCATCGCCGCGAGACTTGCGTAGCGAGAGCGTCAGCAGCATCAGGGCGACGAGCTGGGTGGTGAATGCCTTGGTGGAGGCGACGCCGATCTCCGGGCCGGCCTGGGTCATCAGCGCCAGATCGGATTCCCGCGTCAGCGAGCTGCCGGGCACGTTGCAGATCGCCAGCGTCCCCAGATAACCCGGTGTTTTGTCACGGCTCTTGGCACGGCTCTTGGCATAGCGCAGCGCCGCCAGGGTATCGGCGGTCTCGCCGGACTGGGAGAGCGTGACGAACAGGGTGTTTTCCGGCACGACGACTTCGCGGTAGCGATACTCGGAGGCGACTTCGACCGTGGTTGGCAGGCCGGCGAGCTTCTCGAGCCAGTAGCGTGCCACCATGCCAGCGTGGTAGCTGGTGCCGCAGGCAACGATATGTACCTGCTTGACCCGCTCGAACAGCGCCCTGGCGCCGACACCGAAGCTGCTCTCGAGCACGTGGGAACCGCTCAACCGGCCTTCCAGCGTGGCGGCGATCACCGTCGGCTGCTCGTGAATCTCCTTGAGCATGAAATGACGATACTCGCCGCGGCTGGCGGCGCTGTCACCGTGCTCGAAGGTGTGCACCGGGCGTTCGACCGGCTGGCCGTCGGCGGCGAAAATCTCGATGCCGTGGGCATCGGACAGGCGGACCACGTCGCCCTCCTGCAAATAAATGAAGCGGTCGGTGACCTGCAAAAGCGCCAGCGCATCGGAGGCGAGGAAGTTCTCGTCGATCCCCACGCCCACCACCAGCGGGCTGCCCTTGCGGGCGCCAACGATTTCTCGCGGCGCATCGGCGTGCATCACCGCCAGCGCGTAGGCGCCGTCGATACGGTCGAGGGTGGCCTGTACCGCCGCCAGCAGATCGCCGGTCTCGCCACCGTCCTGATTGGGCCTGTTCTGACGGCGAAAGGCGCGATCGATCAGGTGGGCGACGACCTCGGTGTCGGTCTCCGATTCGAACGTCACGCCATCGGCTTCCAATATACCCTTGAGCGGCTCGAAGTTCTCGATGATGCCGTTGTGGACGATCGCCAACCGCTCACGCGCCAGATGTGGGTGAGCGTTCACTTCGGAGGGCTTGCCGTGAGTCGCCCAGCGGGTGTGGGCGATACCGATGCTGCCCTTCAGCGCCCGCTGGGTCAGCTTCTCCTCAAGCGCCGCGACCTTGCCGTTGGCGCGTTGGCGCACGAGTGTCCCGTTCTCCAGCACTGCCATCCCGGCGCTGTCGTAGCCGCGGTACTCGAGTCGCTTCAGCCCTTCCAGCAGGATGCCCTGCACGTTGCGCGCAGCCAGCGCGGCGACGATTCCACACATAGTCGATACCTTTCAGAATTCGTTGACGGTCTTACTGATTCGCTTTACTGATCCGCGGGCCGTTCGGCGACCACCAGCGCCACGTCCTGGCATTCGATGGCGGTCGCCGAGACGTCGTCGAGTCGCCAGTCGGTGACCAGCGTGTCGATGCGTGCCCAGGGCAGTTCCAGATTGGGGATACGGCGGCCGATCTTGTCGGCCTCCACCATCACCACCACCTCGCGGGCGATCTCGGCCATCACCCGGGTGAGGCCGAACAACTCGTTGTAGGTGGTGGTGCCGCGTTCGAGATCGATGCCGTCGGCACCGACGAAGAGCTGGTCGAAGTCGTAGGCCCGCAGCACCTGCTCGGCGACCTGGCCCTGGAAGGATTCCGAATGCGGGTCCCAGGTGCCGCCGGTCATCAGCAGCGCCGGTTCGGACTCCAGCTCGCGCAGCGCACCGGCCACGGCGAGCGAGTTGGTCATCACCACCAGACCGCGCAGCCCGCCCAGTTCGCCGATCAACGCGGCGGTGGTGGTGCCGCTGTCGACGATGATTCGGTTGTGCTCGCGGATGCGCGCTCGCGCCGCCCGGGCAATCGCCTGCTTGAACGGCGACAGCGACTGCGCCGGTTCGCTCAGCATCTCCTGGGGCAGAGGCGCCGCGCCGCCGTAGCGCCGCAGCAGCAGGCCGCTGCGCTCGAGCGTGTTGAGATCCTTGCGGACGGTGACTTCTGAGATCGCGAAGCGGCTCGCCAACGTCTCGACCGGGGTTTCCCCGTGTTCGTTGACGTAGGCGAGAATGGCATGGCGGCGCTGAGCGGTGTCGCGTTTCGGCATTCTTTCACTTCGTAAGATAATTCGATCACATCGAAACTCCACCGGCAGATTTTGTCAAGGAAATCGGTAAGCGCCAGAGCGTCCTTGAACCGCAGATCTGCGAAAATGGCCCCTCCCTGAAGTTGATCGCCCCGCCAGGAATGTTCACGATGCGTTGTTTCCACGCCGTTGTTTTGACTTTCGTGCTGATCGTCATCGGAGGATGTTCGCGGCCACCCGACATCCAGAAGTATCAGGGTGATGCCGAAGGCACCTCCTTTCATATCAGTTGGTGGACCGAGGGTGATGTCGACGGCGATCGGGTGAAGCAAGCCTTTGACCAGGCTCTGGAGCAGATCGACCTGTGGATCTCCAACTATCGCGATGACTCGCTGATCGCGCGCTTCAATCGCAGTCGCTCCACCGACTGGCAGGATTTGCCGCCGGAGGTAACGCAGCTGCTGGCGATCGCCCGGACCGTCCATCGCGATTCCCGGGGATGCTACGATCCGACGATCGCGCCGCTGTTCGACCTGTGGGGTTTCCGGGCGGACGAATTCCAGCCTCCCGACCGACAGCAGATCGATGCGACGCTTGCCGAGACTGGCTATGACCACGTCACGCTGGATGAAGGCGGTAGCCGAATACGCAAGACGCTGCCGGCACTCTCCATCGATATGTCATCCATCGGCGAGGGTTATACCCTCTGGCGCCTGCAGCGCGTACTGGAAAACGCCGGCGTTCACGATTACCTGATCGAGTTCGGCGGTGACACGCTGATCAAGGGCCACAAACCGGATGGCAGCCGCTGGAAGGTCGCGATAGAACGCCCATCGCCGGGCAACCTCGCGGTACAGAAAGTGCTGGAGATAACCGGCGAGGATGGCGTTTCCATCAATACCTCAGGGACGTACCACCATTTTTTCGATGCGCAAGGCCATCGCTATTCGCACATCCTCGATGCCCGTACCGGATCACCGGTCAGCCACGATCTGGTCTCCGCCAGCGTGATCGGAACCGATCCGCGCGTCGGCGACGCCTGGGCGACCGCCATGCTGTGTCTGGGGCAGCAGGCGGGCATGCAGGTGGCGCGCCAGCAACATCTGGCGGTGTTGTTCATTCGAGAGGATCAGAACGGAAAGCTGATCGAAAGCCGCAGCCCGGCGCTGGTCGAGTCCGGGCTCGTGAAGGAGATGAAGTGAAATCGACCTAACCGAACGAACCGAGTCGATAGCCGATGCCGGCTTCGGTCTGGATCAGCCGTGGCGCGTCGGGATCGTCGCCCAGCTTCTGGCGCAGACGGCTGACGACGATACGCAGGTAGTGGGTGTCGTGGACGTGAACCGGACCCCAGATATCCGCCAGCAGCTGATGCTGAGTGACGACACGATCGGGTTGGCGTGCCAGCATCGCCAGCACGCTGAACTCGCGTGGCGTGAGATGGACGGCCTCTTCGCCCCGAACGATCCGGTGTCGAGCCAGATCGATGGTCAGCTCGCCGAGCTTCAGTCCCTCGCCGAGGGTGCCGGGTGTGGTCGTGCGTAGCGCGGCCCGTACCCGCGCCAGCAGTTCCTGAATGCCGAACGGTTTGGTGATGTAGTCATTGGCGCCGGCATCCAGCGCGGCCACCTTCTCCGCTTCGCTGGCACGTGCCGATACCACCAGCACCGGCACCTCGCTCTGGGCACGCAGCGCATCGAGCACTTCCATGCCATCCACGTCCGGCAGCCCCAGGTCGAGAAGCACCAGATCGGGGCGCTGATGATTGAACGCCGCCATGCCTGTATTGCCGTCTTCCGTCTCGATCACCTCGAACCCCTGAGAGGTCAGGCTGATTCGCATGAAACGACGGATCTGACGCTCATCCTCGATCAGCAGAATGCGCGGCCCGCGTTCTCCCATCGCCGAATCACTCATTCCTGCTCCTCTCGACCGCGTTGCCGCCATTCTCTATCGCCGTCACGTCATTCTCCACTGCATTCCCCGAAGGCTGATGCTGCCCCTCCGCGGGCACCTCGCTGGTGGGAGGTTCCCAGATCGGCAACCGGATCTGGATATCGGTGCCCTGCCCCCAGTCCGCCGGGCCGGCGCTGATCTCGCCACCGTGGGCACCGACCATGCCCCGACAGATCGCGAGTCCGAGACCGCTGCCCTGTGGGCCGCGGTCGCCCTCGCCACCGCTGAAGAACATGTCGAAGATGCGTTCTCGCAGCGCCTCGTCGATACCCGGCCCCTGGTCGGTGACATGGATCACCACCTGATCGGCCTCCCTGGCACCGGAGATGCGCAATCGCCCACCCTGGGGTGAGAATCGCGCGGCGTTCTCGATCACGTTGATCAATGCCTGTTCGATCAGCGCCGGATGGACGTATAGCAGTGGCAGGTCGGCGCCAAGATGACGCTCCACCGTCAGCGGTTCGACCACGGATTTCAGACGCTTGAGGGCGGAGGCGATGATATCCGATAGCGCGACCCAGTCTCGCTCGAGCTTCAGTCCGCCATGACCCAGCCGGGTCATGTCTAGCAGGTTCTGAATGTAGCGATTGAGTCGTTCGCTTTCACTGAGAATGCCGTCGAGCAGTTCCTGGCGGTCGGTTTCGGCCAGCTGCGACCAGAGCTCCCGCAACGAACTGGCGGAGCCGATGATCGAGGCCAGCGGCGTGCGCAGATCGTGGGAGACCGACGACAGCAGTGCCGAGCGCAGACGTTCGTTCTCTTCGGCCAGCCGCGCGGTGCCGAGATCGGCGACCAGCCGGGTGCGGGCCAGCGCGCTGCCCAGCTGGTTGACCAGATTGTCGATCAGCGCCTCTTCGGCGGCATCGAGCGGACGCTCGCGATCCCCCAGCGCCAGCCCCAGCACGCCGCGTAGCGTGTCGTTTCCGACGACAGGCACGAACCGCCAGCGCTGCGCGCTCAGGGTCTGGGTACCGTGACCGCTCGGCCGCGCATGCTGATGCGTCCATCGCGACGCCTGCAGCGCAGGGGGTTCGAGCGCAATCTGTCCCGGGTGGGAGGCCGTGACCCGGGGCGGCCCGGCAGCATCGTCGCCCTCGACGAACACGCAGGGCAGCCCGAGCGTGTCGGCCAGCGCCTTGACCGCAATGTCGCGAACGCGGGCGTGATCGGCCGCACTCGCCAACGAGCGTGAGATTGACAGCATCTCCTGGATCCGATGGCGACTTTGCCGAAGTTCGCTCAACTGCCGCCGCACCTTGCCCGCCAGCTGGCCCGCGACCACCGCTACCAGGCAGAAGATCAGCACCGTCAGGACCTGATCCTGATGGATCATGGCCAGCGTGAACCGCGGCTCGGTGAACAGGAAGTTGTAGACCAGAGCGCTGAAAACCACCGCCAGCATCGCCGAGCGCGTGCCCGCGCGCAGCGCACTGGCCAGGACGGCAGCCAGGAAGATCAGCGACAGATTGGCCAGTTCGACCTGGGTCGAGAGCAGTTGGGCTGCCAGCGCCGCCAGCGCTGTGCCCACCAGCGGCCACAGCCACTCCCGCGCCAATGGTGGTCGCCAGCGGGGGCGAGAGGGCCGCGTCATCGCCTCTTCGTCGGCCAGCACGATCAGATCGAACGGCGGGCGCCGCGAAAGCAGCCGGTCGACCAGCGGTCGTCGCCATCCCGATCGCCACCAAACGGGTTGCCACCACGCCTGTCGCCGTGAAGTCGCCCGCCCGATCATCAAGGCGGTGATGTTGTGGCGTGCCGCGTGGTCCAACAGCTCCGCCAGCGGGTCGTCACCGCTGAGAGTTTCCCAACGCCCGCCCAACTGCTCGGCCTGCTGGCGCAGATTGCTCGACTCGCTGGCCGTGGCGGGATCGACATCGCGAAGCGGCGTGACCTGCACGGCCTGCCAGGGTGCCTGGTGACGCTGGGCCCAGCGGCTGGCAGCCCGCAGCAGTCCGTGATCGCTACGCTTGCCTTTCACCGCCACCAACAGTTTTGCCCGCACCGGCCAGGGGCCCGCCACGCCGCTGGCATCCATGACCTGGCGCACGTCGCTGTCGAGGCGATCCGACATCACCCGTAGCGCCAGTTCACGCAGCGCGGTGAGGTTGCCAGGCGAAAAATAGTGCTCCAGCGCCGTCCGCGCCTGTTCCGGCACGTAGACCTTGCCCTGCTGCAGGCGCTCGATCAGCTCCTGCGGCGTGAGATCGATCAACGAAATGTCCCGGGCTCGAGCGATCAGCCGATCGGGTACGGTTTCGCGCATCCGAATACCGGTAATCCGCGCCACGTCGTCGTTGAGACTGTCGACATGCTGGACGTTGAGCGTGGTCCAGACATCGATACCTGCATCGAGCAGCTCTTCGATATCCTGCCAGCGCCGGGCATGACGACCGCCGGGAATATTGCGATGGGCCAGTTCGTCGACCAGCAGGATCTGCGGTCGACGCGCCAGCGCAGCGTCTAGGTCGAATTCATGGAAGGTGCGCCCATGACGTTCCCTGGGCGTCAGCGCCAGACTCGGCAGCCCGTCGCACAGGCGTTCGGTCTCATTGCGGCCGTGTGCTTCGATGACGCCCAGCAGCACGTCGCCCCCGGCGTCGAAACGTTCCCGCGCGGTGCGCAACATGGCACTCGTCTTGCCCACGCCGGGGGCAGCGCCGAGAAAGATTCGCAGCGATCCGTCATGACCGGCCCGCGTCGTTGCCAACAGGGCGTCCGGATCGGGGCGCTGCACCTCGCGGGAATGATTCACGGTTTCGATCTCCGACAATCCGCTTCAGGGTAGCGGACGCGTCTCGACCTCATTCGATAGCGTCCAGTGCCAGATTGAGTGCCAGCACGTTGACGGTCGGCTGACCGAGCCAGCCGCCGCTGTCACTATAGCGCTCGACCAGCGCCGTGACAGCCGAAGGGGACAGGCCGCGCGCGCGCGCCACACGATCGACCTGGATGGCTGCCGCTTCTGGGCTGATGGCCGGGTCGATGCCTGAGCCAGAAGCGGTCAGCAGGTCCACCGGTATCCGGCCCGGCTCGACGCCGTCGCGGGCGGTGATCTGCCCGGCGTCGGCCTCGGCGCGTTCCCGCAATGCCGGGTTGCTCGGCGCCAGGTTGGAACCGCCAACCGCGCCGGCCGCGTAATCCACCGCCGAAGGCCGACCCTGGAAATAGCGTTCGCTGGTGAATCGCTGCCCCACCAGCGACGAGCCGATGACCCGACCCTCCGCATCGGCCAGCAGACTGCCGTTGGCCTGATGCGAAAACCCCAACTGGCCCAATCCGACCACCACCAGCGGATAGAGCAGACCAAGCACCACTGCCATGAGCAGGCTGAAGCGGACTGCCGTCAGCCAGCTGCCGTTGCCGGCGGACCGTTGGGTAGCGTGAGAGGCCTCATGGGGATCACCCTGGGCACCATGAGCGGAAATGTCGTGACGGGAATCAGTGACTGACATGGCAAGTCTCCAGAAATCTCAGAACAGCGGACCGATGAGCAGATCGATCAGCTTGATGGCGGGGAACGGCAGCAACAAGCCACCGAGACCGTAGATCAGCAGGTTGCGTCGCAGCATGGCGCTGGCGGATGCCGCGTGGACGCGAACGCCACGCAGGGCGAACGGAATCAGCGCGGGTATCACCAGCGCATTGAAAATGACCGCCGACAACACCGCGGACTGCGGCGAGTGCAGGTGGAGCACGTCGAGACCGCCTAGCGCCGGCACGCTGGCGGCGAAGATCGCCGGCAGAATCGCGAAATACTTGGCGACGTCGTTGGCCAGCGAGAAGGTGGTCAACGCCCCGCGGGTGATCAGCAGCTGCTTGCCGATCTCCACTGCGCTGAGCAGCTTGCCGGGGTCGGAATCGAGATCGACCATGTTGGCCGCTTCCCGCGCTGCCTGGGTGCCGGAGTTCATCGCCAGCCCCAGATCGGCCTGGGCCAGCGCCGGGGCATCGTTGGTGCCGTCACCCATCATCGCCACCAGCCGACCGGCGGCCTGCTCCTCACGGATCAGTTCGAGCTTGCGCTCCGGCGTCGCTTCGGCGATGTAGTCGTCGACGCCGGCTTCGGCGGCAATCGCGGCGGCGGTGATCGGGTTGTCGCCGGTGATCATCACCGTCTTCACGCCCATCTCGCGCAGTTGCTGGAACCGCTCGGCGATCCCCGTCTTGATCACATCCGACAGCGCGATCACGCCCAGCAACACGTTGCCCTCCAACACCGCCAGCGGCGTGGCACCATGTCGCGAGATGCGTTCGACCAGCGCCTCGAAATCCCCCGGCACGCGGCCTCCCGCTTCCTGTACCAGCCGGGCGATGGCGTTGGGCGCGCCCTTGCGCCAGCATCGACCATCGGCGAAGTCGAGACCGGACACCCGACTCATCGCGGAAAACGGCACGACCTCGGCGTTCTGCGGCGAATCCAGTGTCGCGCCCTGATCGCGCGCCAGCACGACGATGGAGCGCCCTTCCGGGGTCGGATCCTGCAGCGAGCAGACACCGGCGATCTCCCGCAGTCGTGTCAGGTCGACCCCCTGACACGGTGCGAATTCGGTGGCACGACGGTCGCCGAGCGTGATCGTGCCGGTCTTGTCGAGCAGCAGCGTGTCGATGCTGCCGGCAATCTCCACCGCCTTGCCCGATTTGGCGACCAGATTGGCACGCATGGCACGCTCCATGCCGGCGATGCCGATGGCCGGCAGCAGCCCGCCAATGGTGGTGGGGATGAGACACACCAGCAGCGCCACCAGCATCACCGTCGAAGTCTCGATCCCCACGAACAGCGCCATCGGTACCAGCGTGACCACGACGATCAGGAATATCAGCGTCAGCGTCGACAGCAGCACGGAGAGTGCCAGTTCGCTGGGTGTCTTCTGGCGGCTGGCGCCTTCCACCAGCGCGATCATGCGGTCGAGCAGCGACTCGCCGGGGTCGACGCTGACCTCGACGATCAGCTCGTCGGAGAGCAGTTTGGTGCCGGCGCTGACGCCGCTGTTATCGGTGCCCCCCTCACGCAGTACCGGTGCCGACTCGCCGGTGACGGCGGACTCGTTGATCGAACCGGCACCCTGGATGATTTCACCGTCGGCAGGAATCAGCTCTCCGGCGATCACCCGGATCCGATCGCCCCGGCGCAGCTGATCGGCGGCGACCGTCTCTTCGCCGTTCTTGGTCACACGCCGTGCCTTCAATTCACCGCGGGTGGCGCGCAGGCTACCGGCGTGGGCCTTGCCGCGCGCTTCGGCCATCGCTTCGGCCGCGTTGGCGAACAGCACCGTCGCCAGCAGGACCAGGGTCACGATCAGCGCGAACGTTCCCTGACCGCCATCCTCGGCAAACGCCATGCCGGTATAGAGCGCGCAAACCAGGGTGCCGATGGCGACCACCGCCATCACCGGATTGCGCGCCAGGCTGCGCGGGTTCAACCGGCGCAGGGATTCTCCCAGCAGGGTCAGCGGTCGAACGCGCAGACCTTGGGAGGCTTCGTGTGTTTGCATCATTGCCATGTCTCTTTCCTCGATCCCGTTTCCACCAGTCCCGCTCCGTCAATTCCGTTTCCGTCGACGCGATTCATCAGGGCAGGGTCAACTGCTCGGCGATCGGACCCAGCACCAGCGCGGGCAGGAAACCGAGCAGGTTGACGATGACGATGACACCCGCGGTCAGGCCGACGAACGCACCACCCTCCAGCGACAGGGTGCCGCGCCCTTGTGGCGCCGTGCGTTTTTCCATCAACCATCCGGCCACCGCCAGCGGCACCAGCATCGGCAGGAAACGGCCGACCGCCAGCGCCAGCACGCAGGCCAGGTTCCACCATGGTGTACCGTCGCCGAGTCCCTCGAAGCCGGAGCCGTTGTTGGCGAATGCCGAGGTGTATTCGTAGAGCACCTGCGAGAGCCCATGAAAGCCAGGATTGGAATTGCCGGTCAGCGCGGGAAACGCCACGGTGATGGCGGTCAATCCGAGGATGATCAGGGGTTGCGCCAGAATCGCCAGCGAGATCCAGCGCATCTCGCGGGTCTCCAGCGGCTTGCCGAACAGCTCCGGCGCGCGGCCGATCATCAGCGACCCGATGAACGCCGCCAGCATCAGATAGAGCAGGTAGCCGATCATCCCCACCCCGATGCCGCCGAAGGTGACATTGACGAACATGTCCATCAGCAGGCCCAGCCCGCCCAACGGATTGAAGCTGTCATGCATGGCATTGACGGACCCGTTGGAGGTCTGCGTCGTCCAGCTGCCCCAAAGGGCAGAGAGATCGCTGCCGAAACGCACCTCCTTGCCTTCGAGATTGGGACTGCCGGCGACGGCGAGTCCGGCCAGCGCGGCGTTGGGCTGGCGTTCCGACACCACGATCAGGGTGGTGGTGATCAACGAGAACGCGATCATCACCGCGCCGATACCCATCATCAGCCGGCGACGGCCGCTGATGACGCCGACGGCGATCAGCGTTGCCACCGGAATCAGCAGCAGCGCGATCGTCTCGACGAGATTCGCCAATCCGGTCGGATTCTCCAGCGGCACGGTCGAATTGGGGCCATACCAGCCGCCACCGTTGGTGCCCAATTGCTTGATCGCCACCATCGGCGCCACCGGGCCGCGCGGAATGACCTGTGCCGCGCCTCCATCGAGCATCGTCACGCTCTGCGCTCCCTGATAGGTGGCCGGCACGCCCTGCCACACCAGGACCAGCGCCACCACCAGCGATAGCGGCAGCAGCACCCGCACCACGATCCGCGTGAGGTCGACATAGTAGTTACCGACCGAGTAATTACCGACCGAGCAGTTGCCGACCGAGTCGCGTCCCATCCCGCGCCCGGCGGACGTTGTGGACGTGTTGGTGCTAACGGTCGTGTTTGTGCCAACGATCGGGTTGGTGGTCTGGCGCTTGAGCAGCGTGCGCGTGATGGCGAGCAACACCGCCAGGCCGGTCGCCGGGGTCAGAAACTGCAGCGTGACGATGGCAAGCGTCTGGCTCAGGTAGGAGAGCTGTGCCTGGCCCGAATAGTGCTGCTGATTGGTATTGGTGGCGAACGAGACCGCGGTGTGCAGCGCCGTATCCCAGTTCATGCCGGGGATGCCATCGGGGTTGAGCGGCAGCAAGCCCTGGCTCATGAAGACGATCCAGGCAAGCCCGATCAGCAGCAGGTGAAGTTTCAACACGGCCAGCAGATAGGCCGACCACGTCATCGACGCCCGTCGGTCGACGCCGGCCAGGCGCATCAGGACCGATTCCACCGGCCCGAAGAGACGATCCATCACGGTGGATCGATCCGTATCCAGCGCGCGGCCCATGTAGAGACCCAGAGGCAGCGCCAATCCGATCAGCAGGGCATAGCAGAGCATCATCGCATTCATGGCTAGAATCGCTCCGGCCAGCACAGTGTTGCCAGCAAGTAGACGGCGGTCACCAGGGCGATCGCCAGCATCAGGTAGGACATGAGTCACCTCCTCGTTCGAGAGGCACTCAGTGTCGAGTCGAGGGGCGTAAAAATGCGATGCGGAAATTCGCGCGAAGACGTAAAGAAAACGTAAAAGCGGAAATCAAAGACGGCGGTAGTGGCATTGCGCGGTGGGGGTCGGCATCATCACGATGAGCACGTATTCAGAGGGTATTTACAAATTCGGCGAGCGAAGGCAAGACAAGGCGAAATCGGCTGAAAAAGCGGAGTTTACCAGGGGTAAATGAGCATTTTGATGTCGATTTCAACGCCGTATTGTCGAGCGCAGACATTTTGTAAACACCCTCTCAGCGACAACGACAATCCGGTGACAGGTGGGCCGACCGCATCATGACCAGTCAGGAACTTCTCGGGAAACTCGTCAGCTTCGATACCGTCAGCCGCGAGTCCAATCTCGCGCTGATCGAATTCGTCCGCGATTACTTGAGCCAGCACGGCGTCGACAGCGAACTGATTCATAACGACGAGGGCAGCAAGGCCAATCTTTGGGCAACCATTGGCCCGACCGACCGTGGCGGCGTGGTGCTCTCCGGCCACACCGACGTGGTGCCGGTGGACGGCCAGCCGTGGACAGTGCCTGCATTCGAGATGACCGAGCGCGACGGCAAGCTCTACGGTCGCGGCACGACCGACATGAAAGGCTATCTTGCCTGCGTGCTGGCGGCGGTGCCGAGCCTCAAAGCGGCCGAACTCGAGACGCCTGTACACCTGGCGTTCTCCTATGACGAAGAGGTGGGCTGTCTCGGCGTACGCTCGATCATCTCGATGCTGGAGGACAGACCGCACAAGCCGCTGGCCTGCATCATCGGCGAACCCACCGAGCTCAAGCCGGTACTGGGTCACAAGGGCAAGCTCGGCGTGCGCTGCCGCGTGCATGGTGCGCCCTGCCACTCCGCCTACGCGCCGGAGGGGGTCAATGCCATCGAGACCGCGGCGAAGATGATCACCAGGCTCACCCAGATCGGCGAGCGCCTGGCCGATCCCGCCCATCACGACGAGCGCTTCTATCCGCCGTTCTCGACCGTTCAGACCGGGGTGATAGAGGGCGGTCGCGCGCTCAACATCGTGCCGTCGGAGTGCCGCTTCGACTGGGAAGTGCGCTCGCTACCGGGCTTTGATGCCGGCGAGGTAGAGCGCGAAATGCGTGACTACGCCGACAGCGAGTTGCTCCCCCGCATGCGCGCGGTCGAGGCGAACACCGATATCGTGTTCGAACCGCTGCAAGCCTATCCGGGGTTGACCACCGAGGCCTTGAGCGAAGTGGCGCGCTTGATTGCCATCCTGGCGGACCGCGATGACTTCGGCACCGTCCCCTACGGTACCGAGGGCGGGCTGTTTCACGAAGCCGGCATCCCCACCGTGGTCTGCGGTCCGGGCTGCATGGACCAGGGCCACAAGCCGGACGAGTTCATCGCCATCGAACAGCTCGAGCGTTGCGACGCGATGATGCAGCGGCTGGTGGAGCATCTGAGCGCATGAGGACATTCACGATGATTGCCAGACTTCGCTGGGCGCCGGTATTGGGCCTGGCGCTGCTGGTCGGCTGTAGCACCCAGGCACCGCAGCCCGGCTTCGAGCAGCGCCCGGCGAGCGTGAAAAGCGAGCTGGTGACACTCATTCCGGCGAGCGCCGAGGACCGTGACGGCTGGGCGACGGATATCACCGCCGCGTTTTCGGCCCAGAATCTGCCCGCAACCCGGGACAATCTCTGTTCGGTGCTGGCGGTGATCGAGCAGGAGTCGACTTACCGTGCCGATCCCAGCGTGGCGAATCTTTCGACCATCGCCCGGGAAGAGATCGAGCGTCGCGCCAGTGCGCTGCATATTCCGGGCTTTTTGGTCGATGCCGGCCTGAACCTCGAATCGCCCACCGGCGAGACCTACGAGGAGCGCCTCGATCACCTCACCACCGAGCGCGAGATGAGCGAGATCTTCGAGGATTTCATCGATATGGCGCCGCTGGGCCGACAGCTTTTCGGCAGCCTCAACCCGGTGCACACCGGCGGCCCGATGCAGGTCAGCGTCGATTTTGCCGAAGACTATGTCAGAAAACACGCCGACAGCTATCCCTACCCGATCGACGGCTCAATCCGTCACGAGGTGTTCACCCGGCGCGGCGGACTCTATTTCGGCATCGCCCATCTGCTCGGCTATCCCGCGAATTACGACGAGCCAATCTACCGTTTCGCCGACTTCAACGCCGGCTGGTATGCCAGCCGCAACGCCGCGTTCCAGGCCGCAGTGACCCAGCTTTCCGGCATTCCGCTGGCGCTCGACGGCGACCTGATCATTCCCGGCTCGCGCGAGGCCGGTCAGACCGAACTGGCGGTGCGCACCTTGAAGCGTCAACTGAATATGGACGACGGCGAGATTCGCGATGCGCTGGAGAAAGAGGATGCCCTCGACTTCGAACGGACCGCCCTCTACGAGAAAATCCGTTCATTGGCGGCTCGGCAGGAAAATCAGCCGATTCCCTACGCGCGCCTGCCGGGAATCAAGCTCGAGAGCCCCAAGATCACCCGCAACCTGACCACGGCGTGGTTCGCCAAGCGGGTCGACGACCGCTGGCAGCAGTGTATGAGGCGTTGATGTCCAATATTTGAATTCTGAACGGCAAGTTTCTCCAGTCGCCGGAAAGAAACCACCCGATAGCGCCTTCCAGGCTCAACCCGAGCGATCTTCGGCGAGCCGGGTCTAGCGACATGGATGTCGCTAGAGGCGCGCCGGGACAGGGACGTCCTTGCGCGCCGACCCGAAGCGCTGACGAAAATCGCTCGGGATTTCTTGAGCCTGTGGCGCGAAAAAGGGGAGCGCGAGGGGCTTGCCCCTCGCAATAACGACGACAAGGGTCGTAAGGATCTCGTCAGTCGTGAGCTCTTTTCACTCGAATGAGCGCCAAAGACAATGAATCAAGACTTCGGCATCTTCACTGGCCGCTGCCAGCCCTGCTTGACGACCTGACGACTCCGCCCGATGGCCAGCTCGTCGTCTTTCACCTCGCGCGTGATCGTCGAACCCGCGGCGATGGTCGCGCCGTTGCCGATGGTGACCGGCGCGACCAGCGAGCTGTTGGAGCCGATAAAGACGGCCTCGCCGATCAGGGTGCGATGCTTGTTGGCGCCATCGTAATTGCAGGTAATGGTACCGGCGCCGATGTTGGTGTCGCGGCCGATCTCGGTATCGCCGAGATAGCTCAGATGTCCGGCCTTGACCCCGTCACTTAGGATGGCGTTCTTGGTCTCGACGAAGTTGCCCACATGGGCTCTGGCGCCTAAGCGAGTACCGGGGCGCAGTCGGGCGAACGGGCCGCAGTCGCTGCCCTCTCCCATCTCCGCGCCTTCCAGATGACTGTTGGCCTTCACCACCGCGCCGCGGCGCAGGATAGAGTCCTTGATCACGCAGTTGGGGCCGATCACGACATCGTCTTCCAGCGTCACCTGCCCTTCCAGAATCACGTTGACGTCGATCTGGATGTCCCGACCGACAGTGACGTCGCCGCGCAGATCGAAACGTGCCGGATCCGCCAGACTGACGCCCGCGGTCATCAAACGCTCGGCCTGGCGCCGTTGATAGGCGCGCTCGAGTGCCGCCAGCTGGCGCCGGTCGTTGATCCCTTCGACCTCGACCGGCGAGCTCGGCTGAGTCGCCTTGACCTCGATGCCATCGGCCGCGGCCATGGCGATCACGTCGGTCAGGTAGTACTCGCCCTGGGCGTTCTCGGAGGAAAGCTCGGGCAGCCAGCGACGCAGCCGCTCGGCCGTCATCGCCATGATGCCGGTGTTGCACTCGCGGATGGCACGCTGGCCGGCGTCGGCGTCCTTTTGCTCGACGATAGCGACAACGGCGTCCTTGTCATTGCGTACGATCCGACCGTAGCCGGTGGGGTCGTCGAGCGTCACCGTCAACAGCGCCATGTGCGTATCGTCGACGCCGTCCAGCAGCATCTCGAGGGTTCGTGCCTGAATCAGCGGCACATCGCCGTAGAGCACCAGCACCTTGCCGTCACCGAGTCCGTCGAGCGCCTGGGCTACCGCATGGCCGGTGCCCTTCTGTTCGGCCTGCTCGCAGAAACCCAGCTGCCGGCCGGGGCCGGTGGCGTTCGAAAGCGCCTCGCGCACCGTCTCGCCGCCGTGGCCGACCACCACGTGCAGCCGGGCATTCTCCAGCCCCGCCGCCGTGTCGACGACGTGTCGAACCAGCGGGCGGCCCGCCAGCTTGTGCAGCACCTTCGGCGTCTTCGAGCGCATGCGGGTGCCTTGGCCGGCGGCCAGTATCACGACGTCGAGGGTCATGGCGTTTATCCTTTTGATCAATGAAAACCGGACGTCATTCTAGCGCGCGAGGAGGTCACGGACAGATCCCTCGAACGCGCTTTCCTGACGACCATAAAAAAGGCGACTCCGGAGAGTCGCCTTTCGGGTCTTGCACGGCGATGCCGTTAGCCGCGACCGCCCTTGCGACGCAATTGCTGCAGCGTGCGCAGCTGAGCGGTGGCTTCGGCAAGCTCCGCCGAGGCTCGCGCGTAGTCGAGCTCGGTCTGCTTCTCGTTGAGCGAGGCCAGCGCATGCTGACGTGCCTGCTCGGCTTCCGCTTCATCGAGATCGCTGGCTCGGGTGGCGGTATCCGCCAGCACCGAGACCACGTCCGGCTGCACCTCGAGGAAGCCGCCGGTGACGTAGTAGAGCTCTTCTTCACCGTTTTCCTGAATCACGCGCACCGGACCGGGCTTGAGCTCGGTCAGCAGCGGCGCGTGACCGCGCAGGATACCCAGATCGCCGGCCACGCCGGCAGCGATAAGCTGCTCGACGCTGCCCGAGAAGATCTCCTTCTCGGCACTGACGATGTCACACTGAAATGTGGCCATAGCGATATCTCCCGGGAGTCTGCAGGCTTACTTCATGTTCTTGGCTTTCTCGACGGCTTCGTCGATGGTGCCGACCATGTAGAAGGCCTGTTCCGGCATGTCGTCGTAGTCGCCGTTGAGAATGCCCTGGAAGCCACGAATGGTTTCCTGCAGCGACACGTACTTGCCGGGCGCGCCGGTGAAGACCTCGGCGACGAAGAACGGCTGCGACAGGAAGCGCTGGATCTTACGCGCTCGTGCCACGGCCAGCTTGTCCTCGTCGGACAGCTCGTCCATCCCCAGGATGGCGATGATGTCCTTGAGTTCCTTGTAGCGCTGGAGCACGTTCTGGACACCGCGGGCGGTGTTGTAGTGCTCGTCACCGACGACCAGCGGATCCAGCTGACGCGAGGTGGAGTCGAGTGGATCGACGGCCGGGTAGATCCCCAGCTCGGCGATCGAACGCGACAGCGTCACGGTCGAATCCAGGTGGGCGAAGGTGGTCGCCGGCGACGGGTCGGTCAAGTCATCCGCCGGCACGTAGACGGCCTGGACGGAAGTGATCGAGCCGGTCTTGGTCGAGGTGATGCGCTCCTGCAGGGCGCCCATCTCTTCCGCCAGCGTCGGCTGATAGCCTACCGCCGACGGCATACGACCCAGCAGCGCCGACACTTCGGTACCGGCCAGGGTATAGCGGTAGATGTTGTCGACGAACAGCAGCACGTCGCGACCTTCGTCACGGAAGTTCTCGGCGATGGTCAAACCGGTCAGGGCGACACGCAGACGGTTGCCCGGCGGCTCGTTCATCTGGCCGTAGACCAGCGCGACCTTGTCGAGAACGTTGGACTCCTTCATCTCGTGATAGAAGTCGTTACCTTCACGAGTACGCTCGCCGACACCGGCGAACACGGAATAACCGCTGTGCTCGGTGGCGATGTTACGGATCAGTTCCATCATGTTGACGGTCTTGCCGACACCGGCACCGCCGAACAGACCGACCTTGCCGCCCTTGGCGAACGGGCAGACCAGGTCGATGACCTTGATGCCGGTCTCCAGCAGATCGCTGGAAGCGGCCTGATCCGCGTAGCCGGGCGCCTGACGGTGAATCGGCATGCGCACGGCATCGGCGCCCCCGTCTCCACCAATGGGGCCGGCTTCGTCGATCGGCTCGCCCAGCACGTTCATGATACGGCCCAGCGTCTGCGTGCCGACCGGCACGGAGATGGCAGCACCGGTGTTCACCACCTCGATGCCACGCTGAAGCCCTTCACTGGAGCCCATGACGATGGCGCGAACCACGCCGTCGCCGAGCTGCTGTTGCACTTCGAGAACGGCCTCTCTACCCGAGACCGTCAGCGCGTCGTAGACCTTGGGAACGTTGTCCCGCGGAAATTCTACGTCAACCACCGCGCCGATGATTTGTACGATACGTCCGCTCATAGTGGTTCCTCGTATACCTGCAAATGAAACCTGTACGACGCCGCGTGAAGTGACTTCATTCGCGCAACGCCTGGCCAAGCCGTACTCGAGACCGCCGCCGCTCGGGCGACGAGGTCGTCATACCGCAGCGGCACCACCGACGATTTCCGAAATTTCCTGGGTAATGGCCGCCTGACGCGCCTTGTTGTACACCAGTTGAAGATCGTCAATCAGATCGCCGGCGTTGTCGGTCGCGTTCTTCATCGCGATCATGCGCGCGGCCTGCTCACAGGCCGCGTTCTCCACCACGGCCTGATACACCTGGGATTCGACGTAGCGAACCAGCAGATGGTCGAGCAGGGTCTTGGCATCCGGCTCATACAGGTAGTCCCAGCTCTTGTGCGTATCACCGGGACTCGGTTGTTCTTCCCCGTCGCCCTCGTCCGCGACTGCCTCGAGAGGCAGCAACTGACGCACGACGGGTTTCTGGCTCATGGTGTTGACGAATTCGTTGTACACCACGTAAAGCCGATCCAGACTGCCTTCATCGAAGGCGTCGAGCATCACCTTGACGCTACCGACCAGATCCTGGGCTTCCGGCGCATCGCCGAGACCTTTCTTGGCTGCCAGCAGATTGCCACCGCGCTTGCGAAAGAAACCACCGGCCTTGCTGCCGATGGCCGCGAAGTCAGCACCGACGCCCTTCTGGTCCCAGTCCCGCGCATGCTTGACCACCGCCTTGAACATGTTGACGTTCAAGCCGCCGGCCAACCCGCGGTCACTGGAAACGACGATATAACCGACGCGCTTGACGTCGCGCTCGATCATGTAGTCGTGACGGTATTCCGGGTTGGCCTTGGCGACGTGGCCGACCACCCGGCGGATCAGTTTGGCATAGGGCTGACTGGCCGCCATGCGCTCCTGAGCCCGACGCATTTTCGACGCAGCGACCATTTCCATGGCGCTGGTGATTTTCTGCGTGTTCTTGATGCTCCCAATCTGGGACTTGATCTCTTTTCCAGCTGCCATCTCGGATCACCCTGATTCATGCCACTCAGTCGAGCACGGCGACCCGCTCACATCGCATCGCGAAAGAACGGGTCGCGCCGCTTACCAGGTCTGAGTGGACTTGAACGACTCGAGACCCGACTTGAGACCTTTCTGGATCTCGTCGTCGTAGCCGCCGCTCTGGTTGATCTTGTCGAGCAGATCGGCGTGCTCGGACTTCATGTAGTCGTGCAGCGCACGTTCGAAGTCCAGCACCTTGTCGACCGCGACATCGTCCAGGAAGCCTTCGTTGGCGGCGTAAAGCGTGACGCCCATCTCGGCCACGGACAACGGCGAGTACTGTTTCTGCTTCATCAGTTCGGTAACGCGCTGACCGTGCTCGAGCTGCTTGCGGGTCGCCTCGTCGAGATCGGACGCGAACTGCGAGAACGCCGCCAGCTCGCGATACTGGGCGAGGGCCAGACGGACACCGCCACCCAGCTTCTTGATGATCTTGGTCTGCGCCGAACCACCGACACGCGATACCGACAGACCGGCGTTGATCGCCGGACGGATGCCGGAGTTGAACAGGCTGGTCTCGAGAAAGATCTGACCGTCGGTGATCGAGATCACGTTGGTCGGAACGAACGCGGAGACGTCGCCACCCTGGGTCTCGATGATCGGCAGGGCGGTCAGCGAACCGGTCTTGCCTTTCACTTCACCATTGGTGAACTTCTCGACATAGTCGGGATTGACGCGGGCCGCACGCTCGAGCAGACGCGAGTGGAGATAGAACACATCACCCGGATAGGCTTCACGACCCGGCGGACGACGCAGCAGCAGCGAGATCTGACGATAGGCGACGGCCTGCTTGGAAAGGTCGTCGTAGACGATCATCGCGTCTTCGCCGCGGTCGCGGAAATACTCGCCCATGGTGCAGCCGGCATACGGCGCCAGATACTGCATCGAGGCCGGATCGGCAGCGCCGGCGGCCACCACGATGGTGTGCTCCATGGCGCCGTGCTGTTCGAGCTTGCGCACCACGTTGGCGATGGTCGACTGCTTCTGGCCAATGGCGACGTAGATACAGGTGACGCCCTTGCCCTTCTGGTTGATGATCGCGTCGAGCGCCACCGCGGACTTGCCGATCTGGCGGTCGCCGATGATCAGCTCGCGCTGACCGCGGCCGATCGGCACCATGGCGTCGATCGACTTGAGGCCGGTCTGGATCGGCTGGTCGACGGATTGACGCGTGATGACGCCCGGTGCGACTTTCTCGATCGCATCGGTCATCTTGGTGTCGATGTCGCCCTTGCCGTCGATCGGATTACCCAGCGCATCGACCACACGGCCGATCAGCTCCGGGCCTACCGGAACTTCGAGGATACGACCGGTACACTGCGCGGTCATGCCCTCTTCGAGCTCCAGATAGTCGCCCAGGACCACGGCGCCGACGCTGTCGCGCTCGAGGTTGAGCGCCATGCCGAAGACGCCACCGGGAAACTCGATCATTTCGCCCAGCATCGCATCGGCCAGGCCGTGGATGCGAACGATGCCGTCAGCGACGCTGACGACGGTGCCCTGATTACGGGCTTCGGACGCGACATCCAGCTTTTCGATACGCTGTTTGATGATGTCGCTGATCTCGGAAGGATTCAGTTGCTGCATGCCATGTCCCTCGAACTCAAGCGGTGAGCGCTTCGCGCAGACGTTGCAATCGACCGCGTACCGACCCGTCGATGACGGTGTCGCCGGTACGCAGGATCACGCCGCCTAGCAGCTCGCGGTCCACTTGAGTGGTAATGGAGATTTCACGATTCAGGCGCTTCTTCAGAGCCTCGACGAGGACGTTCTGCTGCGCGTCATCCAGTTCGAAGGCGGAAACGATGGTGACATCGACCCGCTTCTCTTCCTGGGCGCGCAGCGCCTCGAACTCGTCATAGATGTCAGGCAACGCAGCCAGACGTCCCTTTTCGCCGACGAGGTGCAGGAAGTTCCCTACTCCCTCGTCGAAGGGTTCGTCACCGCAGACTTCCAGCAGCAGACGCGTCTTGTCGTCAGCCGTCAGCCGCGGGTTGCCGAGAATGCGTTCACGGACATCGATGTCACCGGCCACCTGGGCAACCAGCGACAGACTCTGGGACCACGCTTGGAGCGCCTTTTGATCGCGCGCGAACTCGAACGCCGCTTTGGCGTAGGGTCGAGCGACGGTAGACGATTCAGCCATGGTGCGCCTCCTTAGAGCTCGGCAGCGAGCTTGTCGACGAGCTCACGATGCTTGGCTTCGTCGATGGAGGACTCCAGGATGCGCTCGGCGCCGGCCACGGCCAGCAGCGACACCTGGGCACGCAGCTCTTCCTTCGCGCGATTGATCTCCTGATCGATTTCGCTGCGAGCGCCTGCAATGAGGCGCTCGCCTTCGGCTCGTGCGTTGTCACGGGCTTCTTCGACGATCTGATTGGCCCGCTTGTTGGCCTGTTCCAGGATCTGCTGCGCCTGCTCCTTGCTTTCCCGCAGTGTCTCGTCGGCTTTTTCCTGAGCCAGTTCGAGATCACGGGTCGCACGGCTGGCTGCATCCAGTCCATCGGCAATCTTCTTCTGTCGTTCCTGCAGGGCCTGCATGACCGGCGGCCATACATACTTCATGCAGAACCAGACGAAGACTGCAAAGGCAATGGCCTGACCAATCAGTGTAAGGTTCAGATTCACGCCAGCACCTCTCGCGTCACGGGTTTGGGGTTAGGGTCACCGGAGGCCACGCGGGCCGGGAGGCGACGTTAACCGACAAACGGATTGGCGAAGGTGAAGAACAGAGCGATACCGACACCGATCATGGTCACGGCGTCGAGCAGGCCGGCGACGATGAACATCTTGACCTGCAGCTGCGGAATCATTTCCGGCTGACGCGCAGCGCCTTCCAGGAATTTGCCACCGAGGATACCGAAGCCGATGGCGGTGCCGAGGGCACCCAGGCCGATCAGCAGAGAAACGGCAATTGCGGTCATGCCCAGAACTTGTGCTTCCATGGTTCTCTCCAGTTTCAGTCGAGTCTTGCTCAGTCGAGTTTTACAAGGGTCAGGGGTTAACGGGAAACGCTACTCAATGCTGCTCTTCCGTCGCCATACTCAGGTAGACGATGGTGAGCATCATGAAGATGAAGGCCTGCAGCGTGATGATCAGGATGTGGAACACCGCCCACGGGAAGTGCAGCGGGAGCTGCCACAGTCCGACCATGGCTATCAGGATGAAGATCAGTTCGCCGGCATAGAGGTTGCCGAACAGTCGCAACGCCAGCGAAACCGGTTTGGCCAACAAGGTAACGAGTTCAAGCAGTAAATTGACCGGAATCAACAAGATCTGGGCGAATTTGTTGGGCGTATTGAACGGGTGCAGCGTCAACTCCGCGATAAAACCGGACAGGCCCTTGGAACGAATGGAATAGAAGAGAATCAGTGCGAAAACCGACAGCGACATGCCAAGCGTGGCGTTGATGTCGGTAGTCGGCACGACCTTGAAATAGACATGCGCCGGATCGGCGCCGAACCAGGCACCGACTTTCTGCGCCAGCATCGGCAGAAAGTCCACCGGCACCAGATCCATGATGTTCATCAGGAAGATCCAGCAGAAGATCGTCAGCGACAGCGGCGCGATCAGGCGGCTCTTGCCGTGGAACGTCTCGCGCACGGAGCCGTCGACGAATTCGACCATCATCTCGACGAAGTTCTGCAGCCCGGTAGGAACACCGGTGGAGGCACGCTTGGCTACCGAGCGGAACAGCCACAGGAATACGACCCCGAGTCCGATCGACCACAACATGGTATCGACGTGGATGGCCCAGAACCCCATCGCCTTGGCATCGGCAGCGGAATGAGCCATCGACCAGCCACTCTCCGGATGCAGACCGAACGTCATGTTCTGCAAATGGTGCTGGATGTACTCCGTACTCGTCATGTTGTTGCCAGCCATGGTTCAGCCTCGAGATTGAATGTGTGACGGACGGCGCAGGAGCAAAGGCCCCATCCAATGCGCCAGCAGCGTCACCACATAAGCGCCAAAGAAGAAAGCGGGGTTTGAGGGGGGCACGGCCACGAACACCAGCGTGAACAGTACCGCCGTCAAACCGAACTTGCCGGCCTCGGCGTGGTAGAAACTCTTGACGATGTATCTGGCCTGCGCCGCACCCTGATAGCGAAAGGCACGCCAGGCAAAGAAGGCGTTGGGGATAGCGGCAACAAGGCCACCGGTCACGGCGGAAAACGCCGTTCCTCGATCCCAGACACCCCAGCCGATGAGGGTCAGCCCCATCACCACGCCGCACTGTAACAGGATCAACCCCGCGATTCGCGGTCTTGGAAGCTTGGCCGGTGCCGCTGGTTGCATGGCGTCGGTCTCGCCGTTGATTCCTGGAACGTTCTTGTCGTTGCTAATTCGATGTCTGCGTTTGGCGTCAGCCAGGCAAATCTCGGCGGATTATAGAGAAGCGGTCATGTCGCTTCAACCGAACCTGCACCGAACTGAAGCGTCTTTTCGAGCAAACGATCACGAAAAGCGCGTAAATTCCGTTAACGCGCTAAATGTTTTGACAGCTCGAAACGCCAACGGTCAGTGGTGATTCAACGAATGTGGCCGAGTATGCCATCCAACTCGTCGAGACTGGTGTAACGAATGGTGACGCGCCCTTTGCCGGACGAGTTGTGATGAATCTTGACCGGCGCACCGAGCAGATCGGCCAGGCGATTCTCGAGCCGTCCGACATCCGCCGGCGGCCGCTTGCCTTCAGCCCGGTTCTGGCCGCTGGCAATCTGCTTGACCAGTGCCTCGGTCTGGCGAACGGTGAGTTCTCGGGCCACGACTTCATGCGCGGCATGGCGCTGCTTGGGGGCCGGCAGGCTGAGCAGGGCGCGGGCGTGCCCCATATCCAGGTCACCGCGTTCGAGCAGGGTCAGCACCTGCGGATCCAGCGCCAGCAGGCGCAGCAGGTTGGCGACCTGGGCACGCGACCGCCCCACTGCGTCGGCGACCTGCTGCTGGGTCAGTTCGAACTCGTCGAGAAGACGCTTGAGCGCCATCGACTCTTCGACCGGATTGAGATTCTCGCGCTGGATGTTTTCGATCAGGGCCAGCGCCAATGCGACCTCGTCGCTGACGTCGCGGATGACCGCCGGGATCGTCTCGAGCTCGGCCAGCTGCGACGCTCGCCAGCGCCTTTCGCCGGCGATGATCTCGTAACGCTCTGCGCCAATTTGTCGCACCACGATCGGCTGCATGACGCCCTGCGCCCGGATCGAATCGGCCAGTTCTTCCAGCGCTTCGGGCTGGATATCGCGTCGCGGCTGATACTTGCCTCGAGTCAACTGACGCAATGGCAGGCGTTCGAGCCGCTCTTCGGCAGCTTGGGATTCCGGGGGAACCTGGGCAGGTGACGGCGTCGTCGAACCGGCTTCCGACGACAGGCTGTCGCGGCGACGGGCACTGGAACCGATCAAGGCATCGAGGCCGCGACCCAGGGGGCGTTTGCGCGTCGTCATGGGGTGTTCCTCGCAGCAGTCATCGTCATTACAGCGCCAGCCGGCGAATCAGTTCCTTGGCCAGTACGCGATGCGCCTGGCTGCCGCGCGAGAGTCGCGCATACTTGGTCACCGGCACGCCGTGACTGGGCGCTTCCGCCACGCGAACGTTGCGCGGGATGGTGGTCTTGAGCAGGGAATCGCCGAAATACTGACCGAGCTGCTTGCTGACGTCTCGAGTCAGGCTGTTGCGCGGGTCGTACATGGTTCGCACGATGCCGAAGATCTCGAGCGCAGGATTCACGCTCTCCTGAATCTGTTCGACGGTATCGAGCAGCGCCGACAGCCCTTCGAGCGCATAGAACTCGCACTGCACCGGAATCAGCACCCCATGAGCGGCAGTCAGGGCGTTGACCGTCAACATGTTGAGCGAGGGCGGGCAGTCGATCATGACCACGTCGTAATCGTCGGCGACGCTTTCGATCGCGCTCTGCAGCACCCGCTCGCGGCCATCGCGATCGAGCAGATCGACCTCGGCGGCGGTCAGATCGCCGTTGCCCGGCAACAGCGCGTAACCGGCCACGGCGCAGTCGACGATCACCTCGGCGGCGCTCTTGTCGCCAAGCAGCACATCAAGCACGCTGCCGTCGAGATCATGCTTGTCGACGCCACTGCCCATGGTGGCATGGCCCTGCGGATCGAGATCGATCAGCAGCACGCGGCGATCGAGTGCCGCCAGGCAAGCCGCCAGATTGACCGCGGTCGTGGTCTTGCCCACGCCGCCCTTCTGATTGGTCAATGCGATGATTCTGGTCACTGGCGACTCCCTTCGTCGAGACTGATCCTGTGGATCGCGAGCGATCCGCTAGCGCTAATCCGGCATGGCGTCGACGCCGCCGCGGTTCATCACCCCTTTGCGGGTGACGAGCGTGCCAAGCCGAGCCTACTGCCGATACTCCGCATCATCGACCCGCCCGAGGCGAAGCAACTGACGTTCGACGTCATCGACACCGGGTACCGCCAACGCGAGCCGTTGATGGACCACGACGGCGGCCGGCAGCGATTCGAGCTCGCGGGCTTCGAGCCCCCCTTTCATCGCCAGCCACTCACCGCCTCTGGCCAGCAACGGCTCGGTGAGTCCGATGAAGTCGCCGAGTGCCGCGAAAGCGCGCGAGATGATCTGATCGAACGAGGCATCGAAAGATTCGACCCGAACCTGCTCGCAGCGCACGTTGTCGAGCCCCAGTTCCATTACCGCCTGACGCTGGAAACGGACTTTCTTGCCATTGCTGTCCAGCAGCGTGACCTGAAGTTCGGGGTCGAGAATCGCCAACACCAGGCCCGGAAAACCCGGCCCGGCACCCACGTCCAGCAAGGTGGGCCCTGTTACCGCAAACGCGACGCTGGCACTGTCCAGCAGATGGCGGCTGACCATCGCCTCGGGCGAGCGCACTGCGGTGAGGTTATAGGCGCGATTCCACTTGTGCAACAGCGCGAGCAGCGCAAGCAACCGCTCACGCTGCTGGCGCTCGACATCGACGTTCAGCGTCGCCAGACCCTCGTCCAGCAGGCGTTCGCAGATCGGCGTCATGCGCGCAATGCCTGGCTGTCGTCGATCAGCCGCCGCTTCTTGAGGTGGATCAGCAGAATCGAGACGGCAGCCGGGGTCACGCCGGAAATCCGCCCGGCCTGACCGAGCGTCTGCGGTCGCACCTGTTCGAACTTCTGACGGATCTCGTTGGAGAGCCCATCGACCTTGGCATAATCCAGCGATGCCGGCAGCGGTGTCGCTTCGTGGCGCCGCAGGCGGTCGATCTCATCCTGCTGACGCGCGATATAACCCTCGTACTTGGCTTCGATCTGGACCTGTTCGGCAACCGGTTCCTCGCTGACGGGCTCGCCCTTGAGCGATGCCACTTCGGCGTAGGTAAGCTCGGGACGCTTGAGCAGCTCCATCAGGCTGTACTCATGCGACAGCGGCTGGCCGAGCTTCTCGGCCACGCGCTCTCCTGCCGGCGTCTTCGGCTGAATCCAGGTCGAACGCAGTCGCGCGCTCTCCTGCTCGATCCTGTCTCGCTTGGTGGCGAAGGCCGACCAGCGATGATCGTCGACCAGACCCAGTTCGCGACCGGTCGGCGTCAGCCGCAGATCGGCGTTGTCCTCGCGCAGCAGCAGGCGATATTCGGCGCGCGAGGTGAACATCCGATAGGGCTCCTGCGTGCCCATGGTGATCAGATCGTCGACCAGCACACCGAGATAGGCCTCGTCGCGGCGCGGCCACCAGGCATCCTCACCCAGCGCCCGCCGAGCGGCGTTGAGTCCCGCCAGCAGCCCCTGGGCACCGGCTTCCTCGTAGCCTGTGGTGCCATTGATCTGACCGGCGAAAAACAGGTTGTGGATAAATTTGGTTTCCAGCGAGTGCTTGAGATCGCGCGGATCGAAATAATCGTATTCGATGGCATAGCCGGGCCGCGTGATATGGGCATTTTCCAGACCGACGATCGAACGCACGACCTGCAGCTGGACGTCGAACGGCAGCGACGTGGAAATCCCGTTCGGGTAAAGCTCGTGGGTATCCAGGCCCTCCGGCTCGACGAAGACCTGATGGCTGGTCTTGTCGGCAAAGCGGTGAACCTTGTCCTCGATCGACGGGCAGTAACGCGGCCCGACGCCTTCGATCACGCCGGAATACATCGGCGAACGGTCGAGATTGGCGAAGATGATCTCGTGGGTGCGTTCGTTGGTATGGGCGATATGGCAATCGACCTGACGCGGATGCTGGTCGCGGCTGCCCAGATACGACATCACCGGCAAAGGCGTATCGCCAGGCTGGCGTTCGAGCTTGGAGAAATCGACGCTCTTGGCATCGATCCGCGGCGGCGTCCCGGTCTTCAGCCGATCGACCCGGAACGGCATTGCCCGCAGCCGGTTTGCCAGCGCATTGGCCGGCGGATCGCCGGCTCTGCCACCCGCATGATGATCCAGTCCGATGTGGATCACGCCACCCAGGAAAGTTCCCGTGCACAGCACCACGGTATCCGCCATGAAGCGAATCCCGGTCTGGGTCCTGACGCCAACGACGGTCTCGTTTTCCACAACCAGATCGTCGACACCCTGCTGGAACAGCGTGAGATTGGGCTGGTTTTCCAGCATGCCGCGAATGGCGGCCTTGTAACGAACCCGATCGGCCTGGGCTCGAGTGGCACGAACCGCCGGTCCCTTGCGTGAATTGAGCACGCGAAACTGGATACCGGCCAGATCGGTTGCCTGAGCCATGGCGCCACCCAGGGCGTCGATCTCCTTGACCAGATGGCTCTTGCCGATCCCGCCGATGGCGGGGTTGCAGGACATCTGGCCCAGCGTCTCGATGTTGTGCGTCAACAGCAGGGTGCGGGCGCCGCCGCGGGCCGCTGCCAGAGCGGCTTCGGTGCCAGCGTGACCACCGCCGATCACGATGACCTGAAAACGGTCTGGATATTCCACGTTTTACCTCACGAGGTGCTGAAACGATTAGCTCGAACTGGCACCCGACAGGGAATGGATCTCGAAAAGCCGCCCAGTATAAACCTCCTGTGGGTAACCGTCAGGGGTTTTCCACACCCGATTGGCTGTGAGCCACTGGTCGACAGAGTCATTATTAATAAATGAGAAATATATAAAGAAGTTCTGTTGTGGTAGTAACTAATGGTGTGGACATTTTCAGTGGATAAGTCGAAATACTCTATAGATTCCGAAAGCTTGCATTGTTATTCGATTGCTTGACAAGCATGGGGCATGCTGCTGACAGAGGCGTTGATTCCTGTGGACAGACGCTCGCTTTGTGCACAGCCCGGTCTGCACACGTGTTATCCACCGCTGCGTACGTTACCTGTTACCGCGGTGGTCAACACCCCCCCCGATCGTTCGCCAGCGTCGCGTGAGTCGGGGCTGCAGCAAGATCGTCAAAAAAACTATCCACAGGCAGAAAAAGCCGTTCTGGATAACCTGAAACGACAAATATCGATCTTTCCGAACGGATTTTCTGGTTCTGGAAAGCGGGAATGAGCATCCCGGGTTGGCTGGAAGGTCCAGAATCGGCCCAATCGATGAAGAACGGCGAGTCGGACAGTCGAAGGAAAAGACGGAAATGTGAACGGAAAATGGTTCGAGTCCGAATCGGACTGCAAACGGAACGGAAGGGCGACCGACATCAGGGGACGGCGCTGAGAAAAGCGCCAGGGAAAGGCGAGCGCGAGAAGCGAGACAGGCAGCGTTGCGGCGAGCAGGCAGCGGTCGTGACTCGGTCGTCAAATAGGTATTCGCGGAACTCGATGGAAGGATCGATCCATCAAACAGCGTACAGCGTACAGCGTACAGCGGGCAGGCGGCTTGAAGAGAACCCTCAAGCCGCGCACGGCCCGGTTAATCGATTAGTGCTTGAGAACCCGTGAGAGGAACGCTTGAGTGCGTTCATGCTGGGGCTGATCGAACAGTCGATCGGGCGGCCCCTGTTCGACGATCTGGCCTTCATGCACGAAGACCACGCGGTCGGCGACTTCCCGGGCAAAGCCCATCTCGTGGGTGACGATCATCATGGTCATGCCGTCATTGACCAGTTCGCGCATGGCGTCGAGAACCTCGCCGATCATCTCCGGATCCAGCGCCGAGGTCGGCTCGTCGAACAGCATCAGCCGCGGCTCCATCGCCAGCGCCCTGGCGAGCGCCACGCGCTGCTGCTGGCCCCCGGAGAGCTGCGTCGGATACTTGTCGGCCTGATCGGAGATGCCGACCCTTTCGAGTAGCTTGTCGGCGGTGACCTCGGCCTGCTGACGCGTCATGCCACGGACCTTGCGGGGCGCCAGGGTGACGTTGTCGCGGATCGACAGATGCGGGAACAGATTGAACTGTTGGAACACCATGCCGACTTCGGTGCGCACGGCCTGCAGCGATTTGCCGCTGGCGCCATTGGGCATCAGCGTCTTGCCGTCGACCTCGATGCGGCCGGACTGGAACGGCTCGAGTCCGTTGACGCAGCGAATCAGCGTCGATTTTCCCGAGCCGCTGGCACCGATGATCACGACCACCTCGCCCTGGGCGACGCTGAGATCGATCTCCTTCATCACGTGCAGGTTACCGAAGTGCTTGTTGACCCTGTCGAGCCGCACGATCGGCGATGCCTCGGCCGTCTGAGCGGTGCCCTGGTTGCTTACGCGATCGTTCATCCCACCAACCCCTTGCGTTCGAGCAGACTCAGAGCCAGTGACAGACTCAGAGTGATCGCCAGATAGAGCAGCGCGATCATGAAATAGACCTCCAGCGCGGTGAAGGTATTGGCGATATAGACCTGACCCTGGCGTACCAGCTCACCGACGCCGATCACCGAGAACAGCGAGGTATCCTTGATGCTGACGATGCCTTGATTGCCGAGTGCCGGGATCATGCGGCGCAGCGCCTGTGGCCAGATCACGTAGCGAAAGGTCTGGGGCGGGGACAGCCCCAGCGACAGGCCGGCTTCGCGCTGGCCACGCTCGATCGACTGTACGCCACCGCGCACGATTTCGGAGATGTAGGCGCCGGCATTGAGTGCAATGGCCGCGATACCGGCGGTCAGCGCGTTGATGGGGCCACCGAGCAGCGTGGGCAGGCCATAGAAGATGAACAGCACCTGGACCAGCACCGGCGTACCGCGGAATACTTCGATATAGACCACGGCGGGGAATCGCAGCCAGCGTGTCGGGCTGATCCGCATCAATCCGAAGACGATGCCGACGACAAAGCCGATGGCCAGGCCGGCGAAGGAGATGAGCAGGGTGTAGGGCAGGCCCTTGAGAAGAAAAGGCAGCGAGTCGATCGCCGCCTGCCAGTCGAACTGGAAGTTGAACTCCACGAGGTGTCTCCGTTGGCAACGAGAGCAAAGACCTCAGTGCCGCGCGCCGAGGTCTTTCATGACGGTTTTTGCCGTCAAGGTATCCAAAAACATCAGGGGCCGACGCTGATGGCGCCGGCCCCCGATCAGACATGATCGATCATTCGGCGTCCGGCGCCGCGCCGAACCACTTCTCGTGGATCTCGTCGTAGGTGCCATCCTCGTGCATGGCTTCCAGCGCCTTGTTGGCAGGCTCGACCCATTCGCTGCCCTTGGCGAAGGCGATACCGTACTGCTGGCCTTCATACAGCGGGCCGACGGTCTTGACCTTGCCCTGGCCCTTGGTCTGGGCAAAGTAGCCGACGTTGGGCGCATCGTAGAAGACGGCATCGGCACTACCGCCCATCAGAGCCATGTACATGTCGGAGCTGCCCGGGTATGGCGTGATCTCGGCGTCGTCGCCCAGCTTCTCCTGCAGGTAGTCGTAGCTGGTGGAACCGATCTTGGTGGCGATGCGCTTGCCTTCGAGATCATCCAGCGAGGCGACGTCGCTGCCATCGGATACCAGAATGCGAAGACCGGAATCGTAGTAGGGATCGCTGAAATCGACGATCTCCTGACGTTCGTCGGTGATGGTGATGCCGGCAATGGCCAGATCGACGTTGCCGGTCTGCACCGCCGGGATGATGCCGTTGAAGTCCATGGTGTTGAGGTCGACCTTGAAGCCGGCGCGGTCGGCGATCTCGTGGAGGATGTCCATATCGAAGCCGACCATCTCGCCACTGTCCTGATCCATCATTTCGAACGGCACGAAGCTGGGATCGGTGACGGCCTTGAGCGTGGTGTCCTGGGCAAAGGCCAGGCTCGAAGCGCCCAGGGAGAGGGCGAGGGCGGGAATGGCGAGCCAATGGCTCAGGGTGATGTTGTTTTTCATAAGTTCCTCAGATCTCTGATCGATTAGGACAATCGACGACTACCTTGAGGAATCTTGTTACTGAACGTCAAGTCGACCTAGGTTTCGTTCGACAATGCCTGCGCCCGGCCAGATCGCGTCGGCAACCGACTCGAGAGGCGCATTTACCCCTCGTTGACGCTGATTTTTAACCCCGTATGGGCGAACTCAGGCAGTTTTCAGACAGTGCCTAGACCGAGAACGAGGCCCCGCAGCCACAGGTGGACTGGGCGTTGGGATTCTTGATGATGAATCTGGCCCCGGCCAGGCCTTCTTCGAAATCCACCGTCGAGCCGACCAGATACTGGTAGGAGAGCGAGTCCACCACCAGGCTGACGCCGTCGTTGTCGATCACGGTGTCGTCTTCGGCGGCTTGGTCGCCGAGATCGAAGCCGTACTGAAATCCCGAACAGCCACCGCCGGTGACGTAGACCCGCAGCTTGAGGCTCGAATTGTTCTCTTCGGCAATCAATGCCTTGACCCGCCTGGCGGCGGCGTCGGTGAAGAACATCGGGGTTGGAGCGAAAGACTCCACTGTGCTCATCGTCACGCTCCCGTGCGTGCCGGCCCTGGAATGCGACCGATCTGTCGAAAATGACATGGGGCGGAAATCCACCCGGTTGGCGACCATTATCGTTAATACCGAGTAAAAGGGTCAACTAATCGCTTGCCTGACGGCGAGTGTCGTTTCGGTAGTGCCGTTTTCATCGTTCCTGCGTTCCCGTCTTGCCAGTCCCGCCTGGCAACGCCCGACCCCGATCGGTGTATGATGACATTCCCGTTAACCGCTCGAACGGTATGGCTATCCGTCTGGATGGCTGTCGTGCACGAAGGACGACATGGCGATGTATCGCGCACGAAAGACGAGCGATCCGGATCGGGCAAGGAGATGGGTTTGTCACGCGTGCCGCGGTTCATCCCCCGACGTCCCAGCCTCGAACGCTTTCGGCGTCAGCTGGCGAGCGTCGATGCCATGCCGCAGCTGTGCCTGCTGGGTATTCTTGCCGGTATTCTGACCGGCACCGTCATGGTCGTCTTCCGGCTGTTGCTGGAATTCGGCGCGCTGTTTTTCATCCCCGGCGACAATCCGGAAGCCTTCGAGACCCTGTCGCCCGCGTTTCGTGCGGCATTGCCGCTGGTCGCCGTCACCCTGATCGGTATCTGGCTATGGCCGCAACCCAGCCGCGCGCTGAAGATGGGAATCGGCCATGTCATCGAGCGGCTGGCCTACCATCAGGGCAAGATGCCGCTGCGCAACTGGATCAATCAGTGGTGGGTCGGGGTGATCTCGGTGATCGGTGGGCTGTCGGCCGGGCGTGAAGGGCCGGCGATCCATCTCGGTTCGGCGGCCTCGAGCTGGATCGGATCGCGCCTGCGTCTGCCTCATAACAGTCTTCGCGTGCTGGTGGCGTGCGGTACCGCGGCGGGCATTTCTGCCTCGTTCAATACCCCGATCGCCGGCGTCATCTTCGCCATGGAAGTGGTGATGATGGAATACACCATTGCCGGATTCCTGCCGGTGATTCTCGCCGCCACCATGGGTGCGCTGGTCTCGTGGGCGGTCTACGGGGCCGAGCCGGCGTTCAGCGTGCCGCCGCTGCAGCTCAACTCGCTGCTGGATCTGCCCTGGATCGTGCTGACCGCGCTGGTGGTGGGCATGCTGGCCGGCGGATTCGTTCGTCTTTCGCGGGGGCATCCAGCGATCGTTCGGATTCCTTTTGCCCTGCGCCTGGCGATCATCGGTCTGCTGACCGGCGCCGTGGCGTGGTGGTATCCCCAGGTTCAGGGTATCGGCTACGACAGCCTGGAACAGATGCTCAACGGACCGATGGCGCTGGATGTGCTGCTGGTGCTGGCGGTGGGCAAGCTGGCGCTGACCGGGCTCTGCATGGCGGGCGGCGTGCCGGTGGGCGTGATCGGACCGATGCTGGTCTCCGGCGCCGCCGTGGGGGCGGTGATGGGGATGATCGGCGGAACGCTGCTGCCAAGCGTGGTCACGACGCCGGACCTGTATGCCGTGCTCGGCATGGCCGCGATGATGGGAGCGGCATTGCAGGCACCGTTGGCCGCGTTGCTGGCGCTGCTGGAACTGACCCGTAATTCGGCGATCATGCTCCCCGGCATGCTGGCGGTGGTGGTGGCGGTACTCACGGCGCGTCAGCTCTGTCGTTGCCAGGGATTTTTCCTGTCCAGCCTCAATCAGCAGGGACTTCACCCGCTGCAGCAGCCATTGATGCAGGCGCTGTCACGAGTCGCCGTGCCGGCCGTGATGGAGCGCAATCTGGTGCGTACACCGCGAGTCATCGATCACGACCGGGCCAAGGCGCTGCTCGATTCCAAGCCGACCTGGCTGGTGATCATCCAGGAGGGCAAGGACAAGCCGCCGCTGGCGATGAAGGCCGCCCATCTGGCACGGGTGCTGCACGACGACGCATGGCTTGCCGAGCACGAGCAGATCGATCTCGAGGAGGTTCCGGGTCAGCGCCTCGATCTGGCGCCGGTTCATCTGGAAGCGACGCTATCCGAGGCCTACGACACGCTCAATGAATCCGGCCTCGACGCGCTCTACGTCGAGCACACCACGGCGCCGATGATCCGCAAGATTTCCGGTATCATCACTCGCGAGGCGATCGAGAACTATTATCGACGTAAGCGTTGATATAGACGTAAGCGTTGATATCGACGTCAACGCTCCAGCCGCACAGATGCGACGTCCGAATGCACGTCGTGCAGCGACTCTGCAGGCCGAACCGGACGTCATACCGAGCGATCGACGAGGAGAGCTTCCATGCGAGAAATGACCGGCTACCTCGCCACAAGGCCCCTGGCGGAGACAGACGTCCCGGGGAGGGGAGCATGATTCGCTATGCCGACAAGCCCGTGGTAATGGTTCTGGCAGGCCACGACCCCACTGGCGGTGCGGGACTGGTCGCGGATGCCGAGGCCGTTCGAGGTTGCGGCGGCTGGCCGGTGACCGTGCCTACCGCGATGACCGTGCAGTCGACCCGCGACGTGATCAGCGTCGAGCCTTCCCGTGGGGATTTCATTCGTCGGGCTGCGCGAGCCCTGTTCGACGATTTCCGCATTGCCGCGATCAAGGTCGGGCTGATTCCCAATCTCGAGGTGCTGGAGGCGGTGATCGATGTCGCGCGCATGAGTCCGGGCACGCCGTTGATCGTCGACCCGGTTCTCCAGAGCGGCGGTGGCTCCGAGTTATCCACACCCGGATTGCTCGAACCCATTCGTCTTCGTCTGCTACCCCTTGTGGATATCCTGACGCCCAATCGACGCGAGTTGACGCTGCTTGCCGCCATCGGCGATACCGACGAAGTGGCGAAGGTGGTCGAGGTGATGTCACTGGGTTGCGCTGCCGTGCTGGTCACCGGCACCGACCCGCTGGACGATGAGTCGATGTCGGGTAACGTGGTGCATACCTTGCATACCCCGGAGCTCAATCGTCAGTGGCAGTGGCCCCGGTTGCCAGCCGACTATCATGGCTCGGGATGCACGCTGGCATCGGCGCTGGCCACTCGGCTGGCCGTTGGCGAAGGGCTGGCCGCGGCCTGTGCCCAGGCTCAGCGATTTACCTGGGATACTCTCGACAACGGTCTGGCGCTGGGTCAGGGCCAGTACCTGCCGGACCGGGTCTGGCGTGCGCCCGACTTCGATGCCACGCTGGAATGATGCAACGGCTTATGAATCAGGGACTTTACGCGATCACCGACAACCACCTGCTGCCGGATGATCGAACCCTGCTCGGGGCCTGCGAAACGGCGCTGGAAGCCGGTATCGTGCTGTTGCAGTATCGCGACAAGTCCTCGGACGCGGACCGTCGTTGGCGCCAGGGGGATGCGCTGGCGGCGCTCTGCCAACGCCATGCGGTGCCGTTGATCGTCAACGATGACCTCGAACTGGCGTTGCGACTGCAGCAGCGCTGGGGCGAGATCATCGGCCTGCATGTCGGGCAGGATGACGTGTCGTTGGCGACCGCGAGACACCGTCTGGGCGAAGGTGCCATCATCGGTGCCACCTGTCATGACGCCTTGGCCCTGGCGAATGCGGCGGCCGACGCCGGTGCCAGTTATCTGGCGTTCGGGCGTTTTTTCGCCTCGCGAACCAAACCGGGGGCGCCGCCGGCGTCGTTGACGATACTCGATGCGGCAGCGCCGTTGGGGCTACCCCGAGTGGCGATCGGCGGTATCGACGCCACCACCGCGGGTCGGGCTCGCGCCGCGGGTGCCGAGATGCTGGCGGTGGTCCATGCTATTTTCGGTATGCCGGATATCGCCCGGGCGGTGCGTGAGCTCAATGGCATTGTTGCCGACGCATCCCACTCGAATTCTGCCATCGATGGCACATCTGTCATCGATCCATGCTAGAGAGAACACCATGACGACATCCGCCGAACTGTTCGAACGCGCCTGCCGACATATTCCCGGCGGCGTCAATTCCCCGGTCCGTGCCTTCAAGGGCATGTTGCAGCCGCCGGTCTTCGTCGAGCGTGCGCAAGGCGCTTATCTGTTCGACGTCGAGGGCAAGCGCTACATCGACTACGTGGGTTCCTGGGGACCGATGATTACCGGTCACGCCGATCCTGAGGTATTGAACGCGGTTCGCGAGCGACTGGACAACGGCCTCTCCTTCGGCACGCCGACGGCGATCGAGACCACCATGGCCGATCTGATCTGCGACATCATTCCCTCCATCGACATGGTGCGAATGGTCAATTCCGGCACCGAGGCAACGATGTCGGCGATCCGTCTGGCACGCGGCTATACCGGCCGCGACAAGATCGTCAAATTCGAAGGCAACTATCACGGTCATTCAGACTCGCTGCTGGTGAAAGCGGGCTCCGGGGCGCTGACTCACGGCGAGCCCAGTTCCCCCGGCGTGCCTGCCTCGCTGGCGGAGCACACCATCACGCTGGCCTACAACGACATCGAAGCCGTGCACGAATGCTTCGAGGCCATGGGCGAGCAGATCGCCTGTATCATCGTCGAACCGGTCGCCGGCAACATGAACTGCATTCCGCCGCAGCCCGGCTTCCTGGAGGCGCTGCGCGAGGTGTGCGATGGCCACGGCAGCGTGCTGATCTTCGATGAGGTCATGACCGGTTTCCGCGTGGCACTGGGCGGGGCCCAGGCGCATTACGCCATCACGCCGGATCTGACCTGCCTGGGCAAGATCGTCGGTGGCGGCATGCCGGTGGGCGCCTTCGGCGGCAAGCGCGACATCATGGAGCAGATCTCGCCGCTCGGTCCGGTGTACCAGGCCGGCACGCTATCGGGCAATCCGCTGGCCATGGCCGCGGGTATCACCCTGCTCGGCAAGATACGCCAGCCCGGTTTCCATGCGGCGCTCTCCACTCGCGTGGAAACCCTGTGCGCGGGCCTCGAGGCGAGGGCTCACGAGGCCGGTATCGACTTGATCACGCAGCGTGCCGGTGGCATGTTCGGGCTATTCTTCACCGCCCAGCAGCGGGTCGACAATTTCGCCCAGACCATGGCCTGCGACGCGCAGGCCTTTCGCGATTTCTTCGCGCACATGCTGGAATCCGGCGTTTACCTGGCACCTTCCGCGTTCGAAGCCGGATTCATGTCGAGCGCGCACACGCATGACGATATTCAGACGACCTTACTGGCCAGCGAACGCGCGTTCGCCGCCATGCGTCAGCAATGAAACACGAACGCGACTGACAGGGAGACGACGCATGAGCCGAACGCTGATACAGGCGCTCAAGGAGGGTGACGGGTTCGATCATCCGGTGGGCGCCGTCGAAGTGTTCGAAACCCCCATTTCGTGGGTGGTATCGACGGGTGACTACGCCTACAAGATCAAGAAGGCGCTGGATTACGGCAGCTTTCTCGATTTCTCGACCCTGGAGAAACGGCGTCGCCTTTGCGAGCAGGAAGTCGCGCTGAATCGGCGTGTCGCGCCAGCGCTCTACCTAGGCTACGTGGCGATCTCGGGGTCCGAGACGTCGCCGCGGGTCAATGACGACAGCGCGCCGATCGAGTATGCCGTCAAGATGCGCCAGTTCAGCAGCCGCCATCTGTTGAGTTCGCTGCAGGCCAGCGGCGAGCTCTCGGCCGAGCTGATCGACGACTTGATCGATCAGCTCGTGGCGCTGCACGAGTCGGCTGCCAGTGCTTCCGGCGATAATCCGCTGGGTTCGCCGCCGAGCATTCGCGACATGCTGGTCGACGAGTTCGATACGATCGAACCGCTACTGGAAGCGCCGCAGGACCGGGAGCAACTGGCCCAGGTCAGAACGCTGACGCTGGAGAGCTTCGCTCGCCTCGAACCGCTTCTCGAAGAACGTTGGAAAGGCGGTTTCATCCGCGAGAGTCACGGTGACATTCATCTCGGCAATGCCGTGCGCTTCGAAGGCAAGGCGACGCTGTTCAACGGTATCGAGTTCAACGATCGCCTGCGCTGGTGCGACGTCGCCTGCGAACTCGCCTTTCTGATCATGGATCTGGAAGCCCGTGGCGAACACGAGTTTGCCCATTACGCGCTCAACCGATATCTCGAGCTTTCCGGGGATTATCAGGCGGTTCGTCTGCTCAATTTCTACAAGCGTTATCGTGCCCTGCTGCGCGCCAGGATCGAACTGGTCAGGGATCATGACGCGGGGGTCATCGACGACCTGCCCGGGGGCGAGCCGATCGAGGTCTTCCGCCGTTATCTGAGCCTGGCTCAGGCGTACAGTGAATTCCGCTTCCCCTATCTGATTCTGGCGGTCGGCGTTTCCGGCAGTGGCAAGAGCCGATTCACCGAGGAGATCGTGCGCCGTCTGGGTGGCGTACGGATTCGCTCCGATGTCGAACGGAAACGGCTCTTCGACTTCACGGCAGCGCCCGACGAAGCCGATGCCGTCTATAGCGAACAGGCTACCGACCAGACCTATCGCCGTCTCGCCGAGTTGACGGGTACCGTCCTCGAAGCGGGTTTACCGGCTTGCATCGATGCGACCTCGCTGTTGCGGGAGCAGCGCAAGCGACTTCGGTTCGAGGCCGAAAAACGTGGGCTTCCGGTGTTGATCGTCAGTTTCGAAGCGGACCGGGCGACACTGCGAGCCCGCATCGTCAAACGTGCCAGGCGCAGTGGGGAGCCTTCGGAGCGGAGTCTGTCGATTCTGGAGCAGCAACTGGCGCGCTTCGAGCCGTTCGCCAGCGACGAGACGACGCATCTGGTGCATCTGGACACCACGGCGCCGGATGCCAATCTGACGCTGGCATCGTTGATTCAGGAACGGATGCGTCTTAACTGAGAATCCCCGGGGAAACCGCGTTCCAGCGGTTTTCCCGGGGATCGAATCAGGGGTTGCCGACCGACCTTTGGCTGGTCTCAGCGGCGTCCGCTGGCGTAACGGGACGCCATGACGGGAATCGTGCCCAGATTCTGTCGCGCCCAGTTGGTGGCTTGGATGCGGTTGTGGACGTTGATCTTGCGGAACAGGTTGTAGAGATGAGACTTGACCGTGTGCTCGCTCACGAACAGCTTTTCCGCAATTTCCGTGTTGCTGGCACCGGAAACCAGCAGCGTGACGATCTCCAGCTCTCGTCGAGTCAAACCGCATACCGGGCGATAGGTATTGACCTGCTGACGTCGGTAGAAGTCGATCAACATCGCGGAGAGCGGTCGGGAAATCCACAGCTCACCGCCCAGCAGTTTGACGATACCCTTGCAGATCAGTTCGAGATTGTCCTGGCGATAGAACACCCCGCGCAGGTGAATGCCGATCAGCAGTTCCATCACCTGTTTGTTGTCGCGAACGTTGAAGGCTGACAGGATGATTGCGTCGTTTTCTTCGGCTCGGGTGTTCCAGGAAAGCAGGTCCTTTTCCTGAACGTGGTCCCCATCCAGCAGTACGAGGACGCGGCGCCCTTCTGCCACGGGAAACCGCTCCTGCGGGCTGAGCGCCGAGACGCGGCACCCCGTCTTCTGGTGAATGTAGTCCAAAAATAGCACGGACTGGGAGTTACAATCCGTAACCAGTACGATGTCGGTGTGTTCGGTGTTCATGGTCTGATCCCTTCGAAGGATTTTAATTAGTCTTTTAAGATTTTCGTTGCCATCCCCAGCTGGATAATCTACTGCCTGTCCTCGCTTGTTGGAGCTCAATAGTGTTAATAAAACCCATGCGTTGTAAATATAGCGTGTTCAGGTTTTCAAACCGTCACATGTCCGGGAAACTTAAGGAATCTGTAAGATTTTAATATAATCCTGGAAAATCATACGGTTGAAAAGGAAATTTCGAGGTCAAATTAAAGAACACCGTTTCCCTTCCCAGAAAAAGCACGCTTTCTTGTTCTCGACGCCAGAATTTCCAGTAGGCGAATAGTTGGGTTTTCTCATCATGTTCGGTAGTGAGATATTCATGGTCTCACTGACAGGGTTTAGTTTGCCCCCACCGCCACGCCCCGTAGAATGAACGTTTTTTGGCAGGAACCCTATGAGCGTGCAAATGGATAACCTGGTCATTGCCAGTGGCAACCGCGGAAAACTGGCTGAATTTCAGCAGCTTGTGGGTTCCTTGGGCCTTCGCGTCCAGCCGCAGTCGGACTTTGGCGTGACCGATGTGGAAGAGACCGGGCTGACGTTCGTCGAAAATGCCATTCTCAAGGCGCGCGCCGCGGCCACAGCCAGCGGCTTGCCGGCATTGGCCGATGATTCCGGTCTGGCGGTCGATGCGCTGGGCGGGGCGCCGGGTATCTACTCAGCCCGCTACGCCGGGGCGTCCGGAGATGGCAAGTCCCGGGACAAGGCCAATAACGCCAAACTGCTGGCCGCGCTCAGGGACATTCCCGAGGGGCAGCGTACGGCGCGTTACTGGTGCGTTCTGGTTTACCTGCGTCATGCCGACGATCCCGTGCCGCTGATCGTTCAGTGCGACTGGAAGGGCGACATTCTGGCTTATCCAAGGGGTGAGGGCGGCTTCGGCTACGATCCGCTTTTCTGGGTGCCCGAATGCGGCATGAGCGTCGCCGAGCTCAGTGCCGAGGAGAAAAATCGACTGAGCCATCGAGGTCGGGCGCTGCAGACGTTGGCCGCCCAGCTCGAGGAATTGGGGCAGCTCACCCCATGATGGCCTTGCCGCCGCTGGCGCTCTACATCCACGTGCCCTGGTGCGTGCGTAAATGCCCCTATTGCGACTTCAACTCTCATGGCGTGGGCCATGGCGCGGAGCTGCCGGAATCCCGCTATGTCGATGCGCTACTGGCGGATCTCGATCAGGATCTCGCCGCCGTTCAGGGGCGGGAGATCGTCAGCATCTTCATTGGCGGCGGCACGCCAAGTCTGTTTTCCGCAGCGGCGTATCAGCGCTTGTTCAAAGGGCTGCGCCAACGACTCGACTTTGCCCCGGACATCGAGATCACGCTGGAAGCCAATCCCGGCACGGTGGAACAGAGCCGCTTCGAAGGCTATCGCCAGGCTGGCATCAATCGGCTATCCATCGGCGTGCAGAGCTTTGCCTCCGAGCAGCTCGAAGCGCTGGGACGCATCCATAGTGGCGAAGAGGCGGTACGCGCGATGCGTAGCGCCCGGAACGCCGGTTTCGACAACGTCAATCTGGATCTGATGCACGGTCTGCCGGGGCAGACGCTGGCGACGGCGCTTGAGGATATCGAGCAGGCGCTGGCGCTCGAGCCCACGCATCTGTCTTGGTATCAGCTGACGCTGGAGCCCAACACCGAATTCTTCTCCCACCCGCCGCTGCTGCCCGACGAGGAGCGGCTGTGGGATATTCAGGATGCCGGCCATGCACGGCTCGAATCGGCCGGGTTCGTGCGCTACGAGATTTCCGCCTACGCCCGGCCGGGGCGACAGGCGCGCCATAACCTCAACTATTGGCGTTTCGGCGACTATCTCGGCATCGGCGCCGGTGCCCATGGCAAGCTGTCCCGGATCGATTCGCCAGGTCAATGGGGCATCGAGCGGCGCTGGAAGACACGCCAGCCCGACGCTTACCTGCGTCGTCTGAATGACCCCCGTGGCTTTATCGGCGGTGGTCAGGAAGTGAGCGACCGGGCGCTGCCGTTGGAGTTCCTGATGAATGCCTTGCGCCTGACCGAAGGTGTAAGAACCGATGACTGGGAAAACCATACCGGTCAGGCGTTGTCTGAACTGACGCCTCGTCTGGAACGGGCGCGACAGCAAGGTCTGTTGATGACCACGTCGTCACGTCTGCAAGCGACCCCCCAAGGGCTGTTATTCTTGAATGATCTGCTCGCGCTGTTGGATGACGAGGATTCGAGAAACGATGTCGAACCTCGCGCGACAGCCGGACAGTGATGGATTCGTCGTCACCAGCCCGTGTCCCGGCACAGGCGTGGCGACTCGCAAGCAAGGAGCTTCTCGAGCATGAAGATGATGAAAAAAACGTTCTGGTTGTCCATTCCGGTTGCCATGGCGGTCGGTATGACCGGCTGTGCTTCCAATGGTGCCGATAATCAGCAGCAGGGTGGCGGCAACACCAAAGCCTGGAGCGGTGCCGGCATCGGTGCCGTGGCTGGTGCGGTTGCCGGTGCGTTGACCGGCGATGGTGGCAGCAGCACGCGGGACCGTGCGCTGATCGGTGCAGCCGCCGGCGCGGCCGCCGGTGGCGGTATCGGTGCCTACATGGACTCCCAGGAGAAAGAGCTGCGAAAAAGCCTGGATGGCACGGGTATCGGCGTCGAGCGTGATGGTAATAACCTGATCCTCAACATGCCGAGCAGCGTCACGTTCGATGTCGATGCCAGCGATCTGCAGACGCCGGCGCGCCAGGCTCTCAATGACGTCAATGCGGTGCTGCGCGCCTATCCGGAAACCCGAATCAACGTGGCTGGTTACACCGACAGCACTGGCGCGGATAGCTACAACCAGAAGCTTTCCGAGCGCCGCGCACAGTCGGTGGCGACCTACCTCGAGCAGGGTGGCGTCGAGGCCGGGCGGATCAACGCCGTCGGCTATGGCGAGACGAATCCGGTCGCCAGCAACGACACCGATGCGGGTCGCGCCCAGAATCGTCGCGTCGAAATTACGCTGACGCCGACGCAGCAGTCCTGAGGTTGGTTTGATCGGCAAGCCGATCTCGAGCGGGCGTGACCTAGGGGTCACGCCCTTTTTGATGGTCGGGCTTTTTGATAACCGTGCGGTTTCGATAGTCGCGCTCCCGCAGAGGGATACACGTTCATGCTTGCCTACCAGCACGCTTACCATGCCGGCAATTTTGCCGATGTCCACAAGCACCTTGGCTTGAGGCGGCTCGTCCAGGCCATGATGGGAAAATCTTCCGCGATCAGTTTCGTCGATACCCACGCCGGTCGCGGACTCTATCCGCTGGCCGCGGCGGAAACGCAGAAACTGGGCGAGTATCATCAGGGTGTCGAGCGTCTGTGGCAGCGTCGTCGCGGTCTCTCCGCCGATTCTCCCATTGGCGAGTGGCTGGCGGCGCTGGCGACGTTGCAAGCCGGTGCCGAGCTGAGTCGCTATCCCGGCTCGCCCTGGTGGCTGGGTTCGGCACTTCGGCCCCAGGACCGGCTGACGCTGTTCGAGTTGCACCCGGCCGAGCATCGGCATCTCGTCGATCAGGCCTTTTCGGCGGAGAGCGCCGTGCAGCGGCGGCATGCGGATGGCCTCAAGGGTCTATCCAAACTGGTACCGGTATCCACGCCGCGACTCTGCGTATTGATCGACCCCAGCTACGAGCGCAAGGCCGAATACGAAGAGGTCGCCGAAACGCTGCGTCAGGTTTCGCGCAAGGTGCGTCATGCGGTGGTTCTGGTGTGGTATCCGCTACTGCCGGCAGATCGCCACCGGAGGATGCTGGAAACGCTGCGGGCCGCCGGCGTTCCCAAGCTGTGGCGCAGCGAGCTGCAGATCCGCGAGCCGATTGCCGACCGGGGGATGTACGGCAGTGGTCTGCTGGTGATGAACCCGCCGTGGCAGCTCGATCGCGAGCTCGATCAGGTCTTTTCCGCGCTGGCGCCGATGCTGGCCGAGGGCGCGACGCATCGCAGTGAGTGGTGGACCGGCGAGGCGTGATGGCAAACATCGCCATCACGCCTCGCGGTTGCTAGACCAGGTTGGAGGTGGGATTGGCCGGGCTTTCGGTGCCTTCGGTTTCCTCGCCCCGAATGGCGGCGATGAACTCGTCGCCCCAGCGCCGGATGTCGTTGTAGCTGACGATATCGTTCAACTGACGTAGCCGCGCCTCGGCTTCTGCGCGAGGCAGGTTGAGCCCCAGATAGCAGGTTCGGGCCAGATCGTGGAGATCGTGCGGGTTGGTCAGGATGGCGCCTTTCAGTTCGGCGGCCGCGCCGGCGAATTCCGACAGCACCAGCACGCCACAGCCCTGGGTCATGCCTTGGGTGGCGGCGAACTCCTTGGCCACCAGATTGAGGCCGTCTCGCAGCGGCGTGATCCACATCACGTCGGCCATGGCGTACCAGGCGACGACTTCCTCGAACGGAAAACCGCGGAAATAGAACTGCACCGGTGTCCAGCCGACATCGGCGAAGCGACCGTTGATGTGGCCGATGGTCTGCTCGATCTGGGTCTGCAGCTCGTTGTAGATGGTCATTTCGCGTGCCGCAGGCACGCAGATGCTGACCAGGGTCACCTTGCCGCGCAGCTCGGGGTTCTCGTCGAGCAGCAGTTCATAGGCCTGAAGTTTCTCGAGAATGCCCTTGGTGTAATCGAGTCTTTCGACCGACAGGATCAGCTTGACCCCGCCGAACTCCTGTCGCAGCTCGGCCATGCGCGAGCTGGCACCTTCCTGATCGAGCGCGTTACGGATCCGAGCGAGATCCAGCCCGACCGGATGGGCGCCCAGACGCACCACGCGAGAACCGGTATCCACGGCCGTGGTCATGGTCTCGAGGCCGACGGCGCAGCCATAGGTCAGAAACCGCGGCGCGCAGCTCTGTCTGGATAGCGTGGTCAGCGGCACCACGCCACGGGCCACATCGACGAAGTTCTCGACCTGACGCGGGATATGGAAAGCGACGTAGTCGCACTGCAACAGACTGCCGATGATCTCGCGTCGCCACGGCAGCACGTTGAACACGTCCGCCGAAGGGAAATAGGTGTGGTGGAAGAAGGCGATCCGCAGATCGGGGCGCATCTCCCGGAGATAGGCCGGGACCATCCACAGGTTGTAGTCGTGAATCCAGATCAGCGCGCCTTCGGCGGCCTCTTCGGCGGTGCGTTCGGCAAAGGCGCGGTTGACCTCGCAGTAGACGATCCAGTCTTCCTCGCGGAAATGCGCGCGCTCCCAGAAGGTGTGCAGCGTCGGCCAGAACGCTTCCTTGGAGAAGCGCTTGTAGAAGGTATCGACCTGAACCTTGGTCAGCGGCACCCGGGCGGCGGTCAGCAGCGGATACTGCTTGGCGTCGACACTGGTATGGGTAACGAAATCCTCTTCGTCGTCCTCTTCATGGATCGACCACGCGATCCACGAACCGCGCTGGTCGGCAAAGAAGCTCAATAGCGTCGGAATGATGCCGTTGGGGGAGGTCGGGCGGCGGCGCTGGATCTTGCCATCGACCCGATACTCTTCGTAGGGCAGCCGGTGATAGACCATCACCAGCTCGGCCTTGCCGGTCTGCGTCTCGTCACGGCGATTCTCGGCGGCGACACCGTGGGCGCCGAGAAAGCCGAAATGGGCGAACGCCTCGATGATGCCGGCGCAGCCGGTCTTCTCGGCGTGCATCACTCGGGTCTGGTTCTGGGTCTGCTCGAGCAGAGCCGGCTCCGATCCGCCGACGCAGACCGACTTGAAACCGGCGGTGAGCATAGCGAGGTCGTTCATGGTGTCACCGGCGACCAGCACCTCTTCGCTGTCGATCTCGAGCCACTCGACCAGCTTCTTCAGACTGCTGCCCTTGTTGACGCCCTTGGGCAGGAAGTCCAGATAGCGTCCTGCCGAGTAGAGCATCTCGCAATCCAGCTCCCTGGCCAGCGTGATCAGCGCGTCATCCTGGGCCCGCTCGGGCGGGCAGTAATAGGAGCAGCGTCGCAGCTGTGGCTCGTCCTGCCGAACCACGTCCGGAAAACGTTGCAGGGCGGAAGCAATGCGGGACTCGCCCGGCCAGCTCGTGTCGATCTCGTTCTGCAGCGGTTGGATCGGCTGCAGCGTATCGCCGAGATAGAGGCTGGCACCCACGTCGGCCACGATATAGTCCGGCTGCGGTAGCGTGGGATCGGACAGTAGCGGCAGGATCGCCTCCAGGCTGCGACCGCTGATGTAGGCCAGCTTGATATCCGGATGGGCGGCGATGGTCTGATAGAGACTGAGGCGGGCTTCGGCGTCGCCGCCGAGAAAGGTGCCGTCGAGATCGGTGGCAAGTAGCATGTGTGGTTCCTCCTGCCCGGCCTCTGAGGACCGGCGCGATTTTCCCTGCGCGAGCGGTTGGCGCGTTCGTCGAATGACTTTGGCTTCGGATTCAGGCTCAAGCCTTGCCGGCCATCTCGACGATTCGCTGGCGCTCGTGCTCTTCATAGAAACTGGGGTCGGCGAACAGATCCTTCTGAACGTCGTCGTACATCATCTCCAGGGCCTGGCTACTGGTCGGCGTCATGGGCTCGAAATGGGCCGTATCGCCGCTGACCAGGACCGATACGTGACGCCGGCGGTAGATCGCGTAGCCGGCGAGCAGCGCCATCACCACGGCGATGTAGAGCGGTAATCCCTGATCGCCGACGCTGTGCATGATCACCCCGGCCAGAATCGGCGCGACGGCACTGCCGGCGCCTTGAACGACCAGCATATCAGCTGAGCCGGCAACGATTTCGTCGGGATGCAACTGATCGATCAACTGGGCCACGGCAATTGGATAGATCGAGAACGACAAGCCGCCCCACAGGAAATACAGTCCGAGCAGCGTCAACGGGTTGGGCGCGAACGGCATGGCGGCGGCAGCGATCGCGGCCAGAATCACCACGTAGGTCATGACACGGGGACGATCGTGGGTATCGGAGAATCGGCCGATCGGTATCTGCAGCAGCGCACCGCCAATGATGGCGCAGCTCATCACCACGCCGACGCCGGCGACGTCGAACCCGACGCTGCGCGCGTAGACCGGTGTCAGGGTCCAGAACGCGCCCATGGCGAGGCCGGACATCGCCGACGCGGCAACCGCCAACGGGGCGAAGCCCAACAGCGCCTTGAGACTGCTCTTGGGGCGGGCGGGGATGACCGGCTGGCTGCGTTTGGTGATCGTGATCGGCAACAGCGCCCAGCTGATCAGAATCGACGCGAGCGCGAACAGCAGAAAGCCATCGGGGCTGTCCAGCCGCAGGATCTGCTGGGCGATCGCCAGCGCCCCCAGGTTGACCACCATGTAGATCGCGAAAACCCGGCCTCGCTGGTGGCTGGCAGCCTGACTGTTGAGCCAGCTTTCGATCACCGTCATCAGGGTAATGAACGAGAGGCCGTAGATCACGCGAAGACCCAGCCACACCCAGGGATTGATGAAGATCAGGTGAAGCAGAGCGGCAGAGGCACAGAGCCCGGCACAGAACGCAAAGGTACGAATGTGTCCCATGCGCTTGATCAGCCGGCCGCTGATCCAGGTACCGCCGATGAACCCGATGAAATACCCGGACATGATGAGACCGATCAGGCTGGTCGAGAAACCCTCGTCGGCGCCGCGCAGTGTCAACAACGTATTGATCAGACCATTGCCGAGCAGCAGCAACGCCACGCTGCCCAGCAACGCACGAATGGGTCGTAACAACGACCACATAGCTTTCTCCTTGCCATGGCTTGAATTCATTCATGCAGTAAGCGTGCCGAAGCCCCTGGCATTCGGAAAAACCGCCATTATTATAAGATGATATTATCGTTTCTTAAGCATAACCATAATCAAGGTTATTCTATGCTTGCACTCTGGAGGTGCAGTCAGGCTGACCCGATTCAGCTTAGCAGCCAAATGCCATGCTGCCGCCAGAAATCAAGGCACCCGCCGTAGCCAAGCTTCGCTGGCGAATTTCTCCTTCGCCAGTGTCTCGGCGGCGGCCAGCTCGTCCTGGCTGAGAGAATCCGGATCCAGCTTGAAACGTGCGGCAAACGATTCGATCATGCGCTGAATGATCGCCTCGCGTGCGAGCCCGGTCTGACGTTTGAGCGGGTCGACGCGCTTGCCGGCACTGGCGGTGCCCTTGTCGGAGAGCTTCTCGCGGCCGATCCTCAGCACCCGGGTGAGCTTGTCGGCGTCGATGTCGTAGGCCATGGTGACGTGATGCAGCACCGCGCCGTTGATCCGTTTCTGGGCGGCGCCGGCGATCTTGCCGCCGGGGGAAGTGATGTCGTTGATCGGCACGTACCATGCCTTGATACCCATGTCGCCCAGCGCCTGGATGACCCAGTCATCGAGAAAGGCATAGCTTTCGACGAAGGTGAGCCCCTGGACCAGGGTTTCCGGCACGATCAGCGACCAGGTGATGGTGTTGCCCGGTTCGACGAACATGGCGCCGCCGCCGCTGATGCGGCGTACGACCTCGATACCGGCGTTGCGGGCGGCCTCGCCATCGACTTCGTTGGCCAGCGACTGGAATACGCCGATGATGATCGCCGCACGATCCCATTCCCACACGCGCAGCGTCGGGCCGCGCCGTCCCGCCGCCACCTCCCGTGTCAGCACTTCATCCAGTGCCATGTGTAGATGAGGGGGCTCCGGTGTCCGATGAATCAGGCCGAAGCGATGATCGCGCCAATCCGAGGTTCGAGAGAGGGCACGGCGAATCACGGTGGCGATGGCGCGCACCGAAAGCCCGACCATCTCTGTCCGGGGAGGGAGTGCCGCCTGGATACGCGCGATCAGGGTGTCGGCGTCTGTATCGACCGGGGCGCCCTCCAGGGCGCGATCGATCGCTTCCAGCGCGTCGTCGGGCTCGAGGAAGAAATCCCCGGACAGCTGCACCGAGGCCAGCCGTTCATCGCGGACGATGACATCCGCCACCAGCAATTTGCCACCCGGCACCTTGTATTCACCGTGGCAGAGGCTGCCACCACCGTTGGATAATTCCGACATTACCGCACCTTGACCTGGACATTTTCAGCGCCAGTATAGCGCTCGCGGATGACGGGAAGTGTCGGTCGGCGGTCGAGACGAGTGATACTTGTGCGCGTGCTTCCGCCAATCAGCGCCAGAAGGCTTGATGGATCTCTCTATCGACCTGGGCGCGCGTCAGGCCGATATCCTTCAACTGCCGTTCATCCAATTGTGCCAGCTGCTGGCGTGTGCGCCAGCGCTGCCAAGGGCCCAGGCGATAGCTGCGACGTTCGATGGGCGGTGCCATGTCTGGACTGACGCTCGAATCGCACCGTGTCGGCTTCCACCGGGCGAAAGTCAGGGAGAGTGAGGAGAGAAGAGCAAGGCGCATGACGGAACTCCGATCGCTGAACGATGGGTTCAGATTACGGAGGCGCGCTTGGGTCATACAGATTCAAGAATACCGAGATTCGATGATACAGATTGGCCCACTGGGCTTCTGTATGCTGAATCTGCGCGTGATCTGTATCGTGTGTTGGAGATTTCCGGCATACACAATGAAGTCACGGATTGACGGAGATGTCTCATGCACCGCTACGAACGATTGGCCGATCATCTGCGCGAGCGTATCCAGACGGGCTATTACCGACCCGCTGATCGGTTGCCCTCGGTCCGGGCGCTGGCGGCTTCGCATGGCGTCAGCCTATCCACCGTGCAGCACGCCTACCACCAGTTGGAAGATGCCCAACTGATCGAGGCGCGGCCCAAGTCGGGCTACTTCGTCTCGCCACAGCGGGAGCGGCCGCTGCTGCCACCGGCCGGTCGAACGGCGCAGCGGCCAGTGGAAGTCTCGCAGTGGGAGCAGGTCCGTGAGGGCACCTGCGTGCTGCCGGATGCCAGCATGCACAATCTGGGCCGCGGGATGCCGGACATCGATGCGCCGACACTCAAGCCGCTGCTGCGGGCGCTGTCCCGCGTCAGCCGGCGTCAGGATCTGATCGGGCTCAACTACGATACGCTGCATGGCCGTCCCGAACTGCGCGAGCAGATCGCGCGACTCGCGACCGGTCACGGCTGCCGGCTGCACCCCGACGACATCGTGGTCACCACCGGCTGTCACGAGGCGATCTCGATCGCCATGCGCGCGGTGTGCGAACCCGGCGGCATCATCGCGGTGGATTCGCCGAGCTTCTATGGTGCGCTGCAGTCGATTCGTGCCTACGGCATGAAGGCGATGGAGATCCCCACCGATCCCGACACCGGGATCAGCCTGGAGGCGCTGGAGCTGGCCCTGGAGCAGTGGCCGATCCGCGCCATCCAGGTGACGCCGACCTGCAACAATCCGTTGGGCTATACGCTGTCGCTCGAACGCAAGCGGGCCCTCTACGCCCTGGCGCAGCGCTTCGATGTGGCGATCATCGAAGACGACGTCTACGGCGATCTCAGCTACGCCTTTCCACGGCCGGCGACGATCAAGTCGTTCGACGAGGATGGCCGGGTGCTGTTGTGCAGTTCGTTTTCCAAGACCCTGGCCCCGGGGCTGCGCATCGGTTGGATCGTGCCAGGCCGCTATCACGAGCGGGCGCTGCACATGAAGTACGTCGGTACCGGCGCCACCGCCACCCACGGGCAGATGGCGGTGGCGGAGTTCATCCGCGAGGGGCACCACGATCCGCACCTGCGCCGGATGCGGGCCCAGTATCAGCGCAATCGCAACCTGATGCTGGACGTGATCGCCGACGCCTTTCCGGCCTCGACCCGGGTCAGCTACCCGGCCGGGGGCTTCATGCTATGGCTGCAGTGCGAGGGGGATATCGACACCGTCGCGCTCAACGAGCGGCTGATGGCGGAGGAGATTCGTATCGCCCCCGGCGTGATGTTCTCCGCCACCGGCAAGTACCGCCACTGCCTGCGCTTGAACCACGCCGTGTTCGATGCCGAGATCGCCCATGCGGTGATGCGCGTGGGGCGGCGTGTGACGGAGATGCTGGCGCAGCGGGCCGACGTCGCACGGCCGGAGACGGCCTGATCCTATGCCCTCGATCAGGCCGCTCGGTTGCCGCGCCCGATCTTGGCGCTCAGTCGATCAGGCGAGTCACTTCGGCGGCGATTGCTTCGCCCAGCAGACGCTGCTGATCGGGTTCGAAGTGCACGCCGTCGACTTCACTAACCTGGATCAGGGTGCCGGCGTCGATGAAGCCGACCCCCGCCTCCCGCGCCATCTTGCGGTAGCGGCTCGCCAACTGGCGCGACTTGCGCTCGCCGCCGGCGAAGATACCGGCCAGGGGACCGATCTCACGGATCGGCGCCGGCGCGATCAGCAGCACCTTGGGGGCAGCCACGCCGAACTGGGTGCTGACGGTGTCGATCTCCCACAACAGCCGCTGAATGCTCAGGGCAATATCGTCGGGGGTGACGGAAAAACGCGCCTTGAGATCGTTGGTGCCCAGCATCAGCGTCATCACGTCCAGCGGTAGCTGGCTGAGCAGACACGGGCGCAGGTAGCGCAGACCGTTGAGATGCACCCCTTCGATGGGGTCGTCGTGCAGGGTGGTGCGTGCCGGTAGCCCCTCCTCGATCACCCGCCACTCGCTGCCGAGGGCCGCGGCCACCACCCCGGTCCAGCGTGTCTCGAAGGGGTAGCGTGAAAGCGGCCCCAGCGCCCTGACCGGTTCGGTACCGTGGGTGTTGGAGTCGCCGTAGCAGAGCAGGGTACGCGTGGTCATCGTGGATCTCCGGTATGCGGTGGCGTTCAGTATGAACGCGGTACGCAGACCACGGTACCCTGGGGGCGGCTAACGCGTGCGGAACACCAGCGCCACGCCGCCGAGGATCGCGGCCATGCCGAGGATGGCCAGCGGCGAGAGCGCGTTGCCCAGCAGCAGATAGTCCAGCACTGCGGTGACGATCGGCACCAGATAGAACAGGCTGGAGACGTTGACCAGGTTGCCCTGCCGGATCATGCGGTAGAGCAGAAGCTGTGCCAGTACCGAGATCACCAGCCCTAACCACACCACGGCGACTGGCGGGTTGGTATCTACTCACTTCGCTTTCCGCCATTGATTCGATACCGCGTACTACGCCCCCCACCGGGCATCGGTTCCAGGCAGCCCTTCTCGACTAGATCCTGAAGGTGGCGCGTGGCGGTAGCTTTACTGACCTTGGCAACCTTCTGGTACTGAGAAGCACTGATACCATTTTCGAAGCCACATTCGCCGCCTTCCAGCAGGCGTTCGAGTACTTTGATCTGGGCATCCGACAGCGCTGTCTTGGCGTGTCGTTGCCAGAATCGCTGACGCTGGAGCGTGCGTTCGATCTTGGCGATGGCCTCGCGCATCGCGGTTTCCAGGGTTTCCAGGAACCAGACCAACCACTCGGTGATATCCAGACCATCACGCTGGGTGGACTCCAGCACGGTGTAGTAGTCGCTGCGCCTGGCCATGATCGCTTCGGACATAGCGTAAAGCCTGATGCTCTGGGCCTCGGCCTGGGCCAGGGCACGGTCGGTCAGCGCCCGGGTCAGGCGGCCATTGCCGTCCTCGAACGGGTGCAGGGTGATCAGGTGGAGGTGGCACAACCCGGCGCGTATCAGGGGATCCAGGGCGTCGTCGCCGAGACTGGTATTGAACCACTCGACGAAGTGCGTCAATTCTGTCCCGAGGCTCGAGGCCGGCGGCGCTTCGACGTGAACTCTAGGCTGATCGATACGTCCCGAAACCACCTGCATGGGTCCGTCGTCATCCTGGCGTAATTGCCCAGCGGCGATAGGCTGCAACAGCCCAGGTTCCGGGAATAGCAGCGCGTGCCAGCGCAGTAGCGTGTCGAGTGTCATTGGCTTTTGCAGAGCGGTAACCGCCTCGATCATCAGCTCTGCGAGTCCCTCGGAACGCTGCGAGACGGGATAAGTCGATCCATCGCTCACTCCCAATCGTCTGGCCAGCGAGGACCGTAACGATTGTACGTTGAGCCTTTCGCCTTCGATGGCAGAAGAATTGACGATATTGGTCAGCAGTGTGTCTAGGTCTTGTGCCGGATGCGCTGGATCAGCGGGGTGATTCAAACCCAGCAGCTCTCCTTGGCGCAGCGTGGTTCTACGCAGCACTGGCGCTACGATTTCTGACTGCCAGTGGAATGTTGGCCACTGCGGTTGTTGCCAAATCCAGGTTGGCGATGAAGGTGCTGAGGGAGCGATCATGGCGCTGCTCGCTTATTCGATGAGCCGAAAGCATAGCATATTCGGCTCAGAAAATGAGCCGAATAGAAATCCTATTCGGCTCATTCTCGAGTCACTTGCCGATGCAGAAGCTGCCGAAGATTTCGCCGAGAAGGTCATCGGCGGTGAATTCGCCGGTGATCTCGTTGAGAGCGTGCTGGGCCTCGCGTAGATCCTCGGCAAGCAGTTCGCCGGCAGCGGCGCCTTCGAGCTGCGCCGCGCCGCTGTCGAGCGTCCGGGCGGCGCGCTCCAGCGCATCGAGATGGCGCCGGCGGGCCGAGAAACGGCCTTCGGTAGTGGCATCGAAACCCATTACCGCCTTGAGATGCGTCTTCAGGTTATCCACACCCGCACCGGTCTCTGCCGAGATTCGGATCACCGGAGGCGTTGTGGATAAATCGAAGTCGCTGCCTTCGTTGCTCTGGTCGATCTTGTTGCGCACCAGCGTCAGCCGGCCGAGGTCGGGCAAGCGTTCGACGAATTCCGGCCAGATCTCCGCGGGATCGAGTGACGACGTCTCGCGCCCGTCGACCAGCAGCAGTACGCGATCCGCCTTCTCGATCTCCGCCCAGGCACGCTGAACGCCGATCCTCTCCACCGCATCCGGCGTGTCGCGCAGTCCGGCGGTATCGATGACGTGCAGCGGCATGCCGTCGAGATGAATATGTTCGCGCAACACATCGCGAGTGGTGCCTTCGATCTCGGTGACGATGGCGCTGTCACGCTCGGTCAGGCGATTGAGCAGACTCGACTTGCCGGCATTGGGCCGCCCGGCGATCACCACGTTCATGCCTTCGCGCATCAGCGAGCCCTGATTGGCGGCGGCACGGACGGTTTCCAGCGTCTGCCGCAGCGTTGCCAGCCTGGCGGCAACCACGCCGTCGGCGAGAAAATCGATCTCCTCCTCGGGAAAATCGATGGCGGCTTCGACGTAGAGGCGCAGCTGAATCAGCTCGCTGACCAGCTGCGACACGCGTTGCGAGAACTCGCCCTGCAGTGAGCGCAGCGCGTTTTCAGCCGCGGCGCGGGAGCTGGCATCGATCAGATCGGCGATCGCCTCGGCCTGGGCCAGGTCGAGCTTGTCGTTGAGAAAGGCGCGCTCGGAAAATTCTCCTGGACGCGCCAGCCGTGCCCCCAACTGCACACAGCGTTCCAGCAGCATGTCCATCAGCACCGGACCGCCATGGCCCTGAAGTTCGAGTACGTCTTCGCCGGTAAAGGAGTGGGGGCCGGGGAAATAGAGCGCGATCCCTTCATCGATGACGTTGGTGTCACCGTGAAACGCCCCGTAGTGGGCGTAGCGTGGCGTCGGCTGGTGGCCGAGAATGGTCGCCGCCAGCGTTCTCGCCGACGGCCCCGAGACGCGCACGATGCCGACGCCGCCGCGCCCGGGCGGCGTGGCCAGGGCAGCGATGGTGTCCTGACGATAAAGCGGCGCGTTCATGGCAATCTCCGGTCGGTGACTTCGGGGTGCGGGTTCAGGGCGGCAGGGTCATGCCGCTTTGCGATCTCGCCGAAACAGTGTCCGTGGTCAGGTGTTGAAACGCCAGACCCCCGCCGGGGCGGGGGTCTGGGAGTAGCACAGGCAAGCTCGATATCAGCCTTTGGCTTTCGCGGCCTTGCCGCTGTCGCCGGCATCTTCCTTCAACACCTTGTTGGTGATGAACCACTGCTGGAGGATCGAGATGCTGTTGTTCACGATCCAGTAGATCACCAGGCCGGCCGGGAACCACAGGAAGAAGAAGGTGAAGACAACCGGCAGCATCTTCATGATCTTCGCCTGCATCGGGTCCGGCGGCGTCGGGTTCAGGAACTGCTGCAGCAGCATTGTGCCGCCCATGATGATCGGCAGGATGAAGTACGGATCCTTGGCCGACAGATCGTTGATCCACAACATGAACGGTGCATGGCGCAGTTCGACCGACTCCATCAGCATCCAGTAGAGCGCGATGAACACCGGCATCTGAATGACCATCGGCAGGCAGCCGCCCAGAGGATTGATCTTCTCCTTCTGGTAGAACTTCATCATCTCCTGCGACATGCGCTGGCGATCATCTCCGTACTGCTCCTTGAGCCGTTTCATCTCCGGGCCCATCTTGCGCATCCGCGCCATCGACTTGTAAGCCTTGGCGGCGAGCGGGAACAGCACGATCTTGACGCAGACGGTCAGCAGGACGATGGACCAGCCCCAGTTGCCGATCAGGCCATGGATCTTCTCCAGCAGCCAGAACAGCGGATTGGCCAGGAACCACAGCCAGCCGAAGTCAACGGTCAGCTCCAGGTTGGGTGCCACGGCCTCGAGACGATCCTGCACTTTCGGGCCCACGAACAGGGTGGCAGCGAGCGTCGCCTGCTGGCCGGGTTCGATGGTCCGGTTGGGGCCGGCAAATGCGGCAACCGTGCGATCGCGGTTGTCGACGTTGCCGTAGTAGAGGTTCTGCTGGTCGGGATTCGGCACCCAGGCGGAAGTGAAGTAGTGCTGGATCATCGCGACCCAGCCGCCTTTCACGTCGCGGTTCTGGAAGTTGCCCTTGCGGATATCCTCGAAGTCGACCTTGCTGTATTTCTCTTCAGGCGAAGAAAATGCGGTGCCCAGGAACGAGTGCATGCCGACGCCCTGGCCGCTGGTCGGATCGGGGCTCTGGTCGCGTGCCAACTGGCCGATGAAGCGGGCGGTGACCGGTTGCTGGCTCTCGTTGTCGATCAGGTATTCGACCTTGACCGCATAGTCGTCACGCTTGATGACGAAGCGCTTGATGATATCGACGCCGTTGACGCTGCCATGCAGGTCGACATTGATCGAGTCCTCACCTTCGCTGAGCTGGTAGCTGTTCTGGTCGGCGGTGAACGGAATGCGACCCGAATGCCCTTCAATCTGCAGCCCGGACTTGGCCACGTAGCTGCGCACGTTGTTGTCGCTGAGCAGCACGAAAGGGGTATTGGAGTCGAGGGCCTGATCATGACCGAACAGCGCTGCGTAGACGATATCGCCGCCGTTGGGATTGATGCGCAGATCCAGCACGTCGCTCTGGACCTGGATCAGATTGCTGCCCTGAGCCGGATCGGCGTCAGCGGGCATGTCGTCCTGAATCGGTTTGGCGTTGCCGTCACTGTCCGTCGGTACGGAAAGCGTTCCGCCTTCGCTGCTGTCGCTGTTACCCGCAGAGGCCGCCATCTCCGGCGCCGGGTTGTTCACGACGTTCTGACCGTAGTCCTGATTCCACTGCATGATCAGCAGATAGGCCAGTACGGCCAGCGGAATCACGAAAAGGAGTCGTTTCAAATCCATATAGAGGTCTGCCCGGTAAGGGAGTGGGTCAGTGGGCGCCGGGCATCGACGGTCGACCGGCGGAGCTCGCCGATGCGTCCTGGCCTTCGGCGCAGGGAGGTCCGATCAGGATGACGAGGCGTCTTGGCGCGTCTGACGGGCGGACTTTTCCAGGCGCTTCCACATGCCATTGAGCTGGCGAGAGAAGCTGGCGTTGTCCAACTCGTGTACCCCTCGTCGAGCGAGGATGACGATGTCCACTGCCGGTAAACGATGCTGTTGATGGCGAATGGATTCGCGCACGAGGCGTTTGAGACGGTTGCGGTCGACGGCACGGCGCACGTTCTTTCTGCTGAAGATCAACCCGATCCGCGGATGGCCCAGAGCGTTGGGTCGGGCCAACGCGAGCAATCCTTTACCATGGACCTTGTAAGGCGCGTGGTCGAAAACGTGCTTGTAGTCCCCGGCGTTCAGCAAGCGAAGCTGCCGGGGAAAACGCTGATCAGACACCCGGTATCCGATCAGGCGCTAAGACGCTTACGACCTTTGGCGCGACGACGAGCAATCACCTGACGGCCGTTTTTGGTGGCCATGCGGGCGCGAAAACCGTGGACGCGCTTACGCTTCAGAACGCTAGGCTGGAAAGTACGTTTCATAGCTGCTGATTCCCAATTAGTTGATTTCTAAAGAAAACGGGTTGAAACGGGATGCCCGATACGTTTGCGGGAAGCGGGCTCGCTCGACTCAAGAGCGGGAATTCTAGTGAATCCGCGGTTCCGGTGCAATTTTTCCTTGAATTATCCACACCCTGTTCGGGGGCTGTCGCCGGCCGAAACGAATCTTGTGGGATGCTGAGGGAGTGCCGAATTCCCGCTGGCTCGCGTGGAACGGACAGCGGTCGAATCCCGAGGTGAGATCGCAGTTCACTGACGGTGTCAATCACACCATGTGGTTAACGATGGGGATAACCTTTGTGTATAATCCATTTAAATCCTTTATAAACATTGTCTTATAGTAATTTTAAGGTTGTGGGGAAGTTGCGCGTGACCGGTGTACAGACTGGGTACGATGGGCGCGGGAATGGGCCGCTCGATACAGGTTATCCCAGGCTGTCACCAAGAAATCCACAGTTTGATGAGCCTGCTCCGCACTCAGTTATCCACAATTTTTCGATTTTATCCCCGTGTGGATAACCTCGTGGGTCGACGCTACACTGTGCGCCCGTTTTTCCATTCTTCTCTCAACGTTCGGTGAGGTCGTGTGTCGGTCGCTCTCTGGCAACAATGTCTGAACTCGCTGCAGGATGAGTTGAGCTCTCAGCAATTCAATACCTGGATTCGTCCCCTGCAGGCAGAGGACGGCGAAGTGGACGAACTCTGTCTATTGGCGCCCAACCGTTTTGTCCGCGACTGGGTCAGCGACAAGTATCTGAAACGGATCAACGAACTGTTGCGGGACGTCGCCTCCAGCAACAAGCCTCCCAAGGTTCGGCTGACGGTGGGTAGTCGTCGGGCCGCGGCGGTTTCCCCACGAGATCTGGGGGCGCCCGTGTCCGCCCCCAGCCGGCCACCGCAACGGCCATCGTCGCCCAGTGTGCAGACGTCTTCGCGCTCCAACGATGCAGCCGAGGAAAGGCATATCGATCGATCGCGCGAACGGGAAGAGAGTGGGCGGCGTGGCGGCCAGCGCCAGGTCCAGGTCGAGGGGAGCCTCAAGCATGGCAGCGGTCTCAATCCCAACTTCACGTTTGAGACCTTCGTCGAGGGTAAGTCGAACCAGCTGGCGCGCGCCGCCTCCCGTCAGGTATCGGAGAATCCCGGCGGTGCCTACAATCCGCTGTTTCTCTACGGTGGCGTGGGTCTGGGCAAGACCCACCTGATGCATGCGGTGGGCAATCATCTGGCGGGGCTTCGCGACAACGCCAAGATCGTCTATCTCCACTCCGAGCGTTTCGTCGCCGACATGGTCAAGGCGCTGCAGCTCAATGCCATCAACGATTTCAAGCGCTTCTACCGCAGCGTCGATGCCCTGCTGATCGACGATATCCAGTTCTTTGCCGGCAAGGAGCGTTCCCAGGAAGAGTTCTTCCACACGTTCAACGCGTTGCTCGAGGGCGGCCAGCAGATGATTCTGACCTCGGATCGCTATCCGAAGGAGATCAGCGGTGTCGAGGAGCGCCTGAAATCGCGCTTCGGCTGGGGCCTGACGGTGGCGATCGAACCGCCGGAGCTCGAGACCCGCGTGGCGATTCTGATGAAGAAGGCCGACCAGGCCGAAGTCGATCTTCCGCACGACGCGGCGTTCTTCATCGCCCAGAAGATTCGCTCCAACGTGCGCGAGCTGGAAGGGGCGCTCAAGAAGGTGATTGCCGACTCGCACTTCATGGGCAAGCCGATCACCCAGGACTTCATCCGCGAGTCGCTCAAGGATCTGCTGGCGCTGCAGGACAAGCAGGTCGGGATCGAAAACATCCAGCGCACGGTGGCGGAATACTACAAGATCAAACTTGCCGATCTGCTCTCCAAGCGCCGCTCGCGTTCGGTGGCACGTCCCCGCCAGGTGGCGATGGCGCTGGCCAAGGAGCTGACCAATCACAGCCTGCCGGAGATCGGCGACGCCTTCGGCGGGCGCGATCACACGACCGTGCTGCATGCCTGCCGCAAGGTCGTGGCGCTGAAAGAAGAGAGTGCGGATATCCGCGAGGACTACAAGAATTTGATGCGCCTGTTGACGAGCTGAGTCGCTATCGCGTCATTTCCGCAACCACAGGGATTGCGGGCGGCGCCTGCCGAGGCAAGAATGGGATGGTGCGATCCGGCAGCTTTCGTCACCAGTCCGGCTCGGGTCTATTGATCCGACGATTTTGGTTTATTGACTCAGTTTTATTGACTCAGCTTAGGTGCTGTCTGAAAAGTCGACGAGCGAAGGCCAGGCAAGGCAAAAATCGGCGAAAGCGGACCGGGCTGGCGCACCAGCCGATTTTTAACGCCGCATGGGCGAGCGTAGTACCTTTCAGACAGTGCCTAGGCTTATTGGTCCAGCTTAGATTCATTCCAACTACGGAGCCCCAATGAAATTTTCCATCTCTCGCGAAGCCTTGCTGCGCCCGCTGACGCTGGTGGCCGGGGTGGTCGAGCGCCGCCAGACGCTGCCGGTGCTCTCCAACGTACTGATCGAAGTGCAGAACGAGCAGCTGGCGTTGACCGGTACCGATCTCGAGGTGGAACTGATCGGTCGCGCGACGCCGGCGTTGGTCGACGAACCCGGGTCGGTGACGGTGCCGGCGCGCAAGCTGATGGATATCTGCAAGTCGCTGCCGGATCAGTCGGATATCAGTTTTTCGCTGGAAGATGGTCGGGTCGTGCTGCGAGCGGGACGTTCTCGCTTCACGCTCTCGACGCTGCCGGTAGCCGAGTTCCCCAACATCGAGGACGGTCAGAACGACACTACGCTGTCGCTGCCGCGCGGCACGCTGAAGTATCTGATCGACGCGACCTCGTTCGCCATGGCGCAGCAGGACGTGCGCTACTATCTCAACGGCATGCTGCTGGAGCTGGCCAACCACCTGGTACGCACGGTGGCGACCGATGGCCACCGTCTGGCAGTCTGCGAGCGCAGCGCCGACATCGAGATGGAAACCTCGCGCAAGCTGATCGTGCCGCGCAAGGGCGTGCTGGAACTGACCCGTCTGCTCGACGGCAGCGACGAGCCGGTCGAACTGATGCTGGGCTCCAACCACATTCGGGCCAATACCGGCGAATTCACGTTTACCTCCAAGCTGGTCGACGGCAAGTTCCCCGATTACGACCGGGTCATCCCCAAGGGTGGCGACAAGGTGTTCATCGCCGAACGTGGCGAATTGCGTCAGAACCTTGCGCGTACCGCGATTCTCTCCAACGAGAAGTACCGTGGCGTGCGGCTTCATCTCGAGGAGAACAACCTCAAGGTGATGGCCAACAACCCCGAGCAGGAAGAGGCCGAAGAGAACGTCAGCATCGAATACTCGGGCGACGCGCTGGAGATCGGCTTCAACGTCGGCTACCTGATAGACGTGCTCAACGTGCTGGATGCCGACCGCATGCAGATGACGTTGTCGGATTCCAACAGCAGTGCGCTGATGGAAGAGCCGGGTGGTGGGGATGCGCGGTACGTCGTCATGCCGATGCGCCTTTGACAATCGGTAATGGCTGCGCGCGCGAATCGCGTTGTTGCACGCCGCCCGTCAAGCTCGCCTAACCCCGTTGTTATGTCTCGCTTTTCGGGCGGCCTGCGTCGCGCGCTTCATCGCGCTCGCCGATTACCCGCCAGCGGCGGTGTGGCCGATCATCGCTCGCCAACGTCTTCCGCGGTGGTCGGGCGTTTCCTCTCGTCTCTTGCCATGAGTTGTCACGTGCCATGCCGCTTGATCGGTTGAGTTTCCACGGCCTGCGCAATCTGGATGTCCTGGAAATGGCGCCGGGGCCGCATATCAATCTGATCAGCGGTGCCAACGGCAGCGGCAAGACGTCGCTGCTGGAGGGGATCCACGTCCTCGGCATGGCGCGCTCCTTCCGGACCCAGAAGCTCAAGTCGCTGATCGACCACGACAGCGATGAGGTCACGCTGTTTGGCCGCCTCGGCGGCGAGCCGCCGCTGCCGCTGGGCGTTCGCCGTCGCCGCGATAGCGCCGAGCTCGATATTCGCGTCAACGGGGAGCGCGCCGCGCGGATTACCCAGTTGGCCGAAGCGCTGCCGTTGCAGTTGATCAACCCTGATGCTTTCCGTCTTCTCGAGGGCTCACCGGCCGCCCGCCGCGAGTTTCTCGATTGGGGCGTGTTCCACGCCGAGCGGGACTTCCTGGATAACTGGAAGCGGGTCAGAAGGGCCCTGAAACATCGGAATGCGCTGCTCAGGCATGATAGAATCGACGTTCAGTCGATACGCGTCTGGGAGCGTGAACTCGCCCACTGGAGCGAGCTGCTGGATGGCTTGCGGGAACGCTACATGGCACGTTTCGCGCCGGTGTTCGAAGAGACTCTGGCGGCGCTGTTACCGTTGCCGGATCTGACTTTGCGCTACTCGCGGGGGTGGGATCGCCAGCGGGCGCTGCTGGAGGTATTCGAGACCGGGCGCGAGACCGATCGCCAGATGGGCTTCACGCAGCAGGGGCCGCAGCGCGCCGATCTGCGCATCCGCCTCGGTCGTCATCCGGCGGTGGAGGTGCTGTCGCGGGGCCAGCAGAAACTGGTGGTCAGCGCGCTGAAACTGGCCCAGGGGCGCCTGCTCGAGCAGTTGACGGGACGCACCTGCCTTTACTTGATCGATGATCTGCCGGCAGAGCTCGACGGCAACCATCGGCGGATCTTCTGCCAGTGGCTCGAACAGCTCAATTGTCAGGTCTTCATCACCAGCGTCGATCACGAGGCGCTGGCCGACGTGTGGCAGCCAAGCACGGATGTGGTGGCATCGCAACTTGCCGGCGGACGGCTGCATTCGGAATGATTTCACCATGGAGTGAGCAATGAGCGAACAGGCCTACGATTCATCGAGCATCAAGGTCCTCAAGGGGTTGGACGCGGTGCGCAAGCGTCCCGGCATGTACATCGGCGATACCGATGACGGCACCGGGCTGCACCACATGGTGTTCGAGGTCGTCGACAACTCCATCGACGAAGCGCTGGCCGGTCATTGCAGCGAAATCCGGATCGTCATCCATCCGGACGAGTCGATTACCGTCTCCGACGATGGGCGCGGCATTCCCACCGACATCCATGCCGAAGGCGTGTCGGCGGCGGAAGTCATCATGACCGTACTGCACGCGGGCGGTAAGTTCGACGACAACTCCTACAAGGTATCCGGCGGTTTGCACGGTGTCGGCATTTCGGTGGTCAACGCCCTTTCCGAGCAGCTCAAGCTGGTCATCTGGCGTAACAACCAGGTTCACGAGCAGGTCTATCACCATGGCGTGCCGCAGGCGCCGCTGGCGATCGTCGGCGATACCGAGAAATCCGGCACCCAGATCAGCTTCAAGCCGTCGAGCGACACTTTCGCCAATATCGAGTTTCATTACGACATTCTCGCCAAGCGCCTGCGCGAGCTCTCGTTTCTGAATTCCGGCGTGGCCATTCGCCTCGTCGACGAACGCGACGGTCGGGAAGAGCTGTTCCATTACGAAGGCGGTCTCAAGGCGTTCGTCGATCACCTCAACATCAATCGCACGGCGCTCAACCCGGTCTTTCACTTCGAGACGCAGCGCGAAGACGGCATCAGTGTCGAAGTGGCGATGCAGTGGAACGACACGTTCTCCGAGAACGTCTTCTGCTACACCAACAACATTCCGCAGCGCGACGGCGGTACCCACATGGCGGGTTTCCGCGCGGCGCTGACGCGAACGCTGAACAGCTACATCGAAGCGGAAGACATCCAGAAGAAGGCCAAGGTCGCGACGGCCGGTGACGATGCCCGCGAAGGCCTGACGGCGATCATCTCGGTCAAGGTGCCGGATCCCAAGTTCTCCTCGCAGACCAAGGACAAGCTGGTCTCTTCCGAGGTCAAGACCGCCGTCGATCAGGAACTGAGCCGGCAGTTCTCCGACTATCTGATCGAGCACCCCAGCGAGGCCAAGGCGATCGTCAGCAAGATGATCGACGCCGCACGTGCGCGTGAAGCGGCACGCAAGGCTCGCGACATGACGCGGCGTAAGGGCGCGCTGGATATCGCCGGGCTGCCGGGCAAGCTGGCCGACTGCCAGGAGAAGGATCCGAGCCTCTCCGAACTCTACCTGGTCGAGGGCGATTCGGCCGGTGGCAGTGCCAAGCAGGGCCGCGATCGACGCACCCAGGCGATCCTGCCGTTGAAGGGCAAGATCCTCAACGTCGAGAAGGCGCGCTTCGACAAGATGCTGTCGTCAGCCGAGGTGGGAACGCTGATCACCGCGCTGGGCTGCGGGATCGGACGCGAGGAGTTCAATCCGGACAAGCTGCGTTATCACTCGATCATCATCATGACCGATGCCGACGTCGACGGCTCGCACATCCGGACGCTGCTGCTGACGTTCTTCTTCCGCCAGATGGCCGAACTGATCGAGCGTGGCCATGTGTTCATCGCCCAGCCGCCGCTCTACAAGATCAAGCGCGGCAAGCAGGAGATGTATCTCAAGGACGAGCAGGCGATGACCGACTATCTCACCGCCACGGCGCTGGATGGCGGACGTCTCTACGTCAACGCCGACGCGCCGGGTATTGCCGGTGAACATCTGGAGTCGCTGGTCAACCAGTATCGCGACGTGATGAAGCGTATCGACCGGCTGTCGCGGGTCTACCCCAACGCCGTGCTGCGCAAGATGGTCCATGCCACCAAGCTCGACGAGAGCGATCTCGGCAATCGCGATACCATGCAGACCTGGATCGACGCGCTGCAGAGAGAGATGGACTCGCTGATCGCCCACGAAGGCGGCCCGCGCTACGTCTTCGAGCTTCACGAGGATACCGAACGTGGCCTGTGGTTACCGAGCGTGGCGCTGAAGGCCCACGGCGTGACCTCGGACTACGTCTGGAGCATCGATTTCTTCCGTAGCGTCGACTACCGCGCCCTGGCCAGTCTGGGCGAGACGCTGGATGGTCTGATCGAAGAGGGCGCCTACATCGCTCGCGGCGAACGTCAGAAACCGGTCGAAAGCTTCTATGATGCGCTGGAGTGGCTGATGCTCGAGGCGCAGCGAGGTCTCAGCATTCAACGCTACAAGGGGCTTGGCGAGATGAACCCGGATCAGCTCTGGGACACGACAATGGATCCGCAGTCACGTCGGATGCTGCGCGTCACCATCGAAGACGCCGTCGCCGCCGATCAGATGTTCAACACCCTGATGGGCGACGAAGTCGAACCGCGACGCGATTTCATCGAGCGTTTTGCCTTGGTGGCCAATCTCGACGTGTAGGACGGGGCGCGAAACGGAAGGCGACGCTGACGTTTGATTCCCTTCGACGGGATAGGACAGGTTCGGCGAAAGGCTTGACGAAGCCAGCGGCTCATCCTTTTGGATGGGCCGTTTTTGTATGCCGCTCATCGAGCGGAACATGCGAGTTTCTACAACACCGGCTATTTGTTATCCGCACCAACTCTCCGCATCAAATTTAACTATCCGCACCAACTCTCCGCATCAAATTTAACTATCCGCATCAACTATTCGCATCAACTATCAGCACCCACTACCAGCACCCACTACCAGCACCCACTATCGGTCCCTGCTATTTCACTATCGGCATCATTATCAGCACCTCGACTAGCTATTGTTTATCAATGATTAGTTGTCAATGATCAATTATCCCGTGATTGGCAGGCAAGTGGGCGGTAGATAAGTCATCGATACATTGCCCATTGGTCGATGCGACTTAGTGGTTAGACACAAGCGTGATTCAGCGCCAGCCCGCGCCAGCTGTGTAACGAGTTCCTGGTACCCGATTCGAAGTAAGTGGATGTGCGTCCATGGTTGTATTGTTAGGTAAAAGCGGTTGGGTAATAGTCGCGATCAGCCCACGGAAGCGTCGAACGATGTGGGTCGTTTCGTAAAAGAACTAGATGTCGCTCCCCCAACAAGAAGAGGATCGAAGGGATGCACGCCAATCGAAATAAGACCGTCATCAATCGTTTGGGGCTGGCTTTACTACCATTTGCCCTGGCGCTATCCACGAACACGCTGGCTGCCGACACTGCCCCCGATGGCGAGGTCGAGGTGCTCAACTGGTGGACTTCGGGCGGTGAGGCCAAAGCGCTGGGCGCACTTAAAGACGAGCTGTCGGATCAGGGTATCGGCTGGAAAAACATGCCGGTAGCCGGAGGCGCCGGCACCAATGCGATGGCCGTTCTGCGCTCTCGCATCACCTCGGGTAATCCGCCGACGGCGGCCCAGGTACTCGGTTACGATGCCCAGGACTGGGCCGAACGCGATGGCTTGAGTTCGCTCGACGAGGTGGCCAAGGCCGGAAAATGGGACGAGGTCTTCCCGCAGCCGCTTCAGCAGTTCGCCAAGTACGAGGGGCACTGGATCGGGGCACCGTTCGAGATTCATTCGACCAACTGGGTCTGGGCCAATAAATCGCTGATGGATGAATTGGGCATCGAGCAGCCCAAGACCTGGGACGATTTCATTGCCTCATTGAAGAAAGCCAAGGATGCCGGCTACACCGGTCTGGCTTACGGCGGCCAGCCGTGGCAGGACACCACCGTGTTCGAGAACGTGGTACTGGCCACCGGCGGTGCCGACTTCTACCGCAAGGCGTTGATCGAGCTCGATCCCGAAGCGCTCGATTCCGCCACCATGACCCAGGTGTTCGATCATCTGCGCGAACTGTTGAAGTACAAGGATGACAACTCCCCCGGACGTGACTGGAACCTGGCCACGGCGATGGTGATCAACGGCAAGGCGCTCTATCAGATCATGGGTGACTGGGCGAAGGGCGAGTTCCTCAATGCCAACCTCAAGCCGGGCACCGACTTCATGTGCTTCCGCACCCCGGGAACGCAGGATGCCGTGACTTTCAACAGTGATCTGATGATCATGTTCGATACCGATGACGCCCAGCAGCAGCAGATGCAGCAGACCATGGCCAAGATCATCGGCTCACCCGAGTTCCAGATTACCTTCAGTCAGTTCAAGGGTTCGGTGCCGGCACGCATGGACCTCTCTGCAGACAAGCTGGATGCCTGTGCCCAGAGCGGTTACGAGCAGGTCAAGTCGGCCGCGAAGAACCACACGCTGATGGGCAGTATGGCCCATGGCTACGCCGCGCCGGCGTCGGTCAAGAACGCCGTCTTCGACATCATTTCCTCCTTCGTCAACAGTGACATGCCCAGCGATGTCGCCGCCGAACAGCTGGCAGCGGCGGTGCAGGGCGCCACGTCCTGATGATCGGCCCCGCCCGTCGGCGGGGCTTCTCATTCACGAATCGAGAGTGATCCGATGTCCAATGCTTCTCCGGATCGGGACGGTGGAGCGCGGGAGCGCCTTCAACGCTGGCTGCCGAAGCTGGTGTTGTCGCCGTCCTGCGTCCTGGTTCTGTTCTTCGTCTATGGTTTCATCGCCTGGACCAGCTACATCTCGTTCAGCGACTCCGGCATGATGCCGGATTACACCTGGGTCGGGTTGCATCAGTGGTCCCGGCTGTGGACTTCCTGGACCTGGGGAATTGCGCTTCACAACATCTGGGTCTTCGGGCTCCTCTACATCGTCTCCTGCATCGTGCTGGGCCTGTTGCTGGCGATTCTGCTCGATCAGCGCATTCGGGCCGAAGGCGTGCTGCGCACCATCTACCTCTACCCGATGGCACTCTCCTTCATCGTCACCGGCACCGCCTGGCAGTGGTTTCTCAACCCCGGCCTGGGGTTGGAGAAGACCATGCACGACCTGGGCTGGCAGGGCTTCAGCTTCAACTGGCTGATCGATTCCGACATGGCGATCTACACGGTCATCATTGCCGCGGTGTGGCAGGCGACCGGTTTCGTCATGGCGATGTTTCTGGCCGGTCTGCGGGGCATCGACGGCGAAATGATCAAGGCGGCGCAGATCGACGGGGCGCCGGTCTGGAAGATCTACGTGCGGATCATCATTCCCCAGCTGCGGCCGGTCTTCCTGAGCGCGGTCGTGGTACTGGCGCATCTGGCGATCAAGAGCTTCGATCTGATCGTGGCGATGACCGGCGGCGGTCCGGGCAACGCCACCGCGGTGCCGGCGACCTTCATGTACTCCTATGCCTTCTCGCGCAACGAGATGGGTATTGCCGCGGCCAGCGCGGTATTCATGCTGGCGGTGATCGCGGCGCTGATCATCCCCTATCTCTACTCCGAGCTGCGGGAGTCCCGATCATGAGTGTCGCACCTCCCACCGTACGTCGCGGCGTTGCCACGCGTGCGCTGCTCTACGCCATCCTGCTGGTGTTCGCGGTCATCTATCTGATGCCGCTCTACGTGATGCTGACCACCTCGTTCAAGACGCTGGAGGAGATTCATCAGGGCAACATGCTGGCGCTGCCCGTCGACTGGACGCTGGCCCCCTGGCGGGAAGCCTGGGGCAGCGCCTGTATCGGTCTCGAGTGCAACGGCGTGCACGGCTACTTCTTCAACAGCATCAAGATCGTGGTGCCAGCGGTATTGATCTCCGGTCTGTTGGGCGCTTTCAACGGCTATGTACTGACCAAATGGAAGTTCCGCGGCCACAAGATCGTGTTCGGACTGATACTGTTCAGTTGCTTCATTCCATTCCAGATCATTCTGCTGCCGATGGCTCGGGTACTGGGGATCCTGCATCTGGCCAACAGTACATGGGGCCTGGTGCTGGTCCACATCGTCTACGGTATCGGGTTTACCACGCTGTTCTTTCGCAACTTCTACGCCAGCTTTCCGGATGAGCTGGTGCGGGCGGCGCAGCTCGATGGGGCGGGTTTCTTCGTCATCTTCTTCCGGATTCTGCTGCCGGCGTCGATACCGATCATCGTGGTCACGATCATCTGGCAGTTCACTAATGTCTGGAACGACTTCCTGTTCGGGGTCTCGTTCGCCTCCGGCGACAGTGCGCCGATCACGGTGGCACTCAATAATCTGGTCAATAGCTCCACCGGGGTGAAGGCCTATAACGTCAACATGGCGGCAGCGATGGTGGCGGCCGTGCCGACGCTCATCGTCTACATCCTCGCGGGCAAGTATTTCCTGCGCGGGTTGATGTCGGGATCGGTCAAGGGCTGAGAATCACATGAGCTTTCTGCATATCAACAACGTTCACAAGCGCTTCGGCGAGACCCATGTCCTGAAGGGCATCGATATCGCGATCGAGCAGGGCGACTTTCTGGTGCTGGTAGGACCGTCGGGCTGCGGCAAGTCGACACTCCTGAACATGATCGCCGGGCTCGACTCGATCAGCGAGGGCGAGCTGCTGCTCGATGGTCGATGTATCAACGACGTCCATCCTTCGCGGCGCGACATTGCCATGGTGTTCCAGTCCTATGCGCTGTATCCGAGCATGACCGTGGCCGGCAACATCGGTTTCGGGCTGGAGATGCGCAAGGTCCCGCGCAAGGAACGCCGCGAGGCGGTCGACCGGGTCGCCAGGCTGCTGCAGATCGAGAATCTGCTCGAGCGCAAGCCGGGGCAGCTTTCCGGTGGACAGCGCCAGCGCGTGGCGATGGGGCGGGCGCTGGTGCGCGATCCGCAACTGTTCCTGTTCGACGAACCGCTATCGAACCTGGATGCCAAGCTGCGCGTCGACATGCGCACCGAGATCAAGCAGCTTCACCAGCGGCTGGGAACCACGATCGTCTACGTTACCCACGATCAGATCGAGGCCATGACCCTGGCATCGCGAATCGCCGTCATGCGCGGCGGCGAGCTGCAGCAGCTGGGGACGCCACAGGCGGTCTACGACGACCCCAACAACCTGTTCGTCGCCGGTTTCATGGGCTCGCCGTCGATGAACCTGGTCAAGGCACGGATCGTCGAACAGGGCGGACTGCCGGTGGCTCAGGTGGCGACGGATGGGGCCACTCTGACACTGCCCATCGTGCGCGACCGTGACGCACTGCGCGGCTGGTGCGACCGCGATGTCATCCTGGGGCTTCGGCCCGAGGCGATCACCGACCCGGCCAGTGCCAATCATGGCGAGGGCAATATTCATGAGGCGGAGCTGCCGGTCGCGCTGGTCGAGCCGACCGGGGCGGATCTGTATGTCGTGACGTCGCTGGGCGGGACCAACGTCAACGCCCGCATGCGCCCCGGCACGCCGTTACGCACGGGCGAGCGAACCCGGTTCGCCTTCGACGTCTCGCGCATGGTGGTGTTCGACCCCGAGTCAGAGCAGCGAATCCGCGACGCATACACTGCCGACGTCGCGTCGCTGGAAGCGACGGCCTGAGTCACGCCTGTCGCTTCGCGAGGCGTTGGGTCAGCGCTGCTGCTCGACGAACTGGCCGATCCCCTCGGCCAGACGGCGGCCTTGCCGCTCCAGTGTCTCGCCTTCGACCATGCCGACGCCCAGTATCAGGCCGCGCCGGTGATCGCCCTTGCTGCAAACCCGGCTCAGCGGGCGGGCGATCAGCTGATACCGGTTCAGCAGGACCTGTGACAGCCGCTCGTCGTCCAGTGTCGGCGAGAGCGCCAGACTCAGACTGATATTGCCGGCCGGCGGCGAGATGGCGATGACGCCGGGGGTCCCGATGAGCAGGTCATGCAGCCGCTGCTGGCGCTGGAGATAGGCGTTCGCCATGCGACGACACCATTCATCCAGATCGCCATCATCGATGAATGCCGCGAGTACCGCCTGGTCGAGCAGCCGACCTTCGCGAAAGACACCGGTGCGTACCCGATTGATCGCGTCGCTCAGGCCCCGCGGTACCACCAGATAGCCCAGACGCAAACCGGGAAACATGAGCTTGGAAAACGAGCCGATCAGGATCCGGTTGCCGGCGTCGGGGTCGAACGCCAGCTCTCGGTGGCAGCCGTCACCGAATTCGTAGTCGTCTTCCAGTATCCAATCCGGTTCGAGCTCCCGAACGAGCGATTGCTTGTGGGCGCTTACTGACCTGACGCCCAACGGATAATGGTGAGCGCCAGTAAAGTAGAGCAATCTGGGATGCGTTCGTGGCAGCGTTCCCGCGTAGCCGGCTTGCGGTTCCCAGATAGCGTGCTCGATCTCGAGGCCGCCGGCGTGAAAGACGTTGCGCGCACCCCAGTAAAACGGGGAATCCATGACCACGCGGTCGCCGGTATCGGCCAGTGTCAGGGCGCACAGCTGCAGGCCGTGGTGGGCACCTTCGGTAATCACGATCTGGTCCAGTGAGCAGTCGATACCTCGCCACCGGGCCAGATAGCCGGCGATGGCTCGTTTCAATGGCCCATAGCCGCCAGAGGCGTAGGAGAGCAGCAGCGTATTGTGGGGCACGGTGATACGCGAGTAGAGCTGGCGCCAGCGGGCGATCGGGAAGTGCACGATATCGGGCACGCCCGGGACGAAGGCGCCGCTCTGCAGCGGGCTGGCGCCAACGTCGGCCAGCAGGCCGACCGCACGGCGCGATATCGGTCCGATATCGGCAATCTCGCGCTGACGCGAGAGTAAGCGCTTGCACACCCAGGTACCCCGGCCGTGATCGGTGATCAGGTGCCCCTGTCGGGTCAGGCTCTCGATAACGCCGGCCAGCGTGTTGCGGGCCACGCCGAGCGTGACGCATAGCGCTCGATGACCGGGCAGTCGTTGGCCGTCCTGCCACTGCTGCGCGATCAGCGTCAGCAGGGTCTGTTCCAGGCGGCAACGCTTGGTTAAATGGTCGGGTTGGGCCTGATAGCCCCGTTCGATCCGCTCCAGCGTCTGGCGACGGTCGTCCATGGCCTACCTCACAAGAGACGTAGCGGGAATCCACGGATTATGCGTTGGGCTCATCGAGTGGTCTACAGTCAGAGGGAAGTGGTCTAGCCCCGACGCCGTGTTGGAGTGATAGCGTGGTATCAGGGCCGAGCCCCGCGATGCACTGGCGACGATCTCGGCTTATCAACAACAACCTGAAGAGAATCCCCTATGTCGAACCCCTCTCAACCTCCGGAGTTCGTGCGCGTCCTTGCACGGGCGGATGTCCTCGCCCTGGCCTTTGGCGCCATGATCGGCTGGGGCTGGATCGTCCTGACCGGCAGTGCCATTCTCGACGGTGGCAGCGTGGGCGCGATCCTCGCGTTCGTCATCGGTGGCATTGCCGTACTGCTGGTGGGCCTGACTTACGCCGAACTGGCCTCGGCAATGCCGCAGGTGGGTGGCGAGCATGTCTACAGCTACCGTGCGCTTGGCCATTTTGCCTCGTTCGTCTGCACCTGGAGCATCGTGCTGGGCTATGTCAGTGTCGCATCGTTCGAAGCCGTGGCACTGCCGACGGTGGTCGAGCATCTGTTCCCCGGCTACGCCGTCGGCGATCTATGGACTATCGCCGGCTGGGACGTCAAGGCGACCTGGGTCGCTGTCGGCGTGGCCGGCTCGATCGTGATGATGGCAGTCAACTACCTGGGTATCTCCACTGCCGCGTTGCTGCAGAAAGTCGTTACCGGATTGATTCTGGTGGCCGGGGTGATGTTCGTGACCGGCGCGTTGTTCACCGGTGACGGCGCCAACATGCAGCCACTGTTCGCCAGCGGCGAGCAGGGTGCTTTCGGCGGTATCGTGGCGGTACTGGTGCTGGTCCCGTTCCTGTTCGTCGGCTTCGATGTCATTCCTCAGGCGGCAGAGGAGATCAATCTGCCGTTCCGGGACATTGGCAAGGTGCTGGTGCTCTCGGTGATCATGGCGGTTTGCTGGTATACCCTGATCATTCTCGGCACCAGCCTGATGCTCGACAACCAGGCATTGCAGGGCAGCTCGCTCAGCGTGCCGGATGCGATGACCGCGGTCTTCGATGCATCCTGGGCCGGCGATCTGATGGTACTGGCGGGCATCGCCGGGATCATCACCAGCTGGAATGCGTTCTACATCGGCGGGTCGCGCGCAATCTATGCGCTGGCCCATTCCGGCATGCTGCCGGCTTTCCTCGGCAAGCTGCACCCGCGTTACAAGACGCCGACCAACGCGATCATCCTGATCGGCGTACTCTCCACCGCGGCGCCATTCTTCGGACGCCCGGCGCTGGTATGGCTGGTCGATGCCGGTGGGCTGGGCATCGTGCTCGCTTATCTGTTCGTGGCGCTGTCGTTCGTCATTCTGCGCTATCGCGAACCCGACATGCCGCGCCCCTATCATGTCGGTGCCGGCAAACTGGTTGGCGTGCTGGCGGTGCTGCTGTCGCTGGGCATGACCTGTCTATACCTGCCCGGCAGCCCGTCGGCGCTGACGCCCATCGAGTGGTCCATCTTCGGTGGCTGGATGATCGCCGGATTGGCACTGTACGGATGGGCTCGACGGCACTACGGTCGAGAGATGGGCGATCGCCTCATTCGGGCTGCCTACGAAAAATCCTGATCGCGATTTCATGGCGCGCCGCCTGCCGAACTCGACGACGACGCGCGATCCACGTTAGCGGCACCCGGTGCCGCGCCAGCAGGAGTGTTCCATGGCTAATGCATCCATGACCAATGCAGAACTCAACGAACTCAAGCAGCGCTACGTCGCCAACGGTGCGGCAAGCCCGGCGGTCGAGTTCGCCGCGCGGGCGGAGAACGCCGAGCTCTGGGACGAGGACGGCAAGCGCTTCATCGATTTCGCCGGCGGGATCGGCGTGCTCAACATCGGTCACCGCCACCCCAAGGTGGTCGAAGCGGTCAAGGCCCAGCTCGACAAGGTGATGCACACCTGCCAGACCGTCATGCCCTACGAGGGCTACGTGCGCGTGGCGCAGAAGCTCAGCGAGGTGACGCCGGTGCGCGGCCACGCCAAGGTGATGCTGGCCAATTCCGGTGCCGAGGCGTTGGAGAACGCGGTCAAGGTGGCGCGCGCCGCCACCGGGCGTTCCAGCGTGATCTGCTTTACCGGCGGCTATCACGGCCGCACCTTCATGACCATGGCGATGAACGGCAAGGTGGCGCCGTACCGCAACGATTTCGGCCCGATGCCCGGTCAGGTCTATCGCGCGCCCTATCCGGTGCCGTCCATCGGTGTCAGCGAGGACGAGGCGCTTCGCCACTTGAAGATGACGCTGAAGACCGATGCCAATCCCAATGACACCGCGGCGATCGTGATCGAGCCGGTGCTGGGTGAGGGCGGTTTCCACGCCGCGCCGGCAAGCTTTCTCAAGGCGCTGCGCGAGATCTGCGACGAGCACGGCATCTTGCTGATCGCCGACGAGGTGCAGTCCGGCTTCGGGCGAACCGGCAAGCTGTTCGCGATCGAACACAGCGGCGTCGAACCGGACATCATCACCATGGCCAAGAGCATGGCCGACGGCATGCCGATCTCGGCCGTGGTAGGGACCGACAAGGTCATGGACGCCTCCGGCGGCAATTCGCTGGGCGGGACCTACACCGGTAGCCCGGTTTCGTGTGCCGCGGTGCTGGCCGTGCTGGAGGTGTTCGAGGAAGAGCGCATTCTGGAAAAGAGCCAGGCGCTGGGCGAGAAACTCCGGGTGCGCTTCGACAAGTGGCAGCAGGATTACGCTGGCGTTGCCAACGTGCGCAATCTGGGCGCCATGGCGGCCTTCGATCTGGTCACTGACAAGAAGAGCGGCGTGCCCAATGCCGAACTGGCGGGCAAGCTCTGCAAGACCGCTCGCGAGCGCGGCCTGATTCTGCTCTCCTGCGGTCTTTATGCCAACACGATCCGCTTTTTGATGCCGGTCACTATCAGTGACGAGGTGCTCGAAGAGGGGCTCGACCTGATCGAGAAGATGCTGAGCGAATTCGGCGCCTGATCGGAATGATCTCTTCCCCGCTTGGCGGGTAGACACGCCAACGACAAGCCGACGCTGCGAATCAGCGTCGGCTTTTTATTGGATCGACAATGATTACTGGCGCTCGAGGCTGGATTCGCGCTGCATGTCGATATGCGGGATGCCGTCCTCGACATAAACCCGTGAGACCGCTTCGAAGCCGTGGTGACCGTAATAGCCCTGGAGGTGGGCCTGGGCCGACAGCCGGGCGTCGCGGCCGGGCCACAGCGATTCGATGCGCCTCAGCGCGGCTCGCAGCAGTTCATGGCCGAGACCGCCACCGCGGTGATCGGGATGAATGACCACGCGGCCGATGGAGACCGGCTGGTCAGGCTGCTCCGGTACCAGTAGCCGCAGGGTGGCCGCCAGTTGGCCCGCCGCCCGAACCTGCAAGTGATGTGTCGATGCCGACAGGTCGCGGCCATCCAGTTCCTGATAGGGGCACTGCTGTTCTACCACGAACACGGCCTCCCGCAGCGAGAGCAGCGCATAAAGTTCGGCAGGATCGAGTTCGGGGCCCGTCTGCCATATCCAGTCGTATGATGCCATCTGTCTCTTTCCTCGCGGCCATTCAGCCATCATGATCGAAGCCCTGTCCAAGGGCTTCATTTAAGCATTGTGAAGGGCTTTCAATGTAGCGCTGGAAGCGATAACCGCGACAATGACGCCATGACAACGGGAGAACGATGACGGCATGAGCACTCTGGCAATCGATTACGACGACGTGGTAGCGGCGCACCGACGGCTCGAGGGCATCGCTCATCACACGCCGGTGCTGCGTTCGGCGACGGCGGACGAACGCACCGGTGCGAGCCTTCACTTCAAGGCCGAGCATCTTCAGCGCATCGGCGCGTTCAAGTTCCGCGGCGGCTACAACGCCATCAACCAGTTCGACGCCAAACAGAAAGCGGGCGGGGTCATCGCCTTTTCCTCGGGCAATCATGCTCAGGCGATCGCGCTCTCGGCCAGGCTACATGGCATCCGTGCCGTCATCGTGATGCCGGAGGATGCGCCAGCCATCAAGATTGCCGCTACTCGGGGTTATGGCGCCGAGGTGGTGCTCTATGATCGCTATACGCAGGATCGTGAGGCGCTGGGCCGGGAACTGGCCGTGGCCGAAGGGCTGACCCTGATCCCGCCCTTCAACCATCCGCATGTGATGGCGGGTCAGGGAACGGCGGCCAAGGAGCTTTTCGATGATGTCGGCGAACTCGATCTGCTGCTCGTGCCGGTGGGCGGCGGTGGCCTGCTCTCCGGCTGTGCCACGGTTGCCAAAGCGCGTTATCCGCGTTGCCGCGTGGTCGGGGTCGAGCCGGAGGCCGGCAACGATGCCCAGAGAAGCCTTGCCAGCGGCGAGATCGTCTCTATTGCCACGCCGCGTACCATCGCCGATGGCGCCCAGACCCAGGCCCTGGGCAGTCTGACGTTTCCGGTGCTTCGCGAGTACGTCGACGAGATCGTCACGGTGAGCGATGGCGAGCTCGTCAACGCCATGAGTTTCCTGGCCGGGCGGATGAAGCAGTTCGTCGAGCCCACCGGTTGTCTGGCGGCGGCTGCCGCCCTGAGTGGGCAAGTGGCAATCGAGGGGCGTCGAGTCGGAATCATTCTGTCCGGGGGGAATGTCGACCTGAACCGGTTTGCCGAGCTGATCCAGAGCGCGGAGGGCAATCCGCATGAAATACACCGCTGACTGCCCCTTACCGGCCATGTGACTGGCAGCGCGAGGCGGCGGACACGCCTGACGTCGATATTCTCGGGACAATGCCCACGGCGATGACCGATGCTGTCGCCGTCGACCCCAGGCGTTCCGATAGCCTCGGAACGCCTGGTCAGGGGATTAGAAAAACCCCATGGGATTGATGTCGTAGCTGATCAGCAGATTCTTGGTCTGCTGGTAGTGCTCCAGTGCCATCTTGTGCGTCTCGCGACCGACGCCGGACTTCTTGTAACCCCCGAATGCGGCGTGCGCCGGATAGGCGTGATAGCAGTTGGTCCACACGCGGCCGGCCTGAATGCCGCGGCCCATGCGATAGGCGCGATTGATGTCGCGAGTCCAGACGCCGGCCCCCAGGCCGAACTCGGTATCGTTGGCAATGGCCAAGGCTTCCTCTTCATCCTTGAACGTCGTGACCGAGACCACGGGGCCGAAGATTTCCTCCTGGAAGACCCGCATCTTGTTGTTGCCCTTGAGCAGGGTTGGCTGGATGTAATAACCGCGGGATAGATCATCGCCAAGGGACTCCCGTTTCCCCCCGGAGAGGAACTCGGCGCCTTCATCCCGGGCCACATCCATGTAGGACATGATCTTGTCGAACTGCTCCTGCGAGGCCTGGGCGCCAACCTGGGTGTCGGTATCCAGCGGATGACCCCGTTTGATCTTCTTGATTCGCTCGATGACACGCGCCATGAACTCGTCGTAGATGCTCTCCTGAACCAGGGCTCGGGAGGGGCAGGTACAGACTTCGCCCTGGTTGAGGAAGCCCATCACCAGGCCTTCGGCGCATTTGTCGATGAACGCCGGTTCGGCGGACATCACATCCTCGAAATAGATGTTCGGTGACTTGCCGCCAAGCTCTACCGTCGAGGGAATGATATTTTCGGCTGCGCATTTCATGATGTGCGAACCGATGGGAGTGGAGCCGGTGAACGCGATCTTGGCGATGCGTTTGCTGGTGGCAAGCGCCTGACCCGCCTCCTCGCCATATCCGTTGACGATGTTGATGACGCCTTTGGGCAGCAGGTCGTGAATGACCTCGATGACCTTGAAGATCGAGACCGGCGTCTGTTCGGCGGGCTTGAGCACGACGCAGTTGCCAGCCGCCAGCGCTGGCGCCAGCTTCCAGGTCGCCATCAGGATCGGAAAGTTCCAGGGAATGATCTGGCCGACCACGCCCAGAGGCTCGTGGAAGTGATAAGCCACCGTGTTTTCGTCGATCTCGGCAGTCGAGCCTTCCTGGGCGCGGATACAGCCCGCAAAGTATCGGAAATGGTCGATCGCCAGCGGGATGTCGGCGGCGAGCGTTTCGCGCACCGCCTTGCCGTTGTCCCAGGTTTCGGCGACGGCCAGCATTTCCAGATTCTGTTCCAGACGGTCGGCGATTTTCAGCAGCAGTGTCGAGCGCTCCTGGACGGATGTCCTGCCCCACGCGGGTGCTGCCTTGTGGGCCGCATCGAGCGCCAGATCGATATCTTTCTCACTGGAACGTGCGACTTCGCAGAATACTTCACCGGTCACCGGCGTGATGTTTTCGAAGTATCTTCCCTCGACCGGCGGTATCCATTCCCCACCGATGTAGTTGTCGTAGCGTTTCTCGAACTGGGTAATGGCGTCCGAGGTGTTCGGGTTGGCGTAACGCATGATGATACCTCCTGATGGATCGATGCCCGATCGCTGGATTTCCCCACCAATCTGCGCTCTCCGACACGCCCCCGCCATTACGCTTTAGGCGACCCCGCACTCAGGGATCTACCGAGCTTCGACCAATGGCGAACAGTCACCAAAAACCGCAGTGCTACTATGAATTTAGAGATCAGCGATGGGTCTAGAGATCAGCGATCAAACAAGGAGGGCCTGATCATGTGGCAGACTCGAGAAGAAACGGCTCACAATCGCCCAATGACCGACGATAGCGGTTGCTGTCAGATGAGTTCGATCAACCTGCTGGACGACAGTGTCTCTACGCAGAAGGAAGTGCAGGAGCGCAACGTTCTTCAGCTCTACCTGCTGACGGTGCAGGTCAGGGCACTGATGGATGTGGCTTGTCATCAGGGGCATGCGGCGTTTTTGACCGAACGCCTGCGTTATCACACCGAGCAGCTTGAGTCGCAATTCTCCAACCTGGTCAACAAGCACAAAGGCGCTTCATACACCCGTCACTTTTACTCCCAGCAGCAGCAGCGCTTTGATGCTGAAATCGAAAAGCTTATCGGCGCTCTGGAATCACTTGGCGAGCAGTACAAACGGGGTGCGCGCTAGGCTGTGTCTGAGAAGTCGACGAGCAAAGGCAAGACCGGGACGCGTAACTAAGGCAAAAATCGGCGAAGACGGACCGGGCCGCACCCGCCGATTTTTAACCCCGTAGGGGCAAGCGTAGTACTGTTCAGACATAGCCTAGGTATCCCTTCTCTCTTTCCTCTTACTACCTTGACCCCGATACCGCATGACTGGCGCATCGGGGTCAAATGCTTTTTGATTCCGGTACTTGCCATTTCGCATGGTGCCACGTGGGCGAACACAGCTTATTCTTGCCAGCGCGACAGTGTCTGCGGACAGTGGTGTTTGTGGGCGCAGTGTTTGCGGACAATGTTCCACGTGAAACAATCTACCGTGTCGTTTCACGTGAAACATGACTTCTCATTGGTTGCCCGTCTGAATCTGGCTCAGAAAGTCATTGCATGGCGTCGTCTCATCGGCGCTAGGGGAAACCAGTGCCAGTAGCGCCGCGGCGGGAGTCGCAACGGTCCCGAGGAAAGCGCCAATCGCGCCCCGAGCGAGCAATGACCCCGTATCGACACCAGGCGAAGGGTTCTTGAAGGTGCCTTCCACGTAGAGCGGCGAGCGCAAGGTGAACACGCGCGCGCCCTTGCTTTCCGGTTCGATGGTCAGGTCCAGCGCTTCGTTGGCGAAGTTGACGGTACCATCGATCTTGATCAGAGCGTTTTCCGTATCGATCAGGAAGAAGCGAGTACTGGCCAACCCATCGGTGACTTCCAGATTGGTGGCTGCACAGTTGATCTTGACCTGCTCGTCTCCGAACAGCTTGCCAACCAGATAGTTACCGACATTGAGACCGGCGAGCTCCATCAGGTTCTGGCTGATGAGGCCATCATTGATCAGCATTTGAAGATTGCCGTCACTCGTCCCCAGCATGCTGGCTACCGAGTTGCCGGTGCCGCTCAGCGTGGCGTCTCCGTTGAGTTCTCCTCGGCTGTTTTGCATCAGCTCCACATCGGGAAACAGACGGCTCAGCATCAAGTGGCGGATATGCATATCGATCCGGCTCTGCATCGGGCTCTGGCTGCCGTCGAGACGTAGTGTCGTATTCAGACTGCCGCCTGCAACGCCGAACCTCAGCGGGTCCAGCAGGATCTCCCCGTCATTCAGCGTGACATGCGTATAGATGTCTTCCAGGGGAAGGGAGTCACCGTGTTCGATGCGTTGTGCGGTGAACTTGACGTCGGCGTCCATCGTTTTCCATTGAGCCGTATCGAATTCCTCGACCGGCAGCAACTTGTCTTCTGGCTGACGACTGGCTTCACCCCGGTCGCTTTTTTCCGCATTCGAGTCAGCGCCTATCAATGGGGCGAGGTCGGCGAAGCGCAACTGCTGCGAGACGACTTCGCCCTTGAGCAAAGGTCGTGGTTCACCCATCCGATAAGTGAGATCGCCATGGATATCGCTGTCACCAATACGGCCATCAAAATTCCGGTAGCGAAAGGAAAGTGCTTCTTGGGTATCCAGATTGGCCGTTAGATGACCCTGTGTGGAGTAGGGTGGGGTATCAGGCAGCGTGACACCGATGATGTCATAGAGATCGCCCAGGTTCTGACCCGAAAAGCTCAGATCCATGTCGATCTTTTTGGGTGCCAGGGGGTCTACCAAGGTGCCACTGACGGAAACCCGGGTTGCGCCGGCTTCCACCGAAGCCTGGATCGGATAGGGTGCACCGCGACGTCTCAGGGCGGCCAGGCCGCCGAGCTTACCTTCTCCATCAACATTCTGGCGCTGGTACTCACCCTCGGCTTTCCAGCCAAATGCGTAATCAGCGATGTCCTGGTCGTGGACGGCCTGTTCGGCGGCGCCTTCATTCTCGGTGAGCTCGCTGAACGCGATCGGCTTGCCGAGAAGCGCGATCGTGGCATCGATATTGGCAGCCAAGGGGGCGTCTTCATAATGGACGTCGACCGGATCGAAGGCGATGTCCCCGACATCGATCGTCCAGCCACTGCCGTCGTCCACCGGCTCGTCTGCGCCCTGGCTTCCTTTTCCGAGATCGAACGTCCAGTTGTTCTTGCCGTCTTCGAGACGCACCAGTGCCGCCTTGGCTCCCGAAAATTCGATATGAGGAATGGAGACCGTCTTGCCCATGAGCGGTATCAGCGACAGCTTCACATCCAAGGAAGCGAGCTCGAGTAAATCCCTGTCAGTGACGGCTTTCGGGCTGCCCAGGTGAATGTCCTCGGCGTGAACGTGAGGCCATGGCACCCAGCTGCGCCACCCGGACTCGCCCTGCGGCGATTCCCACGAGACGGTCAGATCTCCGTCGATGGCGAAGGGTCTGTGAATCGCATTCGAGACTCGTTCATTGATGGTGGGCTTGAGTCGATTCCAATCGAATGTCGCAACGATGATGATGAGGGCGATCATCAGCAACAAGACGATCGCCACCACCCATAGCGCAATTTTCTTTCCCAATGTCATGGCCCGGTTCCCGTCCTTGGAGTGACTCTCCAAGGGTAGTCCAAGCGGAGCGCCAGGGTGGTGACCGATCGTAGTGATTGGAAGGGTTCTCGTGTTTCACGTGAAACATGAGAGGTCGGGTCGGCGTCACGTTATTGGGTGACGTTGCTCACACGTCCAGGCTCAGAAGGCGTTTGCTGAACGCCTCGAGGTCATCACAGATCCAGGTGTCGCTATACGCCTCGTCCAGCTCGCGTCGAGTACGCTGCCCCTTTCCGGTGAGAACCAGTGCCGTGCGGCATCCGCCCGCGATTCCTGCTTGTATGTCGCGAAGGCTATCTCCGACCATCCAGCATCCGTCGAGAGTCGGGATGTTCAGGCTCTTGCGTATCCGTATTAACATTCCTGCTCGGGGCTTTCGGCAATCACAGTTGTCGGCAGGCAAGTGAGGACAGTATTCGATGATCGCAATCTCGCCGCCCGCTTCACTGACCAGTGATCGCAACCGGCAATGAATTTGCTCGAGAGTGCGAGTGTCATAGTAGCCGCGCCCGATGCCGGACTGATTCGTGGCAATGGCAATGGTCCAGCCGTTCTGGTGGAGCTGGGCGATCGCGGCGATCGCGTCAGGGTAGGGCTCCCATTCCGACAGCGACTTGATGTAGGCATCGGAGTCCCGGTTGATCACGCCGTCGCGATCGAGAATGATGAGCTTGGCCATGGAGGGAATTCCAAAAAAAAGAGTCGTGCCTGATTATCGAACGTCATCGCAAGGGACGCAAAGCCGACGATGTTTCACGTGGAACATGCTCGTGACGGTAAATTGCATTGCAAGAAGGCTAAAAGTTAACAGGCTTTGAAAGGCACAAAAAAGCCCGGCTCCATGGCCGGGCTAGTGTTTCACGTGAAACGTGCCTGTCGATCAGGACTGGAGTTCGGCAATGTCCGCCACTTCGAGGAACAGCGACTGCAGGCTGGCGAGCAGCGCCAGGCGATTGGCCCGAATGGCATCGTTCTCGACCGCGACCATGACTTCATCGAAGAAGTGGTCCACGGGCCCACGCAGTGTCGCCAGGATGTCCAGCGCCTGCGCATACTCGGCCTCGCGGAACAATGGCTCGACCTGATCGCGACAATCCGAAACGGCGTTTGCCAGGGCGACTTCCGCGTCTTCGATGAGTCGATCGCTGTTCACTTCGGTGCCGCCATCATGCTGCTGCTTGGCCAGGATGTTCGATACGCGCTTGTTGGCGGCAGCCAGGGCGCTGGCTTCCTCGCGCTGACTGAAGCGATGGACGGCGCGCAGACGCCGGGCGAAGTCGAGCGGTCGCGTTACCGGACGCGCTCGCACCGCCAGGTAGACGTCGACCGGCAGGCCCTCGTCTTGAGCCCAGGCACGGAAGCGGTCCAGCATATAGGTCAGGACATCATCGACCAGGCCCTCCGACTTGGGCAGCTCCCGATGCTGGGACGCCGCTAGCTCCAGCAGTTCGCGCAGGTCGAGATCCAGTTCACCCTTGATCAGGATGTTGAGTACGCCGATGGTGGCGCGCCGCAGGGCGAACGGATCCTTGGCGCCGGTCGGGCGCTGGCCGATGCCGAAGATACCGGTCAGGGTATCCAGCCGGTCAGCCAGAGCGAGCGCCTGGCCGGTGGGCGTCCGAGGAATCTCGTCAGCGGCGAAGCGGGGTAGATACTGTTCGTGAATGGCTTCCGCTACCGATTCCGGTTCACCGTCGTGGCGGGCATAGTAGGTGCCCATGATGCCCTGAAGCTCGGGGAATTCGAGCACCATCTCGGTGACCAGATCGCATTTCGCCAGTTGGGCCGCACGCCCGGCCGCCTGGGAGTCACCGCCGATCTTGCCGGCAATGAAGCGGGCAACGACTTCGCTGCGGGCGGCCTTGTCGGCGAGCGACCCCAGCTCGCGCTGAAACACCACGCTGGCCAGCGATTCACGACGCGCTTCCAGCGTCTGCTTGCGGTCGGTCTCGAAAAAGAAGGCGGCATCGGCAAGTCGTGGACGAATGACCTTTTCGTTGCCGTAAATGACCTGCTGAGGATCTTCGCTGTCGATGTTGGCCAGGGTGATGAACTGCGGCTTGAGCTTGCCGTCGGCATCGAGCAGGTGGAAGTACTTCTGATTGGCCTTCATCGAGGAGATCAGGCACTCGGCGGGCACCTCGAGGAAGCGTTCATCGAATGTGCCGGTCAGCGCCACCGGCCATTCGACCAGCCCGTTGACCTCTTCCAGCAAGTCTTCATCGATGACCGCCCGGGCGTCATGGACTTCCGCCTCGGCCAGGACCTGTTCACGAATGCGCTCACGACGGCGCTCGAGATCCACCAGCACATAGGCGTCTTCGAGCGCGGCCTCGTAGTCGTCGGCGTGACGGAGTTCGATCGGCGTCGGGGCATGAAAGCGATGGCCCAGCGTCGTACGACCGGATGCCAGGCCGAGCACGCTGGCCGGCACGACCTGATCGCCGTAAAGCAGCACCAGCCAGTGAACCGGACGTGAGAACTCGATGCGCGAGGCACCCCAGCGCATGTTCTTGGGCACGGGCAGGGCGTTGATGGCAGCGTTGAGGATCGCCGGCAGCAGCGTCTCGACCGTTTCTCCCGACTGCCGTTCACGATAGCCAAGCCAGGTACCCTTGTCGGTTTCCAGATGGATCAGCTCTTCCACCGTCACGCCGCAGGAGCGGGCGAAGCCTTCGGCCGCCTTGGTGGGCTGGCCTTCCTTGAAGGCGGCGGCCAGGGCCGGGCCGCGCTTTTCGACTTCACGGTCCGGCTGCTTGTCTGCCAGTGCCTCGATGCGAACGGCGAGACGGCGCGGAGAGGCGAGTGCGTAGGCTTCGCCATGGGGCACCTCGGCATCGACGAGCCCCTTGACGACACCGTCGCGTAGCGCAAAGGCGAGACTGGAAAGGGCGCCCGGCGGCAGCTCTTCGACGCCCAGTTCGATCAGTAGGGTGTTGGCTGCCATGCTCATGCGTCTCCTGAATGGGTTTCTGGCGTTTTCTGCAACAGCTCGCGGCGCAGCGCTTCCGGCGCCAGCGGAAAGCCGGCAGCTTCGCGTGACGCGTAGTAAGCGTGAGCGACCTCTCGCGCCAGCGTGCGCACTCTCAAGATGTAGCGCTGACGTTCGGTGACCGAGATCGCGTGGCGCGCATCCAGCAAGTTGAAAGTGTGGGAGGCCTTGAGCACCTGCTCGTAGGCGGGCAACGGCAGGTTGGCCTCGAGCAGCTTGTTGCATTCGCTCTCGCAGTGGTCGAAGGCTTCGAACAGATAGGGCACGTCGGCGTGTTCGAAGTTGTAGGTCGACTGCTCGCGCTCGTTCTGCAGGTAGACATCACCATAGGTGATGCGGCTACCGTCCGGCGCGATCGTCCACACCAGATCGTAGACGCTGTCGACGTCCTGCAGGTACATGGCGATACGCTCGAGGCCGTAGGTGAGCTCGCCGGTCACCGGGAAGCATTCGATCCCGCCCGCCTGCTGGAAGTAGGTGAACTGGGTCACCTCCATGCCGTTCAGCCAGACTTCCCAGCCGAGCCCCCAGGCGCCGAGCGTCGGCGATTCCCAGTTGTCCTCGACGAAGCGGATATCGTGAATCCGTGGATTGATGCCGAGACGCTCCAGCGAGCCGAGGTAGAGATCCTGCAGGTCTTTCGGCGAGGGCTTCATCACCACCTGAAACTGATAGTAGTGCTGCAGGCGATTGGGGTTTTCCCCGTAGCGACCATCGGTGGGTCGACGCGACGGCTGGACGTAGGCGGCGTTCCAGCTCTCCGGGCCGATCGAGCGCAGGAAAGTCGCCGGATGGAAGGTGCCGGCGCCCACTTCCATGTCGAGTGGCTGCAGCACGACACAGCCTTTTTCCGCCCAGTATTGCTGAAGGGCCAGTATCAGCCCCTGAAAGGTTTTCGCATCTGCCGTCGAGACTGTCATTGACTGCGCACCGTTGCCCATGAATTCGTGAGCCGCCAAGTATACAATTAGCGCTCAATCGGTTATAGGCACCGTCGACCATCGCTCCGGCTTGTTTTAAAGAGTCAGCGAACACCGGATGCGTCGCACGGTCGTAAGCGCCACAAGATAACCGAGTCGATCAAACAGGAGTTACGACATGATCGTTGTCACTGGCGGGGCCGGCTTCATCGGGGCCAATCTGGTCAAGGCACTCAACGCACGCGGCCATCAGGACGTCATGGTGGTCGACGATCTCAGCGATGGCACCAAATTCGTCAACCTGGCGGACTGCACGCTGGGCGACTATCTCGACAAGGACGATTTTCTGGCCCGGGTGAAAGCGGAGCTGCGCGGCGAACTCGGCGGTCTGCCCACGATCGACGCCATTTTCCATGAAGGCGCCTGCTCGGATACTACCGAATGGGACGGACGCTTCATGCTGGAAAACAACTTCGAATACTCCAAGGTGCTGCTCGAGTACTGCCAGGCCAGGCGCATTCCATTTCTCTATGCCTCTTCCGCCGCTACCTATGGCGGTAGCGAAGTCTTCGTCGAGGACCCCGCGCATGAGAAGCCGCTCAACGTCTACGGTTACTCCAAACTGCTGTTCGACCAGTATGTACGCGCGCGCTGGGATGATTTCGACAGCCAGGTCGTCGGCTTTCGATACTTCAACGTCTACGGCCCGCGCGAGCAGCACAAGGGCAAGATGGCAAGCGTCGCCTATCACCACCACACTCAGGTCAAGCGTGGCGAGAACCCCAAGCTGTTCGGTGCCTGGGATGGCTATGACGCCGGCATGCAGAGCCGCGATTTCGTCTATGTCGGTGACGTGGTCGACGTCAATCTGTGGTTTCTCGACAACCCCGAGGTTTCCGGCATCTTCAACCTGGGCACCGGACGTGCCGAGCCGTTCAAGGCGATCGCCGAGACCGCCATCGATTTCTATTCCGACAAGGATGGGGCAGAGGTCGGGATCGAGTACATCGACTTTCCCGACGAGCTCAAGGGGCGCTATCAGAGCTATACCCGCGCCGATATCGGTCGACTTCGAGAGGCGGGCTACACCGCCGAGTTCAAGACGGTGCGCGAGGGTGTTTCGGCCTATCTGGAATGGTTGAATGGGTGAAGCCAAGCGGGGCGATACCGCGGCAAGGAACACGCCACGTATCCTCGTCGTCGGCCCCTCCTGGGTCGGCGATATGGTCATGGCGCAGAGCCTGTTCATCACGCTCAAGCGACGTCATCCGGGCGCGAGGATCGGCGTGCTGGCGCCGGGCTGGTCGCTGCCGATTCTCGAGCGCATGCCGGAAGTCGACGAGGCCATTGCACTGGACGTGAAACATGGCGAGTTCGGCTGGAAAACCCGGCGCGATGTTGGGCGTTCGCTGAAAGGTCGCTTCGATCGGGCCATCGTTCTGCCACGCTCGCTGAAGTCGGCGCTGGTGCCGTTTCTCGCCGGCATCCCGCACCGCACCGGTTTTACCGGCGAACAGCGCTACGTGCTGCTCAACGATCGGCGCAAACTCGACAAGACGGTGTTCGATCAGACCGTGAAGCGCTTCGTCGCGCTGGGCCTGGATGCCGACGAGGAAGTCGGCGGCGAGCTGATCACGCCTCATCCGCGGCTCCGTGTCGACGCAGCGCGTCAGGACGCGCTGCGTGCCGAGCTTTCTCTGGGCGAGCGACCCGCCATCGGGATGATGCCGGGAGCGGAGTACGGTCCGGCCAAGCAGTGGCCGCTCGAGTATTTTCGTGAGCTGGCCGCGACGCTGATCGCCCGCGGCCACGCCGTCTGGGTTCTCGGAGGCCCCAAGGATGCCGCCGCGGGCGATGTCATCGCCGAAGGGCTGGCGCATGCCCATAACCTGTGCGGCAAGACCCGTCTGGCAGACGCCGTCGACCTGCTCGCTGCCTGTGAGCAAGTGGTCACCAACGACTCCGGGCTGATGCACGTGGCTGCTGCGGTCGGAACGCGGATTCAGGCGCTCTATGGCTCCTCCTCGCCGGCTTATACACCGCCGCTGACCGACAACGCCGATATCCACTATCTGGCGCTGTCATGCTCGCCCTGTTTCGAACGCACCTGCCCACTGGGGCATCGAAATTGTCTCAAGCAGCTGTCGCCTGCAAGCATTCAGCAGGCGATCCAGGGCTGACGAAGAGAGCGGCAGCCGGTCGGCTAGCCACTGTCCGTGATGTCGATCCTCCGCCATATCTATCGAGAGCGAGCATGCCGCTACTGACTGCCAAGCGAAAACGCAAACTGCGATCAGCGCTTCGTTTCCTGCACTATCGAATGAAGAATCCATGGTCCTCTCGCCGCGTCCCTTCCAGCGGTGACCGGCTCATCATTTCATTGACCACCCACCCGCCGCGTATTCGTCAGGTCTTCGCTACACTGGAATCCCTCTGCGAACAGGATCTCGACGCCTTCGACATCCACCTTTATCTTTCCCGGCGCGACAGAGAGGCGATCGGTAGCCTGCCAGGATCGCTGCAGCGTTTGGTGCGACGGGGAGTGAGAATTGTCGTGACCGAGGAAGACTACCGCTCCTACGACAAGTTGGTGCACGCGCTGAAGGCTTTTCCGGAAGCCACGATCATCACCGCCGACGACGATATGCTTTATCCCCCGAATTGGGCGCGGCGGCTGGTCGACGGCGCGACCCGATTTCCCGGCTGTATCGTCTGCCACCGCGGTCATATGCTCTGCGAGAGTGCGCCGGGCTCGGGGGAAATTTCCTATCAGATGGTCAAGAGTCGTCGCGACCCCGGTGCCATCCATCCCAACTTCGCGCTGATGCCCACCGGAAGCGGAGGCGTGCTGTACCCGCCTGGCGCACTGAACCCCATGGTCTTCGACGTCGAGGCCTTTCGGGCGCTGGCGCCCAACGCCGACGACATCTGGTTCAAGATGGCCTCTCTCAAGGCCGGCACGCGCTGCGTCAGAATCAACCCGCGTAACGTCGACTTTCTGCCGACCCCGGCAGCGGGGGAGTCGGCGCTGCACGAAGACAATATCAAGCGCGGCGGTAACGACGTGCAGTTCGCCAACTGTCTCGCCCGCTATCCCGAGCTCAAGCCGCTGATCTTCGGTGGGCCACCGGAGCGCGAGTGAACGACATGACACGGATGATGACTTCATGACCCAGAGAGTATTGCTGGTCGTACGCAAGCTGAGTATCGGCGGCATCGAGCGAGTGACGGTGAACCTTGCCAACGTGCTGGCGCGAGAAGGCCACGAGGTTCACGTGCTGGTACTCAAGGGAGGGGAAGAGCTGGCACCGGATCCTGGCGTTACGGTCCACCGGGTGGATTTCGACAAGGCCTTTCGCAAGACGGGCCTGGGGTTGGTGTACGACCTCTTCACGCGGGCGCTATTGAAGCCGTTGCTGCCGGGTTCCGGCTTCCTGTGGCGAGGCTGGTACGGCGGCCGCTATCTCGAGCGTTTCGTGGCCAGGCTCGAACGCGAACGCGGCCCGATCGACCGCGTCATCATGCGCGGACAGGGCGCGTTCGAAACGGTCTGGTCCTGGCAGGATCCGCGTCTGTGGCAGGTGACGGTATCCTGGCCCGGTGAGTACGGGGGGCGGCTGAAGGGCGTCTATCTCAAGCGCCTCTACGAGGGCAAGCAGGTCATCTGCAATACGCCCAACGTCCGCGCCCAGCTGGAGAAGCAGCTCGACCACCATGGGATTCGGCCCCGTCAGTGGGCAACCATCATGAACCCGTGCGATATCGACGCCATCCGCCGCCAGGCTGATGAGCCCGTCGAACTGCCCGCCAAGCCTTTCATCGTTCACGTCTCCCGGCTTTCCGACGTCAAGCGTCAGGAATGGCTGATTCGCGCGTATCTCGAAGCGAAAATCGACGAGGATCTGGTCATCGTCGGCGACGGTCCCAAGCGTGAAAGTCTGGAGCAGCTCGTCAACGAGCTGGGGGCCCGAGGGCGCATTCACTTCATCGGTAGCCGGCCCAACCCCTACCCATGGATGAAACATGGCCGTCTTTTCGTGCTGAGCTCGCGTAGCGAAGCCTTTGGAATCGTGCTGGCGGAGAGCATGATCTGTGGCACGCCCTGTGCCGCTGTCGATTGCCCCGGTGGCGTTCGCAATGTCCTGATCAACGATCAGGCGCGGCTGATCGCCGAGAATTCCATATCCGGCCTTTCGCAGAAGATTCGCGAAGGACTGGCGCATCCGCCGCGATTGGAAGCCGACCCGGAGTTGATTGAACGGTTTCGGGATACACGCATCATGCAGCAGTTTCTCGACCTGCCAACGATCTAGACGCGGGACTGCGAGACAAGGAACTGCAAGACAAGAGTCAACGGGGGACAGAGGAGTCAGTGGCAGCAGCCGTTGATGGTAAACTGTATAGCATGCTCATTAATGTGCTATGCTATGTTGAATCCGAACAGCGTTTGATAACTTCGCTTTTCCTGAACTCCCATGTGTAGGTTCCCCATGGCGCGCGCTTCACATCCCCAGTCGCCTGCCTCTTTGCGCTTGCCCGCCGAGGATGAGGCGTTCAGCGAACTGCTCGATTCCCGCATGAAATGGGGGATTCGGCGTGCGCTCTGGCAGACGAGTCTGCGCGACGGGTTTCAACGTGGCGTGGGTATGCCCCTGGAAGAGGCGCTCTATCGGCGCTGGGCTCATGAGAAAGCGGGCGGCCAATGGGCCGAGCGTCACGGCCTGCCTCGGCGTTCTATCGAGGCGCGGTTAGGGCGTGCGCTGGTCGTGCAGGTCGATCCGCGTGCGTTGATCCGCGATCTCAATGCCAAGGGCATCGATGGCAAACGCCCATCGTCCTCTGCTTTCATCTGGGATGGCGATTGGGACCGGAGTCGCGGTGATCTGCGCCGCGGCTCGCGTTATCGTTTCATCAGCGATCTCGACGAGCATAGAGACGATCTCACTCAGACCGAGCGCTTTCGCCAGTACCGCTCCCGGCTCGAGTCCGGGCATCCCTGGTCTTCGTACCAGCAGGGTATTCTGCTGGATACGGAAGAGAAGATACTTGCCTACCTGCGAACCTATCTCGGCTTCCTCGACGATATGGCGACTCGGGGTTTCGATGCCGAACTGGGCAAGGACGATCTCGGCGTCGCCGTCACGCGCGACGGGCATCTGCTCAAGATCAATCGTGGCCTGCATCGCCTGGCGATGGCACAACGGCTGGGCCTGCGCTCGATACCCGTGGTCGTTCGCGCCGTGCACCGGCAGTGGTGGGCGCGCGTAGTCGAGAAGGCAAGAGGTGAGGCTGCCCTGGCGCGGGTAGCCGACGCGCTGCGGTACACCACCCCGGAAACCCTGCCGGGTGAGCTGGATCCGGGCGAGGATCTGGGGCCCATCGAGTGGCCGGCACCGCGTTAGTTCGCCACTGGCCACGTCTGGCGGTTCAGTTGACGCCGTTCCAGAGTCGCTCCTGCAGGACATTCTCGCTGCGCATGCGCTGGTTCATCTCCTCGAGCGAGTGGCGCTCGACCAGCGTCGGCTTCGCGGAGAGTAGCGACACGCCCAGTCCTGCCCGATGATCGGGGATGGTGTAGCCCATTGCCTCCAGCAAGGTCGGAAGCACGTCCACCATGCTCGCCGGCTGCTCGATGACGCGGGGGCGCAGCCCGTTGCCCAGCATCATCAGCGTGTTTTCGCGGTCTTCGGCGATCAGATCCTCCCACGCCGAGTTCTTCATCGAGAGATGGTCGCTGGCCACCACCACCAGGGTGTTGTCCAGCAGCCCCTCGGCGCGAAGGCGTTCCACGAAATTCTTCACCAGCCAGCCGGTACATTTGACCGAGTAGAGAATATCGGTGCCATCGAACGGGCCCTGATTGTCGATACAAGATTGCGATGGATGGCCGAAGGGCGGGTGTGCCGCCAGCGTCAGGCCGAAGAAGGCGTAGGGCTTGTCACTGGCATGCAGCTGGCGGATTCGCTTCTCGGCAAGACCGAACAGCGTATCGTCGTAGAGTCCCCAGTCGTTGAGATAGCCGGCCGGTGCCTTGTCTTCCAGCTCATCGCGACCGAGCACGGTATCGAAGCCATGACCGCGGTAGAACTTCGCCTTGCCGGCGAATTTCGTGCTGGCGCCGCCCATGTAGGTGAGATCGTAACCGCGTTCGTGCAGCAGATCGCCGAGGCAGTTGACGCCGGGGAGCACGTCCGAGAGCGGCTCGAACTGGTTGTCGTGCATCAGGCCCGCCGGCATCAACGGCACCCCGCACTGGCTGGCCACCATGCCGGCCATCGTCCAACCGGTGTTGTCGAGCTGCTGGACGCCCTGGAGGACCACGCCTTCCTTGCCCAACTGAGCCAGATCCTCGTAGGCGTCACCGAAGCGGCGGGTGTCGCTGTAGGTACGCTCGGTGCTCTCCATGTAGAGATAGATCAGATTAGGCGGCCGACGCGGCGCCGCCACGATCTCCGGTGGCCGATAGCGGTCGTTGAGCCAGGCCTCGTCATCGTCGATCACCGAAGCGCCGCGCAATGACAGTCCGAACAGCAGCGGGTTGAAAGCGAGCAGAAACAGGCTCAGGACCCGCTCCCACAAACGCCAGCGGTGATCCGCCCGGACCAGCCACGTCACCGCCATCAGCATCACGATCGCGGCCACGGTGTAGATCACGCCGGCGATCTGGCGGTCGGTGCTGCCGTTCTCCTCGATACCGGCCTGCAGATGAAAGATCACCGCCCCCAGATCGAGCTGGCCGAAGCTGTCGTCGAGATAGATGTAGACCCACCACAGGATCAACGGCACCAGCGACCAGGGCCACGCCTTGCGCTTCGTGGCACGTTGCGACGGATGGCCCCAGTGGAAGTGGTAGCCGACGGCCAGCCAGGCGAGGGTGGTCACGATGGGGGTCCACCATGGCAGCACCCAGACCACCATGATGGCGTAGCCGATACAGAGGCCGATGTAAGTGAGTGCGCACCAACGTCGAGTATTGAGAGAAATGGGCATGCCGTGCTTCGATCCGTGAACGTCGTGTTCTACCGGTGCCAATTCCGGGCACCGCATGAAGAGTGGTTATGACTCTATCATGACGAATCCAAGACAAGCAGGTTACTGCCGAGTTCCCGGGGACTAGCGGGAATGTCGCAAGCCCAGGTCTTCGGCGTGGCGTGCCATCGCGAGTTCGATCAGGCGCGTCACCAGTGCCGAGTAGGTCAGGCCGCTGGCTTGCCACAGCTTGGGATACATGCTGATACGGGTGAACCCAGGCAGGGTGTTGATCTCGTTGACGACGACCTTTCCCTCGGCCGTGAGGAAGACATCGACACGCGCCAGGCCGGCGCACTCCAGTACCTGGAATGTGCGAACCGCGATGTCGCGAATCGCCTCGCTGGCGCTGGCGTCGATAGCGGCCGGAACGGCAACGGTGGCCGCCTCGTCGTCGATATATTTGGTGTCGTAGGAGTAGAAACCGTTCTCGACCACGATCTCGCCGCAGACGCTCGCTTCCGGGCTATCGTTGCCCAGCACTGCACACTCGATCTCGCGCCCGACGACGGCGGATTCGATCAGCACCTTATGGTCGAACGTCAGGGCCAGTGTCAGCGCCTGATGAAATTCGGCGGCGCTCTCCACCCGACTGACACCGACCGAGGAGCCCTGGTTGGCCGGCTTGACGAACAGCGGCGTGCCGAGCTCCGCACGCAGGGCCTCGAAGTCGGCGCTGGCTGCCGTGCGGCGGGTCAGAGTGACGAAAGGCGCCACCGGGATGCCGGCATCGCGCAGCAGGCGCTTGGCGACATCCTTGTCCATGCCGGCGGCCGAACCGAGCACGCCGGAGCCGACGAAGGGCAGATTGGCCATGCGCAGCAGCCCCTGTAGCGAACCATCTTCGCCCAGGGTGCCGTGGACGATGGGGAAAACCACGTCCAACTGGCCCAGGGTCCCCTGAGACGTCTCGGTGGCGATCAGCTGGCGCTGTTCACGACCGGGCACGAGGGCGATGTCACCATCGGAAGGATTGAGGGCGATACGCCGGGGATCGTCGGCATGAACCAGAAAGTTGTCGGCATCGTTGACGTGCCACTGGCCCTGTTTGTCGATCCCGATGACCGTGACCTCGAAACGTTCGCGATCCAGCGCATCGACGATATTTCTGGCCGACTGCAACGACACCTCGTGCTCCGCCGATTTGCCGCCACAGATGACGCCAACCCGAATCTTGCTCATAGTTCTGCTCCACTTCGCTTACGATCTCGACGCCGCTCGGGTGCGGCTCATCGGGCGTCATGATGCCACGTTCACGCCATGCAAGTATTGCCTCGAAACCGCCGGATCCTGACGGCATTCGCTGGCCGGGGCCGGGCGCCGCCGAGGTGTCCGGCGCTTCCGCCCGGTGGCTCAGCGGTCGAGGAGTCCGCGGTAGAGGGCAAGGTAGGCCTCCGCCATGGCCGCGGGCGTGAAGGCTTCCAGCTGTCGTCTGGCGGCGGCGACCAGCCGCTGTCGGTGCGCTGGACCGTCCAGCAGGGCGGCAAGCGCCGCAGCCAGCGCCTCGGGATCGCCCGTCGGTACCAGCAGCCCACTGACATCGTGCTCGATCAGATCGGGAATGCCGTCGACGTCGCTGGCCACGATCGGTACGCCATGATCCATGGCGTCGAGCAGCGTCGAGCCCAGCCCCTCGTTGCGCGAGGGGAACGCGAACAGCGTCATGATCTCGAGATAGTCGCCGACGTTGGGCCGAAACCCCTCCCAGATCACGTTGTCCAGCCCGGCGCTCTCGGCCTTCAGTGTCTCGCCGTCCTCACCTTCTCCCAGCAACAGGAAGCAGACGTCCGGATGCGTCTCGCGCAGCCGTCGGGCTGCCGCAAGCAGCACTCGCTGGCCCTTGTGGCGATCCACCAGTGCGCCGATATGACCGACCACACGACGCCCGGCAAAGCGCTCGCGTAGCGCCGCGACCTGGGTCGGATCGCTCGGCTGGCCGGAAAGCACGCTCGGGATGCGGACGACGGGGCACCAGCGCCGATCACGAAGATGGGTTTCGATCACCGACGAGATCGCCACGGCAGTCGCGGCGCCACGATAGGTCAATCGATTGAAGCGCTTGTCCTTGACCGGCTGGGGGACGCGACGCGTCAGGATGTAGGGCGTGCCATGCAGGCGGCGTTCGACCCAGGCCCAGTGCACCGCCTTGGCTTCATGAGCGTGAGTCAACGTCGCCCTGGTGCGGTGACCATGCCCGGCCAGCGCATGGTCGGCATCGATCAATTCGACATCCGTCCCCGCCAGCGCCGCGCGCATCGGCGAATCGCGCCGACACACCAGGCTCTGATCGATACCACCCTGGGGTTCTCCCAGTCGTGCCAGCGCCTCGATCAGCAGCAGCGTCTGGCGCTCGCCGCCCCGAAAGCCGCGGGCCAGATTGACGTGTCGAATATGCATCGGGCGACCCTTCGTCGTTTCACCAGATCCGGTCGAAATCTTCAGCGTCGCGAACCTTGGGGTCGCGTTGAAGCTCGAGCAGCTTGGCGTACTTCAGGTAAGCGTTGACGGCTGCCGAGAGTGCCACGGAGACGCCGTCGAGCCCGCCGAGAAAGCCGCGCTGGAAAACGTACTTGCGCACGAACGCGTTGGCGCCGTGCAAAAACGGCGAGAAGGCATTGGCGCGTTTGCCCTTGAGATACATGATCTTGGCCGCGCGATTCGAAAAGCGCCCGCTGGCCTTGCCGAAGAGCTCCCCCAGATTGGCGAACGAGTAGTGTTCCAGATCGGCATCGAGGCGCTTGGCGGTTTGCGCCTGCACGGAGGCATGCTGGCGGCTGTCGGAGAATCCGGTCCGTTCGCGATCGAAAAGGCGAATGCAGTAGTCCGGATACCAGCCGCAGTGACGGATCCAGCGGCTGCCGACAAAATTGCGTCGCCGCAGCGCATAAGCGTCGTGGCTGCGCTCTCCGTTGGCGGCGGCATCCAGGTCGAGCGCCTGAATGGCCGCCACGGCGCCATCGGTGAGCCGTTCATCGGCATCCAGCGACAGCACCCAGCGATGGCTGGCGGCCTGCGGACCGACGTTCTTCTGCGGCCCATCGCCCAGATAGGGCTGATGGATCACGCGGGCGCCGAATCTCTCGGCGATGACCACGGTATCGTCGCTGGAGCCGGAGTCTACCACGATCAATTCCTCGCAGACTCGGGCGAGCGAAGTCAGGCAGGCTTCGATGTTATCGGCTTCGTCGAGCGTGATCACCACGCCGCTAATTTGTGACATGTCGAGGTACGCTTGGATTCTCTTATGGACGGAGGAAGGCGGTGTCACATGACTTTGAATCAATTGGACCACCTAACGGTCTTAGCGTCCATGGCCGAGGTTCTCGTCGGCGAATTCGCTCACGGCGTCGATAGACGCCACGACATCGCATTCATGGTCAACTTTGGAAGAAACCCTTGTGCTAAACGATGACGCCCGAATTGCCTTTGGTACCGATATGGGATTGCTGGCGCCCACGGCTCTGGCGTTGGATTCCGCCCTGCGGACGACCGCTATCTCGCAGATCGAGATCCTGGGTGTATCCCTGACCGCCAACGCCGAATCGATTCTCCGTCGCGTTGCCGAAAATAGAGAGGTCCCGATTCGGTTTCATGCCATCAACGAGTCTGCCTTCGCAGGCGTTGGTGCCAAGGGAAGCCACGTTCCCAACGCCGCGTTGGCTCGTCTTTATCTGCCTCAGCTCGTCGATGGGCGCGTCCTTTATATCGATGGCGACACGCTGGTTCGTCGCGATGTCGGCGACGCGTTTCGCATGTCGATGAATGGCCATTGCATCGCCGGCGTCAGGGATTTTTCGACGTTGAAGAAGGAAGTCAAATTCCAGTCCGGTCGGTCTTGGGTCGATCGCGCGCGGGTGGGCGATATCGTGGCGCCCCTTCCGGTCGAAAGCTATATCAATTCGGGTGTGTTGCTCATCGATTGTGGCGCTATTCGACGCGAGAGAGGCCTGGCGGAGGCGATGCTCGACTTCGAATATGCCGATCGATACCCGCTGGTGGATCAGGACTACATCAACGAGCTGTTCAAAGGACGTATCTTGCATCTCAATCCATCGTGGAACGCGTCCTGGGGGCGTCAGAAGCAGCAGGTCAGCTGGACTCGAGAACTGGGGTACTCGGGAGATGAGGTCAAGCGGGAGCCGGCAAGGATAGTCCACTACCATGGCGCGGAAAAACCTTGGAGAAAGCTACCGCGCAATCGGTGGAAACGTAGTTTCAGTGGTGTTCTCGCCTACAGGATCGCGCTGCGAAACTTTCAGAAGCGATTCCCCGAGGTGTCATTCGATCGATGATCTTCGGGGCCGGGAGATTCGACGAAGTCGAAAATCCCGGCCCCGAACGGAACACCGAAGCAAAGCATGCCGGGGTCGAGTCGGCTTATTGATAAAACTGTCGAAACCACTGCATGGCCTCGAACACCGCCGGCGAGAACTCGGCACCTTCGATCGGATCGAGCTGGCGATCGACGATATCCCATTGGCCGGTGCCGTCGACCACGGTGATTCGATCCGGTTCGATGATACCGTAGTCGATGTAGCTGCTGGACTGGACCCAGGGGTGATCGATCCCCGGTGTCAGCAGATCCTCGCCCTGGGCGTAGTCGGAGAGCGGATTGCTGCAGCCCAGCGCATGACGCATCAGCATCGGTGCGACGTCGAGATGGCTGGTCATGCCCTCGACGCGCTCGGGTTCGACACCGGGGCCGTTGACGATCATCGGCACGTGGGTCTGAGGCGAGGCGAAGTTGCTGTTGTGGCCCCAGTAGTTCTTGCCGAAATCGTTGAACGACTGGCCGTGATCGGCGGTCACGATCAGCATGGTGTTATCCCACTCACCCTTGGCCTTGAGATCGTCGATCACGCGACCGAGCAGGACGTCGTCGTAATGCACGGCATTGCGATGGCGATTGGCGTAGGGTACCGGGTCGGTATCGGGTCCCAGATCGAGATAGTCCATTCTCTGGACCGACGGCTGATAGGGCTGCTCCGCCCCGTCCGGCACGTCGTAGCCGTGGGGCGCGTCGTAGAACAGCATGCCGAACCAGGGGGCGTCGTCCTTCTGCTCCTGCCGATCGAGCCAGCTCAGCCAGTCCTCGGTCATCTTTTGATCCCGGCCCGCTGGCGAGTCACCCGGCGTGCTCAATCGCAGCGGGTCGACCGACGAGAAAATCGTGCGATCGAAGCCGACGCCGTCGAGGCTGGCCGACGAGAAGATGCCCATCGCGTAGTCCTGCTTCTGCAGCTGGGTGATCAACAGGGGCGGAGTCTGGGTGTTGTCCAGATAGGCGTAGTAGTTGCCGGTGAGGCCGTAGAACAGGCTCATGGTGCCGTTGCGCGTGGCATTGCCGCCGCTGTAGTGATCGAGATAGCGACGTCCGCTTGCGTTGAGGGCGGCATAGAGATTCGGAGTGTTTTCGGGGCCGTACTCGTCGGCACGCCAGGAGTCGATCAGCACCACCATGACATTGGGGGCGTCGTCGGCCTGGCAGCTGAGCGGATTCTTGGGCCAGTCGAGATTCTGCGCCTGCTTGGCATCGATATCGGCACGTTCGGCGCGGGCGGCGCGGGGGTCGAGCCAGCCGTGCTCCTCCATGAAGTCCTTGGCCGTCGCCGGGAACAGCAGCGGATAGATGCCGACCTGCTGGGTCACGCTGCGCTGATAGCGGGCATCGGCGACGATATGCAGCGCATGGCTGGCAATCAGCATCACCAAAATGACGCCGCAGGCGATACCTGCCGGTAGATGTCGTCCCTTGCCGCCCACGATGAGGCGGCGCGCCAGCCAGCCTTCGAGTGCCAGGGCGGCGATCACGCAACCGACGACAATCAGCCAGGTCGTGGGGGCAAAGCTGAAAATCTCGCCGTTCTTGTCGCTCAGGAACAGCGAGATCATGAAGGCATTCACGTGGAAGCGGTACTGGGCGTAGACCACCGTATCCAGCAGCAGCGCGCTCAGCCCTAGCGCACCGAGCAGTGTTGCCGGCAGCCAAAGCCAGCGCGCCTTGATCACCAGCGCCAGAAGGGCGAGCGGTAGCCAGCCAAGCAGGACCAGCATGCCGAAATGGCCGATCCAGGTCAGGATCAGATAGGCGATCCCCATGGCATCGTGCGGCATTGCCAGGTAAGGCGTGTAGCGCAAGGCGATCAGCCAGACGAGCGGCAGTTGGAATAGGGCAAATAGCAGAGTGCTGCGCCAACGGCGCTTCAACGTGTCATGCATGAACAGGAAGAGCCTCAGCGTGGATGAGTGTTGGGCGCGTCGTGATATCCCTCGACGACGAGATCATAGTTGTGTTGGGCACTCGCAGGCGAGAAGCGAACGAAAGAGCGCTTGAGTCGTGACAGGTTGCGCTGACGCCAGTCGCCGGGAGGGCGCAGCCGACAGCGGTCGAAATCTATCAGCCAAACCTTATCGTCGGCTGAAACGAGGAGGTTACGCGCGTTGAGGTCGACATGATCGAGTCCTGCATCGTGGAATCGCCGGATGGTGGCGCCGACATCGGCGAGCAATCGTGGCGTCGCGTCGGCTAGGCGTTCTGCCAGTGCCTGGCTACTCGCGAGGCGCTCGGTGATCAGTGCCGCGCGATAGGTGAGGCCGTGACGCACGACGATGGTCGCGACTGGCGCCGGTACCGGCAGGCCTCGCTCGAACAGGGTTCGCGTCAGACGCATCTCGCGGAAGCCACGGGTACGCTCGAGCCCGGTCCAGAGATAATCAGCCTGACTGACCTTGGCGGCCATGCCGCCGCGACGATAGGGCCTCAGCACCCACTGATGCGCATCGATCGTGAGAAACTGGCTGGCGCCGCGACCGGGTGCGGAGCCGACTACCAGGCCCCGTTCGTCCCAGGCTTCCGGATCGAGCCACGCTTCACCGAACGCCGGCAGAACCGGCAGGTCGAGCTGAGCGAGACGCGCAGGATCATATAAGATATGCGCGTTCCGATGATGGTAGGTCGTGAGCGACATTGACCGATCCTTACATTGGGCTGTGCCAGATTGCGCCGCCTGTGCTGGCTGACAAATGAGGCATGGCGTACGGTGATGATCGCCGGATCGCATTGTAACCGGGCGAGCCCATCACCGCATGCGGGCACTACTCACCGCTCGGCATTCATCGTTAACCGCAAGGAAGCTGTCGTGACCGAAGATTTGCAAGCACCGTTGGCCGTGATTGCCATTCGCCAAGTGGAGAAGAGCACCGGTGCCAGTCGCAACGCCTTCGAACAGGCCGCGGCGCTGAAATCGCTTGGCTATCGGGTGGCGATCCTGGCCGAGCGGGGGCGACACGAACTCGCGGAAGCCGCCGGCGCCAAGTTGGTTCGGCTGAAACGCTGGCCGTTCAAGGGTCCCTTCCGGCGCTTCTGGTTCAACCGTCGGGTGCAGGCCTGGTGTCGGCGCCATCACCCCGCCATGCTGGTCAGCCACGGCGATGTGGAGACGCCTGACGTCGTCTACATGCACAACTGCGTGCACCTCGCCAGCCAGCGCATCCACGGCCGGGATCTGCCCGCGGGCCACGAAGTCGCGGCCATTCACGACCAGGTGCTCAAAAGCGGGAAATTCCGCCGAGTGGCGGTCAATTCGCGCATGATGGCGGAAGATTTCCGGGATCGCTACGGCATCGACGAGTCCACAATCGAAATCAGTTATCCCGGCTATGACCCGCACATCTTCAATCTCGAACGGGCCGCGGCAGGCCGAGAGGCGCGTCGGCGCGAACTCGGCGTCGATGACGATACCCGCTTGATCGGCCTGATCACGTCCGGCAACTTCACCAAGCGCAACGTGGCCGGGTTCGTCGACATCGCCGTCGGTGTGGAAAAACGCCTGCCCGGCAAGTGTCGCTTTCTGGTCGTGGGCAAGGATGATTTCTCGCCTTACCAGCGCCAGGCCGAACAGGCCGATATCGCCGAAAGCTTCATCTGGAAAACGACGGTCGCCGATGTCGAAACGCTCTACGGCGCGCTGGATCTGTTCGTGCTGCCAGCCCATATCGAGGAGTTCGGGCGCGTCTGTCTCGAGGCGATGGCCTGCGGGACGCCGGTGGTGTTGTCATCGACCACTGGCGCGGCCGAATTGCTCGAGTCGAATCATGCCGACCTGATTCTGGGTAGTCGCGATACCCTTGCCTGGATCGAACGTCTGGAAACGATGTTGAACGACGATAGTCTCGGTGCCCTGGGATCGAATCTCTCTACCCTGGTGACTGACTACTCCTATCGACGCCAAACCGAAAAGCTGCGGGACTCGTTCGATGCGTTGAGGCGCTCGGTAGGATGATGTTTGATCGATGTCGCCATCTCATCGTTCGTCCGGGAGTCGGCAGATCTGCGTATTCCCTCTTTCGAGACATAAGTGTGGATAGATCATGAAGACGACGGATGCGCTTGCCGAATCGCTCGGAGTTCCCGAGAGCTTGATCGCCAGGCTCAAGGCGACTGACCGCGTCGTGCTGGTGGCGAGTAATCCCAATATCACCAGACGCCATATTCGCCAGGCACAGATAACTCCCCGGTCCCTGGTTTTTAGCTTCAACAAGTGTCGTCAGCTACACAAGCTGCCTTTCGATACCAGTCACTATTTAGTTCATCGTTACGGCGTCAGGGACAAGCACTATTTTGGTTATCCCCATAAATTGAGAGTTCGCCTGTTCGAACGCTTCGCTAGAGATACCACCACGTTACTGTTGGATGGGCAGGCAGAGCCTGCCGATGGCAAGCACGTTTACGGTATCCCTATGCTTGGAAAGCTTTCTTTGTTGGAAAACTATCCGTTCGATACTCTGCCCGAGCGAGGCGGTGCCTCCACGGGTTTTTACATGATCGCCTTGTTGGCGGAGCTGAAAACGGCGCTGGGTCTAGACTTTTCCATGACGCTGATCGGTTTCACCGACGGCGGCGGTGGCCGGCAGTGGTATGGTCATGCCTGGGCGTTCGAGCGCCAAATGACGGCGCGATTGAATCCGGAAATGATCGAGGTGTTTCCTAAAAAGCAGACTTAGCCAGCCGGGCGGTTGGCTCGATGGTCGTTGTAGGCTGAGCCGAGCGTTGGACGAAATCCCCCTGCTGTTCCGGTAGACTACGCGTTTTATCCAATGGGAATTCAGTCAAGCCCATGAAGCACTCTCTGCCAGCGTGCCCGCGCCATATCGGCATCCTGCGCCTCTCGGCGCTGGGCGATGTCTGTAATCTGGTCCCCACGGTACGGGCGTTGCAGCGCCAGTGGCCCGAAGCACGAATCACCTGGATCGTCGGCAAGGCGGAATACAGCCTGCTGGATGGACTCGATGGCGTCGACCTGGTGGTCTACGACAAGGCCACCGGGCTCAAGGGCATGCGCGCGATATGGCGTCAATTCGAGGACGTGCGTTTCGACGTGCTGCTGCACATGCAGCAGGCGCTGCGGGCCAGCGTGCTGTCGCTGGGTCTCAAGTGCAACGTCCGGGTGGGTTACGACAAGGCGCGGGCCAAGGATTGGCAGCACTGGTTCACGCATCGCCAGCTGGCCCCGCATCCGCGTGCCCACGTGCTCGAATCCTTCATGGATTTCGCGCGGCTGCTGGGCGTCGAGGATACGCGTCTCGACTGGTCGCTGCCGGTACCGGAAGCCGCCTATGAAGAGGCCCGCCAGTTGACCGGCGATCAGCCCTACCTGGTCATCAGCCCCTGTGCCAACCCGCGCCTGCGCAACTTTCGCAACTGGTCGGCGGAAGGTTATGCGGCGATCATCGAGCATGCCTGGCAGCGCCACGGCTTGAAGACCGTCATGAGTGGCGGCGGTAGCCCCCTGGAACGTGACATGGGCGAGCAGATACGACGGCTGTGCCCCGACATCGAGATCATCGACGCCATCGGCCGAACTTCTCTCAAGGGGCTGCTGGCCTTGCTCGATCGGGCCCGCGTCGTGATCGCGCCGGATTCCGGCCCGGTTCACATGGCCAACGCGCTGGGTACACCGACGCTCGGGCTCTACGCTACCACCAACCCGGATCGTGCGGCGCCGTACTGCTGGCGCAATCAGGTGGTCAATCGCTACCCTGACGCCGTACGCCGCTATCTGAAGAAAACCGTCGAGACCGTCAGCTGGGGCACGCGCGTGCGACACGCCGACGCCATGGCGCTGATCACGCTGAACGACGTGGTCGACCACCTGGACAGACTGATGGCCGCGACGGACGATACCGCCCTGGCCGAAGACGCAACGGAGCCGTCGCATGAAGGTTGATCTTTCGCAGTTGGAGCATGCCCGTCTGCTGGTGGTGGGTGATGTCATGCTCGACCGATACTGGCACGGCGCGACGTCACGGATTTCCCCCGAGGCGCCGGTACCGGTGGTCAAGGTGGAAGACGCCGATGATCGTCCGGGCGGGGCGGCCAACGTGGCGCTCAATATCGCCTCGCTGGGCGGTCGGGCCAGCCTGGCCGGCGTGGTCGGGGAGGATGACAACGCCGGCCATCTCGAGCGCGCGCTGGAAGCGGCCAATGTGAGTGCTCACTTTCAGCACAGCCCCGATATACCGACGATCACCAAGCTGCGGGTCATGAGTCGCAATCAGCAGCTGATCCGCCTCGATTTCGAATCGCCGCTGTGGAACGTCGACACCGCGCCACTGATCGAGAAGGTTCAGGCGGCATTGGGCGACGCGGACGTCGTGATCCTTTCCGATTATGGCAAGGGGAGCCTCAACCGGGTCGAGACGCTGATCGCCGCCGCTCGCGCCGCCGGCAAGCGAGTGCTGGTCGATCCCAAGGGCAGCGATTTCAGCCGTTATCGTGGTGCCAGCGTGATCACCCCCAATCTGACCGAATTCGAGGCGATCGTCGGCCCATGCGCGGATGATGCCGAGCTCGCCGAAAAGGGCGAGACGCTGCGGGCGGCGCTGGAGCTCGAAGCATTGCTGGTCACGCGCAGCGAACGCGGCATGACGCTGATCCGTGAGAATCACGCCCCGCTGCATCTGCCGACCCACGCCCGCGAGGTGTTCGACGTCACCGGGGCCGGCGATACCGTGATCGGTGTGCTGGGTCTGGCGCTGGCGGCCGGCCACGGCTTTGGCGAGGCGGTGATGCTGGCCAACCTGGCCGCCGGCCTGGTGGTGGCCAAGCCCGGCACGGCCGTGCTCTCGGTGGCTGAGCTCTACACCGCGCTTCACGGCGACAGCCTGGCCGAGTACGGCGTCATCGAGGAAGGTGCGCTCATCGCGGCGGTGCGTGCGGCGCAGGCCCGCGGCGAACGCGTGGTGATGACCAACGGCTGCTTCGATATTCTGCACGCCGGTCACGTGGCGTATCTGGAGCAGGCCAAGCGCCTCGGCGATCGCCTGATCGTCGCGGTCAACGACGACGCCTCGGTGGCGCGGCTCAAGGGTCCCAAGCGGCCGATCAACACCTTGGCGCGACGGTCGCAGGTGCTGGCCGGGTTGGCGGCCGTCGACTGGGTCGTCCCGTTCTGCGAAGACACGCCGGCGCGGCTGATCGAGGCGATTCTGCCGGACCGGCTGGTCAAGGGCGGCGATTACCGGCCCGAGGATATCGCCGGCGGCGAGGCGGTCATCGCCAACGGCGGTGAAGTTCTGGTGCTGGGCTTCGAGGATGGCGTGTCGACCACCACCATGATCGATACCATTCTCGACCGCGAGCGCTGACCGACGGTGCGTGCCCGACCTGGACTATCGTCGCGCCTCGCGCGCTGGCTCTACTCGCTGGCGATCTACCTGCTGTCGCCCCTGATCTGGTGGCGCGTGTGGCGTGAGTGGGCACCCACTCACCCGCGGCTTGAGCGACTCGGCCTCATCCGGGCCAGCGGAGATCGCCCCCGGCTTTGGCTACATGCGGCCTCGGTGGGGGAAGTCGTCACGGCGACCTCGTTGATCCGAGCCCTGCTCGACGATCACCCCGATCACGATCTCGTTGTCACCACCATGACCGCCACCGGGGCCGAACGCGTGCGCCAGACCTTCGGCGACCGCGTCTCCCACCATTTCCTTCCGCTGGATTTCCCCGGTAGTGCACGGCGTTTCATCGCCCGGCTGAATCCGCGCCTGGCGATCATCACCGAGACCGAACTCTGGCCCAATCTGCTGGCGACCTGTCGGCGAAGAAACGTGCCGGTGGTGGTGGCCAACGGGCGTCTTAGCGCTGGCGCCTTTCGCCTCTATCAGCGTTTCGGAGCCCTGAGCCGCGGCATGCTCGAGACGATCAGCTGGATCGGGGCCAAGTCGCCGGTGGATGCCGAGCGGTTCATCTCGCTGGGCGCACCGGCGGCGCGGGTGGCGATGACCGGAGCGTTGAAGTTCGATCTCGATGTGGACGACGCCACGCGCCAGGCCAGTCGGCGACTGCGGGCGAGCTGGGGCGGGCGGCCGGTCTGGATCGCCGGTTCCACCCATCCGGGGGAAGACGAGCAGGTACTCGCCGCGCACGCTGCGCTCAGACGCCATATTCCCGATGCGCTGCTGATCCTGGTGCCGCGTCATCCGCAGCGCTTCGACGAGGTCTACGCCCGCTGTCTCGACGCCGGGGAGCAGGTTCTGCGATTGAGCGCCAAGCCAACGCTGACCGATGCAACGACGCTGTTGCTGGGCGATACCATGGGCGATCTGATGCGCCTCTACGGCTGTGCCGATGTCGCTTTTGTCGGCGGTTCGCTCACGCCGATCGGGGGGCATAACCTGCTCGAGCCGGCGGCGCTCGGCGTCGCGGTGGTCAGTGGCCCCCATCTCGATAACCTGCGCGAAATAGCCGATACGCTGGCGCAGAGCGATGCGCGGATTGAGGTCGGCGATGGTCGATCGCTGGGCGAGATTCTCGTGGCCTTGCTGGGCGATGACGAGCGCCGCCATGCGCTGGGTGAAGCGGGGCGCGCGGTCGTTGCCGCCAACCGCGGTGCGCTGGCGCGGACCCGTGAACAGGTCGCTGCACTGCTGAACGATTCGTAACGTCGTCAACGGAATGATCGAAAGCTCGGCCTGTCAGAGAAGTGTCAGAAATGACTGCGACACTCTTCTCAGGGCACGGACCTTTTGGCTGCTGGACATTCCCGTATGGATCTTCGATTCAAGACTCGCAAGCTGCGATTTTACGCTGGCGGCATCGCCAGCCTGCTCGTTCCCGATGGCCTCTATCGCCGACGCCTGGATCGATTGATGGCCTCGCTGTCTATCGAGGAGATGAACGCCGTTCTGGCGCGGGTCGACTATTACAACCGGCTGGCGAGCCCCTTCGATCCCTGCGAGACTGCCGTGCGCATCGACGATTTCCGCTACGAGAAGCGGAGCGCCTACTATCTCGACGCCAAGCAGGTGATGCGCCATTTCGATCCCGATCTGCGCTTTGCCTATCGCTTTGGCGACGTGACCTGGGTGGCCGACACGCCGACGGTCGTCAAGAGCCGCCCGATCTGCCGCGAGGCGCGGCCCGGTCGGTCGATGCTGCCCAGCCAGTCAACACGGCCCCGGAACGCCAACAACCTGCTGCTGAAACTCAACAGCGTTCGCCACTTCCATTTCGTCGACGATCAACTCGCATTCGCCGACAAGAAACCGGCGGTCGTCTGGCGCGGCAAGTGTTTCCACGAGCATCGCGCGGCGGTGCTGCGTGAGTATCGCCATCATCCGCGCATGAATATCGGCCAGAGCCACGCCAAGCGCCGCCATCAACCCGATTACCGGCCGTATCTCTCGATCGAGGAGCAGTTGCAGTACCAGTTCGTGCTCAGTCTCGAAGGCAAGGATGTCGCCACCAACCTGAAGTGGATCCTGTCGTCGAATTCGCTTTGCCTGATGCCGACGCCGCGTTACGAGACCTGGTTCATGGAAGGAACGCTCGAGCCCTATGTCCACTACGTACCGCTGGCCGATGACTGCAGCGATCTGGAGGCCAAGATGGACTACTACACCGCTCATCCCGAGGAGGCGGAAGCGATCGTTCGCAATGCCAACTCTCACGTGGCGCAGTTTCTCGATGGGCGTCGCGAACGGCTGATTTCACTGCTGGTGATGCACAAGTACTTCGTGCTGTCCGGTCAGCTTGCGGCTCAGCCTTTGCCGCTGCGGCAGCACTCGGGATTCAGCGCCAGTGCGGCGAGAAACAACTGGGCGTGACGATCCGCCAGTGCCTGGAGATCGCGGTCGTAACCCCCGCCGATGACCCCCGCGACGGGAATGCCGAGGTCGCGACACCGTGCGAGGACGAAGCGATCCCGGTGGTAGAGCCCCGCGGTACTCAGCGAGAAATGCCCCAGCCGATCACCGGCATGCACGTCGGCGCCGGCGTCGAACAGCACGAACTGCGGTCGGAAGTCGCTCAGGATCGGATCGAGTTCCCGGGCGAGACAGCGCAGGTAGGCGTCGTCGTCAGTCCCTCTGGGTAGTGCGACGTCGCGATCGCCCCGGACTTTCTCGAAGGGAAAATTGGCCTCGCCATGGATCGAGAATGTGAAGACTCGCGGCTCGTGGCGGAAGATCCAGGCGGTACCATCGCCCTGATGGACATCGCAGTCGACGATCAGAATTCGCTCGAGACGATGTTCGGCCAGCAGGTAATGCGTCGCGACCGCCAGATCGTTGAGCAGGCAGTAGCCACTGGCACGATCGGCATAGGCATGATGGGTGCCGCCGGCGGTGTTGAGTGCCAGCCCGGTCTGCATGGCGCTGTCCACCGCGACGAGTGTCCCGCCGACTTCCAGCAGGGTGCGTTCGACCAGCGCCGGCGACCAGGGGAAGCCGCTCGGCGTACGCCGCGTGGCCGCGATCTCGCCCAGGTAGAAACGCTGCAGGTAGTCGGCGGTGTGCCCACGCAGCAGCGCTTGGCTCGTGGCCGGGGCAGGGGTGATCCAGCAAACGTCGTCACGGTCGTCGAAGCCCAGCGCCGACAGGCGCTCCCGCAGGGCGCGGAATTTCGCCATGGGAAACGGATGACGCTCGGGCCAGTCGATGCTGTAGCCCGGGTGATGAACGATGGGTAGCACGCTCGAGTGATCTCCGCTGGGTCGATGGAAGCGCCGTTGCTGCCGGGCCGCGGCAATTGGTCCCTGGCGGCGGTGCCAGGGGGCACTACGCTGGGAGATGTCTCCCGATGCCGCGAGTTTTTCGCCATGCGAGTTACCGTTTTCAGTGCCCAGCCCTATGATCGCCGCTTTTTCGACGAACTCGCTGTCGTGCAAGATGCCGATGACGACATCGAGTGGCACTATCAGGAGGCCAGTCTCGATGCCGGCACCGTAGCGCTGGCGGCGGGCAGTGATGCGGTCTGCGTATTCGTCAACGACTGCCTCGACGCCGCCGTGCTCGACATGCTGGCCGCCCTCGGGATCCGCGCGATCGTGTTGCGCTGCGCCGGTTTCAACAACATCGATCTCGCGGCTGCCCATCGGCTCGGGCTGTTCGTGGCGCGGGTGCCGGCCTACTCGCCGGAGGCGGTGGCCGAACACGCGCTGGCGATGATCATGACCCTGAACCGCAAGACTCACCGGGCCTTCAACCGCGTGCGCGAGGGCAACTTCGCGCTCGATGGGCTGCTGGGGGTCACGCTGCATGGCAAGACGGCAGGCGTGATCGGGACGGGGCGGATCGGACTGTGCATGGCACGTATCCTGAAGGGACTCGGCTGCGATGTGCTGGGCTACGATCCCTATCCTGCCGACGCGTTCCAGGCCTACGGGGAAGCGGTCCCGCTCGAGGCGCTGCTGGCACGCTCCGATATCGTCTCGCTGCACTGTCCGCTGACCGAGCAGACCCATCACCTGATCGATGACGGGACCCTGGCGGCGATGAAGCCGGGCGCCATGCTGGTCAATACCTCGCGAGGGGCGCTGATCGATACCCCCGCGGTCATCGGTGCGCTGAAATCACGTCAGTTGGGGGCGCTGGCCATCGACGTCTACGAGCAGGAGAGCGAACTGTTCTTCCGCGACCACTCGGCGGAGATCATCGACGATGACGTGTTCGCGCGCCTGGCGAGTTTCCCCAATGTGCTGATCACCGGGCACCAGGGTTTCTTCACCGTCGAGGCGCTGCGCGAGATCGCCCAGGTGACCCGGGCCAACCTGATGGCCTTCGCCGAAGGCATCGAGTGCCCCAATCGGCTGTAGCGGGTCGGGTCAGCGGGTCATGCGCTCCACGCCACCGCCGGTACCCAGCAGCAGCACGTCGGCGGGGCGGCGGGCGAAAAGCCCGTTGGTGACCACGCCGACGATGGCGTCCAGCGCGGCTTCCATCGCTTCCGGATCGTCGAACAGCCTGTCGTAGCCATCGAGGATACGGTTGCCGTTGTCGGTCAGCACGCCATCCCGATAAACCGGGGTGATGCCGAGTTTGACCATTTCGCGGGCGACGTAGGAACGCGCCATCGGAATCACCTCGATCGGCAGCGGGAATCCGCCCAGTATCTCGACACGCTTGCTGGCATCGGCGATGCAGATGAAGCGCTCGGCGCAGGCCGCCACGATCTTTTCGCGCGTCAGCGCCGCGCCACCGCCCTTGATCATGCGCAGTCTGGCATCGATTTCATCGGCGCCATCGACATAGACCGGTACCGTGCCGACATGATTGAGCTCTAGCACATCGATACCATGGGATTTCAACCGCGCTTCGGTCGCATCGGAACTGGCCACCGCACCGCGGAAATCGTGTCGGCGAGCGGCCAGCAGGTCGATGAAATGATTGGCCGTGGAACCTGTGCCCACGCCGATCACCGCGTCCGGTGTCAGTAGATTGTCGATGTCATCGAGGGCTGCGGCGGCGACGGCGCGTTTGAGATCGTCCTGGGTCATGTCGGTTCCGGCAGGCTGAAAGAGGAGACAGATGTGGATTTTCACGAGGTGCGGCCAGTATAGAGTAAGCGAGGCGCGCTGCCGATGGCGCTGGACGCTCGGGGTCGGGGTCTGCTAACAATACGGGTCCACTATTATTACCCACCGTTCTCGTGCCCGCCGATTCCGAGGCGGGAGCGCTGCGCCCCAGCTGTTCGCCAGGACATACCCGAATGCAACTCGAAGACATCGTCAAGAAGATCCTCCAGGCCCGCGTCTACGAGGCGGCCCGGGAGACGCCGATCTCCCCGCTGCCCGCGCTTTCCCGTCGTTTCTCCAATCGCATCCTGATCAAGCGCGAAGACCTGCAGCCGGTCTTCTCGTTCAAGATTCGCGGCGCCTACAACAAGATGGCGCAGCTGAGCGAGGAACAGAAGGCCAACGGCGTGATTGCGGCCTCCGCCGGCAACCATGCCCAGGGTCTGGCGATGGCGGCCAAGCAGATGGGGGTCAAGGCGGTGATCGTGATGCCGCGGGTCACACCGGATATCAAGGTATCTGCGGTGCGTGGCTGGGGTGCCAAGGTCGTATTGAAAGGCGATGCCTTCGGTGAGGCCTTGAGCCACGCCCGGGAGCTGATCGCCGAGCACGGTTACACCTACATTCCGCCCTATGACGATTTTGACGTGATCGCCGGTCAAGGCACCGTGGCCATGGAAATCCTCCGTCAGCACACCGGTCCGCTCGATGCGATCTTCGTGCCGGTGGGTGGCGGCGGCCTGCTGGCGGGTATCGCTGCTTACGTCAAGTATCTGCGCCCGGAGATCAAGGTGTTCGGCGTCGAGGCCGAAGACTCCGCGTGTCTCAAGGCGGCGCTGGAGGCGGGCGAACGGGTGACGCTGGATCAGGTCGGCGTGTTTGCGGAAGGGGTCGCGGTCGCTCAGGTTGGCGAAGCGCCGTTCGAGATCCTGCGCCATCACGTCGACGGTGTCATCACCGTCAATACCGATGAAATGTGCGCCGCGGTCAAGGATACCTTCGACGACACGCGGGCGATGGCGGAGACGTCCGGCGCGCTGTCGCTGGCGGGGCTGAAGAAGTATATCCAGCAGACCGGGGCACATGATCAGACGCTGATGTGCATCAACTCCGGCGCCAATATCAATTTCGACCGCCTGCAGCATATTGCCGAACGCACCGAGCTGGGCGAACAGCGCGAAGCGATCCTGGCGGTGCAGATTCCCGAACGGCCGGGCAGCTTCAAGCAGTTCTGCCGGGTGATCGGGCGGCGAATGGTGACCGAGTTCAACTACCGCTACGCCGACCCTGACGGCGCGCATATCTTCGTCGGTGTACAGGTCAAGCCGGGCGGCGAAGATCGCGAAGAGGTCATTCGCCGGCTACGCGACGCGGACTATCCGGTCGAGGATCTCACCGATAACGAACTGGCCAAGCTGCACATTCGCCACCTGGGCGGTGGACGACCGCGGGAGCGTTTCGAGGAAGAGGTCTATCGTTTCGAGTTCCCCGAGCGGCCCGGTGCGCTGATGAACTTCCTCACCCACCTGCCGGCGGACTGGAACATCTCGCTGTTCCACTATCGCAACCATGGCGCTGCCTACGGGCGCGTGCTGGTCGGGCTGCAGATGCCCAATGGCGATCGCGCCCATGCCGAGGAGCATTTCGATCGCATCGGCTACCGTTATTGGAAGGAGACCGACAATATGGCGTATCGGCTGTTCATGGCCTAGCAGCGTACGATAGCGGTTACAAAAGTGTGAAATAGGCTGTAAAAGTGTCTGAAACCGACTTAAATCTTTTTGTGTAAATGCCGATACTATCGGGTAACGAAAAAGGTGTCATCTGGGCCGGAAACGCTCTTGTCAAGTTTTTGGCCTGACCCTATAGTCGTGCGCGTCGCTGCGGGGGGCAGCGGCCGAACCCAACGCAGCGGAGTCGACATGAAACGCAAGCCCGACTTGGTAATGGCATTGGTATTGATCTTTGGTGTCGGCGTGGTGGCCACGGGCTACGCGCAGACATTGCTGGGCGCCTGAGGCCCGCGAACACTCCGCATCCACCGGCTGGTGACAGACGTGAGATCAGGGAGTGGCGAAGAGAGTGAAAAGCCAATGGGGTGTGGCTGACGACGGCCGGTAGCGGAAACGCTGCCGGCCGTCGTCGTTTCGGACTCCATTTCCGGCGCGGGCTGGCGTTATGGCGTCAGCGGTCATTAGCGTCGTGGCTGGATGACTCGCCGGTCGCTGACGATCGCATCCAGCGGCACGTCCCAGCTGGCCACGGGCAGCGCCTCGACGCGCTGGCAGTCGTGGGCAAGCCCGATCAGTGCCGGCCTGGGGCGACGGCGCCGGGCGAAGGCAAAGGTCCGGTCGTAGAAACCGCCACCCATGCCGATCCGCTGACCGTCATCGTCGAACCCTACCAATGGCATCAGCACGGTATCCAGCGCCCAGGCCGGCAGCCGGTTGGCTCGTCGGGCGCCGAATCGGGTGTCCGGCTCGGCAATGCCGAAACGGTTGTGCGTCATTCGGGTGCCGGCGTGATAGCGCACGAACCACAGCCGGTTCTCGGAAAGAGGCCGCAATACCGGCAGATAGACCTGGGCACGACGCGCCGTCAGCCAGTCGATCAGCGGTCGGGGATCGATCTCGCCATCATTCGGCAGATAGAGCGCCACGCGTCGGGCACGTTGAAGTTCAGGCAACCGCGTGAGGCGGCGACAGAGTTCCCGGGAGGCCAGGCGTCGTTGATGCGGGGTCAGTGCGCGTCGACGTCGGCGCAATTCTCGCCGAAGTTCGCGTCTATCGAAGCTGCCATCGACGCCGGATACGGCGATTGACGATGCCGTCGCGGCCCGGGCAGATTCGGTGGTGATCGTTGCGGTGGTCTCGTTGAAAGACAAGAGAGTTCCCCAGAGTGCCGCTGTCATTCTGGCCCTGAACCTACTGGTTCAAGGTGGGTGGCCGCAGGCAGGCCTTCAGGCTTTCCGTCGCGCGGACATGCACACGGGCCTGCCTAGCATTTGGCCCCCTGGGTACTGCGCATAGGCTCGAGGGACTTTAATGACTGGCGCACACTCCAGGAAACACCACCATCGTAGCAGAGCGGCCCTGCATGCCCAATGACGGATTGAGATATGCGTTGAAGGAATCAGGAAGAAGGCGTGTTCTGGCCGGGTTCGCCGACCCGGGCCAGCGCGCGCTCGAGTCTTTCGCTCAAGTCGTTCAGGCTCTGTTCGCCGGCGCGATGGGAGTCCAGCGCGGTCAGCAGCTCATGGGTGATATTGAGGGCAGCCATGATCGCGATCTTGTCGGCACCCAGCACCTTGCCGCGGGAATGGATGCCGTGCATGGCCCGGTCCAGGTAGCGGGCGGAGCGCTTCAACTGCTCCTGCTCTTCGGGTGGACAGGCGATCACGTAGGGTTTGCCCAGCAGGGTGACTTCGGTCGTCGGGCGAGACGTGTCGCTCATGGTGTCGCTCCGGGGTGGGCGGTGAAGATCGATGCGGTAAGATGGCAGGCATTCGCGTCGTGAGCCGAGCGGCCATCGCCTGGATTCGACACTCTGCCTGCGGTCGGTGATCGACCAGGCTGGGCAACCTGACAACGCCCGGGCCGCTCGCCGCCGCGATTGATCCGTCACTATAGAGAGCCGATTATGGGCGGTCAACGCGATGCGCAGCCTTGGCTGCCGCGCTGCTCGTCCGCAAACGCTCGCGATCACCCAATCATGGATGCCGACATGTCGATCATCAACGACCAGCTCGATTTTTCCACCGTTGCCAACGTCTTCCTGGTGCATGGCAGTCTGCAGTCACCGGCGTTTCTCGACGGTCGTCTGTGTGCCGAGCTGGGCCTGCATGACGTAAGCGCCGAGGGCTGGCTGGAGGAAGTCTGCCTGGCGCTCAACGTCGAACAGCCGGAAAGCCGTGACGATGCCGACGTGCTGCTGGGCTGGCGTCGCCAGACGCTGGACGCCTTGTCAGCTGCCGAGCTCAACTTCGAGCCGCTGTTGCCGGACGAGCTGTTCTCGCTCTCCGAGCGGGCCCAGGGCCTGAAGGAGTGGACCCACGGTTTTCTCGAGATCGTCAACGAAGTGGACGGCGAAACCTACGGGAACTGGTCGTCGCCCCTGAAAGAGGCGCTGGAGGATCTGGGCCAGCTGTCGGCGATCGATGTCGAGATCACCGACGACCCCGAGAACGAAAATGACCTGTTCGCGTTGACCGAGCACGCCCGCATGGCGGCGATGCTGCTCTACACCGAGCAACATCCCGGCCAGCCCCAGGTAGAACAGCCCGAGGGCGAACAGGCCGAGAGCGGTGATCCCGCCGCCAATGACGCTGAAAAGCCGTCGTCGCTGCATTGAAGCCGCTCGCGTCTCGGGGCCGAAAGCCACCGGACGCGACGCGAATCGCCAATATCCCAGGCGTCTCTTTCGACTCTCGAGGCGCCTCGCTCAAGGAGAGAGGCATGTTACCCGAGCCGTTACCGCGCCCAGCCCCCATCTCGGCGGAAGAGTTTGCCGCCCGCCGCGAGCGTCTGATGGCCGAATTGCCGGAAGGCAGCGCCGTGCTGCTGCCGGGAGCCGCGCTCAAGACGCGCAATCACGACAGCGAATACACCTTTCGCCAGAACAGCGATTTTCACTATCTCTGTGGATTTCCCGAACCCGACGCCCTGCTGTTGTTACTGCCCGGCCGCGACGCCGGAGAAGCCATTCTCTACTGCCAGGAGAAAGATCCGGAGAAAGAGGCATGGACCGGTATTCGCATCGGTCCCGAAGGCGCCGTGAGCGATTACGGCATGGACGAGGCGTTCGACAACACCCAGCGGCACAACCTGACCGAACTGCTTGACGGTCGGCAGGCCCTCTATCTGCCGCTGGCCGACACCACCGCCATGGGGATTGCCGAGCGCGTGCGTGCCCAGCTGAGTGCGCGAGCGCGGCGGGGCGCGGTCGCTCCCACCCGGTTTGCCGATGTCAGCGCCTTGATTCACGAGCTTCGTCTGACCAAGAGCGAGGCCGAACTGGCGTTGATGCGCCACGCAGCGCACATCAGCGCGCTGGCACACCGGCGGGCCATGCATGCCAGCCGCCCGGGGCGCTTCGAATATCAGCTGCAGGCGGAAATCGAGCACGAATTCGTCTGGCACGGCGCCCGGGCGCCCGCCTACGGCACCATCGTCGGTGGCGGAACCAACGCCTGCGTGCTGCATTACGTCGAGAATGCGGCGCCACTGGCAGACGGCGACCTGGTGCTGATCGACGCTGGCGGCGAGTTCGATCTCTACGCCGGCGACATCACCCGCACCTTCCCGGTCAACGGCCGCTTCAGCGACGCCCAGCGCGCGCTCTACGACATTGTACTGGCAGCAGAAGAGCGCGCCGTGGCGGCGGTCAAGCCCGGCGTCACGCTGGAAGCCATCCATCAGGGTGTGGTGCGGGATCTTACGGCCGGCCTGATCGAACTCGGCCTGCTGGAAGGTGAGCTGGAAAAGAACATCGAGTCCCAGCATTTCCGACGATTCTATCTGCATTCGACCTCGCACTGGCTCGGTCTGGACGTTCACGACGTCGGCAGCTATCGGGTCGACGGTGAGCCACGGCCGCTGGAGCCGGGCATGGTGTTGACGGTGGAACCCGGCCTGTACATTCCCGACGCTGAGGACATTCCCGTGGCTTATCGGGGCATTGGCATTCGTATCGAGGATGACGTGGTCGTGACCGACTCTGGCGGGGAGGTGTTGACCTCGCAGGTGCCTAAAGCAACCGCCGAGATCGAAGCGCTGATGCAGGGCCAAAATTGATCATTTTTTGATCGCTCCTGAATCGGGTCAAAATATTACGTAATCGGTGTAACCGATATGTAGGTCGCGTGATGGCTGGATTCTGAATTTTCAATCGTAACGCAATGGCGGACGCGGATGTCTCAGACACAGCAAGCAACCACGGTCGACGTGGCGATCATCGGCGGTGGCCTGGTGGGTGCCAGCCTCGCCTGTGCGCTAGGCGGCCTGATAGAGACCGAGCGAGCACGGGTGGATGGGCGAGAATCTGACGCTGAGCCGCGCGCGCCGCTGCGCGTCGCGATCATCGAGCCCAATTCGCTGCCCAGCGTGGACGACGCGAGCACTTACCAGCCCAGTTTCGACGCCCGGGCCAGCGCGATTGCCTATGGCTCGCGCCGCCACTTCGCACGGTTGGGCGTGTGGCCGGCGATGGCAACGGAAGCGGCGCCGATTCGACACATCCACGTCAGCGAGCGTGGCCGCCTGGGCGCGACACGGCTGCATGCCGAGGAGCTTGGTGTCGAGGCGCTGGGTTACGTCATTCCCAACGCCTGGATGGGGCGAACGCTGCATGCGCGGCTCGGCTCACTGCCGATCGACTGGCGCTGCCCGGCGCGCGTCGAGTCGCTGGAAGCCGAGAGCGGCGGCTACCGCCTCACGCTCGATAGCGGCGAGGTCATTCACGCGGGCCTGACCGTGCTGGCCGACGGTGGCCGAGCCGGTTTCAAGGAGCGCCTGGGAATCGAGAGCGACCATCATCCCTACGAGCAGACCGCGCTGATCGCCAACGTCGAGGTCAGCCAGGCGCATGCCGGCTGGGCGTTCGAGCGCTTCACCCGAGAGGGCCCGATGGCCTTGCTGCCACTTGCCGGGCGCCGGATGGAGCTGGTCTGGACCCACCAGCAGGGCGCGGTCAACAGCACCCTGGCGCTTTCCGACGGCGCGTTTCTCGAGCGCTTGCAGCAAGCGTTCGGTGATCGCGCCGGCCGCTTCCGACGGGTGGGGCAGCGGCACACCTATCCGCTGTCGCTGGTCACGGCGCGGGAGACGATCCGCCCGCATCTGGCCATACTGGGCAATGCGGCCCACGCGCTGCACCCGGTCGCCGGCCAGGGCTTCAATCTGGCACTGCGAGGCGTCATGGATCTGGCCGCTGCCATCGAAGAGGCCCGGGCGAACGGGCGCACGGCCGGTGATCCACGGACCCTGGCAAGCTTCGAGGCGCGGCGGGCGGCCGATACGCACCAGATCGTACGCTTCAGCGATGGTCTGATCCGGCTGTTCGGCATCGATCATGCGGGCCTGGGGCATGCCCGCGCCGCCGGCTTGATCGGGCTCAATGCGGTGGGACCATTGCGGCGAACGTTGGCGAGGCGCGCCATGGGGATCGAACGTTAGATCCTGGCCTGGATGAACGCCCAGTCTGGCCTCGATCTGACCTTCTCGCCGACGTTGCAAAGAACGCTGGGCCGCGCGATACGCGCGTTCACGGGCCGAATCAGAGAGGAGACGCGTTATGGATGACAGCGATGTACTCATCGTGGGCGGCGGGGTGGTCGGCTCGACCCTGGCCTTGCTGCTGGGTGAAGCCAACTGGCGAGTGACGATCATCGATGCCTCGCCGGCGCCGGAAGGCAATGAAACCGTGGGCCAGGGGAAACCGGCGCTGCGTGTCAGTGCCTTGACCGCGACCTCGCAGCGTCTGCTGACGGCGCTGGACGTCTGGCCCTGGCTCGCTTCGCGCCGCGTGTCGGCCTACCGCGGCATGCAGGTCTGGGACGCCGAGGGTAGCGGCGAGATCGGGTTCGACGCCGACGAGGTGGGAGTCGATGCGCTGGGACATATCGTCGAGAACGAGCTGCTGCTGGCGGCGCTGGCGCGACGTCTCGAGTCGTTGCCCAACGTGGAATGGCTGCGGGAAGCCACACTGACCGGCTATACGCGCGACAACGATGTTGACCGCGAAGCCGCTCGCAACGCCGGCCATGCCGTGATCACGCTGGACAATGGCGAGCAGCGACGGGCACCGCTGATCGTCGGCGCCGATGGCGCCAATTCTCCGCTGCGCACGATGGCCGGTATTCCGGTCAGTGAACGCGACACCGGTCAGGCAGCCGTGGTGACCACCGTGCGCACCGATATCGGTCATGGTGGCGTCGCTCGTCAGGCGTTTCTTGCCACCGGCCCGCTGGCGTTCCTGCCGCTGACTATCGATGGCCGGGACGACCACTGCTCGATCGTCTGGTCGACCACGCCCGGCGAGGCCCGGCGGCTGACGGCGCTGGGCGATAGCGACGAGGGTCGGGCGCAGTTGGGAATCGAGCTGGCGCGAGGGTTGGGCGGACGGCTGGGCGACGTCGAAGTGATCGACGCCGCACCGCATTTCCCGATTACCCAACGCCATGCCCAGCGTTATGTCGACGAGGGCCTGGCGCTGATCGGCGATGCGGCTCACAGCCTGCACCCGCTGGCGGGTCAGGGCGTCAATCTCGGGTTGATGGACGCCGCCGTCCTCGCCGAGGAGTGGATTCGCGCCCGGCAGCGGGGCGCCCCGCCGGGAGACCGACGTATCCTGGTTCGCTACGAGCGTCGCCGGCGTGGCGAAAATGCGGCCATGCTCGCCGCCATGCAGGGATTCCAGCGGCTGTTCGGTAGTCGTCAACCGGCGCTGCGGCTCGCCCGCAACTGGGGCCTTAGTGGCGTCGATCGGCTGATGCCGATCAAGCGGCTGCTGATTCGTCAGGCGCTGGGAGAATACGGCGATCTGCCCGAGCGATGTCGGTAGCTCGGAGCCGGCCATCACTGTCTCGTCAAAACGGCTGCCCATTGGGCAGCCGTTTTGCCTTTCCCGTTACGAGAACATCATCAGGGAGCGGAATCGGTACTCTTTTCAGTCTGAGTGCGCTTGCCAGTATCAGCGCCTTGCCCCGCCCGAGGCCGCTGCACCACGTTGAGTGCCTTGAGCAGGTTCAACGCTTCACCCAGCTGATAGTCGTCGGCAGCGATCGGGGTGTCGATGCTGTCCGTCGCCTGGTCGGGATCGCCGTTCAGCAGATGGCCGCGAAGGTTGGATTCTCGCAGCTGGAAGCCGCTGTTGTCCTCGACTTCCAGGCGTCCACGGACCACGCGGACATCGGGCGCGATGCCTTCGGCCTGGATCGAGCGCCCACTGGGCGTGTAATAACGCGCGGTGGTGAGCTTGAGGCCATCCCCGTTGCCGAGCGGCATGACCTGCTGCACCGAACCCTTGCCGAAGCTCCGCGTGCCCATCAGCACGGCGCGGCCCTGATCCTGCAGTGCGCCGGCGACGATCTCGGCGGCGGATGCGCTACCACCATTGATCAACACCACCAGCGGCACATCGGGGGCCGTCGTCCTGGCATGGGCGGTGAAGCGCATGTCGTCGTCGGTCAGCCGGCCCTTGGTGTAGACCACCAGACCGCTGGAGAGAAACTGATCGGCCACGTCGACGGCGCTGGAAAGAACGCCGCCGGGGTTGTTGCGCAGATCCAGCACCAGGCCCTGCAGCGGGCCCGATGTCGTCAATGAATCCAGCGCGTCCCGGGTCTGCTCGCCGGTCCGGCTCTGGAACTGGCTGATCCGCAGATAGCCGTAGCCTGGCTCCAGCAGGCGGCTGGACACGCTCTCGGACTGGATCGACTCGCGGGTCAGCGTCACCTTGCGAGGCTCCTGTTCGCCGTCTCTCAGCAGCAGCAGTTCGATATCGGTGCCGGCTTCGCCACGCATCAGGTCCACGGCTTCCTGCAGGCTCAGATCGTTGGTCGGGGTGCCGTCGATGGCGACGATGCGGTCGCCCGGCTGGACGCCGGCGCGAGCGGCAGGCGTATCGTCGATCGGTGCGATCACGGTGAGCTGGTCGTCACGCAGGCCGACTTCGATGCCGACGCCGCTGAACTCCCCCTCGGTGCTTTCCCGCAGATTCTGGAAGGCATCGGCATCGAGGTATTCGGAGTGAGGATCGAGCTGACTGAGCATGCCGCGCATGGCGTTGCGCAGCAGCGTCTTGTCGTCGACCTGTTCCACATAGGTGCGTTTGATCCGCTCGAAGACTTCGGCGAAGGTCTGGACATCCTCGACCGGCAAGCCGTTGGCGGCATCCTGCTCGGCCTGACTGGGCGTGCTGCCAGCGTTGTGGCTTTGTGCTTCGGCGGTAGGAGCCAGCCCCATGGCCAGTGCCAGCGCGAATAGCAGCGCGCCGACGCTCGGGCGAGCGAGCTCGGCCACCGGTGTGCGAAGTCGTCTGGCAGTTGCCCCTTTGGCGAGGAGACCTGTGACGAAAGGCCGTTGGTTCAGGCGGCTTGAATTCATGCAGTCTCCGCGACTCGAGCTGGGTAGATTGGTGGGTGCCGTTGAGCTTGATCCGCTGATCCCGGCACGGTAGCAACGAAGAAAATGGTGAGAAGACATCTGACGGCACTGAGCCGCCCCCGTGAAGGAACGGCGTTTGATAACCCAGCATAGCGGTTCGACGGGGCGATGATCCAGCTTGCCGATCAGCGTTTGCCAATCCAGTTGCCGGGATTGATCGGATTGCCGTTCTGGCGCACCTCGAAATAGAGCGCCGGACGCGACTGGCCACCGGTATTGCCGACGGCGCCCACCGTCTGGCCGTTGGCGACCTGCTGTCCGGGATCGACATCGATCTGCTGCAGATGGGCATAGAGGGTGAGGATGCCGTCGCCGTGATCGAGAATCAGCAGGTTGCCGAAGCCGCGCATCCAGTTGGCAAAGACCACCCGGCCCGCGTGCACCGCCTTGATCGCGGTTCCTGCCGGTGCACCGATCAGGATCCCGTTGCGATTGACCCCGTCGCCGCTGCCATAGCTCGACAGCATCGATCCCTGAACCGGCCACGGCAGATCGCCCCGCGTCTTGCTGATGGCGGTCGAGGGTGGCGGCTTCTTGAGGTTGGCGAGCTCTTTCTGCATGCGGCTCAGCAGGCGTTCGACGTGCGCTCGATCCTGGTTGAGATCCTCGAGACGGGCCTGTTCGCTGTCATAGCGACCGTCGAGCTTGGCCACCAGCGCCTGCCGGTCCTTCAGGCTCGCGGCCAGTTTCTGACGCTGCTGCTCGAGGTCGGCTTGCACCTCATCCAGTCGCGAGCGGCGCTGATCGATCGCCGCCAGATTGTCATCCAGCTCTCGGTTGAGCGCACGCAGCGCCTCGAGCCGTTCCCGACGCGCCGACGACAGCGCGTTGAGATAATGCTGCAGCCGATCGACCTCGGCCGGGTCGTCCTGGTTGAGCAGCAACTTCAGCTGGGGCGTGGTGCCGAGACGATAGAGCGCGTCGAATTGCCGTGCCAGTGCCTCGCGTTGTCGTTCGCGCTCGGCAGCCAGGGTCTGGCGCTGCTGCTGGAGCTTGTCGACTTCGCCATCCAACCGACCGCGCTCGGCCTGCAGCGAATCCAGGCGCTTGTGAGTCTGGCCGATGGCGGTCTCGACCTGCTCCAAGGCCTCCTGGGCGTCGCCGCGGGCCGCCTGGGTATTGCCCAGCTTGCCCTGCAGCGCCTGAATGTCGGTCGCCAGGCTGTCCAGTCTGGCACGCGCCTCCTGGGGGTTGGCCTGACCCAGGGCCGGGCCAGCCAGCACCAGGCTGCCGGCCAGCAAGAGAGAGTATCCACCACTGCCTAGCCGGCACCGCGGGCGTCGCCTGCCTTGCCTATGCATCACGTCGGGCACGCTCCATCGTGCTGGGCAGCGACAGGCGAGCGGACATCATGCATCGTCGATCAGCACGTTACCGGTCATCTCCTCGGGAGCGGGTTGTCGCAGCATATGCAGCAGTGTCGGTGCCAGATCGCACAGCCGACCGTCCGGCTTGAGCCTGACGGGCTTGTCGCGGCTGCCCTGACTTTGACAAACGTAGACCAGCGGCACCATGAAGGTGGTATGAGAGGTATGCGGATTGCCGGTTTCGGGGTCGACCATCATTTCAGCGTTGCCGTGATCCGCCGTGACCAGACATTCGCCACCGGCTTTCTCGATCGCCTCGACCACGCGTCCCAGACAGGTATCGACGGCCTCGATCGCCTTGGTGGCGGCGCCCAGGTCGCCGGTATGGCCAACCATGTCGCCGTTGGCGTAGTTGCAGATGATCAGGTCGTACTTGTCGTCCTCGATCGCCTTGACCAGCGTGTCGGTCAGTTCGAAGGCGCTCATTTCCGGCTTCTCGTCGTAGGTCTTGACGTCCTTCGGTGACTGGATCAAGGCCCGATCCTCACCCTTGAACTTGGCCTCGCGTCCGCCGGAGAAGAAGAAGGTGACGTGGGCGTACTTTTCCGTTTCGGCAATGCGCAGTTGAGTCAGCCCATGACTTTCTGCCACTTCGCCCAAGGTGTTGACCAGATCCCGGGGCGGGAAGGCAGCGGGCGTATCGATGTCGTCCGCGTACTGGGTCAACATCACCAGACCGTTGCCGGCCAGCTTGATGCGCTCGCCGCGATCGAAACCGTCGAATGCCGGATTGACGAAAGCGCGGGTCAGTTCGCGCGCGCGGTCGGAACGGAAGTTCAGAAACAGCGCGGCATCGCCCTCGGCCATGACGATCTTGTCGCCGCTGGGCCGCACGGCGGTAGCGGCGACGAATTCATCGGTTTCGCCCCGCTCGTAAGCGGCGCTCAGGCCGGCCTCGGCACTCTCGGCGACGTGCTCGCCCTCGCCGAAGCGCACCACGCGGTAGGCTTTCTCGACACGATCCCAGCGGTTGTCACGGTCCATCGCGAAGTAGCGACCGACCACCGAGGCGACGAAGCCGTTATCGGCGCCCACCAGCTCGGCCAGTTTGGCGTTGGCACGCTCGATCGACGCACCGGCGCTCTTGGGAGCAGTATCCCTGCCGTCGGTGAACGCGTGGAGATAGATTCGCTTGGCGCCGCGATCGGCGGCCAGCGCTGCCACGGCCAGCAGGTGATCTTCATGGCTGTGTACGCCGCCGGGTGAGAGCAGACCCATCAGATGGACGGCCTTGCCGTTGGCGACCGCATCGTCGATTGGCAAGGTCAGCGCTTCGATCGTTTTCAGCTCGTCATCCGTAATCGCCTTGGTGATACGGGTGAAATCCTGGTAGACGATCCGGCCGGCACCAATGTTCATGTGACCGACTTCGGAATTCCCCATCTGGCCCTCTGGCAGACCCACGTAATTGCCATCGGTATGAATCAGGGTATTGGGGTAATCGCGCTTGAGGCGATCCATCACCGGCGTGTCGGCGGCGGCGACAGCGTTGTTGGCGCTGTTGTCGTTCTGGCCGTAGCCATCGAGAATCAGCAGTGCGACGGGGCGCGGAGTGCGGGAAGTATCTGCCATGACAAGCCTCGAAAAATCGGATGGACGGGATGAGTCGTGTCGAAAACCTATCGTTCGGCACCAGAGATGCTGGAATCTGTCGCTCTAGAATTCGTCGTTTTGAAACGAAGGTCTCAAAGGATAGCGCACCGGGCGAGTCGGGTCAGCCGTCCGCCTCGCGCTTGCCTCGTTTCACCGACGCCCTTGTGTATAATGGCGGGCCAGGATTTTCAGCCGTTCGCGCCCCTAGCAACGAAGGCTTCCATGCCGGATTGCAAGACGCGGTTTGACGCAGACGCGCCAAGGGCGGAGTCGCACGCCATGACGGCGTTTCGCGATCCCATTGGCCCCAGAATTAGAGTGCCGGCAGACCCATGATCGATCAGTTGTTCGAATTCGTCGAAAACCATCCGCTGCTGGTCAGCGCCTTTCTGGTCGTGCTGCTCGCGTGGTTGGCGTTCGAGGCCAAACGCGGCGGTGCTTCCGGCGTCTCCACCACCGAGACCACGTCTCTGATCAACCGCGAAGACGGCGTGGTGATCGATATCCGCGAGAGCAGCGAGTTCAAGGCCGGGCACATCGCCGGGGCCAAGAACATTCCGCAGTCGCGTCTGAAGGAGCGACTGACGCAGATCGAGAAGCACAAGGACACGCCGGTCATCGTGGTCTGCAAGCAGGGCCAGACATCGGCAGCCGCGGTTACCGAACTCACCCAGGCCGGCTTTTTGCGCGTCTACAAGCTCAAGGGCGGCATGGCACAGTGGCAGGCCGACGGCCTACCGGTCGTGCGTCGCTGATCGCGGCTCGGGCATCGCGTCGGCCAGTCACGCCGATCAATCATTCCGGCAGTCATTCAGGAACATAAAGGAAACGCACCATGGCGGAAGACAACAATCAGCAGGGTTCTCAGGGCGGCTCCCAGGATAAGCCGCAGCTGCAGTTCTCCCTGCAGCGCATCTACGTAAAGGACATCTCGTTCGAATCGCCCAATGCGCCCAGCGTGTTTCAGCAACCGTTCAAGCCCAAGGTCGGCCTGGACCTCGACACCACCAGCCAGTCGATCAGCGAAGATCTGTACGAGGTCGTGGTCAAGGTGACCGCGCAGGTCTCGAACAACGAAGACGGCGCCACGGCGTTCCTGGTCGAAGTCGAGCAGGCCGGGCTGTTCCGTATCTCCGGCCTTGCCGGTGATCAGCTGGACCACACGCTGGGCGCCTTCTGCCCCAACGTGCTGTTCCCCTACGCTCGCGAGTGCATCGACAACCTGGTCAGCCGCGGCAGCTTCCCCCCGCTGATGCTGGCGCCGGTGAACTTCGAGGCGATGTACGCCCAGAAGAAGCAGCGCACCGCCCAGGCCAGCGAAACCACGCAGTAAGCCAGCCATGGCCAATCCGCGCATTCACGTCGCCGTCAGCCTTGTCGTTGGCGGCGACGTCGTTCTGCCCGAGGGGGCGGCGCGCCACGTCGCGCTGGTCCTGAGACTTCGTGAAGGCGCACGGCTGACCCTGTTCGATGGCGAGGGCCACGAGGCGCAGGCCCGGCTGATCGAGGTGGGCCGCAAGCGCGTCGTCGCCCAGATCGATACGATGACGGCGGGCGGCGGCGAATCTCCGCTGGCCGTTCACCTGGGACAGGCGATCTCCAAGGGCGATCGCATGGACTACGCGATCCAGAAGTCGGTGGAGCTCGGCGTGGCGACCATCACGCCGCTCTATGTCGAGCAAGGTGACGTGCGCCTGAAGGGCGATCGCGAGGCCAGGAAATTGGCCCATTGGCAGGGGGTGGCCGTCAGCGCCTGCGAACAGTGCGGACGCGCCCGCGTACCGACGATCCATCCGCCGCGATCCCTGTCCGAATGGCTCGGCGAACGGGACGAGGCGCTGCGCCTGGTGCTGCATCCCGCCACCGACGACAGCTGGCAGCAGGCGGATTCGGTCGAATCCGCGGCACTGCTGATCGGGCCGGAAGGCGGGCTCAGCGCCACCGAGGTCGACAACGCCCGGCGTGCCGGTTTTCAGCCGCTCACCCTGGGTCCGCGCATTCTGCGCACTGAAACCGCCCCCGTCGTGGCACTGACGCTACTGCAGCATCACTTCGGCGATCTGTAGCGACGGCGCTTGGGCGCCGCTGCCGGGGGCAATGTCGACTGGAACTCTCTTGCAGCCTTGCTTCAGAAATCACACGGATTTCAGCAACCCCACGGGCTTCGATAACCATACGGGCCTCAGCAACCAGAACGTCTCGCAGAAACCAGAACGTCTCGCAGAAACCAGAACACCCCGCCAGCCGTTATCCGGTTGGCGGGGTGTTCCGTAGACGAATCGCGGACCGCTGGTGTGCGTGGTGTCGCGATTACAGCTCGAGATCGTACTCGACGATCAGCGGAGCGAACTCGCTGAACGTCGCGTCGGTATCGATCCAGGCGTCTTTCACGTTGCGACGGAAGTTGGGACCGACGATCTGATAATCGAGGCGCCAACCTTCCTGGCGGGAGCGCGACACTTCCTGGTCGAGCCTGGGCCACCAGGTGTACTGGTTGGCATCCCGGTTGACCTCGCGGAAGGTGTCGATGAAGCCGGTCGGGCCGAATACCTGATCCATCCACGCGCGTTCTTCGGGTTTGAAGCCCGGCGTCGTCTGGTTGTCGGTCCAGTTGGCGAGATCGAGGGTCTTGTGCGCGATGTGCCAGGTGCCGCAGATGATGTACTCGCGACGTTTGCGAGCCATCTTGTTCAAGTACTCCAGATACTGGGTCATGAACGTCTGCTTGATCGCCGGGTCGTCACCTTCCGGCATCAGGAAGGTTGCGATGCTGAAGCGGTCGTAGTCCGCCTGCAGGAAACGACCTTCGTTGTCGCACTGCTCGAAGCCCAGACCATACATGATGGCCTTGGGAATCTTGCGGCAGTAGAGCCCGACGCCGGAGAATCCGTCCTGCTCGGCATCCAGGAAATAACCTTCATAGCCTTCCGGGTAGAGAATGCTGTCATCGAGCTCGAAGCTCTTGGCCTTCAGGTTCTGCACGCAGACGACGTCAGCATCCTGGTCGGCCAGCCAGTCGAGGAAGCCCCGCTCGACGGCCTCTCGGATCCCGTTCACATTGATGCTGGCGATTTTCATACAGTGTTCCTTCTTTGTCGCGCGTGTATGATACCCGAGCTTGAAAGATTTAGGTAAATGGCCGCTGTGTTTGGCCAAAACGGCAGCGGTCGGTTAAGCGTCACGAGGCCGTACATTGCGGCCTGCATCAGGACCTGCATCAGACTTAGGGAGACCCGGGGTGAGCGTCGAGATTCAGCCGTATCAGCAAGAGTTCATCGAATTTGCGATTGCCGAAGGCGTCCTGCGCTTCGGTGAATTCACGCTCAAGTCCGGCCGCGTCAGTCCCTATTTCTTCAATGCCGGCCTGTTCCGTTCAGGTCACGCCCTGGCCCGTCTGGGGCGTTTCTATGCCAGCGCCATTGCCGACAGCGGCATTGAGGCCGATGTACTATTTGGCCCAGCTTACAAGGGTATACCGCTGGCGGCGAGTGCAGCGGTTGCGCTTGCCGACCATCACCAGCGCGATATGCCCTTTGCCTTCAACCGCAAGGAAGCCAAGACCCACGGTGAGGGCGGCAATATCGTGGGTGCCGAGCTGCGCGGCAACATCCTCATCATCGATGACGTCATTACGGCCGGGACGGCGATCCGCGAGGTCATGCAGATCATCCACGATGCGGGTGCTCGAGCCGCGGGCGTCGTGATCGCTCTCGATCGGCAGGAACGTGGCCAGGACGCCGACGGTCTGAAGCCCCACAGCGCGATTCAGGAAGTCGAGGCGACGTATCATATGCCGGTTGTCAGCATCGTCAACCTCGATCAGCTCCTCGCCTACCTGGAAACCCGCCAGCCACGCAGTGGCGAGGACGGCGCTTCCCTCGCCCAACAGGCTGACGCCATCCGCGCCTATCGTGATCGCTACGGTGTCCGCAACGCCCACTGACCTTCGATGCCGCGGGTGATGACCCTGTCACGCCCGCTACCATTTGCCGCAGCAGCGCTGGTCGACGGGCAGGTTACAAAAGGTTTAAAAACACCGTTTCATAATCTCGGAAATTATGCCACGCTTACGCCGTTAGTCCAACGCGATTTGGCGCCAATTTCGGGAGACGCATCATGATCAACCGCAGCAGGATCAAACCCTGGGGCTTTGCCCTGGCCACAGCGACCTTCGTATTCGCCAGTCAGCAGGCGATGGCGCTGAGCGTATCCGCCAACGGCGGCGATGAATCCTTCGGTGTCGAAGCCAGCCAGACCATCTTCCCCACCTTGCGGGCCGGCGTCGGCTATCTGAACACCGATGACAGCGGTCACAACGCCAAGGCCTATTCCGGTTCACTGATGTTCACGCCTTGGCTGCCGGGCATCGACCTGTCGGTTGGCGGTCGTTACCAGTATCAGGACACCTATTACGGCAATGGCGGTGGTCTGGGCCTCGGCGGCTCCGCGTTCGTCGATACGCCGATTCCGCTGACCTCGATCGGCGGCTACGGCTTCTACACGCCGGAAGGCCTGACCAGCGGTGATGTGGAAAAGAGCTACGAGTACGGCGCCCAGGCGCGGGTCAACATCATCTCGCAGACCTACGTCTATGGTGGCTATCGCTACATGCGTACCGATTTCGACAACGACAACGGCCACACGCTGGATAGCGGACCGGTGCTCGGCGTCAGCGTCGGTTTCTAGACGGTACTGAACCACGACCGCGCCGGGTTCGAGGCGCGCTGGAAAGCGGCGCCGCTTTTGGGGCGCTGTAGAAAGCTGCGCCGATTGCGTATGATGCAGGAGTTACCCGCATACGAGCCGGCCGCCATGCTTGATATCGTGCTGTTTGAGCCCGAAATTCCGCCCAATACCGGTAATATCATCCGGTTGTGCGCCAATACGGGTTTTCGCCTTCACATCATCGAACCGATGGCCTTCGAACTCGACGACAAGCGGCTGCGTCGCGCCGGGCTCGACTACCACGAATGGGCCCGGGTCCAGGTCCATGCCAACTGGGCCGCGTTTCTCGAAACCATCGGCCCCGAGCGCGTATTCGCCGTTTCCACCCGCGGCCGCCACGGTTACCACCATATCCACTTCCGCGAAGGCGACGCCCTGGTCTTCGGCCCGGAAACCCGCGGTCTGCCCCAATCGATGCTCGAAGCGCTACCCCCGGCGCAGCGTCTACGCATTCCGATGCTCGCGGACAGCCGCAGCCTCAATCTTTCCAACGCCTGCGCCATCATCGTCTTCGAGGCGTGGCGGCAGATGGATTTCGCTGGCGCGGTGGACGTTTAAACCGTTGGGAAACCCGCGGACAGGCAAAGACTAGAGCGCTCGCGTCATGAACACGCTGTACGGATCTTCGCGGTAACTGCCAAACGGCTCGCAGTAGTCGAAGCCGAACGCTTCATACAACCGTCTTGCCGGGGCGAAGTGCGCCATCGGACCCGTTTCCAGGCTTAGCCGCTGCAGGCCGGCGGCGCGCGCTTCCTCGATCAGGTGCGCGAGGATCGCCCTCGCCACGCCTTTGCGCAGATGAGCCGGATCGGTACGCATCGATTTGATCTCGGCGTGCGTATCGTCGAGCCGCTTGAACGCGCCGCAGCCGAGGAGCTCGTTATTTTCCCAGGCGGTATAGAAGTGAACCTCCGGGCGCCGCAGCCCGTCGAGATCCAGCGCATGGCGGCTTTCGGGCGGGGAGTGGGGCTCGAAGTCCTTGAGATGGGCTTCCAGCATGGCGGCAATCTCGGGACCGCGTAAATCGTCTCTTGCGATGCGCATGGGGTGTATCATTCTCTCTTCTGTTGTTCTGATTTCGTCGTGCTGATTCAGCCGTTCTCTGGATTGCTACCGTTCTCACTTCTGCGATTTTGCCCTCATGTCCGATATTCGCCAACGCCTTGCCAAGCTCAATCCGCGTCAGCAGGAGGCGGTGCGCTTCATCGATGGCCCCTGCCTGGTGCTGGCGGGGGCCGGTTCCGGCAAGACCAGCGTGATCACCACCAAGATCGCCTATCTGGTCCAGGAGTGCGGGATGAGCGCGCGCAAGATCGCCGCGGTCACCTTCACCAACAAGGCGGCCCGCGAGATGAAGGAGCGCGTCGGGCAGATGCTCAAGGGCCGCGAGGGCCACGGACTGACCGTTTCCACCTTCCATAACCTGGGGCTCAACATCATCCGCCGCGAGCTCAAGGCGCTCGGTTTTCGTCCCGGCTTTTCGCTGTTCGACCCCGAAGACGCCAAGGCATTGCTGCGCGATCTGATGCAGAAGGAAGCGGATACCGACGCCGAACAGATCAACGGCGTGCAGAGCCAGATATCCCAGTGGAAGAACGATCTGATATTGCCAGGACCTGCGATCTCGCACGCCGCCGACGAGGATGAGCAGTACGCCGCGCGGATCTACGAAGCCTACAATCGCCATCTCAAGGCCTACAACGCGGTCGACTTCGATGATCTGATCATGCTGCCGGTGGTGCTGCTGAAGACCGATCCCGAGGCGCTGGCCCGCTGGCGCAAGCGCATCCAGTACATGCTGGTCGACGAGTACCAGGACACCAACGTCAGCCAGTATCAGCTGGTCAAGATGCTGATGGACGAACGTGCGACGTTCACCGTGGTGGGCGACGACGATCAGTCGATCTACGCCTGGCGTGGCGCCCGGCCTGAGAACCTGGTGACGCTGGGCGAGGATTTCCCGCGGCTCAACGTGATCAAGCTGGAGCAGAACTACCGTTCCACGGCGACGATCCTGCGCGCCGCCAATACGCTCATCGCGAATAACCCTCACGTCTACGAGAAGACGCTGTGGTCGGACATGGGCCAGGGCGATCCGATCCGGGTGGTGGTCAACCGCCACGAGGAGGCCGAGGCCGAACGCGTCGCCGGCGAGATCCTGACGCGCCGGATCAAGGAGCGCGCCGAATGGCGTGACTTCGCCGTGCTCTATCGCGGCAACTTCCAGGCGCGATTGCTCGAGCTCAAGCTGCAGCATCACCAGATCCCCTACAAGCTTTCCGGTGGCACTTCGTTTTTCTCGCGCAACGAGATCAAGGATTCGATGGCCTATCTGCGGCTGTTGATCAATCCGGACGACGACAACGCCTTCCTGCGCATCGTCAACGTGCCGCGCCGCGAGATCGGCCCCGGCACGCTGGAAAAGCTCGCCAACTATGCGAGTGAGCGCAGCGGCTCGATGTTCTCCGCCTGCCATGAGATGGGGCTCGAGCAAGTGCTACCCACGCGCGCCGTCGAGCGTCTCGGCCGCTTCGCCCACTTCATCGATGGCGTGCGCAAGCGCATGGACCAGGGCGACGCCATCGCCGCCATTCGCGAGATGATCCGCGACATGGACTACGAAGCCTGGCTCTATCAGAACGCCAGCGCACCGACCATTGCCGAGCGCCGCATGGCCAACGTCTGGACGCTGATCGACCAGCTCGAGAAGTCCATGCACCGCGACGACGAAGACGGTGAAGCTTCGGAGGAGACCGACGACGTGCAGTCGGCGATCTCGCGGCTGGTGCTGCGCGATATCCTCGAGCAGCAGGCCGAAGAGGACGACTCCGACCGCGTCCAGCTGTTGACCATGCACGCCTCCAAGGGGCTCGAGTTTCCCCACGTCTATCTCATGGGATTGGAAGAAGAGCTGCTGCCGCACCGCAACTCCATCGAATCCGGTACCGTGGAAGAGGAGCGCCGCCTGGCCTATGTCGGCATCACCCGCGCCCGGCGCACGCTGACCCTGACCCTCGCTCGCCAGCGCAAGGCCTACGGCGAGCTGCTCGACTGCACCCCGAGTCGCTTCCTCGACGAACTGCCGGCGGACGATCTGGAGTGGGAAGGCCGCGCCGACAAGGAAAACCCGGAGAAGAAGCAGGAACGCGGCCAGAGCGCCATCGCCGGGCTGCGTTCGCTGCTAGGCTAGAGATTCCACCTGGCGCCGGTGGCGACAGTCGCGGGTAGGCACCTCAAGGAGAGACGATGAACACGATCGAGCTATGGCAGCAGGCCCGCGACGAGGCGATGACGGTCTCGCGGCAGGAGCCGCTGCTGACCCCCTTGATGCTGGGCGCGGTGCTCAATCGCTCGACGCTGGGCGCGGGGTTGGCCTATCGCCTGGGCCAACGCCTGGCGCACCCCGATCTGGCGGCCAATCAGTTGATCAAGCTGTTCGACGAGCTGCTGGCCGGCGATCCCTTGGTCGGCGAAGGCATCGGCCAGGATCTGAACGCAGTGATCGAACGCGATCCGGCGATTCGCCAGGTCACCGAAGTGCTGCTCTATCTCAAGGGGTTCCACGCCTTGACCGTGCATCGCTTCGCCCACGTGCTGTGGCAGAGCGGCCGCCGGCAGATGGCGCGCTATCTGCAGAGTCGCAGCTCGGAAGTGTTCCAGACCGATATCCACCCAGCGGCACGGGTCGGCAACGGTGTGTTCATCGACCACGCCACCGGCGTGGTGATCGGCGAGACCACGGTCATCGAGGACGACGTCTCGCTGCTGCAGGGCGTGACCCTGGGCGGCACCGGCAAGGAAGCGGGGGATCGCCACCCCAAGGTGCGCCGTGGCGTGCTGATCGGTGCCGGCGCCAAGGTGCTCGGCAGTATCGAGATCGGCGAAGGGGCCCGTATCGGCGCCGGGTCCGTGGTGCTGAAGACGGTGCCGCCTCACACTACGGCGGTTGGCGTCCCGGCGCGTATCGTCGGCGATGCCGGCTGCGCGGCACCCTCACGGGAAATGCAGCATTGCCTCGACAAGCCACTGGACCCGGAAAACCCGGCTCGGACCGTGCCCGCCAACGGCAAGCTCTGCTGCGGGCGCTAGGACGATCTCAATCCAGCGTCAGGCGATCCGCGAGAAAATCGGTCAGGTCGACGTTATCCAGTGCATCCAGCCAGGTTACCGCGAAGCTGCCGGGGCCACGTGCCGCCAGTTCGGCTCTTTCGGCCGCGGCGGCCGCGTGTGCATGGGCACAGATCATCGCATCCAGCGGCGTGTCGGCGACGGCGAGATAGGCGGCGATCAGCGCCCCCAGCGTGCAGCCGGTTCCGGTCACCCGGGGTTGCCAGGCGCTTCCGCCATGGACGCCCACCGTCACGGCATCGGCCGTGGCAGTCGAACGGCCCAGCAGGCGGTCTGTCCGGCCCGAGATCGCCACGCCGTCGCTCTGCGCCAGTAGCTGATGGGCGGCCGCCAGCGCATCCCCCGAGTCGTGCTGGGTATCGACGCCGCGCCCGCGGGTGCCGTTCTCCGCCAGGGCCATGACCTCAGACGCGTTGCCGCGAATCACCGCCGGCCGATGGGCCATCAGGGTCAGACTCAGCTCTCGCCGCAATGGCAGCGCCGCCGCGCCGACGGGGTCGAGCACCCAGGGCGTCCCCGACCGGCTGGCGGATTGGCTGGCCCGTTGCATCGCGGCCACGCTATCGGCACTAGGGGTACCCAGATTGATCAGCAAGGCATCCGCGGCCGCTGCCAGGTCTTCGACTTCGTCGGGATGATCGGTCATCGCCGGAGACGCCCCGGCGGCCAGGAGCACATTGGCGACGAAATTGACGGTGACCTGGTTGGTCAGACAGTGCACCAGCGGCGCACGCTGGCGCAGGCGGCCGTGTGTGGCCAGCAGGCGGTTCTGCCATTCGATCGTTTGAAGCGGGGTTTCGATCATGTCGTCATCGGGTTTTTTCGGCGATCCGGTCGACGATTGCCAGCCAAGTCGTCAAACACCGGGCCGGCAGACGCGCCGGAGTCGCTAAGGAAAGTATCGAGCGCATGTCGCCCTCGTCGCCGGTCGTTGATCGGCGATGCGTCCGTTTCAGTATAATCACGACTCGGCATCGCGAAAGCCGTCGCGACGCCGAGTCGTGGCTGGACAGCCAATGGCCGAGCGGGTAGGATGGCCGCGCTGTTGGCGGGCCACTCGGCTATCCACGCCATTCGGCACGACGTCACGTCATCGCGCGCCCATAGCTCAGCTGGATAGAGTACTGCCCTCCGAAGGCAGGGGTCGCAGGTTCGAATCCTGCTGGGCGCGCCATTTAAAATCAGTCGCTTAGCGATATTGTCGATATCCTCCACAGACTGATTCTCGCGCCTGTAACCACTCTGGTAATCACTCCCGGCAATTCCAAAGCTCTTTTGGTCCGTTTTCGGCCGTGCTTGGCTGCCCGACGTTGTGGCGCACAGATTCCGTTCCCAGCTACCGCTCGAGACTGCCGAGCCGGTGGCGGTTTTCAGCATTACCTATGAAGCCGGAATCACGGCCTTTTGGTGGATACCTGCGTGGATACCTTCATCGATCGAACCATCCGTTAGCACCGATCAGGCGCTTTTAGCGGAGCTCTCTATTTATCGACGGAACAGACGGAACACCCAGTAACCATAAGGGCTAGAGGTGTTCCGTCAGGGTGATGAGTGACGGAACAGGACGGAACAGAGGCAGTGTCTTGATCTGATCAGTCGCCTCCACAGCCAAGCCTGACCATATCGCTATCAATGCTTCCCGGCTCACCCGGGAATACCACGCCGTTCCCCGGCAGGTACATGAACGGCTTTGCCCCAGTGTACCCACCGAAGCTATTTTTGGCGTTCACCATCCCACAGATTGACCACTTGGAGTGGTCGCTTTTCAGGCGGCTACCATACAGCCCTTCGAATTGGGCGGATTCTGGATCTTTCAGGCGCTGGGAGACTGCAGCCTTGGCTTCAGATTCTTGAGCCATGGTGAGCTCGAATTGCTCACGCATGCTCGCAGGTTTCTCGGTAGCGGCAGATGAGTAGTATTTCTGAGCCACACGAAGGCAAAGATCTCGTGGAGCGAACGTCACTCCATTCATGGTCTGCATGGCATCAGCCGGGTATTGCTCAATGCACTGGTCTGCAGTCATCGGAGTGAGCCCGTTTTTCCGGATGTTGGCTATCGCCATGTCCACACCGGCATTAATCCCTGCCTCTCGCTCCGCTGCAGGAGACATTGTGCTCTGAGTTTGGGAGGGGGTGCTGCAGCCTGCCAACAGCGCTGCTGCGGAAACAGCGAATATCAGATTCTTGATCATGATCCGACCGCCATTGCCTGATCCATCTGGGTGTTGAAAATCCACACAGCCACGACGATGCACGCGACTAGGGAAACCCACCCTATGGCAAGCCCCAGACCCTTGGTCTCTTTCGGAGAGCAGATTGCTATTTGAAGAATCTCTACCCCTTTCACCACCAGGTAGAAGCACAACAGCATTGTGATGATTTGGAGCATACCGACCATATTTGTTCCCTCGTCTCGTGAATGCCGTTCTCTGACGGCTGCAACTCGAGCGTAACCCAACGTTACCGGCGAGAGTAGGTTTGCTACCGGCGCGGATGGCCAAGCTGGCGGAATTCGTACCTTTAGCTCGTACCGGGTACGTACCAAGTCCGCGAACCGGTGCAGAAACATGGCTAGTGTTGGGGATATGGCTAGAGGAGATACTGAAGGAGTGTCAGTCGCGTGGTTCTGCCCGTGGATCTTTGTTCTGCGGTGGTTGCCCCTGACGTGGGCTCGCGTCTGCATGCGTATCGGTAGTTGCACTTTCTTCTGGTTTTTTTATTCCCACTTTGAAGTGAGGCAAAAGCTGATTGAGCCAGAAATGTATTTCCTCGACCCCCATTCGCCTTGCGAAGATGAGAAGGAAGAACAGCTCGATCACCCCTACGACAACTGGCACCGTCCAAGTGTCAACGTCATGCATCGCCCAGATATCAAAGATCACGATTAGCGCGACAGCAAACAAAAACCGATCCTCTCGACGCCCATCCCTTTCTCCCGCTAACGAATTCTCCAGCTCGGCTTCCGCCGCGCTTCGCGCTTCTCCAGGAGGGAGTTTCCGCTTCATGTCGTCAAAGCGGTTACTCTGATCAGTGCTCTGCTTTTGCGAATCGGGATTGGTACTCACGAAGAATATCGTCCTGATTGATGGTTACGTTACGAACATCAGGTGAGTACGAACGCGACCAAGCTGAACCGGGCTCGTGCGTAATCTCCACCAGTTGGAAGGGCGCCATCTCTCCAAGGCTGGCTACAGCGTCGACAATGGTCTTGTACTCATCGCTCCACGGAGCGACTGGTGGCACGTGATTGAAGATATTTTGGATGCTCGAGCTACCGTAACTTGAGGCGTAGCGGTACACCGATGGCAGCACCGGGCCGTAGGCCCATGCTTGAAATCGCTCATCTTCGATCAACGGGCTACCATCATGGTCACCTGAGTAAACCATGTGAGCTAGGTACAGGATTTTATGGAGCTGTAGGTTACTCAACTTCCAGCCAGACGCTTCGCAAGCGATCTTGGCAGCCTGCATTGCGGAGATAGCCATTTAGCACCTCCCTCTGTGGTGAACTCGTGGGATGCTTGTTATAGGGGTTGAGGATCGCTGTTTCAATATACAGTGATCTACAAGCCTGCGCCACGCGCTGTGGCTGAACCCTATCACATAGCCTTGGCCGCTGTGGTGCTGTTTTTAAGGCCATACCATCGACAAACTGTGGAAACCTGGCTGGAAACCAGCAAATGGAAACCGCCGGCCAAGGCAGTGGCTGTTCGGGTAGCGTCTATCCCTGGCGCTGCATCGCCTCGTGCATACGATCGCGCTTCCAGGTCTCGGGGTACGACTTTAGGTAGCCAGTCTTGCCCCTACTGAAGCGGGCGGGTGTAGCTATCAGGCTGTCCTTGGCATGCATCCGCCAAAGCGTCGTCCGGCTTACGCCCAGATACTCGGCCGACTCTTTAAGATTTAGCACCGGGTCGAAACCCTCAGACTTCATAGTTGCCTCCACATTCTTGGCTTGGCGGACACCGTATTGGTGGTACGGCACGACATGGCGGCACGGCGGCAACAGTTCCATGCGCGCGTACTGGTCCGAAAATCATCACTCCAAATGATCCCGGTCAAAAGGGCAAAATGCTCTCTGCCAGGAGGCCATCTGTCCCCATTGGGGAGGCCAGGCGCCAACTGTCCCCACTCGCGCGGGTGCGCACGCGAATGGGGAAACCTCATCGAGTTGTCCCCATAGATAGTAATGGGGACGCGATGGGGCTCGACCTCTGGCTGGTCCCGGCACGCCCGCGACCCATAGCCTTGTAATGGTCAACTAATTCCGGACATTGAATTGAGTGTTTCTTCCGCTCGGACGGACAATGGCTCTGCACCGTCGATAACTCCTATGGCACAGATCTTCTCGAGGAGGTTTCTGAGGCGCTGTAGTGGTCTGGCAGCGTAAGGCTCGATGTGGCTGCTCAAGCCCTCTCCTGGCAGCGAGGAAGCGGCTGAGTCTGAGTCGCGTTCCCGTGGCCAGATTTCGCCGCCCGATCCGCTTGCGACCCGCTGGCGCGCTGTCGACTCCCCGCCCCGCCTGCGCGCTAAATGGGTCGGTTTTGTTGCAGTGTTGCAGAGGGCTCTGGGCCGCGCCAGTGCTGGGCCGTCGGGGCGATTGGAAGCCGGAAAAAATGATGCGGAATGATGCATTTTGCTCATGGTGCCGTTTAACGCTGTAGTTTGACATCATCGTCAAATCTGACGATGATTAGTGCATGAGATATCCAGGCGGCAAGGGCAAGTGCTACCAGCGCTTGATCAACATGATGCCTCCGCATCAGGTATACATTGAATCCCACCTTGGCGGCGGCGCCGTCATGCGCAATAAGAAAGCTGCGCGGCGGAACATCGGTCTGGACATAGATATCAAGGTCATCGAGCGTTGGGAATCGGAGCTGCCTGGAATCTGTGAGCTCCACCAGATCGATGCTGTTTCCTTCCTCGAAAGCTACGCATTTGGAGGTGAGGAGTTGGTCTACGTGGACCCGCCCTACCTTCCTGAAACACGTCGTCAAGAGAAGGTTTACCGGTGCGACTATTCCGAAGATGACCACGTCCGTCTACTGCGTTGCTTAATCGCCTTACCTTGCAAAGTGATGTTGTCGGGTTATGACTGCGATCTCTATAACCAAGAGCTAGTCGGATGGCGAAAGGTGAGCTTTTCGGCTAAGACCCATGTAGAGATACGCGAGGAGACGGTGTGGATGAACTTCAATTCCCCTAGTCGTTTGCACGACAGCCGATTTCTGGGCGAGACCTTCCGGGACCGTCAAACTATTCAGCGCCGCCAAACTAGACTCCGCAGACGTATTGAGAGCTTGGATCCTATTGAGCGACACGAATTACTGCAGTGGATGCAGAAACACTATGGTAATGATGAGGAGGCCGCCTAATGCAGCTGGGCGCTATTTTCATGGAACAGGTAGTCTTCAATGTCGAGTTACCCAAAGCGGAGGCCGAGGTTATCCCCGGTGTACCATGGGGAGCCATGGAGGCATTCTCAACGCCGGCCTACTGGGCTTACCAAGTGTATGCCCGACGGCTCACCGGTAATCGGATCAACTACAAGCTCGGGGAAACTCTGAAAGAGGAAGTCGGAGCCTGTCTGTTGGGCGGGCACGGCATCCCTTCAAACGTAGGCATCGCTGCTTTTCATCATTTGAGAGAACGTGGGGCGTTTGGCGAGCATCCTCCGTCAGAGGCAACACTGCTTGAATGGCTCAAAGAGCCCCTGACCATAGATACGCGTCAAGTGCGGTATCGCTTCGCCAAGCAGAAGGCTCGCTATCTCAGCGCGGCTCTACGGAAGCTGTCAGCTGAACGACCCCCTATGACCACCGGTAAGAAGCTGCGTGACTGGCTTTTGGATGTTCCTGGTATCGGTTACAAGACCGCCTCTTGGGTAGCCCGCAACTGGTTGGACGCTGACGACGTGGCCATCTTGGACATCCATATTCTGCGGGCCGGGTTTATGGGTAAGTTCTTCGAGGACAACCTGACTGTCGAGCGCAACTACCTGGAGCTTGAGGAGCAATTCATCCGCTTCAGCAAGGGGCTCGGGGTCAGAGCGTCCGAGCTGGATGCGCTAATGTGGCTAGAGATGATGTCCTCTTCCGCCACGGTGCACAGCATCATGGGAATGGGCCAATATAACCCTGATTCACCCGCTCGCAGCCGAGCCAAGAAGCGCAAGGCCAACTCCAGCCAGCTTGCCTTGATCGGCTAAGGTGCAAGCCCATGGCTCCCCTGTGATCCCAAGAGGACAGAAGTTGAGCCCTTGAGCTGCCGCCGTAAGTGCCATTACACCGAGTAGAGTTCCCGCATCGCGCCAAACGAGGCTACAGCCATCCTGATATTTGCTGAGTGTCTTTCCGGGCTCAGCTAGAAATAGGAATCGGGTCGCTTGAGCACCTTCCAGAACTTGCATGCTGAGGTCGTACAACCCTGCAAGCTTCGCGGGGGCGTGCTTGAGCTCAAGTAACTGGTGGGCCCTCGGCTCGTACAGCCACCACCGATCATCACTAGGTCGTTTTACGACAACATGAATCGGGTGAATCGCGCCTGCAGATGGCGTAGCACGGTGCTCAAGGTCGAATCCTAAATTCGAAACGCCCGTACCTCGTGTCCTGCATGCCATCCAGAGGAACGAACCTAGCTGATGGTCATTGACGAAGCTGAACTCGCGATGCGAGACACGTGCGTCTAAAACTTCGCTGAATGAACGATCAGGCGCTTCCGACATGAACGGGAGCGCGCGGATCTCGCCCACCTCCCACATGAGTGGGGTATAGGGTTCAGGCGTCGCTCTAGGGAGGGGATCAGCCAGATCGATCCAGGTCATACCCAACCTCATGGAAGACCTCCATGTATTTGTTGCAGCCTCGGCAGTTGCCGCATGCCACGTGCGATTTGTGGCAGCTGTGGGCCCATGCTAGTAGGCCGGCCGGGATACCCGACTGGCGTACTAGCTCAGCGGTGGAAAGCTTGATCGCAGGAGCTTCTACCACCATTCCGCCCTCCTGAAGAGAGAGCAGATGGCTGATCGCAGCCATGAACTCGGGCGAACCATCTTTGTGGAAGCCATCCGACTTCACTGTGCCGAGCCACAGGTGTGTCACACCAAACGAAATCGCTTTCATGGCCGCTAGCGTGACCAGCATTTGGTTCCGATATGGCCACCAGTCCGAAGCGGGAGCAAGGTTATCGGATTGAGTGCCTGCCATGTCCCCAGAGCCCAACGGTCGACAGTCGACCTCGATTACATAGTGGGAAATATTCAGCTGTTGGCAAATGGTCCTTGAAGCCTCGATCTCGGCCTGTGCGGCCAGCTGGCCATAGTTCAGGGTGAACGCAATATCTGGGCGCTTCCACCAAGCAAGCGTGAGGGAGTCCATACCGCCGGATAGCAATAGCCCTGTCTTCATAGTTCCACCGCCGCCCAAGTCATCTGATAGATCGCGCTCACGTAGTCATCGGTGATAAGGCAGTCGGAGCCTTCCATCATTTTCCTGTCTTGGGCGGACTCATTCTCTACATAGAAAACAACGGGCTTATTCAGCGCTCGAGCGTAACCGATCTCATATATCGTTGAATCGCCCCTAGTTTCGTAGACACCTCCAGGCCTTATACTGAAGGCAGCAGGAGGTTCCATGAGCCGTCAACGATACACCGAAGAATTCAAGAT